>JBGAJV010000015.1:0-96416 GCA_044224715.1 Anaerolineales bacterium | reverse complement strand
GGCTGAAGCCGCCGGGCTCACCGTCGGGTCGGTGGCCGAGGTCTCGGCCTGGGCCGACGTGATCATGATCCTGGCGCCGGACACCAAGCAGCCCAAGATCTACGCCGAGTCGATCGCGCCGAACCTGAGCAAGGGCAAGACCCTGATGTTCGGCCACGGCTTCAACATCCGCTATGGCACGATCGTGCCGCCGGCCGACGTCGATGTCAGCATGATCGCGCCCAAGGCGCCGGGCCACCGCGTCCGCGAGCTCTACGTCGACGGCCAGGGCACGCCGGCTTTGCTGGCCGTCCATCAGGACGCCTCCGGCTCGGCCAAGGCGCTGGCGCTGTCGTATGCGAAGGCGCTTGGCGTCGCCCGCGCGGGTGTCCTCGAGACCACCTTCTCGGAAGAGACCGAGACCGACCTGTTCGGTGAGCAGGCCGTGCTCTGCGGCGGCGTCAGCGCGCTGGTCAAGGCCGGCTTCGAGACGCTCGTCAAGAACGGCTACCAGCCCGAGATCGCCTATTTCGAGTGCCTGCACGAACTCAAGCTGATCGTGGACCTGATGTACCGCGGCGGCATCAACTACATGCACTACTCGGTCAGCGACACGGCCGAGCACGGCAGCTACACCGGCGGCCCGCGCATCATCACCGAGGAGACGACCGGCGAGATGCAGAAGATGCTCGACGAGATCAAGGACGGCACGTACGCCAACAAGTGGATCGCCGAAAACGAAGTTGGGCGTCCCTGGTTCAACGCCACCCGCAAGGCGGGCCAGGAGCACACCATCGAGAAGGTCGGCGAACAGCTCCGCGACATGATGCCCTTCCTCAACCCGGTCAAGGTGAAGCCGGAAGAGCAGGGATAGTCAGGTGGTCGAGTAGTCAGGTGGTCGGGTAGTCCTTCGATATCCGAAGGGGGCGGATGAAGATCGAGCGACTTGAGGACGTTCAGTCGTGGCAGGCGGGCCGCGAGTTGGCCCGCTTGGTCTACGCTGCCAGCGGCGCGGCGGCATTCGCCAGGGACTATGGCTTGAAGGACCAAATCCAACGAGCCGCGGGTTGGGGCATGCACAACATTGCTGAGGGTTTCGAAAGCGGCTCGGATGCCGAATTCGTCCGCTACCTCAAAATCGCCCGTCGGTCTGCCAGCGAGTTGCAATCTCAGTGCTATTTGGCGCTGGACCTGGCGTACATCGACAAGGAATGCTTCGATCAGATCTATGTGAAGGCCAACGATGTCAAACGGCTTATCAATGCCTTGATCGGCTATCTCAATCGATCACGCCAGTCGGCCTGACAGGGACTACCCGACTATTCGACTACTGGACAACAAGACTATGAATAACTACGTCCGCATTTTCGACACCACGCTGAGAGACGGCGAACAGTCGCCGGGGGCGAGCATGACCTCGTCCGAGAAGATCGAGGTCGCGCGGGCGCTGGCCCGGCTCGGCGTCGACATCATCGAGGCCGGCTTCGCGGCAGCGTCGCCCGACGACCTCGAGGCCATCCGCCGCATCGCGCGCGAAGTCGGTTCGATGACCGGGCCGCGCGGCGAAGCGCCTGTGATCTGCTCGCTCGCCCGCGCCAACAAGGGCGACATCGACAAGGCCTGGCAGGCCATTCAGGACGCGCCGAAGCCGCGGATCCACACCTTCCTGGCGACCTCCGAGATCCATATGAAGTACAAGCTCAAGATGGATCCCGAGGAAGTCGTCGACCGCGTCGTCAACATGGTCGCGTACGCGCGCAGCCTGTGCCAGGACATCGAGTTCAGCCCCGAGGACGCTGGCCGCAGCGACCCCAAGTTCCTGTACGTCGTCCTCGAACAGGCCATCAAGAACGGGGCGACCACCCTGAATATCCCCGACACGGTCGGCTACACAACGCCCGACGAGTACGGGGCGCTCATCCGTGGCATCGTCGAGAACGTGCCAGGCATCGAGAACGTCATCCTCTCGACGCACTGCCACGACGACCTCGGCCTGGCGACGGCCAACACCCTGGCCGGCATCCGCAGCGGCGCGCGTCAGATCGAAGTCACGATGAACGGCATCGGCGAGCGGGCGGGCAACACGTCGCTCGAGGAAGTCGTGATGGCGCTGCAAACCCGGCGCCCGATCTTCGGGCTGAACACGGGCATCGACACGACCCATCTGGTGCGCGTCAGCCGGCTGGTGAGTAACTACACAAGCATCGTCGTCCCGCCGAACAAGGCCATCGTGGGCGCGAATGCCTTTGCCCACGAGGCCGGCATCCATCAGGACGGCATGCTCAAGAACCAGGAGACCTACGAGATCATGCGGCCCGAGACCGTCGGCGCGCAGAACACGCGCCTGGTGCTCGGCAAGCACTCCGGCCGACACGCGCTCAAGGCGCGGTTGCTGGAGCTGGGCTACGAGCTGTCGGATGCGGATCTCGAGAAGGCCTTCGAGCGTTTCAAGGCCATGGCCGACAAGAAGAAACTCATCGCCGACGCCGACCTCGAGGCCCTGGTCTCCGACGAGTTGCTGCAATCGCATGAGTTCTACAAGCTCGACGACATGCAGGTGTCATCGGGCACGATAGGGATGCCCACCGCCACGGTGCGCCTGGTCGGGCCCGACGGGCAGAAGCGGGCGGTGGCCGCCATCGGCACCGGCCCGATCGACGCGGTCTACAAGGCCATCGATCAGATCGTCCAGGTGCCGGCGACGTTGCTCGAGTACGCCGTTCATGCCGTCACCGAAGGCATTGACGCCGTCGGCGAAGTGACCGTGCGCGTCTCGGCCAACGAGTTGCCCGGAAAGACCATGACCTACGCCGAGACCGAGCGCACACGCTCGTACGGCGGATACGGCGCCGACACCGACATCATCGTCGCGAGCGCCAAAGCCTACCTCTCCGCGCTCAACAAGGTGCTCGTCACCTCGCGCGGGGGAGACTAATCGTTGGTGATTGGCGCTTGGTGATTTCCTTCGGACCTGGAGAAGATCACCCATCACCAATCGCAAATCGCTTGAGGTATCGATGGCAAAAACGTTATTCGAGAAGATCTGGGACGCGCACGTCGTCGCCCAGGAGCCGGATTCGCCGGCGGTGCTGTACATCGACCTGCACCTGGTGCACGAGGTGACGTCTCCGCAGGCCTTCACGGGGCTGCGTAACCGCGGCCTCAAGGTGAGACGGCCGGAGCGCACCGTGGCCACCATGGATCACGGCATCCCGACCACGCCACTCGACGTGCCGATCCTGGACCAGTTGGCCGCGCACCAGATCAAGGTGCTTGAAGACAACACGAAAGAGTTCGGCGTGCAGTTGTATGGCATGCACTCGGCGCATCGGGGCATCGTGCACGTGATCGGACCCGAACTCGGCCTGACCCAGCCCGGCATGACGATCGTGTGCGGCGACAGCCACACCAGCACGCACGGCGCGTTCGGCGCGCTGGCCTTCGGCATCGGCACCAGCGAGGTCGAGATGGTGCTGGCGACCCAATGCCTGCTCCAGCGCAAGCCCAAGACGTGCGAAGTTCGCGTCGATGGCCAGCTGGCGGCCGGCGTGTCGTCGAAGGACATCATCCTGGCCCTGATCGCCAAGATCGGCATCGGCGGTGGCACAGGCTTTGTCTTCGAGTACACGGGCAGCGCCATCCGCGGTCTGACGATGGAACAGCGCATGACGATCTGCAACATGTCGATCGAGGGCGGGGCGCGCGCCGGCATGATCGCGCCCGACGACGCCACGATCGAGTACGTGGCCGGCCGCGAGTTCGCGCCAAAGGGCGCCGATTGGGACGCGGCGGTCGCACGCTGGCGCGCGTTGCCGACCGACGAGGGCGCGACCTACGACTCGTCGATCACGCTCGACGCCGCGGCGCTCGAGCCCATGATCACCTACGGCACCAACCCGGGCATGGGCATGCGCATCACCGATCGCGTGCCCGATCCCGCCAACCTGGGCGACGCCAACCAAAAGCTGGCGCTCGAGAAGGCCCTGAACTACATGGACCTCCGTCCCGGGCAGGGGCTGCTCGGCAAGAAGGTCGACGTGGTCTTCATCGGCTCGTGCACCAACTCGCGCATCTCCGACCTGCGTCTCGCGGCCAACGTGCTCAAGGGTCGCAAGGTGGCCGACGGTCTGCGCGTCATGGTGGTTCCCGGCTCGCAGGACGTGAAGAAGCAGGCCGAGCAGGAGGGCCTCGACAGGGTCTTCAAGGAAGCCGGCGCCGAGTGGCGCGAGGCGGGCTGCTCGATGTGCATCGCCATGAACGGTGACCAGCTCCAGCCCGGCCAGTACGCGGTCAGTACCAGCAACCGCAACTTTGAAGGTCGGCAGGGCAAGGGCGGGCGTACCTTCCTGGCCTCGCCGCTCACCGCCGCAGCTACCGCCCTCACGGGCGCCATTACGGATGTGCGAACGCTGATCTAGGACCTGAGGATTGCTGATTGATGATTTCTGATTGCTGATTGCGGTCGCAATCGGTACTCAGGGGTCACCAATCAACAATCAGAAATCATCAATCAGCAATCAACCATGGCTCAATTCACCACGCTCACTTCCCGACAGGTCGCGTTGCCGATCAACGACATCGACACCGACCAGATCATCCCGGCCCAGTTCTTGAAGGTGACCGACAAGAACGGCCTGGGGCAGGTCGTATTCCACAGCTGGCGCTTTCTGGAGGACGGCTCGCCGAACCCCGAGTTCGTGCTCAACAAGCCCGAGTCGCAGGGCGCCCAGATTCTGCTGGCTGGCGACAATTTCGGCTGCGGCTCGTCGCGCGAGCACGCCCCGTGGGCGCTGACCGGCTTCGGCTTCCGCGCCGTGATCAGCACGTCGTTCGCCGACATCTTCCGCAACAACGCGCTCAAGAACGGTCTGTTGCCCGTGATCGTCGATGGGCCGACGCACCAGATGCTGTTCGATCTGGCCGAGGAGGCCCCGCAGGCGACGCTGTCGATCGATCTGGCGTCGCAAACGCTCGTGCTACCCGGCGGTCAGACCCTGTCGTTCCCGATCGACGGGTTCAACAAGGCCTGTCTGCTCAACGGCACCGACGAGATCGGGTACGTGCAGGGATTCGAGGCTCAGATTCGAGCCTTCGAGAACAGCCGCTAATTTGCGATTTGCGATTGGTGATTTGCGATTTTCCTGAAACCGGCAGGGGTCATGATCATCCAGACTATCAATCACAAATCACCAATCGCCAATCACAAATGACTATGCTTCAGGTCTACGACACCACGCTTCGCGACGGCACACAACGGGAAGGCATCTCGCTTTCGTGCGAGGACAAACTGCGCATCGCGCGCAAGCTCGACGAGCTCGGGGTGGCCTTCATCGAGGGCGGCTGGCCGGGCTCGAACCCGAAGGACGCCGAGTTCTTCGACCGCGCCCGCGACGTCGCCTGGCAGAACACGTTGATCACGGCCTTTGGCAGCACCTGCCGCGTGCGCGGCGGCCCGGAGGACGACGCCAACATCAAGGCCCTGATCGACGCGCAGACCCCCGTGTGCACCGTGGTCGGCAAGACCTGGACACTGCACGTCACCGACGTGTTGCGCACCACGCTCGACGACAACCTGCGCATCATCGAGGTCAGCCTGGCGTACCTCAAGTCGAAAGGTCGGCGCGTGATCTACGACGCCGAGCACTTCTTCGACGGCTACAAGGCAGACCCGACCTACGCGCTCGAGACGCTCAAGGCCGCTGTGCGCGGCGGCGCGGAGACCGTGGTGTTGTGTGACACGAACGGTGGGACGATGCCATGGGACCTCGAGGAGATCTGCAAGGTCGTGCGCGCGGAGGTGCCCGCGCCGTTCGGGATCCACACACATAACGACAGCGAGTGCGCCGTGGCGAACTCGCTCGCCGGGGTGCGCCAGGGCGCGATCCAGATCCAGGGCACGATCAACGGGTACGGCGAACGCTGCGGCAACGCCAACTTGATCCCGATCGTGGCCGATCTCGAGCTCAAGCTCGGCATCAGCTGTCTGCCCGAGGGCAGCCTGCAGAAGCTCTACGAGGTCTCGCACTTCGTGGCCGAGGTCGCCAACCTGGCGCCCGACGAGCACATGGCTTACGTGGGCAAGAGCGCGTTCGCGCACAAGGGCGGCATCCACGTCGCCGCGATGCGTCGCTCCGTGCTGTCGTACCAGCACGTCATGCCCGAGTTGGTCGGCAATCAGATGCGCGTCGTCGTCAGCGAGCTCTCGGGGCGGGGAAATCTGCTGAGCAAGGCCGAGGAGTACGGGCTCGAGTTCGAGCAGGGCGATGAGGTCGCCGGCGTGCTCAACGAGATCAAGGCCCTGGAAGCCCAGGGCTTCGCCTTCGAGGCGGCCGAGGCTTCCGTGGCGTTGATGATGAAGCGTCAGGATGCGTCGTACCGGGCGCCGTTCGAGATGGTCGACTTCACCTGCAACGTCGAGCATCGCCGCGGCCGCGGCATCTTCGCCGAGGCGACGGTCAAGTTGCGCCTGCCGTCGGGCGAGGTGCTGCACACGGTGGCCGAGGGCAACGGCCCGGTCAACGCGCTCGACAAAGCCCTGCGCAAGGGGCTCGAAGCGGTCTACCCGGCGCTGAAGGATATGCAGCTCGCGGACTTCAAGGTCCGCATCCTCGACAACAACGCCACGGGCGCCGTCACACGCGTGCTGATCGATACCCAGTCGAAGCGCAAGCGCTGGACGACGGTCGGGGCCAGCGCCAACATCATCGAGGCATCCTGGCGCGCGCTCTCCGACGCCGTCGAGTACGGGCTGGTGATGGCGTGAACCCACATGGCCTGCCGATGACGGCCGGACTCTGAGAAGGCTCATGCGCGCGCACGCAGCCCAACGACCGGCTCCGGATGAAAGCGGGTCCTTCTATCACGGCTATATCGACCGCGTGCCGGACGGCGATGTGGTCGAAACGCTGATCCGACAGACCGACACCGTCCGCGCCGCGCTTGCGACCGTGAGCGATTCGGCGGCGGCGGCGCGGCCTGGGCCCGGCGAGTGGTCGGGCAAGCAGGTGCTCGGGCACATCACCGAATGGGAGCGCATCTTCGCCTATCGCGCGTTGTGCTTGGCCCGCGGCATCGACGGCCAGCTCCCGGGGTACGACCAGGAACAACTGGTGGCGGCCGCCGGTTTCGACGCGCGCAGCTGGGCGTCGCTGCTGGCCGAACATGCGGCCGTCCGTGCCGCGACCATCATGTTGTTCGACGGCCTGCACGCCCCGGACTGGGAGCGGGCCGGCCTGGTTAGCGGGCACCGTACCACGGTGCGTGCCCTGGCGTACGTCATCGCCGGGCACGAGCTTCACCACATCGCCTCGCTTGGCGAGGTCTATCATCTCTTGGGCTGAACGCCCGTTGTGAGGTCATTCGAGTGAAAGCCAAGATCGTGTTGATCCCCGGCGACGGGATCGGTCCGGAAGTCGTCAAAGAGGCCGTGCGTGTGCTCGACGTCGTCGCGGCGCGCCGTGGCCACACCTTCTCGTACGAGTCGATCCTGATGGGCGGCTGTTCGATCGACGCCCACGGCACGGCGCTGACCGACGAGGCGCTCGCCATCGCGCGCGCCTCCGACGCCGTGTTGCTTGGCGCCGTCGGCGGCCCGAAGTGGGACGATCCGAAAGCCAAGGTGCGCCCCGAGCAGGGCATCCTGGCGCTGCGCAAGGGCCTGGGCGTGTTCGCCAACCTCCGTCCGGCGAAGGTGCATCCGCAACTGATCGACGCCTCGCCGATCAAGCCCGATCGTCTGGCGGGCGTCGACGTGCTGGTGCTGCGCGAGCTCACCGGCGGCCTGTACTTCGGCTACAAGGGCCGCGAAGTGGTCGATGGCAAAACCAGGGTCGTCGACGCCCTCGAGTATTGGGATTACGAGATCCGGCGCATCCTCGAGCTTGCGTTCAAGCTCGCGCGCGGGCGGCGCAAGAGGGTCACATCGGTCGACAAGGCCAATATCCTCGAAAGCTCGCGGATGTGGCGCCAGATCGCGACCGAGATCGGCCAGGCTCAGTCCGACGTCGCGCTCGAGCACATGCTGGTCGACACGGCCGCCATGCGTTTGGTGACCAGCCCCGCGCACTTCGACGTCCTGGTGACGGAGAACATGTTCGGCGACATCCTCACCGACGAGGCCTCGGTGTTGACGGGTTCGATGGGCATGCTCCCGTCGGCCTCGCTTGGCGACGGCGGCCCGGGCCTGTATGAACCGATCCATGGGTCGGCGCCCGACATCGCCGGGAAGGGCATCGCCAACCCGATCGGCACGATCCTTTCGGCTGCGCTCCTGCTGCGCTATTCGCTCGGCCTTGAGGCCGAAGCGGCGGCGATCGAGGCGGCCGTCGATGCCGCGATCACGGCTGGCGCGCGCACGAAAGACCTGGGCGGCGCGTTGTCCACGACCGAGATGACCGATCGCGTGCTTGCCGAACTGAAGCTGGGGTGAACCCATGACCGGTTTGATCGGCCTGATCGGGGGGATGAGCCACGAATCGTCGGCAGCATACTATCGCCTGATCAACGTCACGACCAAACAGCGGCTGGGCGGGCATCATAACGCGCGCAGCCTGATGTTCACCGTCGACTTCGCCGAGATCGAGGCCCTCCAGGTGCGCGACGAGTGGGCGGCCGCCGGCGACCTCCTGGCCGATGCCGCCCGTCGCTTGGAAGGCGGGGGCGCCGGGTTGATCGTGCTGTGCACCAATACCATGCACGTGGTCGCCGACCAGATCCAATCGGCCGTGTCGGTGCCGTTCCTGCACATCGTCGACCCGACGGCCGCCGCAATCCGGGCCGCGGGCCTCACGCGCATCGGCCTGCTTGGCACGCGGTATACGATGGAGATGGATTTCTACAGGCGACGCCTGGAAACCGAGTATGGCATCGAGGTCCTGATCCCGAACGCGCCGGATCGCGATCTTGTGCACCGGATCATCTTCGACGAGCTCGTGCATGGCGAGGTCTGGGAGGAGTCGCGCCGCGCGTACCTCGACGTGATCGCGCGTCTCGCCACACAGGGTGCTCAGGGCGTGATCTTCGGCTGTACCGAGATCGCGTTATTGCTCTCGGCCGATCAGGTGCCACTGCCGGTGTTCGACACGACGCGTCTGCACGCGGTGGCCGCTGTCGATTGGGCTTTGCAAGCCGCCGGTCCGGTTGGCCCGGTGGGAGGGGAGTGAGCCGTGGCGAAACGTGTCGCATTCCAGGGCGAGCCGGGCGCGTTCTCGGAGGCCGCCGCCCTCGAGCACTTCGGTGCCGACCTGGTCACCGTGCCGTGCGAGGCGTTCGACGACGTCTTTGCGGCCGTCGAGGCCGGCGCTGTCGACGTGGGGCTGGTGCCGATCGAGAACTCGCTTGGCGGCAGCATCCACCGCAACTACGATCTGTTGATGCGCCATAACCTGGCGATCACGGCCGAGCACTACCTGCGCGTGCGCCATTGTTTGATCGGACTGCCGAACGCGACCCTGGCCGGCGTGCGCCGCGTCATCAGCCATCCGCAGGGCCTCGCGCAGACCGAGCACTGGGTCAAGGCGCATCTTCCCGGCATCACGAGCGAGCCCGTGCACGACACCGCCGGAAGCGTGCGCCTGGTGCGCGACGGCGGTGACCCAAGTGTCGCGGCGGTCGCCTCACGACGGGCGGCCGAAGTCTACGGCATGCAGATCCTGGCCGAGGGCATCGAGGATGACGCGGCGAATTACACGCGCTTCCTGGCGATCGCGCGCGAAGGGACCGTGCCCATCGGCGATGCCAAGACGTCGCTGGTTTTCACGGTTAAACACCAACCGGGTTCGTTGTTCAAAGCATTGAGCGTGTTCGCGCTTCGCGACATCGATCTGACCAAGATCGAATCGCGGCCCTGGGCCGGGCGCGCGTTCGAGTACCTCTTCTACGTCGACATCGTCGGGTCGCAATCCAATGAGGTCGTGCGACGGGCGCTCGATCATCTGGCTGAGTACGCGCCGATGTTGCGCGTGCTCGGTTCGTACCCGCGTCACGCGCCGGCGTGAGCTTCGGGCGTCACTGACGCAGCATGGCCGTCAGGTTGACCCTCTGACATTGCGTCGCGGTGGGGTTGGCGGCGAGGCTCCAGTTCGCGATCTCCGAGCGCTGATTCGCCGTGAGCCCGTAAAACGGGCAGCTGGTTGTCGAACTACCCAGGGCTGTTGCCGCGGCCGTTGCGTTGGCCACACGCGCGTAGAGACCCGTGAAGAAGAGTAGTCGTCGGGTGCTTCCGGCCGCGATGCTGATCGGCCCGAACGTCACCTTCATGCCGCGCTGGTTGTTCGAGGGCACGCCGACCTGATAGACCCGCGTGGCCACGGTCGCCGGCGTCAACGCCGGGCTCCCGCCGCCATACAAGACGTAGAGCACATGCGGAACGCTCGGCGCCGTCGGATCATCTGCGTCGCCGGACACCATCCAGCGGTCCTCGACCGTGAAGATCGTGTCGCCGGTGCTTGACGCCCGGGTTGCGTTCTCGTCTCCGCCGATCTCGCTGAAGATCCAATCCACCTGGTTCAGGTTGACCGCCGAGCCGGACGCGTTCGTGAAGGTGACAAGCGTGCGCAGCAGGGCGGCGTCTAAGACCAGGCTGTGCTGGACGGTGACCGACACGCCCTGCGTGATGACCGGCCCCGCCGAGATGACACCATTGCTTTCGGAAAACGTGTCGGTGGCGAACTGCAGGTTGTTGATCCACAGCGTGGCGCTCGTGTCGAGGGCCGGGCCGAGGCCGTTCAGGGTCGCATCGTCAAGGCCAAAACCGGGCACGCTGCGGTCCGCCTCGCCCTCAGGTACGACCGAGAGCGGGGGGCGCCGCACGCCGTTTGTGTTGCCGAAGTTCCAGGTGGAGGCGCCGGCGCTGATGGCTTCTTGCGTCCCATCCAGTTGACCGAAGGCGGCCGGATGGGCAGGCAGCAGGGCCAGGAGGGTCGCCAACGCCAGCGACGCGACATCGCGGGCGCGACCAGGCCGGGAACCGCCGCTGGCAGGGGAGCGTCCCATCACCATGTCTTTTGCCATTCGCCTCTTCCTCCCATTGGTTGGCCTGTCCATTGTGGCGGCCTGTCAGCCGTTGGACGCCCCAAGCGCTTCGGCGACGCCGACGGCTACCAACCCAAGCGACGTTCCGACGGCGACCGCGGATCTGGGTGCGGTCATCCCGACGCAGTCCCGCACCTTTGACCGGGTCTCGTCGACGGCGGCGCCCGAATTGGGCGAGGCGCCGGACGACATCATGGACACCGTTGTGCGGGCCGCGCGTGCCACGTTGGGCCTGCCGGCCGACGCGCCTGTGTCGATCGTGCGGGCCGAGGCCGTCACCTGGCCCGATGGGTCGCTTGGCTGTCCGGAGCCGGGCGGTATGTACCTCGCCACGCCGACGTCCGGCTACTGGATCGAGATCGAGGCTGCGGACCGGCGCCTCGATTATCGCGTCACGCGCGACGGTAACTTCCGGTTGTGCCCGCGCTGAACACAACGCAGACAAGCAGAAAGAACGACAAAGCGGGCCCGGCCGAGACCGGGCCCGCTCTGTTATGACCGATCCGCGGAAGCGTTACGGACGCGCCGTGATAACAAGCGCTTCATTGCCGTCCGTCGCGCCGCTGCGGCCACCCGTGCGCTGCCCATCGAGGAAGAGCAGGACGCCCTTGCTCGTGTTGGCCGTCGCGCCGAGATCCACGACCGTCAGGGTCTCGGTCGCGCTCGGGGCGATGTCGTTGACCATCGCCACATAGCGCTCGCCGAAGGGGGCGACCACCATGCCCGACAGGACGTCGGTGACGTTGCCGACCGACTGGATCTCCTGGGCATACACCTGCATGTTCATCGGGGTGCCGGCGGTCGCCGCGATCGCGCCGCCGGGGGCGGTCGAGTCGACGAGCGCCGAGGCGCACACCGTGAACACGTAGTTGGACGCCTCGAGGGCGTGATCCACGAAGAAGTCGGCGCCCGTCAGCAGACCCGTGCGCAGGTTGGCGACGAAGACCACGTTGCGGCCATCGCGCGCGCCCGAGAACGAGTTGGTGGCGTCGAAGTTGTAGATCTCGAAGTCGTACTTGCCGTCACGATTGACGTCCAGATCGACGTTGAAGATCGCCTGGGCATCCGCGTGGCTCTGGCGGTAGTAGCTGGAGATCGCGAACTGCATGACGTACGGGCCGCAGTCCGGATCCGGGAAGTCGAACGTCGCCACGCCGACCGCCTTGAGGTCGATCACCGGCGGCTGACCCTTGAGGCTCTGGGCCAGGTTCTCGCTGGTGCCGACCAGGTCGTAGTAGTCGACGAAGGCCGGGCCGGCGCCGCGGTTGCGGAGCTGGACCGTGCCCGCCGGGAAGCCCTGGACACTCGTGTCGAACTTGACCGACGTGCGGTTCGGGCTCACGTTATCGGCCAGACGCGGCAGCACGTGCCACGGCAGGTGGATGTTGTTCGCCGCGTTGCCCGAGGCGTCGACCAGGTTGAGGTAGCCGTCGAGCTCGGGCCCGTTGAGGGCGGCGCCGTTCGCGCCGCTGGCGCCCGAGTTGAGCTGCCACAGGCTGAGCTTGCTGGCATCGATCGTGATCTGCACGCGGAACGTGCGCTCACGACCGCCGCCGACCGTGACCGACGTCGGGGCTTCGATGCGCAGGATCCCGCTGGCCTCGTCGTTGGCGAAGCGGAACGTCGGGGCGATGTTCAACTTGACCGACTGGCTGCCTTCGTTCTTGACCACGACCGTGCGGCGCAGCGTGACGACTGGGCGGTTGACGTCGACGAAGCCGAACGACAACGACCCGGCGCGGTTGCTGTACTCCCAGGCCGAGACCTGAGCCGAAACGGCGCGGTCGACCCGCACCTCGCCACCGCCGATGCGCGTGATCGGGGCAAGCGTGCCGCCGAGCGCCGCCGGGACGGTGTAGATGTTGGTCTCGCCGGTGTTCATCAGGCGGACCTTCATATCCCACGGCGACATGATGCCGCCACGTGAGTCAAGCAGCAGAGCCGCGGCGCCGGAGACCATCGGCGCGGCGCCGGACGTGCCGCCGAAGCCCTGGGTCTCGGTGCCCGTGCCAACCACAGCCGACACCGACGCGCCGGGCGCGCCGATCTCAGGCTTGATGAGCTGGCCGTACATGATGCTGTTGCCGTAGTACATCTGGCCGCCGCTCGGGCCGCGCGACGACGTGCCGGCCATCGAGCCGACCAGGGCCGTCGCGTCCTTGGGATCGACCGAGACGGAGACGACGCCGGCCGCCAGCCCCGCCTTGATGCGGTTGCCGATGGCCTGGGTCACGACGATGGTTTGGACGAACGTGTCGCCGCCGCCGAACGAGAACGACGGGGCTTCAGCCGCCGGCCGGTTGTCCGCCAGGATCACGGCGGTGGCGCCGCCCTTGGCGGCCCGGTCGACCTTGAGGCTGATGTTGCAGGTGCCGCGATCGATCAGCGCCACCTTGCCGGTCGGGTTGTTGGTCAGGGTCGTGCAGGCGTCGCCGACATAGACGACGTCGCCCGAGAATCCGGTTGTGATCGGGGCCCAATCCACGGTCGCGGTGGCCGTGAACAGACCTGCGATGTTGGCCGGGGCCGTGATGCGCAGCGCGTATTGGATCGCGCTCGGCACCTGCGTCTGCGCGACCGACAGCGCCGTCCAGGCGTTGGCGGGCGTGCCGGCGATGTATGGGCGGTTGCCGCCGTTGCCAGCGGAAGCCACAACGAGCGTGTTGGCGACTGTCGCGCCGTCGACGGCCGCCGACAGATCGTCGCTGTACGCGACGCCGTAGTCGGAGCCGAGCGACATGTTGATGATGCTCGCGCGATCGCTCAGGTCGCCGTCGCCGTTCGGATCGAGCGCGAAGTCGACGCCTTGAAGCAGCGCGATGCCGCTGCAGCTAGTGGCCACCGCCGAGCAGACGCGGACCGCCAGGAGCTCGGCGCCCGGCGCGACACCGCTGCCGACGCCGCCGCCAGGCAGACCGGCGATGATGTCAGCCACGTGCGTGCCATGGCCTTCGAAGTCGATCGGGTTAGAGTCTGGCGCTTCATCGGTCAGCGGCCAGGTCTCGCCGACGAAGTCGTAACCGCCGACGACCTTGCTGTTCGGGTACAGCGCCGGGTCGGCCGGTTGCGCCGCGGCCGTGCAGGCCGGGTCGGTGGGATCGGGGACGGCCGTCGGGTCGCCGCAGTACGCTTTCGCATACGTGCTGAGCTGCCCATCGCCACCAAGCTTGATGTGCGTGTAGTCGATGCCGGAGTCGAGCACGGCCACCTTGACGCCGGACCCGTCGACGCCCTGGGCGCGCAGCGCCTGGGTCACGCCGATGTAGGGCACGGTCTCGCTCAGATCGAGCGAGTAATTGCGCACCGGTCGGATCGACAACACGCCCGGGTTCTGGGCGAGCGCCGCGACCTGGCTGGCGTCCATGCGCAGGATGACGGAGTTGAGCGCCACGCTGGTCTGGCCAAGCACGACCGCGCTGGCATCGAGCGACTGCGCCGCGGCGATGATGTCCGCCTGGGCGGCCGCAATCGTCTGGCCTGCCGCGACCTGCTCGGCCGCGTCAGCGCCGGCGGCGTACGTGTACGCGACCGGCTGCCCGGTCAGGCGCACCACGACTTCGACCTTGCCGGTGGCGCCGACGAGCTCCGAGCTCAGGCGCTGAGTGTTCTCCAGCGACGCGTTGTCGGTCACGCGCAGGGCCTGGAGCGAATCGGGGGCGGGTCGCGCCGGCCCCGTGCCCTGGGCGAAGGCCGGGCTGATGCTGAGCGCGAGGCTCGACACCAGCGAAGCGGTCAGAATCAATCGAGATTTTTTCATGACTTTTGTTCCTGCATTGACGTGTTCACGTACGGGCGGACATGGCTCGGGTGGATTGATCGTTTCGTTGCGACATCTCCTTTCCATGCATCCGTGCGTGTTGCTTACTGGCCCCAAACGGCAATGACGTATGTTTCGACAACATCGCCGCTCAATGGCGTAAAGAAGAGCGAGTCGCGCGCGGTACCGGCGACGACGGAATACGCGTTCCCGTATTCGTAGCTGACGCCGATGACCTGGCCAGCGCGGTTCTTGCCCCATATGCCGACGATCACGGCGTCCTTGGCCGGTTCGCCCGGGATGGTGAGTTTGTAATCGACATAGTACTGGCCGCCGCGCATGCCCGACCACAGCGTCTCGATTTGGAAGTCCGTGCGGCCGATCGCGCCGCCGGGCGTGCTCGTCACATGCCAGGCGATGTTCGTGATCGTGGCGCCCTCGGGCCCGGCGAACGAGTCGATATCGACCGGCATGCGACCTTGTGGCGGCAGCCCGAGGACATCGTCGAAATCGCGGGTGGGCCAGTACAACTCATCTTTGCCCGAGTAGGTGAGCGTCGTGCCGTCCGAGAAAGTGATGTCGACGCTGATGCCAGTGATCGACTGGTTCTGCGTGCTGTTGTTGACCATCTCCGCCATCAATTTCAGGCGGGTCTCCTCGTTGACGACGACCGTCGAGACGTTGATGCCGCGGAACCACCAGCCGTCAGGGCCGGGCGTCTCAGACGGGCCGATTGCGAGTGCCGCGGTCGGTGTCGCCGTTGGCGCGCCCGGCGTGGCCGTCGCCGCACCGAGCGGCGTCGGCGTAGCCGGTATGGGCGTCGCGTTGACCGCTGTCGTGGCGGTCGGTTGGATGGGTTGGGTCGGCGCAACGGTCGTCGGCGCGGCAGGCACCGATGCCGAGTTGGTGGCGGTCGCCGCGGGCTGGGCCGGGGTGGTCGGGGCGCCGTCGATCGGATACGCCTCGACACCGGTCTGCAAATCCGGGGTCACGGGCGGTGACACCGCGTCGCTGATCAACGCGGATGGGCTTGCGTTTGGCGCCGCGCCCGAAGCCGGGACGACGGCCGTGCTGGTCGCCAGAACGACCGCCGGGCCTTCCACCAGATCCTTCAAAAAACCATCGCGGAGCAGCGCCACGCCGATCAAGATCAGGGCGCACAGAGGAGCGATCATCGCAGCGCCGCCGCCGAGGACCAGCCAGGGATTAAGGCGTGGACCTCGACGGGTTCCGCGACGTCGAACCGATGCGGGAAGCGGGTGCGTGGTCGTCGACACAGGGTGAACGCCGGTGCCAATCACACTCGGACAGTGAGGCCGTTGCGAACCATCACGTCGTTCGGATGGAGTGACGCAACTCACCCAGGGCAAACTCGGCCTTGGGGCTCAGTCATATTGGGATTTGGTCACAAAACCGGATAACGTCATCATAGTCAGCGCCACTAGGCCTGTCAAGAAAACCAAACCCGAAACGATAGGTTTTGGTACCAGGGTACCGGCCTAAACGGAGACCGCTCCGTAATTTTGCGGAGCGATACTACAGAGGAAGGCGTTATGTGACGTCGTCGCGCTGGACGGTGCTCAAACAGTGACGAGGACCTGCGTCAGGACCCGGATCGCATGTTGGTATTCGGTGAGCGAGATATGTTCGTCCGGCGTATGGTCAAGCGCTGAGTCGCCCGGCCCATACGCAAGGATCGGCGTGCCCCACAACGGCGCGACGACGTTCATGTCGGAGGTGCCGCTCTTGACCGAAAACGTCGGTTGCCCGCCGGCCTGGCGGATGGATGCCAGGAAGGCCCGCACGAGCGCCGAGTTCTTGTCGCTACGGTATGCCGCCACACCGTCCTTCAACGTCAGTTCGGCATCGACAAGCAGACCGCGCAGGATCGCATCCAGATCCATCACCGACAGACCCGGCGGAAGGCGCAGACCGAAATTCAACACGGCCGTCTCGACGAATCCGTCGGAGCCGCTTTCCATGCGCCGCAGCGTCGGCAACACCTGATCGAACATGCGCGGCTTGTCGGCGTTGTGCTTCGTGGCCCAGGCGGTCACCGCGTTCCAGTACGACACCGCCGCTTCGCAGGCGCTCTCGGCCTGTGCCGACGTATGCGCCAGCGTGCGTCCGACACGAAAGTCGAACCACGCGCTGCCTTTGTAGCCCAGCGTGATCTTTTCCCAGCTGCTCGGTTCGCCGATGACTGTCGCGGCCGGGCGATAACGATCCTTGATGAAGTGCGCGCCGCGGCTGTCGCCTTCTTCGCCGACGGCGCCGATGACCACGATCTGACGATCGCCGAGGTCACGCCCGACGCAATTCGCGGCGGCGGCGGCAAACGTTGCCAGCGGGCCCTTGGCATCGACCGCGCCGCGACCGTTGAGGCGGTCGCCTTCGCGCGTGACCGCGATCTCGCCCGGCACCGTGTCGATGTGGCCGAGCAACACGATCTGGCGCGGACCGGCGCCGACGACGCCGATGGCGTTGCCGATGGCGTCGACATGCGCGTCGAGCCCGGCCGTCGCCATCGCATCGACGAGGAAGCGCACCGCCTCGGTTTCCTGCCCGGTCGGGCTGTACCGCTCGAGCAGACCCGTCAGCAACGCGATGTCATCCATGCTTCTTTGCCCTCGAAGACGGTCGCTGAGCCGGAGCATGTCGCGCCTGTGCTTCGAGCAGATAGATCTCGGCGGCGGTCAGCGGTCGCCAGGAGCCGGGGGCCAGGGTATCCAGCGTGATCGGCCCGATCGCGCATCGGATCAGCCGCAGACACGGTAACCCGACGGCGGCGGTCATCCGTCGAATCTGGTGCTTCTTGCCCTCGTGGACGGCGATCTCGAGCCAGGTCGTGGGATGGTAATTGCGTACGGGCGCCGGGACGGGATGCGCCGCGTCCGCGTAGCTCATCCGAGGTCCGACCCGCGGGTCCGCGATGATGCGCGCCTTGGCCGGTCGCAACTTTTCGCCGCTCAAGACGATGCCGGCCTCGAACGGCGCCAGCTGCCCGGGCGCGGCCTTGCCCTCCACCTGCGCCCAGTAGGTCTTTGGGCGTTCGTGACGCGGGTCGGTCAGACTCTGGTTCAGCGCGCCATCGTCGGTAAGGAGCAGCAGCCCCTCGCTGTCGTAATCGAGTCGACCGGCGGCGTAGATGCCCGCGATGTCGATGAACGACTTGAGCGTGGTTCGCCCTTCGGCATCGGTGAACTGCGTCAGGACGTGGAAGGGTTTGTGGAAGGCGATGACACGCATGATCGGCGCGGCGGATGATACCAGTCTATTTCGACGACGGGGGCGTGGGTTCGGCATGCCCCAGCGCGATAAAGGCGACCGCGCCGAGCACAATGGCGATCCCGATCAGGCCGATCCACGAAATGCGTTCGTCGGCCAGGGCCGCGCCGGCCGCCAGCGCGACCAGCGGGTTCACGTAGGCGTAGCTGGTGGCCAGCGCCGGGCGCACCTTGCGCAGCAGATACATATACGCGCTGAAACCCAGCAACGACCCGAACGTGATGAGGTAGATCCAGGCGCCCCAGGCCACGACGGGCAGGGCGCTCAACGTCGGAAACGGTTCACCCTTGGCCACGCTCACGATCGCCAGCAGCAGGCCGCCCATCAGCATCTCGGTCGCCGTGCCCATCTCGCCGGCGGGCATGTCGAGACGGCTGCTGAGCTGCGAGCCAAGCGCCCAGAACATGGGCGAGAGAAAGAGCACGCCCGCCGCGATGGGGTTCGTGCGCAGGTCGCCCTCAAGATTGAGCAGGGCGACGCCGACGAAGCCGATCAGGATGCCGAGCCAATCACGGCGCGAGACCCGCCGACCGAACCAGCGCGCGAAGATCGCGCTCCAGAGTGGCACGGTCGCGATCAGGGCCGCCGCGAGGCTCGACGACACGCCCATGTTTTCGGCGAGCGCCACCAGCCCCATGCCACCGACCAGCATGCACAGACCCACGATCGCTGAACTGCGCCATGCTCCCCATCCAGGCACCTTGTGCCCACGCGCGATCAAGATCGCGAACAGCACGGCACCGGCGATCAAGAAGCGCGAGCCCGCCATCAGGAACGGCGGTACGCTCGCCACGACGAATCGGATCGCCAGGTAGGTGGTTCCCCAGATCAGGTACGTGGCCAGGAGCGCGATCACGACGCCCGGGCTGAGTCGATCGCCAACGGCCGGTGTGCTATTCGAAGTAATGGAGCTCATGCCGACATTCTAGTGCCATAATGGCTGCATGGCGTACGGAACATTCGGGTAATAAGGGTGTTTTGCCGAATACTATCCGGATCGGGTTCGGGCGTTCGAGCTCTGCAGACCGACCAGGTACCAGTTCAGGGCCTGGCGCAGGCTGCGCACGACATCGACCGGCAATCCGAATCCGCCCGCGGCGTTGAGGCTGACGAAGCCGTGGATCAGGCTGCGGAATCCCCGAACGGCATGGATCGTCTCCTTGTCGGATAGGCCGAACGGCCGCATGATGTCGTGCAGCAGATCGACGACGCGTTTACCGGCCGCTGCCATCTCGGTGTCGCTCGCATCCGCCGGTCGTTGGGCGGCCAAATAGCCGCCGGGGTTTTCTTTGGCGTACGCGTAATAGGCTTCCGTCACGGCCTGGAGCGCCTCAGCGCCCTGGCGCCCCGCCGCGGCCCGTGTGAGCAGGGTTTCCAGATCGCCGAGTGCCTTCAGGCCGATCTCGCGACGCAATCCCGCCAGGCCGTCGATGTGGTTGTATAGCGACGGGATACGGATCTCGAGCTTCTCCGCCAGGGCGGCCAGCGTGAGCGCCTCCAGGCCGGCCGCATTGGCGAGTTCGGTGGCGGCCGCCACGACCTGGGCTCGATCGAGTCGACGACGCTTCACCATGTCAACGCTCCTTGAAGACGCGCTCGGCCTCGGCGATCGCCTGCGTGATCTGGGTTTGCGGATCCTCGATCACCGGCCCGTGCCCGACGGCCAACCGGGTCGGTTTCAGCGCCAGCACGCGTCGCGCGCTGGCCAGCGCGGCCGGCCGGTTCCAGGTGACCATCGGCCCGATCGGGAACGCCCATTTGAACGTGCCCGACACGACCAGGCCGCCAACGGCCATGAAGGCATCGCCGGCGATCAGGGTGCCGTCGCGCGTGTCGAGCAGGGCCATGTGGCCGGGCGTGTGGCCGGGCGTCGCCACGACCTCGAGCGACCCGATCCGCTCCCCGGCGACGACGGTGCGCGTCAGCGGCGTCTTGATCGTGGTGATGCTGCCGCGTAGGGGTGTCTGAGGCTCATCCGGGTCGAGCCCACGTTCGCCGCGCAAGAAACGGGCATCGCGGGCCGAGGCGATGACCTCGGCGTCGGGCAGGGCGACGTGCAGCGCGTCGAGCGAGCCGACGTGGTCGCCGTGCGCGTGGGTGAGCACCAAACGCCGGATCGGCGCGCCAAGCGCCGCGGCGTGGGCCAAATAGGTGGCCGCGTCACCGGGTAGACCCGTGTCGATCAGGGTCAGGCCGTCGTCCTCGGCGAGGAAGTAAGCGTTGATCGGGAAGAAGCCCGGGAACTTGGTGATCTGGGTCAGGTGTCGACCGAATGACAGGGCGCGCATGGAATTGTCCTTGCTAAGATTATTAGTATTATAACTAATATCATTAGTTTGTCAAGGAGGTCCGACCCTCGGACCCAGGATCGGTCGAATGTGAGCCCGGGTGATCGCTACCCCGCTACTCCTGGCGATCGATCAAAGCCGGGCCAGCACGGCGCGGGTCATGTCGAGGGTGGTCGCGTGGCCGCCGAGGTCACGCGTCGCCGCGCCGTCGGCCAGCGCGGCGGCGCAGGCGGCGCGAACGCGCGAACCCGCGGCCTGGTGGCCGATGTGATCGCACAGCATCGCCGCCGCCAGGATCGCGCCCAGGGGGTTGGCCACGCCCTGGCCGGCGATATCGGGCGCCGAGCCGTGCACGGGCTCGAACACGGCGACCCGTGCGCCGATATTGGCCGACGGCGCGACGCCCAGACCGCCCATCCAGTAGCTGGCCTGATCCGACAGGATGTCGCCGAAGAGGTTGGTCGTCACGATGACGTCGAACGCCTCGGGGTCGCGCATGAGCCGCAGGGCCATCGCGTCGACCAGCATCTCATTGCAGCCGACGTCGGGATAACCCGCGGCCACGGCCTTACACTGCTGTCGGAACAGCCCGTCGGTCACTTTGAGCACGTTGGCTTTGTGAACCACAGTGACTGCGGGATGCCGGTTGGGGGTCTGCCGGCGCAGCGCCTGCTCGAACGCGGCTCGCGCGATCCGCTCGGACCCGGCCGCCGTGATCACACGCTCCGCCACGGCCGTGTCGCCGTCGCGGCGCTCGCGACCGACGTACAGGTCCTCCGTGTTTTCGCGGACCAGGAGCAGATCCACGCCTTGCCGCAGTGATATCCGCGGCAAGGCCCAGGTCGGGCGCAGATTGCAGTACAGGTCGAAGGCCCTGCGCAGCGCCAGGATCGGGCTGCGGTAGCCGGCCAGGCCGCCGCTCGGCGACGACGTCGCGCCGAACAGCGCCAGGCCAGCGGCCTCGACATCCGCCAGCGTCTCGTCGGGGATGGCGTTCCCCGTCTGTTGGAAGTGGCCGAATCCCGCCGGCGCTTCGGTGAACGTGAGGCCGAGGCCCAAGGCGCCGAGCACTTCCGCCGCGGCCGGGATCACTTCCTGGCCGACGCCGTCACCTGGCATCAATATGACAGTCGTCATGGTGGTTTCCATATGCGATTTGCGATTGGTGATTAGTGATTGGCGACCGCCGGTTGGCTAACTGGAAAACGCAAATCACCAATCACAAATCGCAAATCACTAGTCTGCGATCTTCACTTCAGCCGTAGAAGTGAGCCCCAGTTTCTTGCGCAGGTGCGGCACGAGCCCGCCGGACTCGATCATGCTGAGCACGCTGGGCGAGAGGGGCGGGAAGGCGAAGGTGCGGTCGCCTGTGGTGATCGTGCTGGCGGCGAGGTCGATGGATATCGGTTCTCCATCAACGGCGGCGTCGACGGCTTCGGGACAGGTCAGAAGGAGCAGGCCCTGATTGACGGCGTTGCGGTAGTAGATGCGCCCAAAAGACCGCGCGATCACGGCCGCGATGCCGCGGTATTTCAGTGCTGTGACGGCCTGTTCGCGCGAGCTCCCATTGCCCCAGTTGCGACCTGCCACGATGACGTCGCCGGGTTGGGACTCTTTGGCGAAGCGCGGATCGAGATCCTCGAGCGCGTGCGCCGCGATTTCGGTCGGCTCCTTGAGCGTGTACGTGTACTTGCCAGGGAAGATGACGTCCGTGTCGACGCCGTCGCCGTATTTCCAGATGCGATTGGTCATGGCAGGAAGCCTCAGGTATCAGGCGACGGGGCGGCCCTTGTGGTCACCCACGCCTGACCCGTGACGCCCGTCCTCTCTCATTACAGTTCCCGTGGATCCGCGATGGCGCCTTTGACCGCGCTGGCCGCCACGACGGCGGGGCTGGCGAGGTAGATCTCGGCGTCGCGCTCGCCCATGCGACCGCGGAAGTTGCGGTTCGCGGTGCTGATGCAGACTTCGCCCGGAGCGAGCACGCCCATGTGGTTGCCCATGCACGGGCCGCACCCCGGGGTCCCGAACACGGCCCCGGCTTCGAGCAGCGTCTGGACATAGCCGCGCCGCAGGGCCTCGGCGTACACCTCGGACGACGCCGGGATGACCAGGAGCCGCGTGCCGGCCGCAACCCGACGACCCTGCAGGACGTCGACCGCGGCCGCCAGATCCTCGATGCGGCCGTTGGTGCAGGTGCCCAAAAAGGCCTGATGTACCTTGCGGCCGGCGACGGCGCCCACGGGCACGGCCGAGTCGACCGTATGCGGACAACTGACGGTCAGCTCGATCGCGCCGAGGTCGAGCGTGACGCGCTGGGCGTAATCGGCATCGGGGTCGGGATACAGCGCCGTGGCGCGAGGGGCGCCGAGCGTTGCGCGGTCGGTCTCCGCTCTCCGGGTCAGACGCTCTGCGAGCCAGGCGAACACAGCCTCATCCGGCGGCAGATAGGCGTTCTTGGTCCCGAATTCGGCCATCATGTTCGGGATGACCATGCGGCTTTCGAGCGAGAGCGTGGAGAGCCCCGGTCCGGTGAACTCGATCGAACGATACAGACCGCCGTCGGCGCCGTACTGGCCGATCAGGTGGATGCAGGCATCCTTCGTCGTCACGCCGGGCGCCAGCGCGCCGACGAGCGTCACCTGCATGGCCTCGGGCACGCGCAGCCAGAGTTCGCCTGTGGCCCACAGCGCCGCGACCTCGGTTCGGCCGATGCCGGCCCCAAAGGCGCCGAGCCAGCCGAAGTGGGTCGTATGCGAGTCGGAGCCCAGGATGAGTTGACCGGGAAGGATCAGGGCTTCTTCACTGAAGACCTGATGACAGATGCCGCGGCCAACCTCGAAGAAGTGTTTGATGCCTTGCTCGGCCACGAAGGCGCGCACTTCGGCGTGGTTCTTGGCGTGCACCGGCGTCGGCGCCGGGACGGCGTGGTCGAGCGTGATCGCCAGCCGTTCGGGATGCGCGACCTTCTCGACCCCGATGGTGCGGAAGATGCGCGCGATCGGCGCCGTGTTGTCGTGCGACAGGATGATGTCGGGCCGCGCGTCGACGATCTGGCCGGCCGTGGTCTCGGCCAGGCCGGCGGCGCGGGCGAGGGCTTTCTCGGCGAAAGTTTTGCCCATCATGGCTCCTCAGCGCCCATGAGCGGGCAGGGCAAAGCCGGCCGCGCCGCGGGCGCGCTCGCCCCCATCGAGGCGTTGCACGATCTCGTGTCGGCCTTCGGGCAACTGCAGCTTGCGCAGACCCTGCTCCTCGGCGATGCCGATCAGCACCTGCTCGGGCGGCGTCTCGGGCGATTCCTGATACACGCGCTGTTTGAAGATCGCGGCGATCTCGCGCGCCTTGTCTTCGTCGAGCTCGTAGTAGCGTATCTCCTTGAGGAAGTAGTGGATGATGTTCCAACCCGATAGCGGTCCGAGCAGGATTTCGGACTCGTTGACGCCGAACTGATCGAGCGGGTGTGCCTCATACGACGATGCGCCGTGCAGCACGGCGTTCTGATGCACGCCGGCGGTGTGCGTCCGATTGGTCAGGCTGACGGGCTCGCGCGGCGGCACGAGCATCTTGAGTTTGTCGGCGGTGAGCACGTTGAGCGGATACAACCCGCGCAGGTGGTAGCCCTCCAACGCGTCGTAGGCGTGGTCGAGGAACAGGTTGAAGAGCAGGGCGGTCATCGACGTGATGCCAGAGCGTTCGCCGATGCCGAGCACGGTCGTGTTCATGAAGCGCACGCCGCCGCGGACGGCCTCGAGTGCGTTGACCAACGAGAAGCCCCGGTCCTCGTGGAAGTGGCCCTCGAAATCCATCCCTGGATAGCGTTCGCGCAGCGCGGCGACGCGGTCGGTGACCGTCGGCGGCGTGGCGACACCCACCGTGTCGGGCAGGCCGAGGCGGTCGACCAGCGGCGCGATGGCGTCGTAGACGTAGCCCAGATCCCCGATGCGGGTGCGGAAAGCGTCTTCGCCCGAGAAGCGCAGGATCAGGCCGGGGTGGTTCTTGCGCACGTCCTCGATCAAGGGCCGGGTCTGGGCCACGATCTGGTCGAGCTGGCGACCGTGGTTGAAGGCGCGCGACTCGGGCGAGGTGCCGATGTAGAAGTTGAGGCCGTCGGCGCCTGCCGCGATCGCGCTCTCGACGTCGCGCGGGTGGCAGCGGACGTGCGCGAGCAGGAAGGTGTACCCCTTCTGCGTGATCAGGCTGTCGCGCACGTCCTTGAGCGCCGCGAAGTCCGCGGCCTCCTGGGCGCTGACGACCGGCGCGAACAACTCGACGAACTTGACGCCGCACACGATCAACGCGCGCAGCAACTCTTCTTTGTCCTGTCGGGTGAAGAAATACTTGAAGTGGTCGTGCATCAACGACGTCTGCTGGCCTTCGCGCAGCGTCGTGTCGATGATCTCGAGCGGTCGGGGCGTGTACTGCCGATAACGGCTATCCTCTGTCATGCGGGTTACCTCAACGGAAGCTTTGCCACGAATTTCGACGTATTGTCACGAATTCATTCTGATAATTCGTCACAATTCGTCGAAATTCGTGGCTAAACATCCCTTTCTATTCACTCGGTGCCGCCTTCGACCGCCGTGACGGCGGGGCGGGTGAGGACGGCCTCGACGGCGTCGCCGACGCGGGCCAGGTCGGATTGTTCGATCACGAGCGGCGGCAGGAAACGCAACACGTTCATGCCCGCCGGCAGCGCCAGCACCTGGTGCTGGTTCATCAGCGCCTGCAGGTAAGGCGCGGATTTCTGTTTGAGTTCGACCCCCACCATCAGGCCCTTGCCGCGCACTTCGCGGATCAGCGGGCTCTGGATCCGGCTCAAGCGCTCCTGGAACCAGGCGCCGAGCTCGGCCGAGCGGTCGACAAGGCCTTCGCTCTGGATGTAGCCGATCGCGGCCAACGACGCCGCGCAGGCCAGCGGATTGCCCCCGAAGGTGCTGCCGTGCACGGCCGGCGGCAGCTTGCCGACGCGCTCGTTGAACAGCACGGCGCCCATCGGCAGACCGCCGGCGATCGATTTGGCCAGACACAGGATGTCCGGCTCGAGGCCGAAGTGCTCGCACGCGAACATCGCGCCGGTGCGGCCGAAGCCGGTCTGCACCTCGTCAAGGATCAGGAACGCGCCATGCTTGCGGCACAGCGCCTGAGCGCCCTGCAGGAACTCGGCGGTGCCGGGCCGGACGCCGCCCTCGCCCTGGATCACTTCCAGGATCACGGCGGCTGTCTGATCGCTCACGGCGGCCTCGAGCGCGGGCAGGTCGTTGTACGGCACGTGGGTGAAGTCCGGCACCAGCGGCTCGAACGGCTCGCGGTACTTCTTCTCCCAGGTGGCCGAGAGCGCGCCCATGGTGCGGCCATGGAAGCCGCGCACGGTGGCGATGATCTGGCGCTTGCCGGTCTTGACCCGCGCGAACTTGAAGGCGGCCTCGACCGACTCGGCGCCGCTGTTGGAGAAATACGTGTACTGCATGCCGGGCGGGGCGATGCTGAGCAGTTTCTCCATCAGCGCCGCGCGCTTGTCGTTGTAGAACATCTCGGGGATCGAGATGGCAGTCGCGGCCTGATCGGCGATGGCCTTGACGACGGCCGGGTTGGCGTGACCGAGGTTGCCAGCGCCCTGGCCGCCCACGCAATCGATGTAGGCCTTGCCCTCGCTATCCCACAACGTCGCGCCCTGACCCCGAACGATCGTGAGCGCCCGTTTGGTGTAGAGACCGGAGGTGTGATCGGCTTCGAATTGTTGATTGTTGGTCATTTGTGATTTGCGATTTGTGATTTGTGATTTGCGATTTGCAATGGTTGCCTGGCAACGGCGATTGTCAGGAAGCAGCGCGCTTTTTCATGGTGCGAACGGTGGCAACCAGGATCTTGACGATCTCTTCGCCTTCCGCTCGCAGCTTGGCCAGGCGCCTGGAAGGTAGAAGCTTGGCGTCAATGATGACCTCGAGCCAATAAAGGCACTCGTCGGCTTCCTCGATGGCAACACCCAGTTTGGCGGTAAACTCGCGGCCCGACCGCCCACGCGTGGCGGAACGGTAGTTGGCCCCGACGGATGTGCCTGCTCGCAATAGTTGTTTTCCGATCACGTCACCGGCTCGCGTACTAGGCAATGCATCAACGACCTGGATACACCTCACTCCAAACTCCTTGGTGCGTTGGCGCAGTTCTTCCGGTGTCATGAGCGCCCCCCTTGCTACTCAGGAAATCGCATATCACCAATCGCCAATCGCAAATCAAGAAATCACGGTTCCCTCGCCACCCAGCGCCCGTTGGATGGGCTGCTCGCATCTCCCATCGGCAAAGACGACTTTCTGCACGCCCAGGGCCGTGGCTTCGCTGGCGCCCAGCACCTTCTTCTTCATGCGGCCCTCGGCGAACTCGAGCGAGGCCTCCACCTTGTCTTTGTCGATGTGGCGGATCAGCGTGCTCTCGTCCGGGAACTGCCGCAGCAGGCCGGGCACGTTGCTGAGGATGATCAGCTGCTCGGCCCCGACGGCGCCCGCGACCATGGCCGCGGCGCGGTCCGCGTCGACGTTCAGGGCCGTGCCCTCCGGCGAGACCGCCAGCGGCGCGATGACCGGCGTGAGCCCAAGATCGAGCAGGGCGTTGAGCAAGCCGGCATCGACGGTCTCGATCTTGCCGGTGTAGTCGTCGCGCAGCATGCGCGGTCGGCCGGTCTTCGGATCGATGATGCGGATGGCTTCCTTGCGCTGCGCGACCATGACGCGCCCGTCGACACCCGAGAGGCTGAACGCGTTGACGCCCAGGCTCTGAAGCCGCTCGGTGATCAAGGTGCTGATCTTGCCTGTGGTCACCATGGCGAAGATCTCGAGCGTGGTCCGATCGGTGTAGCGCGACGTGAAGCCCGACGGCGACGTCACGAACTGCGGCGGGTGCCCCAATTGCTCGCTGATGGCGTTGGTTTCGCCCGAGCCGCCGTGCACGACGATCAGCTTCTGCCCCGACTTTACCTGCGCGGCCACATCGGCCATGACGGCGTCGAAGTTGACGCCGGAGGTGCCGCCCATTTTGACCACAATCATGTCTTGCCTCATCGATATTTGCGATTTGCGATTGGTGATTTGCGATTTCCTCAGAGCCAGGAGGAAATCGCAAATCACAAATCGCAAATCGCAAATCACACAGGATGCAACCCCGGAAACTCAAGCCCTGTCGTTTCGTCGAACCCGCACATGAGGTTGAAGGCCTGCACGGCCGAGCCGGAGGCGCCCTTCATCAGGTTGTCGATGGCGGCCAGCGAGACCACGCGGTTGGTGCGCGGGTCGAGATCGAAGCCGACGTCGACGTAGTTCGAGCCGGCCAGGATCTTGGGATCCGGCACACGGTGCAGACCGGTCTTGTCCTTGACGATACGGACGAAGGGCTCGTCCTTGTAGGCGCCGCGATAGGCCTTCCACAGGTCCTTCTCGGTCGTGCCCGGCTTGACGAAGCAATGGGCCGCCGCAAGCACGCCCCGCACCAGGTCGACGGCCGTCATCGTCAGATGGACGTCGCTGCGCCCGAAGGTCTGGATGACCTCGGCGGTGTGTCGATGCCCGACTGCGGCGTAGGTGCGCACGGAGTGCGACTTCTCGGGATGGTGCGAGCCCGGATTGACGCTCGCGCCGCCTTCGGACGAGCCGGTCTTGACATCGACGATGATCGGCTTGTCGTCGGCGAGCAGACCCGCCTTCGCCAGCGGCAGGATCGCCAGGTTCGACGCCGTCGCATTGCAGCCGACGCCGCTGACATAGTTCGCGGTCTTGAGCGCCTCGCGGGTCAGCTCCGGCAGGCCGTAGACCCACTTGCCGACCTGTTCGGGCGCATGATGCGGCTCTCCGTAGAACTGCTCGTACAGCGCCAGGTCGGTCAGGCGAAAGTCGGCCGAGAGATCGACGATGCGCGGCGCCAGGCTCTGATAGTGCGCGATCTTCTTCTGCGCCTCGCCGTGCGGCAGGCCGAGAAAGAGCACGTCGCAGGGCTGCAGGGCCTGCTGGCTGACGAATTGAAGCTGCGTGCGCTTGCGGAGGTTGGGGTGCGTTTGGAAAACGAACTCACCGGCCTTGCTCTCGGACGTGGCCTGAACGACCTCGACGCCCGGATGGAACAGCAGGAGCCGCAGCAATTCGCCGCCACCGTAGCCGGAAGCCCCAACGATAGATACTTTGATTTTCTCGGTCATGATCCATTGGTGATTTGCGATTGGTGATTTGCGATTTCGTCTAGGCAAAGAAGAAGTCGCAAATCACCAATCGCAAATCGCAAATTCGTTAGTCGACGACGTCCTTCGGCACCGGTTGATACGCCGCGAACCACTTGTCCTTGTTGCGGCCGACGTTCATGGTGTAATCGACGACCTTGCCCGGGATGTCGATGCCGGTGGCCGGCACGCTGGAGTGGAACTCCATCGTGTGGTTGACCTCGTTGATCAACAGCCCGCGGTCCGGATCCTCGAACAGGTCGATCGCCAGCACGCCGCCGCCGACGGCTTCGGCCGCGCGGATGCACATGTCGTTCAGCTCCGGGGTGACCGGGCAGGGCGTGGCCTTGCCCCCGCGCGCCGTGTTTGTGATCCAGTGACCCGAATGCCGATAGATCGCGGCGATGGTTTCGTCACCGACGACAAAGGCGCGGATGTCGCGCCCCGGCTTCTTGATGTATTCCTGGATGTAGAAGATGTTCTGCTGGTAGTTGCCCAGCGCTTCGCGGTGCTCGAGGATGGCCTCGGCCGCGTCGCGATCGTTGATCTTGGAGACCATGCGGCCCCAGGACCCGATCACGGGTTTGAGCACGACCGGGAAGCCGAGCTCCTCCATGGCCTCGATGGCGGCATCGGGCGTGAAGGCCATGCGCAGCTTGGGCTGGGGAACGCCGTGGCGTTTGAGCGCGGCGGAGGTCCAGAGCTTGTCGCCGCACGTGTCCGCCACGTTAGCGGCGTTGACCGTCGGGATGCCCCAGGCATTGAGCAGCTTGCAGAAGTACAGGCCGCGGCCGTAGCTGATGCTGCGTTCGAGGAAGACGTCGAAGCTGGCCCAGGCGCCGGGGTCCTCGAGCTTGAACGCCACCTCGCGGTCGTCGAACTTCTCGTAGTTCGCGCCGCGCTTCTCCAGGGCCTCGAGCAGCCACTTCTCCTCGACCCGGATGCGGGAGTACAGTAAACCGACTTTCATAGTTGGTCTTCTGGTCTTCTCGTCTGCTAGTCCGCTGGTCGACACAGACTAGCCGACCAGCCGACAAGTCGACCAGCCGACTATTCGCCCCAATCCTCGGCTTCTTGAGGGGCCAGCTCGAGCACGACGTTGGGGGTCAGCGCGCGGACTTCGAGGTCGACGCCGCAATCGCCGCAGACGACGATCTCGCCCTCCATGGTGTCGGGCTTGAGCGACACGGTGCCTTCGCACTCGGGGCAGGTGCCGATCAGGGTGGTGGAAGCGGTCATGGTCGTGTTCTCCTTCAAGTTCCTGCCCCGCATCGCGGCGGGGGATCAGGCGACGGCCGGGCCTCGCCCGACCAATAAAAAAGGCCTCTCAAGTTGAGAGGCCTTCTGGCGTGCACTGCAGGCGTGGTGTCGTCACCGTGCCAAACGAAGAGCGCCGAAGGCCGTGTCAGGCTTCGGGGAACGACGGGCGCGCTTCAATCCAGCGTTGAACACCATAGATCATTAGAATACCACAGCTTGACCCGACCAAGACGGGGAAATCGCACAAGATTTCCGCCGGCTGGCTGGGCAATCCCGATAAACGCGGCGACGGGCGGCCCCACGGGACTGCACATCGGTTAGAGATCATCGATCGGCGAGGAGCCGGACATCCAGGTCAACTCGTTGTCGATCATGAACTGATTGCCCCACGAGCCGGGCAGCGTCTCCCAGGCACGATGGCCGAGCACACATTGGTAATACGACTCGACGGTTGGTAGTCCGGGCTGCGCGTACATGGACGCGATCCGGTCCATCAGGTCCGGCGGGCGGTCGGCCAGATCCTGCAGCACCCGAAGAAACCACTTGTGATACGGGTAGAGTCGCTCGCTGTTCGCCAGCAACATGCGACCCCCAAAGAGGACGAGCTTCTGGATCGCGAGGTTGAGCAGGTACGTGTTGTCGTGCCGCGTGGCTTCGCCCGCGAACCAACGCCAGGCCTCGAGTTGAGTGCGAAAGCGCAATAGCCGGTCCTGTTTTTCGACGGTCGGGTAATGCGCGGCCGCAGCGATGAGATCCGGGATGCCTGCGTCGCGCGTGAAGATCATCTGGGCGTCGGCGTAAGCAAATCGCGCCGGCTCGCTGCCCGACCGCGCGACCTGGCCGATGAACTCGGCCGTCGTGTACTTTCCGTCGACGTAGCCGCCCTCGTAGGTCGCCAGGTCGCGGCTGAAGAAGGTGAGCGTGCCCGCCGCCAGCCGCGCTGAATAGGCGGCCTCGCCGATCACGATCTGGATGTCGACGTCGGAGTCGTCACGCCCAAAGCCGTGGGCGAGCGAGCCGCCGAGCATCACGGCGCGAACGTCGGGATCGGCCTCAAAGTGCGTCTTCACGCGCGCGATGGTCTCGAGATGATGGGGGCGCATGGCGTTCAGTCCTGGGCCGCCGCTTCGAGGATCCGGTGAGCGGCGACCAGTTGGGCTCGCACGTTATCGGGGGACGTGCCGCCGACGGTCGACCGGCGCGCGACGGCGGCGTCGAAATCCCACACGTTGGCGACATCGGCTTCAAAGGCCCCGTGCAGGCCGCGCAGCTGATCGAGCGAGAGGTCGCTGAGCTTCGTCAGCCCGGTCGTCCGCCCAGTCTCGACCAGGCGCACGGCGGCGCCGACGACATGATGGGCCTCGCGAAAGGGCACCCCTTTGTGCACGAGATAGTCGGCGAGGTCGGTCGCCAGCACCATCGGCTCGAGCGCGGCGCGCATCCGTTCGACGTTGACGGTGAGTGTGGCGACGCAGCCGGCCACGACGGGCAACATGACCGTGAGGACGTCATGCGCCGCGAACACGGCACCCTTGTCCTCCTGCAGATCCTTGTCGTACGCCGAGGGCAGGCCCTTGAGCGTGGCCAGCAGGCCGGTCAATGCGCCCAGCAGGGTGCCGGCTTTGCCGCGGGCCAGCTCGAGCATATCGGGGTTCTTCTTCTGTGGCATCAGGCTCGATCCCGTGCTGTAGGCATCGGCCATGGTCACAAAGCCAAACTCGCTCGACGAGTACAGGATCAGGGCTTCGGCCAGCCGGCTCAGGTGCGTGCCTGTCAGGGCGGCGTCAAACAGGAACTCGGCGGCGAAGTCGCGGTCGCTGATCGCGTCGAGTGAGTTCTCCGACGCGCGCGCGAAGCCGAGGGCCTCGGCCAGCGCGGCCCGATCGATCGGGTAGGCGGTCCCGGCCAGCGCGGCGGAGCCGAGTGGCATGACGTTGAGCCGCGTCTGCGTCGCGCGCCAGCGGTCGAGATCGCGCTCGAGCGCCCAGAAGTGCGCCAGACACCAATGCCCAAACGTGATCGGCTGGGCGCGCTGGACGTGCGTGTACCCCGGCAGCACCGTGGCCGCGTGGGCCTCGGCCTGTAAAACGAGCGCGCTCTGGAGCTGGCGTGCCGACCGGATCACACGCTCGATCGCGGCCCGGCACCACAGCCGAAAGTCAGTGGCGACCTGGTCGTTGCGGCTGCGGCCGGTGTGCAGCTTGCCGCCGAGCGGCCCGATGCGCTCGGTCAGCCGACGCTCGACGGCGGTGTGGATGTCTTCATCGCCGGCCGCGAAGACGAACGTGCCGGCCTCAAGCTCGGCGGCGACGTCGCGGAGACCGGCCTGTAAAGCGGCGGCCTCCTCGGCCGAGATCACGCGCGCGGCGCCGAGCGCGCCGGCCCAGGCCAGGCTCCCGGCAACATCCTCGCGCCACATGCGCTGATCGACGCTCAACGATTGGTTGAGTTGGTGGGCCAGTGGATCGACCTTGCCGTCGAAACGGCCACCCCACAAGAGATTGGGTGATTGGGCAAGCGGCGGACTGGGTGATTGATGATTGGGCCGGGATGTCTCAGTCATGGTAGTTGAGCACGGGCAGTGTGAAGTGAGGCCGCCATGATTCGCAGGATCTGGTCGGCTTCGTCAAGCACGGAATCAATGGCCGTTGTCGCCAGCAATTTGCTATCGCGAATGAGCTCGAGCCAGTAGACGGTCTCGTCAGCCTCTTCGACGACGATGCTCAGTTTATGCGCAAAGGCTTTCTTCGTATTCGCGCGACACGCGGACCGGTAATTGGCGCCGACCGAGGTCGCCGAACGCACAACCTGATGGGCCAGTACCTTTCCGCTTCCCGATGGCCAAAGTGGTTTGGTACATTCGATCACACACAACGCAAACCGTCGCGTGCGATCGCGCAATACATCGGCATTCATCCTGTTCCCCCTGAACAGGCCCGCCAAATGACGGGCGATTGAGTGATTGTAGATCATTTGTGCTATCCGGCGATCACCCAATCCCCCGGTCACCCAATCACCCCATTCCTTAGTCCCGCTTGAATTTCGAGTAATCCGGCTGGGCGTAGTGCAGGCCCTTGTTGCCGGCGATGTCGAGCAGGGCCGTGACCTTCATCGGCAATCCGTAAAGATGGATGAATCCCGTCGCGTCGGATTGCTTGTAGACGTCTTCCTGGCCAAAGGTCGCAAAGTCTTCGCGATACAGGCTGTGCGGGCTCTTGCGGCCGGCGACGATGACGCTACCCTTGTAGAGCTTGAGCCGAACCAGGCCGTTGACGTGCAGCTGGGTCTGGTCGACGAAGGCCTGGAGCGCGACGCGCAGCGGGTGGAACCACTGGCCGTTGTAGATCATCTCGGCGTAACGGAGCGCGATCTGCTCCTTGTAGTGCAGGGTGTCGCGATCAAGGCAGATCGACTCGAGCTCGCGGTGCGCTTCGAAGAGCAGGGTGCCGCCGGGCGTCTCGTACACGCCACGGCTCTTCATGCCGACCAGACGGTTCTCGACCAGGTCGATCCGGCCGCAGCCGTTGCGCCCGCCGATCTCGTTGAGTTTGGCGATCAACGTGGCCGGCGACAGCGTCTCGCCGTTAACCGACACCGGCTCGCCGTTCTTGAATTCGATCTCGACGTACTCGGGCTTGTCCGGGGCCTTCTCGGGCGCCACGGTCAGCTGGAACATCGACTCCTCGGGCTCGGCCGCCGGGTCTTCGAGGATGCCGCCCTCATGCGACAGGTGCCAGAGGTTGCGATCGCGCGAGTAGATCGACTTGAGCGACGCGGTGACGGGCACGTTGAACTCGGCAGCGAACTCGAGCGCGTCCTCGCGCGAGCGGATGTGCCAATCGGGATGGCGCCAGGGCGCGATGACCTTGAGCTGTGGGTTGAGCGCCGTGAACGTCAACTCGAAGCGCACCTGGTCGTTGCCCTTGCCGGTGCAACCGTGCGACACGGCGTCGGCGCCCTCCTCGGCGGCCACCGCGACCTGATGGGCCGCGATCAGCGGGCGCGCGATCGAGGTGCCGAGTAGGTAGCGCCGCTCGTAGATCGCGCTCGACTGCACGAGCTTGAACAGGTAATCGCGCGCGAACTCCTCGCGCAGGTCCTTGACCACGCACTTGACCGCGCCGGTCGCGATGGCCTTCTCGTTCAGCCCGCCGAGTTCCTCGCCCTGGCCGACATCGGCGGCGAAGCAGATGACCTCCGAGCCTGGATAGTTCTGCTTCAACCACGGGACGATCACGCTGGTGTCCAGGCCGCCCGAATAGGCGAGGACGATCTTCTTGACGTCGGACATGATGAGACTCCTTGAAGTGGCGATTTGCGATTTGCGATTGGTGATTTGCGACTTCCTCAGTTTGGAGCAATCGCAAATCGCCAATCGCAAATCACGAATCAAGTTTTCGATACCAGTAGCTGTACACGCCCTGAAACCCCAGTCGCGCATAGGTGCGCAGGGCCGGGGCGTTGTCCACGACCACCTGAAGATACGCCCGCCGCGCGCCCCGCGCCAGACCCCAATTGAGCAAGGCCAGTGAGAGCGGCAGGCTCAGGCCGTTTCCGCGAGCGGAGTCGACAAGCGCGATGTCGAACAGCCCGACCCACTCGCCGTCGACGATGGCCGTGCCGACCCCGACGGGCACGCCGGCCTGGCGCACCAGCAAGAAGACGGCCGGCGTGGCGATCGCCTCGAGCATCCAGCGCTTGAGCGACATGTCCTCCGGCGACCAGTTGGCATGCGTGGCGCCGAACGCCTCGAGCCACTCGCCGGTGACGGCCTCCAGAAGATCGACCGACGTGCCCGCTGGCCAGACGGGCTCCGTTGACGTGTCGAGCCGCGCGATCTGAACTTGCGTATCAGAGCCGCGCAGCTTGTACCCGCGCGCGATCAGCCCGACCTCCAACTCGGTCGGCCTGGCGGCCGGCGTGAGTTTGAACATCGGCGCCAGACCGGCGCTACGGTAGACGGCCTCGACGCGTTCGATCCGGGCGACGAGGTCGTCGGTGCCTGCATACAGCGGGTACGCGGCATTGGCTCGTCCCGTCCCGCCGCCGGTCAGTCGCAACACCCAGCCGTCGTCGACGATCGTTTGCCGCGCGGGCAGGGCGTTCAGCGAGATCTCCTCAAGACGTCGAATCAGGTCGAAATCCACAGACCCCTCGATCATTGCTGATTGTGATTGAGGATCAATCAACAATCAGCAATCAGCAAAAAAAAACGCCCTCCGATGATGGAAGGCGTTTTGCGAGTAGAACCAGGTGCCGGCCAGGGCCGCGTGGCGCACGCAATCGACCGCCTTCCCTTACGGGATGACGAAACGACGGCTGCTACGACGGGCGCGAGGCAGGGCGAACATTGCGGTGATCATACCGGCCACGGGCGGGATGGTCAAGGCTATTGTGCACAAGATTCCGCGCCGGCTGAAGCGGTCTTCGATCGGTCGACGGACGCAGGCCGCCGGCAGGATCCACGGCCAGCTACGACCCCGGGGCCCGGTGTGCGGCCGAACCACCGGGTGCTGGGCGGGTCTCACTCCCTGAATCGATACTCATCCACATCGCAGATCGGCTCGAAGCCGATGGCCTGGTAGATGTGGTTGGAGGTGGAGTTGGCGACGTCGGTGTAAAGGAAGACGTAGGTCTTGCCGAAGCTCAGGATGCGTTGGCTGACGGCGGCCACAAGGGCGCTGGCGTAGCCGTGACGACGGTGTTCCGGCGGGGTATAAACCGGGCCGATTCGCAGGCCGCTGGGCGTCGGCCCCTTGTATTGCGCAAACGAAACGGGCCCGCCGTCAACGTCCCAGACCATCGTGCCGCCGGCTTCGGGTGGCAGCGCCGTCGCCGAGCGCCAGCGTTCGAGCAATTGGCTGGCGGAGATCACCGGCCCGACCGAAGCCGGCAGTGCCTCCGCCTGAAAGGCCACGACCCATTCGGCGAGCAAAGGCAGTTCGTTGTCGCGCGCGTCGCGGGCGCTTCCGCCTACACCCGTCACCGGAATGACCCGGTCGAGCCGAAACGCCCGCTCGGCCAGGCACAGCACCGGCTCGAGGCTGGTCAGTGCGTCCCAGGCCTCGCCGAACCACGCGCTGGTCGGGCGCGGGCCGTGCACGCCGGGCGTGTCGGGCCGAAAGGTCCAGATGTCGCCGGCCAGCATGCGCACCGCTTCTTCGTAGTCCGACCAACTCAACACGGCCATGTTCGGCGGCGTCATCAACGCGGCCGCGACGACGTCATGACCCACCGAGACGGCGCCGAAATACGGCTTCTCTGCGGAGTAAGTCGTCGGGTTGCGCAGCAGCGTCGCCGCCAGGCCGAGGATGAGATTGTTCTCCGCCTCGTGCGCGGCGAGAAATGTCGACGTCAGATCCAAAAACTTCCGAGCGTCGGTCAGGCGGTGAAGGTGAAGCATGGCAGTAGGCGATAGGGCGATCAAGTGATTTCTGATTGTTGATTTCTGATTGCTGATTGACCCTCAATCACCAATCAGAAATCAACAATCAGAGACTTATTCTGTCTCGCATGCGCTTGCCCAGCTCGACCAGAGCTTTGTAGTAGCCGAGGATGCTAGGGATGTAATGGCGTTCGTCCTTGGCGTGCGGGCCGATGCCGGTCTGACCCCAGACGAGCGCCTGACCGCCGGGCGCGAACCGCGCCGAGGAGCCGGGCAGTTTCTTGCCGATGTTCGGCTCCTGGTTGAAAGCCGCGCGGGTGGCGTCGACGACGCGCGCCAGATACGGGTTGTCGGGTGAGACGGCCACGCCGCCTTCATTGACTTGCAGGTTGAGCTCGAGCCCAAGTTCCTGGCAGACCACCTCGGCTTGTTTGACGATCCGGTCGGTCGTGTCCTGCGGGATGGTGCGGATCTCGACGCCCAGTACGCCGAGGTCCGCCGTGACGTTGTACACGCCGCGCTCGCCCGCGCTCAGGAACGGGAAGCGGTACTGCGATTGCCAGCCGCCATCGCCCTTGAGCGTCAGCGTTTCTTTGAACACCTCGACCAGCCGCGTGCGCGCCTCGAAGAGCCGATCGCCGAGGTCCGCGTTGGCGCCCTTGACGCCGGTGTGGCCCTTGACGCCGCGCGCGATGACCTCGAAGCGCATCACGCCGCGGTTCTCGACGCAGATCTCGCCCATCAGCTCGGTGCCCTTCTCGCCGGTGCGTTCGCCGGCGATGAACAGTCTGGGCTGATAGCCGTCGTAGTCCCGCGCCAGCTCGGCCAGCACGTGGGGGGTGCCGAAGGGCTCGCTCTCGCCGTTCTCCTCGTTGCCGACCAGCAACAGGTTCACGCCCGGGTAGGGTGCGCCGGCCTTGAGTTGATCCTTCATCCAGACCATGTACGTGGCGACCACGGTCTTCATGTCGGCCGAGCCGCGGCCGTACAAATAGTCACCCTCGATGCGCGGCTCGAACTGGCTGTCGTCGGGCTCGGGCGGCACGACGTCGAAATGCCCGCTGAGCATGATCGGCGCCTTCGCGCCGCCCGGGAAGGCCGCGAACACCGCCGGGTATTTGCCGCGGTTGAAATAGGTGACTTCGAGACCGGCGTCGCGCAGGTAGTCGAAGACCAGCGTGCCCGCGCGAGAGACCTCGTCCAGACGCTCGTTCGGGCAGTTGGTCACCGACGGGATGCGGATGAGTTGCTGCGCCAGGTCGACGATCTCGCTGGTCTTGTCGGGGTACGTCGTCGACAGCGCGACGTCGGCGCGGGGCCGGTAGCGGATCGGCGCCTGCGGGTCGTTCTGACGCACTTCGTCGCGCGCGTGCTGCAGGAAGTTGCGGAGCTTCTGGGCCTCGTCGCCCAGCTTGCTCACGCTGCCGGCGATGGTCTCGATGTCGCCGCGCACCTGGGCCTCGCGTTCGATCGCGAGCTGCTTGAGGATCTCGGTCGGCACGGCCTCGCCCGGCTCGACGATCGCGCCGTTGCTAAGCGCGGCGATCCGTTCGCGCATGCGCTCGGCGGTATTGGGCGCGCCCGAGGCCATCTCGACCAACGGGTTGAGCAACGGCCAGTAGCCGATCGCCTCGCCCACGGGGCGGACCTGCTCGAGCGTCCAGCGCAGGAAGTCGCGCATGGCCACCGGTTTGCCGGTGAACGGATTCTCGATCTCGCCACGCAGACCGTAGTGGGCGGCCGACGATTCGTTCCGCCGCGCGCGGGCCAGGTCTTCGTGGTCGTAGCGGAAGGCGCGACCGAAGGCCGGGTCCTCGTAGATGTGGATCAGCAGCAGTTCCTTGAGCGCCAGGTTGGCGATGTCGAGGTCGAGCGGGTGCCCGCCTTCGTCGGTCCGAACCTCGACGCGCGCCATCGGGATGTTGATCCGCGCCAGCAGGTTCTCGCGCTCGATGTCGCTGGCCATGGTCTCGACCGAGCCGCGCTCACCGACCGCGTACAGGCCGCGGTTGTAGATGCCGTGCAGCTGCTCGGCCGTGGTCAGGATCAGACGCTCGACCGGCTCGGCGAACGAGCGGGCGCGCACCGGGGTCCAGTTGTTGTTGCCAAAACGGACGCCGCGCCGCACGAGATCGTACGAGAGTCGCAGATACTCCTCGTGCGAGCGGTAGAGGTACGGGATGTCGAGGGTGTCGGGGTTCGGGAACGTGTAATTGCGGTTCGAGTCGACGCCGGTCAACAGCACGACCGGTTTCCCGTCACGCCGATCGGGGCGCAGCGGCGTGCTCGCGCTTGTGGCGACGAACAGCGCGGCGAAGGCCCGCAGCAGCCGGGTCGCCTCGACGTAGACGCGGTTCTTGTAGGCGTCCAGATGTCCGTCGCCGCGCTCGCCGGGCGACAGGTGCATGAAGTCCCAGCTGAGGAGCGGCTCGGGCAGCGAGATGTTGGCGTGGATGCCGGCCGTCGCGAGCGACACGCCGTACAGGTCCACGCACTTCTGCAGATAGCGCCGCTTGGCCAGGTTCCAGCCCGACGGGATCGAGTCGTGCCCGACCTCGATCGGGTAGAGCAGGTTGCCGTGAAAGGCGTACAGCCGCTCGCCGAACGACCGACCCGCCGCCGCCAGCGCGTTGACCACGGCGCCTTCGAGCAGGCGCTGCTCGTAGATCGTGCCGGTTACCGTGTAGTACGGGCGCGTGGCCCACTCGATCATCCAGTGGAAGACCTCGCGCTGGGCGCGGTCCTGGAGCCACGCGGGAACGTGGTGCGCGAACAGGTAGTCGATGAACGACTGCTGGTCGGGCCCGGTGCCGACGGTCAGCACGGGTTTGAAGTCGTGGTCGAGCACGTTGAGCTCGAGCTCGTAACCCGACGTGCCGCCTTTCGGGTTGGCCTTGGCCGCCGTGTCGCGGGCCAGCAGGTATTTCTCGGCGAACTTCGCAGAAGACATCAGCGCACTTTCCAAATCTGCACGCGGCCGTCGTCACAGCCGACCGCCAACGAACGCCCATCGGGCGAGAACTTCAAGCTGAGCACCTGGCCGCTGGCCTCGACCGAGCAATCCAGTGGTTCGGTGCGCCGCCAATCGTAGAGGCGCACGGTCGACCCGCAAGCCGCCGCGAGGACGTCGCCGCGCGGGGCGAAGGCGAAGGCATCGAACGCATCGTCCAGGTCGAGCGGCGTGGGATCTTCGGGCGCGTTGTAGATGTCCCAGATCAGGATGGCGCCATCCTCGGTGAGGGCCGCGAGGTACGGTTCGTTCGGGCAGAACGCCATGGCGCCGAGCGCCGTGTCGAACCCGAGCAACTCGTACGACGACCGTTGCGCGGGTTGTAGGGTCCACAACTGAATACGCTTCGCCTCGCCGACCACGGCCAGGGTGCCTTCGTGGTCGAAGGCCAGGCTCTCGATCGTGCCCAGTCGGGGTCGAACCGTCACGAACTGGTCGAGGGTGGGGCGATAGACCTGCACGACGTCGTCCGAGCCGACCGCCACGAGCTGCCCACCGGCCGTGTAGGCCATGCCCGAAGAATCCGCCGCATGCTCGGCGAAGCCTTCGCTCTCCCAATCGCTCGTGCGCCAGCTCTCGACGCTGCCGTCCTGGCTCAGCGCGAGTAGCTCCTTGCCGGTGGGCGAGAACGCCAGCTCCCAAACCGACGAGGCCATCTCGACCTGAACCTCGGGTTCGCCCTTCTTTTCGAGGTCCCACACCGACACGGTCGGCGAAGCCTCGCGCGAATCGCTGACCACGGCTCCCGCCGCGACAAATCGACCGTCGGGGCTGAACGAGAGCGCCTCGGCCTCGCCCGCCGGCACCTGGAACTCCGCGAGCTTCTCGCCCGTCGCCAGGTAGGGCTCGACGTTGTGCGCGACGATGGCCTCGTCGAGGCTCCCGGGCGCGACCACGGTCAGCTCGAGCTGGTTCCCAAACGGATCCTTGAATTTGAGTCGCTTGAGGTTGCCGTCGTCATCGCGGTCGACGTCGATCGGCGCGATCTTCTGGCGCAACGCGCCGTACGACGCATCGAGGTCGGAGGACGTCAGCGCCAGGAAGCGCGGCTCGTTACCAAAGCCGTATCCTTCAAAGGCCACGTGCAACGGCGTTCGACCGACCACGTACCACAGCCCTTCACGCCCGGCCAGGCCCTCAGGCGGGTCGATCTCGAGCATGTCGAGGACGTCGCCATAGAACTGTCGGACGCGGTCCGCGCTGTTGCGCGGCGCGCTGATCTGCAAGTGGTCGATTCCGGTGATTGCCATGGAGGAGGCCTTTCAGGGGTTCAGGTTCCGAGAAAAACGCTGTCTGAGTATACCTAAGGTGTGCTCACGGGGGCCGGCGACCAGACCCCATCCACAAGGTGCCAGGCCGAGCGCCCCAACGTCGTGAACGACCCGTCGGCCTCCTGCACGTACGCGCCGACGACAATCGTCCGCAGCGTGCGATCCGCCGGCCAGGTGAGCCCATGGTCCTCGCGGATCCGCTCGCCTGGCCGCCACAACGTGGTCGGGTACCAGCCGTACACCGGCGCCTTCGAATCCGATTGGGCCACGATCTGATCGGGCGCGGTGATTGCGGTCAGGACTTGATCGCTGCCGAAGACGACCGTGCTGTAATCGCGACCCGGTTGCGCCTCGGCGGCCCACTGAACGGTGACTGTCCAGGCCGCGCCATCGGCTCCCTGCGCGGCGCTGACACCCGCCACGACCACGCCGTCGCCCAGGGTCACGCCGTTCGTGGCGGCCGACATCTCGCGCCGGCCGATCGAGATCCAACCCGGCCCGGCCGACTCGACGCTGACGTCCGGCCCGAGCCGTTCGCGCCACCAATCCAGGCCGAGCGTGTAGGGCGTCTCCGCGCTGGTGTAGATCCGCCCGCCGTCGGCGGCCAACGCGCCGAAGTCCGATCGATGGTCGACCAGGCGACGGTCGGCGAGGGCATGGTCGACGTACTTGGCATAGGCGAGCGCCGCGTAGCGCCCGCCGAACGGCGCCATCACGACAGCTCCATCCGGCGCAACCAGATCGGTCTCGGCCGACTGCGCAAAACGCGCGTTCGAGTCGTTGCCCGTCATGTTCTGCATCTCGGGCCACAGACCGTATCCCTGCCAGCCCGTCCACAGGGTTGCGGCCGACAGGGCCAGCCCGCGCGCCGCAGCCGGCGTGACTCGGCTCGACCACGCCCGCAGGTGTCGGAAGGCGGCGCCCACGAGCAGCGCCGCGGCCGAAAGCGCCGGATACACGATCACGGGTACGGGCAGCACGGCCCAAAACGCGGCGGCGAAGATCAGGCCGACGGCCGCATACGCCAGGATCACGAGCGTATCGCGACGGGCCGTTCCCCCGACCCGCCAGGCCGACACGGCGCCAAAGAGCGCGACGGCCAGCACCGGCCACCCGGCCTGGTCGCGGACGCCGCTTGCCGCCACGCTGAGCGCGCCAAGCAGACCGCTTTGAAAGGGCTGCATCTGGCCGAAGTCCGCGGCCTCGCGCCCAGAGGCGATGAACCACAGACCGTCCCAGGTCGTCGGCTGGCCGTAGATCCAGATCGATCCGGCCCAGGCGCGCAGCGGGATGTCGATGTAAGGCAGGAACCCCACCAGCGCCAGCCCGGTCGCGACGATCAACCACAACCACCGGTCGCGCGCGCGCCACCAGTCCGCGGCCAGAACGAACGCGGCGGTCGCGACCGTCGGCGCGGCCAGACGATGATGGGCGACGGCCAAACCCGCGACGGCCGCCAGCAACCACGCCCAGCGCGCCGACCAATCGCGCTTCAGACGCAACGTCAACGCGACGACCAGCGCCGAGAACGCGAAGTGCAGGCTGTACACCTCCGGGATCACGGCGTGGACCCAGAAGACCGGGGTCACGGTGATCACAAGCGCCGGCAGCAGCGCGATCCACGGGTCGTCCAACAAGATCCGCGCCGCCCACCAGGTCGCGGCCACCGCCGTGAGGGCCCAGATGAGCGAATACCAGGCGGCGCCCTCAGCGGGCGCGATGCCGGTCGCTGCCAGGCCCCACACGAACGGCGTGCCCAGCATCATGTAGAGCGGGTAGCCGGTGTGGTGCACGGTTCCGTCGAGCGCAAGGGCCACCTGGAACTCGCCCGAGTCGACGCAATACTCGCCCGGACAGCCGCTGATGAGACGCATCCGAGTGCCGCTGAACAACACGGCCGCGACAAGGAGCGCGATCAACAGGGGAAGGAAGGGGCGTTTCATGCGCGTGCGTCAGTCATGGCCGCCAGCAGCTGTTCGACGGCCTCGTCCATACGATCGGCCAGGATGGGCGGCGGGAGCTGCTCCCAGCGGTAGACGAAGACCAGGCCTCGGTCCTCCCCGGCGCCGCCGACCGCGTGGCTCCAGGCCTGGGGCAGCGTCGCGGTCGCGCTCAGCCAGGCGTAGTGGCGCACCACAGCGAAGGCCGGATGCGGGATCGGCGCGAACCGTGTGCGCAATTGCAGGTGGGCGCGCGTCAGCCCGCTCTCCTCGGCGATCTCGCGCCACAGCGCATCGTCCAGCGGCTCATCCGGCTCGACGGTCCCCGCCGGCACCTGCAGCCCGGCCTCGGGCATCCCCGCGTGCTCGAAGACCAGCAAGTCGCGCCCGCGCGTGATGTAGGCCAGGACCTTCAGTTGCATGGGTGATTGGCTATTCCTCATTGGCTATTGAGGCGCCAGCGGTTCAAGGCGCCTCAATAGCCAATGGCAACCGTCACAAGGCCTTGAGGCCTTGAACCAGCCGTTCGGCCGCGCCGAGGGTGCGATCGGGCGGCGTGGCGTACGAGAAGCGGATCCAATCACCGCCGTACTCGGAGAAGTAGGCGCCCGGAACCACGGCCAGGCCGTGTTCCTCGGCGAGATACTGGCCGAGCGGTTCGGTGTCCTTCCAGCCGCGGGTCTGCATCCACTTGCCGACGTTGATGAACGCGTAGTAGCCCTTGCCGATGATATGCTCGAAGCCGTTGTCGGCCAGGAACTTGCCCAGCACGCGGCGGCTCTCGTTGGTCGGCTCGATGATCGAGGCCGCGGCCTGGCGGAAGCCCTGTTCGTACGCGGCCTGGGCGACGGCGAGCGAGAAGAAGCTCGGGATCACGGCGTGCGAGGCGCGCGCGACGATGAACTTGATCACGTCCTCGCTGGCGATCAAGTGGCAGTTGCGCACGTTCGAGCCGCCGAGCGACTTGGTGATGCCGTCGAGGAACATCAACCGCTTGCGCTCCTCGGGCTCGAAGTTCTGGACGAAGCTGTTCAGGTCCATCGGCTGCTCGTCGGTGACGTAGTGGTACATCCAGTCGAACAGCACATACGCGGCGCCGGCCTTGAGCGCGGCCTTGGCCAGCGCGACCTGGCGCTCGGGCGCGATCGTCAGACCGGTCGGGTTATCGGGGTTGGTGATGATCACGCCCGCGATCTTGCGCCCGTCCTTGGCCGCGAAATCGACGCAGGCCTGGAGCGACTCCTCCGTGTACTGCCAGCCCTTGCTCGGCTGGCCGGGGGCGAGCAGGACGTTGGCGCCGACGCCGTACGGACCCCAGTTGTAGCTGATCCACGGCACGCGCGAGACCACGACCAGGTCGCCGAGGCGTCCGTGGCCGAGCGCGAGCATCGCGCCATAGGCCTTCACCAACGCGTCGCGGCCGCCCTGCGTGCCGATCACGTTCGCCGGCCCGAGCCCGGTCGCGGCGTCGAGCTTCCAGTATTGCTCGACCACCGACTTGCGATACGCCTCGGTGCCGAAGGGCATGTCGTACGCCGTGCCGTGTTCGAGCTGGAGCTGCAGGGCGCGTTCGAGCAACACGCGCGGCACGCCGGGGAGGCTGGCGCCGCCGTCGCCCTGCGAGGCGTCATAGGTCTTGCCACCGGGGTTCTTCTGCTTGTAGACCGCCAGACTCTTGTTGATCAGGAACATGCGTGACGGCGGGATCGCCATCATCTGGCCGAGGTGATCCCCGACCGGGACGAGGTGTTGCACGGGCATGTTGTAGGCGGGCGTATCGTTGGCGACCAGAGACATGATCATCCTCCAGGGCCGGGCTCGACGAGGAAGCTCCGGCGATGCGCACAAAAAACGCCCCGGTGTTTGCCGGGGCGTGAGTGACAGGTGACGCGTGCGCCGACAAACTTCAACCGACTTGCTCGGTGGTATCGGTCGTAGTTCGACGATTGTCACGCATGCGACCAAGTGTAGCATGCCGCCCCGGGGTCGGCCAGGGCACTTCATCTATATTCGCCCGTAGCTCCGTTGTGCACCGCCCTCCCAATTGGACCGACTCGCTCCGCTCCGCCCCGTGTCTGCAACTTTCCGGTCGCGCGCCTGTATCCTCGGTGTGCGATGCGTTCACTGTATGTTGGAGGGCCGCTTGAAGACCTATCGAATCAGCCTGGCGTTCTCGGTCGTGCTCATGGCGACACTCGCCTGCAGCTCACTCGCCGCGCCGCAGCCGACCGTGACGCCGGCCACGACGATGATGCCGGTCGAGCCATCATCCGCCACGTTGTATGGGTTCTTCCCGAGCCCACCGCAGATGACGTATGAGAGCGTGGTCGCGCATTTCGCCAACATGGGCCGTCACGGCGACGTCGTGCTCGTGCAGAACAGCCCGGATTGGCGCGACTTCCTGGCCGGCGTCGAGGGCGTGTCTGATAGACGAACCGACATCACGAACCAGGTCACGCTGGCGCGCCAGAATGGGCTCGATGCCATATTCGTCGCCGACCCGCTCAACGGCCTCAACCGGCGCGAGTTCGGCGGTCTGCCAAGCGACTGGACGGCGAGCTTCGCCAACCCCGACGTGCGCACGGCGTTCACGAACTATGTGCTCTGGATCCTGCGAACCTTCAAGCCGCGCTATCTTGGGCTGGGCTCGGAGATCAACACTTACGCCGACGCGTATCCCGACGACTTCCCCAACTACGTGAGCCTGTATCACGAGCTCTACGCGCAGATCAAAGCCGAGTCGCCCGAGACCCAGGTCTTCGTCACGTTTCAATGGGAAGACCTGAACAACCTTATCGCGAACGGAAACGAGGGCCGGGCGGCACATGACACGAACTGGGATCAGGTCGAGATCTTCGAGCCCAACCTGGATCTCTGGGTGATCTCGTCCTATCCGTTCGTGGCCTTTCCGGACGGCCGGCAGATCCCATCCGACTATTACACGCCGCTGCTCACGCGCACGACCAAACCGCTCGCGGTCGCCGAGGGCGGGATCCCGTCGGTGACCCAGGGGCCGATCTCGGGCTCGGAGGAGGGCCAGGTCGACTACCTCAAAGCCATCGATGACCAGATCGGTTCACGGCTGTCGTTTTGGATCTACCTGTTGCTGTCGGACCTGGACCCAACGAGCTGGAACCCCGGGATGGCCCAGAACGGCACGTCCCAAGAAGACATCAACACCCTGGGCTGGTTCGTGTCAGTCGGCCTGACCGGCGCCGATGGGGCAGCCAAATCGGGCATGACCGTCTGGGATACGATCCGCGCCGCCGATGCGCCGTAGCGCGCAGCGTCACGACATCACCTCCTCGACCAGCCGCGTGATGCGTCGTTGTCCGGTCGCGCTCGTCAGGTTCAGATCAGCGTCGAAGTGTTCGCCGTTCAGGAGCACGTGCGTCGGCGCCAGCCAGGCGCGTAGTTCGTGGACGCTGTTGGACATCGCGCTGAACGTCTTCGAGTCGTTGATCGCGATCAGGCCGATCTTGCGTCCGGTGAGGTAGGAGGGGGCATCGTCGGCCAACAGTTCGATGAAGTCGATCGCGTTCTTGAATACCCCCGAGACCGTGCCGTGGTATGTCGGCGAACACCAGATCAGCGCGGTCGACTGTCGACAGGCCGCCACGAGCCGCTCGACCCCGCGGCGCTGGCTTTCGACGTAGTCGGTCAGGGCGAAGTCGGGCAGGTAGAGCGGCAGGTCGAGTTCGCGCAGGTCGAGCAACTCGGCCGACCAACCCTTCGCGCAGGCTGTCGATACGGCGAACGCCGAGGCGGCCCGGCTGCGGCTCGCGGCGCGCAGGCTGCCGCCGATGACGACGAGGTGGGGTGTGGAGGAGTCAGACATCCGGCGATTATCGCATCCGTTTCCGGCGGGCGGCGCCCGAGGGCACCCGCGCGCCCCAAAATGCCGATCGAGGCACGGCCGTCGTGGCCGTTTGTCGCTCGCAGCGTCTGCCGGCTCAAAGGTATCAACTCGTGCCTGCACGACGGTGAGACTCGTGGCAATCGCACCCGCCCCGCCTGGTTGGTTGCTCGGCGCCATCCCAACGGTCGGGGCCTGACAGCCCGCGCGACGCACAGATGTCCTTCATCTTGATTTGACAGACTGCACGCCACGTGAGCGACCCCGGAGATTCGTCAGCCCCGACCTGGAGCCGGGCCGTTGCACTTTGGCTGCTGGCCGTCGCGACGGCGTGTGGCGCGCCCGCGTCGCCGTCGGTCACGGCCACTCTGGCCCCGTCGGCGGTGATCGTCGTCGTCACGCGGACGCCAACGCCATCGCCCACAACCGCCGCGCCTACATCCACGACCATGCCGATCAACCCGACGCCCTCAGCCACGCCGCCATCGCCCGAGGAGGCGGCACGCCTCACGGCCGCGCTCATCCAGGCGGCCGAGGCCGCCGACACCGTCGCCGTCGCGCGACTCATCCGGCAGGGCGCCGACCTCGATGGGCGCGACGCGCGCGGTCGCACGCCCCTGATGGCGGCCACACAGGCGAACGCCGTCGAGGTTGTGCGTGAGTTGCTCGACGCGGGCGCCGACGTCGATCTTCAGGACAATCGTCTTGACAACCCGTTTCTCTATGCCGGGGCGGAGGGCCTCCTCGACATCCTGCGGCTCACGATCGCTGCCGGCGCGGACACCCGTCTGACCAATCGCTTCGGCGGCACGGCCCTGATCCCGGCCGCCGAACGCGGGCACGTCGAGGTCGTGCGCGAACTTCTGACCATGACCGACGTCGACGTCAATCACGTCAACAACCTCGGTTGGACGGCGCTGCTTGAGGCGATCGTGCTCAGTGATGGCGGGCCTCGTCATCAAACGATCGTGGCCCTCCTGCTCGAACACGGAGCCGACCCGGCCATCGCGGATTTCGACGGCGTGACGCCGCTGGCGCATGCGCGCGGACGCGGTTTTCGCGAGATCGCGGCGTTGCTGGAGGGTCGCGGTGCTCCGCCTTGATTTCACCTATCGGCTGTGCTACCATACCCCGACATGAACGTTTTCGGCCGCTTCTACTTTTATGCGTACTGGTTTACCGGCTCTTCGGAGGCGGTTGCTCGCGCATAGGTCGAGGCGGATCGAACGAAACCTCAAAAACCGCGGAGCAACGCTCCGCGGTTTTTTTGTTGTGGAGACTCTATGCCCATCCGAGGCGTTCGCGGCGCGACAGTGGCCGCGGCAGACACACCCGAGGCCATTCGTGAGGCCACGCGCGAATTGCTGGCGCGTCTGATCGAGCTCAATGGGTTCGAACCCGACGACGTCGCCAGCATCTTCTTCACTTGCACGCCTGACCTCACGAGCGAGTACCCGGCCGTCACGGCGCGCCAGATGGGCTGGCTCGAGACGCCGTTGATCTGCGGGCAGGAGATGAGCGTGCCGGGCAGCCTGGCGAAGTGCATCCGCATCCTCATCCATTGGAACACGGACCTGCCGCAGAAGCAGGTCAAGCATGTCTATCTGCGCGCGGCCGTCGCGCTGCGGCCCGACATCGCGCGTCCCTAATCCGAACTTATCGAACGTCATGCACACAAGGAGAGCAGGAGATGATCATCGTCATGCAACACGGCGCCTCGGCGGCCCAGATCGCGGCGGCCGTATCCAGAGTGGAAGGGCTGGGCTACAAGGCCAGTCTGATCAAGGGTGAGGAGCGCACGATCATCGGCGTCGTCGGTGACGACCGCCCGATCGACCGCTCGCAGTTCGAGACGTTGGACGGCGTCGAGAAGACCATGCCGGTGCTCAAGCCGTTCAAGCTGGCGTCGCGCGACATGCATCCGATGGACACGCATGTGACGTTGAACCACACGCCGGTCGGCGGGACCAAGATCGCGATCATGGCGGGGCCGTGTTCGGTCGAGGGCCGCAGCCAGATCATCGAGGTCGCGCACATGGTCAAGGAAGCCGGCGCCTGCGCGTTGCGCGGCGGCGCGTTCAAGCCGCGCACGTCGCCGTACAGCTTCCAGGGTCTGGGCGAGGAAGGCCTGCGCTATTTGGCCGAGGCTCGCGAGGCGACCGGGCTGCCGATCGTCACCGAGGCGATGTCGGTTGAGCAGATCCCGCTGGTGTGCGACTACGCCGACGTGATCCAGATCGGCGCGCGCAACATGCAGAACTACGACCTGCTCCGCGCCGCCGGGAAGGCCAACAAGCCCGTGCTGCTCAAGCGCGGCATGATGTCCACGATCGAGGAACTGTTGATGTCGGCCGAGTACGTGCTGGCGGGCGGCAACGCGCAGGTCATGCTGTGCGAGCGCGGTATCCGCACGTTCGAGAAGTACACGCGCAACACGACCGATATCAACGCCGTGCCTGTGCTCAAACAATTGACGCATCTGCCGGTCGTGCTCGATCCCAGCCACGGCACCGGCAAGTGGGAGTACGTCGCGGCGGTGGCGCGCGCGGGGGTGGCCGCCGGCGCCGATGGTCTGATCATCGAGGTGCATCAAAACCCGACCGAGGCCATGTCAGACGGTGCGCAGTCGCTCAAGCCGGCGAAGTTCGCGGCGCTGGTGCGCGAGTGCCAGGCCGTCGCGGCGGCGGTCGGGCGCGGCTGAGCCATGGCGGACGTGGTGGTGCGTCAGGCCACGCCGGGCGACCAGGCTGGCATCGAGGCCGTGGCCCGCGAGGTGCACGCCCTGCACGTCGAACGCGAGCCCGACGTGTTCCAGATGCCGGCTGGGCCGGTGTTCGAGGAAGACGTCGCGGCCGTGTTGGCGAGGCCGAGCTTTCACCTGCTTGTGGCCCAGACAGGCGGCCAGATCGTCGGGTATGCTTTGGCTGAACGGCGTTCCGCGCCCGAGCGCCCGACCGTCCGGGCGCGACGGGATCTGTACGTTCACCAGATCGGCGTGACGACACAACGCCGACGCGGCGGCGTCGGGCGGCGTCTGATGAAGTCGCTGCGCCAAATCGCGCGTGAGCACGACGTCGATTGGGTGCTGCTCGACGTCTGGGATTTCAATACCGTGGGTCGGGCCTTTTTCGCGCGCTGCGGTCTTGGCCCGGCCTATCATCGACTGCGGCTGGCTGCATCGCCCCGGCTGCACGCGATCGGAACCGCGCGGCGAGCGCAATGAGCGGCATCACGCCGCGGGAGTGATCATGATCATCGTGATGAAAGACCATGCCAGCGCAGAGCAGATCGCGGGCGTCGTCTCGCAGGTTGAAGCGCAGGGCTTCAAAGTCCATCTCTCGCAGGGCGAGGAGCGTACGATCATCGGCGTGATCGGCGACGAACGTCCGGTCGACGGACGCGCCTTCGAGGCGCTCGACGGCGTCGAGCGGACTGTGCCGATCCTCAAGCCGTACAAGCTCGCGTCGCGCGAGATGCACCCGGCCGACACGCTTGTGCCGCTCGACGGCCTAAAAGTCGGCGGGCCGCGGCTGGCGCTCATCGCCGGGCCATGCTCGGTGGAGAACCGTTCGCAGATCCTGGAGACGGCCCAGGCCGTCAAGGAGGCCGGGGCCTGCGCGTTGCGCGGCGGCGCCTACAAACCGCGCACGTCGCCGTATGCGTTCCAGGGCCTGGGCGAAGAGGGGCTCGAACTGCTGGCCGAAGCGCGCAACCTGACCGGGCTGCCGATCGTCACCGAGGCGATGTCAGAGGACCAGGTCCACATCGTGGCGCGCTACGCCGACGTGATCCAGATCGGCGCCCGCAACATGCAGAACTATCCGCTCCTCAACACGGTCGGAAAGTCGGGCCGGCCAGTCCTGCTCAAGCGCGGCATGATGTCGACGATCGAGGAACTGCTGATGGCGGCCGAGTACATCCTGGCGCAGGGCAATAGCCGGGTCATGCTCTGCGAGCGCGGCATCCGCACCTTCGAAAAAGCCACGCGCAACACGACCGACATCAACGCCATCCCGGTGCTCAAGAGCCAGACCCATCTGCCCGTCATCCTTGATCCGAGCCATGGCACGGGCAAGAGCAGTTATGTTACCGCCGTGGCCAAGGCCGGTATCGCGGCCGGCGCGGATGGCCTGATCATCGAAGTGCATGCGCATCCGGAGAAGGCGATGTCGGACGGCAGCCAGTCGTTGAAGCCCGAGGCCTTCTTCAAGCTGGTTGCGGAGGTCCGCCGGATCGCTGAAGCGGTGGATCGAACCCTGTAGGCCTGGAGGGCCGACCGCGGTTTCGGGAGCTGATCACGGTTCCGATCGCCGGATCCTCCGACCGCGCCGCCTCCCAAGCCCAACCAACCCCGCCGATGCGGGAGTCGCGGCCTGCGTGCTCGCAGTTATAATCAGCCTGTGCTGAGTCGAGAAGGCAAGACCGGTAGCCTGATGGGGCGCCCACCGCTCAGCCTGACCGATTGCGAAGTCGCGATCGTCGGGCTGGGGTTGATGGGCGGGTCGCTGGCTATGGCCTTGCGCGGTCAGTGTCGAACGCTCATCGGCGTGGACAAGGACCCGGTCGTGGCTCAGGATGCGCTGGCCCGCGGCGTGGTCGATCAGATCACGGTCTTCGAGGCCGCACATAACACTGACGTCCTCGTCTTAGCCTCGCCGGTGCGCGCCATCGTCTCGCAGGTGAACCAGCTGGCCGCCTCGGCGTTTTATCCGCCGCGCGCCACCGTGGTGATCGATCTGGGCAGCACCAAGGCCCAGGTCATGCAGGCCATGGCCGAGCTGCCGCCGCGGTTCGAGCCGGTCGGCGGCCACCCGATGAGCGGCAAGTCGGTCTCCGGGCTGAACAACGCCAACGCCGATCTGTTTCGCAACAAACCCTTCGTCCTGACCCCGCCCGGGCATACCTCGGTGCGGGCCTTGGCCATCGCGTACGAGCTCGTCGAGCGCGTTGGCGGGAGGCTGCTGGTGATGTCCGCCGAGCACCACGACCAACTTGCGGCACTGATCAGTCACCTGCCGTACACCGCCGCCGTCGCGCTGGTGCGGACCGTCCTGGCCGCCGAAGACGATCAGGCATTCGAGATGGCCTCCTCCGGCTTCCGCGACACGACTCGGCTGGCGGCCAGCGATCTTGACATGATGGTCGACATCCTGGCCACCAATCGCGGGCCACTAACCAAAGCGCTCGGCAGCTTCCGTGAACAACTCGACGCGCTCGATCAGGCCATCCAGAGCGGCGACGCCGAACGTATCCGTCAAGCCTTGACCGCGGCGCGCGAGAAGCGGGCCGGCATGTTCACGGCCTGACGCCCACAGCCGGGCCCATGGCCCGCAACCTCCCATGACCGATTGGACACCGCCGACCCAGGCGCCGCGGCCCCTGCGGGCCGCCGTGCGCGTCCCCGGATCGAAGTCCCTGACCAATCGCGCTCTGCTCGTCTCCGCGCTCTCCGACGGCGTCACCACGTTGACGCACGCGTTGTTCTCGGACGACTCACGGCACTTCGTCAACGCGCTGAAAACGCTGGGCTTCGCGGTCGCGTCCGACGCGGAGCGGCAGACGATCGCCGTGACCGGCCTGAACGGACGCATCCCGGCGACGCGGGCCGAACTGTTCATCGGCAACGCCGGCACCGCCGCGCGTTTCCTGACCGCCATGTTGACGCTCGGGCAGGGCGAGTACGTGCTCGACGGCGAGCCGCGCATGCGCGAACGCCCGATCGGCGATCTGGTGCTGGCCCTGCGCGCGCTCGGCGCCGATGTGGCGCCGGTCTCGACCCCGGCGGCGGACGACCCGCGCGCCTGGTGCCCGCCGCTGCGCGTGACCGCGGCCGGTCTGGCGGGCGGCGCGACGGAAGTCGCCGGCGACATCAGCAGCCAGTTCCTGAGCGGATTGTTGTTGGCCGCCCCTTACGCGCGCACCCGCGTGACCATCGACGTCAACGGCACGCTCAACTCGCAGCCGTATGTCGACATGACGCTGGCGCTGATGGCCGACTTCGGCGTGGCGGTCGCGCGCGATGGCTACAGTCGGTTCATGGTGACACCGACCCGCTACCGCGCCGCCGATCCTTACGTGATCGAAAGCGACGCCTCGGCCGCGTCGTACTTCTTCGCGCTGCCCGTGGTCACCGGCGGCTCGGTGCGCGTCCTCGACATCGCGCGCGTGTCGAAGCAGGGCGACGTGGGCTTCGTCGACGTGCTGGCCGCGATGGGCTGCGTGGTGACCGACGGGCCAGGGTGGATCGAGATCACGGCGCCGGACCCGAGCGCATTGCGCGGCGTCGACGTCGATCTGCGCCATATTCCGGACACGGCGCAGACCCTGGCCGCCGTCGCGCCCTTCGCGACGACGCCGACGACGATCCGCGGCATCGCTTCGGCGCGCGTCAAGGAGACTGATCGTGTGGCGGCGATGGCGGCCGAACTCGCGCGTCTGGGCGTGCGGGTCGAGGAGCGCCACGATGGCCTGACGATCTGGCCGGCCGAACGCCTCACGCCGGCACGCGTCCAGACCTACAACGACCACCGCATGGCGATGGCCTTTTCGTTGACGACGCTGCGTGCTCCGGGCGCGGCGATCGCCGACCCGGGGTGTACATCGAAGACCTTCCCCGGGTACTTCCAGGTGCTCGAAGACGCGCTGACGCAACTCGCCTGATCCAGCAGGTTAATGGTCCATGAATTCGGCGCGGCAGGCTTGTGCAAACCGCGCGCGCACCCCCGGCAGAACTTACAATCCCTGTGAAAGGATCTTGCGATGACCACTCAGGCATCGACGCCTTCCACAACATCGACCATCGACCTGCGCGCCCTGTGGGGCGGCGTGGCCTTTAGTTTCCTGTTCACGGCTTTGATCTGGGCCGCCGGCTCGCGCCTCGACGCTCAGCCGCTGCTGCCCGATGCGGGCGTAGCCTGGTATTACTGGCGCCTCCCCGAGCCGACCTTCTGGTCGCGGGCCACGGCCTGGGGGTTCTATATCGCCCATCAGGTGGCCAACTGGGCCCTGATCTATTACGCCCAGTCGCGCGGACTGAAATACACGAACAAACTGCACGGCGTCAACATCGCGGCCCTGGCCGTCAACGCCGGGTTCGTCGTGCTCCACTTCATCCAGACGCACATCTGGTACGACGGCCTGGCGCAGGACGTGTCGATCTTCAGCTCGCAGGGTTCGGTCATCCTGCTCCTCGTCTGGGTGCTGTTGATGGACACGCCGCGGCGCGGGCTCTTGTGGGGCTGGAAGGCGCCGTTTCCGAAGGACATCCTCTCCTGGGCGCGCAAGTACCACGGCTTCGTCTTCTCCTGGGCCGTGATCTACACCTTCTGGTACCACCCGATGGTGGCGACACCCGGACACCTGGTCGGCTTCGCGTACACCTTCCTCATGCTGGTGCAGGGCAGCCTGTTCCTGACGCGCATCCACCTCAACAAGTGGTGGATGTTCGTTCAGGAGTCGGTGGTGCTGGCGCACGGCGCGCTCGTCGCCTTTCAGCAAGGCAACAACCTCTGGCCGATGTTCGCGTTCGGCTTCGGCGGGATCTTCATCCTGACCCAGATGCACGGCCTCGGCCTGAGCTGGCGCGTGCGCTGGATTCTGACCGCCCTGTATGTCGGGCTGGCGCTGTGGATCTACAACGGTCGCTGGGCGGCGCTCAACGAGATCATCCGGATCCCGGTGATCGAATACCTGGCAGTCGGGCTGCTGGCGCTTTTGATCGGCGGTGGAATGTGGGTGTTTCGGCGGCTCAAGCCCGCCGGGCGTGCGCCAGTTCCCCAAGCTGGCGATTAGCCCGACCTTGCCGGGCTCGCGTTCAAGATGACCGGTCGACGGGCGGGTATCCCCAGTCGGTCCGCAGCAGCCCATACACGGCGCTGTCGTGAAAGCGGCCGTCATCTTCGAGCGAGTGCTGACGCTGTGTGCCTTCGCGAATAAAGCCGAGACGCTCGAGCAGGCGGACCGATTCGTTGTTGTCGGCGATGGTCCGCGCATAGATCCGGTTGAGGCCCAGCGTGTCAAAGCCATAGTCGACGACGGCCCGGACCGCCTCCGAACCGATGCCGCGGCCCCAAAGCGCATGCGCGATCCCGTAGCCGACTTCGGCGCGGCGATGATGGCGATCGCCGTTGTGATCCAACTGCTGCAGAGTGACAAGCCCGACGACGCGGTCGACGCCGGCGTGGGTGATCGCCCAGTGAAGAATTTCAGCGCGCCCGGCTGCCGCGAGCAGCTCCTCGATAAACGCCTCCGCCTCCGCGATCGTGCTGATCGGCGGATCATCGAAGCGCTGAACGATGGGATCACCTCGAAATACAAGAACGTCGGAGGCGTCGGCGACGCGCAGCCCGCGCAGGTGAAGGCGTTCGGTGGAGAGGGTCGGGGTGTTGATGGCGCTTTGTCTCGGCGTCGGCGAATGCATATGCGGGTTGTGTGCACGGGTTGATTGTCAGGTCCTGAGTCGCGCCGCGCGGACTCCTTTGCCACGAATTGTCTTAACTGCTCAGCCAGCAGGAAGTCGGGCGACAAACGGAGTGGGCCCAGGTCGGGGCGAAGCCCCGACCCTGGGCCCACTCCGTTTGTCGCCTTGTGTTCCCGTTGGCGGCCGAACCGTTTCCGATAGAACGGATAACGCCTGGCGCGCACCATTCGTGTCGATGCGTGAAAATCGTGGCGAGAATCCCTGCCTGCCATTCGCTCGTACGCGACCCGTGGATTGTATCGCGGGCCCTAAAGCCGCGTGCTAGAATGCCGCATGTCCACACCTGACGCCCTCCACGCTTGCTGGCATCCCGTCACGTATGCTCATGAATTGAAGGATCGACCGCTGGCCGTCAAGCTGCTCGGCCAGTATCTCGTGCTCTGGCGCACGTCGGCGGGCACGCCGCAGGCGATGGACGATCTGTGCATCCATCGCGGCACGGCGTTGTCGCTTGGCGAGATCAAGGGCGACGAGATCATGTGCCCCTACCATGGCTGGCGGTTCGCGGCGGGCGGCGCGTGCACGCTCATCCCGCAAAGCCGATTCGACTCGATCCCGACCAAGGCGCGGGTCACAGCGTATCGTTGCCAGGAGCGCTACGGCTTGATCTGGGTCGCGCTCGACGAGCCCGCTCATCCGCTGCCCGAGATCCCGGAGTTCGAGAGCGATGGGTGGAAGGTGGTCAACACCGGGCCGTTCGCGTGGAACGCCGACGCGTCGCGTCAGCTCGAGAACTTCACCGACTTCGGCCACTTCCCCTGGGTGCATCCCGGGCTGCTCGGCGACGTCAGCCGCCCCGAGGTGCCCGAGCACACGGTGACGACCGAGGGCCATATCCTCCACTACAGCATCGTGCGCCCCGAGGCCAGCAACACCGAGGAGTTCCCGATCTTCGCCAACGACGTGAAGGAGCAGCCGATGCGCCGGAGCCGCTACGAGGTGCATCTGCCGTACACGATCGTGCTTCGGCTCGGGTGGGGCGCCGACAAGGGCATGGTCTATTTCTTCGTCTCCCAACCGACCGACGAGAAGCGCTGCATCGGCTATTGCATCATCGGGCGCAACTACGATTTCGAACAGCCCGACAGCGTGCTGCAAAGCTTCGAGGATGTCATCTTCAATCAGGACCGGCGCATCGTCGAGTCGCAGCGGCCCGAGATGGTGCCCTTCGACCTGGCCGCCGAGCTGCACCTCAAATTCGACGCGGTGGCGGTCGCCTATCGCCGGGCGATGACGGCCAACGGCTACGCCCTGAAGTAGGGCGGGTTTGCACCGGCGAGGCGTCAGCGTTTCACGGCCGCGACGGTTGCGCGGATTCCGATTCGCGCCATCCGCGGCCAGACCCTGCGCCCACGTAAGGCGGCACTCCAAGGCAATCGCATCTCATGTCCCGTTTCAAGTGATCAGCCGCGAATGACGCGCATTTCGCGAATGGACCGTGCGATGCGGCAATGCGCGTCATTGGCGCAATTCACGGCAAAAACGCATGTCTCACATTTGGATGCGATCGCCCTGGACGGCTCTCCGGCAGCGGCGCCGTGGCATGGGTTATCATCGGGCGATGCGGCTTTTTCTGCTTGGATTTCCACTCGGCCACTCGCTGTCGCCGGCGATGCACAACGCGGCCCTGGCCGAGTTGGGCCTGACCGACTGGCGCTATGACATCCGACCAGTGCGCACCGAGGACCTCGGCTTCGTGCTGGCTGACATCCGCCGCGCCGACGTCGCCGGCGCCAATGTCACAGTGCCGCACAAGCAGGCCGTCATCCCCTACCTCGACGGCCTGACGCCGACCGCCCTGGCCATGGGCGCGGTCAACACGTTGGTCAAAGAGGGCGGGCGGCTGATCGGGCACAACACCGACGCGGCCGGGCTGCTGGCCGATCTGGCCGCGCACGGCGCGCGGCTGACGGACGCGCAGGTGCTCGTGCTCGGTGCGGGCGGATCGGCGCGCGCGGCCGTGGCCGGGTGTCTGGGCGTCGGCGCGCACGTGCGCGTCATCGCTCGACGCCCCGAACAGGCCGAGGACCTGCGCACCCTGGGTCCGATCGAGGTGTTCGCGTGGACGCCGCTCGGCTTTCTGCAGGCCAGCGACGACGTCGACGTGGTCATCAACGCGACGCCACTCGGCATGCATCCGAAGGTCGATGCGAGCCCGTGGCTCGACGGCACGCCCTGGCCGGTGTCGGCGCTGGTCTACGATCTGGTGTACAACCCGCAGGAGACGTTGTTCGTCCGTCAGGCACACGAGCATGACCTCAAAGCCACGACCGGCCTCGGCATGCTCGTCGAGCAGGGCGCGTTGGCGCTGGAACTGTGGACAGGAAAAACCGCGCCCCGCGCGACCATGCGCGCGGCCGCTGAAGCCAAAATGAACGCCGCGGCCTGAGCCCCGGCGCCCGAACGATCACCATGCCACTTCGATTTCTCACCGCGGGCGAGTCGCACGGACCGGCCGAACTCGTCATCGTCGAGGGGCTGCCGGCCGGACTGCCGCTAGGCCCCGACGACATCAACCCGGACCTGGCCCGTCGGCAGGGCCTCAACGCGAGCGGCAAGCCCTATCCGGGCGCGAGCCCGCGGATGAAGCTTGAGCGGGACGAAGCCGTGCTGCTCAGCGGTGTCATGGCCGGCGTCACCATCGGCGCGCCGGTCGCCATTCAGGTCGCCAACCGCGACCACGACAAGTGGAAGGGCAAAGCCGTCGCGCCGATGACCGTCCCGCGGCCCGGCCACGCCGACCTGACCGGCGCCGTCAAGTACGGCCATGGCGATCTCCGCATGAGTCTCGAACGCGCCTCCGCCCGCGAGACCACGGCGCGCGTCGCGGCCGGCGCCGCCGCGCGCAAACTGCTCGCGGCCTTCGGCGTCCGTGTGGGCAGCTACGTCGTCCAGATCGGGTCGGTCCGCGCCGACGTGCACGCGCTGTCGCTCGAGCAGCGTTTGGCGGCGGCGGCCGAGTCGGAAGTGCAATGCCCGGATCCGTCCGCCAGCGCGGCGATGGTCGCGCACATCCAGGCGACCATGCAAGCGCGCGACACGCTCGGCGGCGTGTTCGAAGTCGTCGCGCTCGGCGTGCCGCCGGGGCTCGGCAGCCACGTACATTGGGATCGACGGCTCACCGGTCGGCTCGCGCAGGCCATGCTCAGCATCCACGCCATGAAGGGCGTCGAGATCGGTGATGCGTTCGACAACGCCGGCAAGCCCGGCACACAGGTCCAGGACGCGATCTACAAGGGCGACGACAAGACGTTGACGCGCGCGACCAATCGCGCCGGTGGGCTCGAGGGCGGCATCACTACAGGCGCCCCGATCGTGCTGCGCGTCGCCATGAAGCCGATCGCGACCACGCTCACGCCGATCGACTCCGTCGACTTGGCCAGCGGCGCGCCGCGCCCGATCGAGTACGAGCGTTCGGATTTCTGTCCGGTGCCGCGCGCCGGCGTGATTGGTGAGGCCATGACCTGTCTCGTGCTGGCCGACGCGCTGCTCGAGAAGCTCGGCGGCGACTCGCTCGACGAGATGCGACCGCGTTTCGAGGGGCTGCGCCACGCGCGGCTCGACGACTTCGATCTTGGGAACACCCCGACGGTGTTCTGGCCGTGAGGCCCACATGCCGAACGTCAACGTGATCCTGGTCGGCCCGCCTGGGGCCGGAAAGACGAGCGTGGGCCGCGCCCTGGCCCAACGTCTCGGCTGGCCCTTTGTCGACGTCGACGCCGCGATCACGGCGCAGGCCGGCAAGCCGATCCCCGACATCTTCCGCGACGACGGCGAAGCCGCCTTTCGAGCGTTCGAGCGCGATCAAATCCTGTCGCTCTCGGTCCGCCATGGCCATGTCATCGCGCCGGGCGGCGGCGCCTTGCTCGATCCCGACAACCGTTCCGCCCTCGAACGACACGGCGTGTTGTTCTGCCTGCGCGCGACATCCGACGTGTTGTTGAACCGCGTCGCCGGTTCCGACCGACCCCTGCTGCAGGGCGATCCCGCTGGGCGGCTCCAGGCCTTGCTCGCCGCGCGCGCGCCGTTGTACGACTCCATTGCCGAGCAGGTCGACACCTCGGGTCTGCGCGTGTCGGAGGTGGCCGCCGAGATCGAGCGCCGGCTCGCGCCGCGCGAGTTGCGCATCACGGCGCCGGGGTTCGAACACACCGTGGCGCTCGGCTACGGCCTGCTCGGAGACCTCGCGGGCGCCGTCGCGGCGCGTGGGTTGGGACGACCCGCGGTCGTGGTGGTCGACGACGTCGTGGCCGCGAAGCCCTGGCTCGCGGCGATCGACGCGCCGCGCGTGGTGGTGCCGACCGGCGAGGCGCACAAGACCCTCGACACCATACGGCTGATGTACGACCGCTTCCTCGAACTCGGCCTCGACCGCGGCAGCCTGGTGGTCGCTGTCGGCGGCGGCGTGATCGGCGACATGACGGGTTTTGCCGCGGCGACGTTCATGCGCGGTCTGCGCTGGGTGAACGTCCCGACCACGCTGCTGGCCATGGTCGACGCCAGCCTTGGCGGCAAAACCGGCGTCGATCTCCCGCAGGGCAAGAACCTGGTCGGGGCGTTTCATCCGCCGGCCCTGATCGTGGCGGACCCGCTGAGCCTGCACACCCTGCCGGCGCCCGAGCTGCGCGCCGGGCTGGCCGAAGCCATCAAGCACGGCGTCATCGACGACCCCGAGCTCTGGCGCCAGTATGTCGCGCGGCCGGCCCTGGGTGGCATCGATCAACTCGAACGCGCCATCGCGGTCAAGGTGCGCGTGGTCAGCGAGGACCCTTACGAGCGAGGGCGGCGCGCGACGCTCAATCTTGGACACACGGTCGGGCATGGCGTCGAAGCCGCGTCGGGCTTTCGGCTGCGGCACGGCGAGGCCATCGCGGTCGGCCTTGTCGCGGAGGCGCGGCTCGCGGTCGCGCTGGGCCTGGCGGCGCCGGAACTTGCCGACGCCGTGCGGGCCGTGCTCGTCGCCGCCGGTTTGCCGGTCGCGGCGCCCGGGCTGGATCCTGAAGACATCCGCACGGCCATGAGCAGCGACAAAAAGAAGACGGGCGGGCGGTTGAAGTACGCGCTCCCCGCCGCGATCGGGGACGTGCGCTGGGGCGTCGATGTGCCCGAGGCCCTGCTCGCGGCCGAGCTGCAGCGGTTGACCCAGGCGCTCGCGTGAGCCCGAAGGTTGGAATTTCCGTCGGATTTCTGTGAATGCGATTTTCGAGTAGCCTGAAAACTAGCGAATCGCGGGTGGACCTGACAGGTCGAAGGTTAGAATCCACCCGCCGGAGGATCTGAGCCATGCCGAAACAACGCGCCGCCGCCGCTCGCTCGACGCTCGCCATCCTGGTGCTGCACGGACCCAACCTGAACCTGCTCGGCACCCGCGAGCCCGAGGTCTACGGCCACACCACGCTGGCCGATATCGACGCCGCGCTCGTGGCCGACGGCGCGCGGCTCGGCGTCACGGTGCGCTGTCTGCAGAGCAATCACGAAGGCGCCCTGGTCGACGCGCTGCACGACGCGCGGAGCTGGGCCGCCGGCGTGGTGATCAACCCCGCCGCGTACACGCACACGTCTGTGGCGCTGCGCGACGCGATCGCGGCCGTCGGGCTGCCGGCCGTCGAGGTGCATCTCTCCAACACCGACGCGCGCGAAGAGTTTCGGCATCGCTCGTTCACGGCGCCGGTGTGCGTTGGGTCGATTCGGGGGTTTGGGTGGAAGTCGTACCTGCTGGGCCTGCAGGCCCTGGTCGACGTTATTCGCCGCCCGCAGGTAGCGTGAACCAGAACGTGCTGCCGACACCGTAGGTCGACTCGACGCCCATCTCGCCGCCCAACAGTTCGACGATCTTCCGCGCCAGCGACAGGCCCAGGCCGGTGCCCGAGGCCGTGTTCTCCGACTCGGGCACCCGATAGAACTTCTGGAACATGTTCCCCAGCGCCTCGGGCGGAATGCCGCGTCCGGTGTCGGTGACGCTGATCCGATAAAGGCCGTCGGGCGCGCACTGCGCCGCCAGCGTGATCCGGCCTTCGTCGCGGTTGTACTTGACCGCGTTGGTCAACAGATTGAGCACGACCTGCTTGATCTTGGCGCGATCGGTCACCACAAGGCTGACGTCCGGGGCGAGCCGCAGCTCGAGCCCGAGCGCGCGCGCCTGCGCCTGGTGACGCACGACTTCGAGGCTCTCGGCCAGGAGCTCGGGCAGGGCGAAGGGCTCCCGCTTGAACTGGATGCGCCCCGATTCCAACCGCGAGATGTCGAGGAACTCGGTCGTCAAGGTGCTCAGCCGCTCGGTCTCGCGCTGGATGGTCTTGATCAGCTCGACGCGCTTCTCTTCCGTGATGTTGCGCATGAGGAGGTGCGTGGTCGCCAGGATCGCTCCGAGCGGCGTGCGCAGCTCGTGCACCAGTTCCGAGATCTGGTCGGATTGCTGAAACAGCCGGGCATTGACGATCGCGATGGCCGCCTGATCGGCCAGGGCCTTGAGCGTGGCCGTGTCTTCGTCGTCGAAGGTGCCGTCGACCTTGTTCAGGCACTGCACCACGCCGATGGCCTTGTCGCGGTGGATGAGCGGCACGCCCATGATCGAGCGCGTGACAAAGGCCGTCTTGTCGTCGACTTTGCGGTGCCAGCGGGTGTCGATGCTGGTGTCCGGCACGATCACGGGCTCGCGATGGGTGAAGATCCAGCCGGCGATGCTGCCGTTGATCGGCACCACAAGGCCGGCCATCTGCGAGGATTCCATGTTCGTTGCAGCTTCGAAGCGCAGTTCGCCCGACTGCGTGTCGGCCAGCATGATCGACGCGGCCTCGGCGCCGATCAATTCGCGCGCGGCGTTGATGATGTTGCGCAACAGCAACGCCTGCTCGAGCGTCGACGCGAGCGTGCGATTGATTTCCAGCAGGCGTTCGAGACGCGTCTGCTGAACCGGGTAGTGGGGCGGGGCCATCATTAACGGATCACTGCGGCCGGCGGATTCCTTCTGTCAAGCCTTGCCCATCGTACCGAAGAAAGCCCCGCCTTGTGCGTTTGGGAGAGTTGTGATCGGTTGACGAAACAATCGGGCACTCTTGGTTTCACGGCCATGGGGTATACATAAAAAAGGCAGCCCGACCTCGTCGGGCTGCCGGGAATAGCCGTCATTCCGTCGTCTACAGCGCCGAATGCGCCAGCCCGACCCTCGCCAGCAAGGGCTGGACGTAATGTCGCAGCTGCAACGCCTCGGCGTGAGCGGTCTGACGAGCGACCACCGGTTGTGGCGCGTCGCCAGCCAGCAGGGCCGGCAGATCGAGATTGAGCTCGTGCGCGGGATCCGAAATCGTTTCCAGCATGGGCAGGATGTGAACGAGGTGCGCGCGCCCGGTTTCAAGACCCAACTCGCCAAGCGTGTCGATCAGGCCGATCGCGCGCGTGGCTCCGATGCGCCGATCCTCCGAGATGACGAGCACCAGGTCGAGCCGGGGCGCGATGCGGGCGACGTTCAGGTCGCAATCGGTGCCCAGGTCGAGCACGGTCAACGGCGCCAAGCGCCGCAGTTGGTTGAGCACGGCCTCGGCCTGAAGGGTGTGCGCCTTGAGTTCCGCCTCGCGCGGTGCGTTGGCCGCCGGCAAGGCCAGCAGCCCGGTGACATCTTCGAGTAACTCGGCCTGGACGGCCTCGCGCGTGATCTCCGGGACAGGGAGGCGCAACAGGGCGCCGAGGCCGGTCTGCGCCTGCAGACCGAGCAGGGCGCAGGCGCCGATCGCGCCGGGGACACCGTCGGCCACGATCACGGGCGCGATCGTCTCGCGCGCCACGGCGGCCACGTTGACGGCCAACCAGCTCGCCAGGGTCGACGTGCGCCCGGCGATCACGCCGATGACCACGCCGGTCGGGGCGGTTTCCGCGGGCTGGGCCGCGCGCGACAACAGCGCCTGAACCCGGGCGACGAGCTCGCGCGGATGGGTCGGCTTGACAAGATAGTCGTCGGCGCCGGCGGCGTACCCAGCGGCGCGTTCCTCAGCCGTGGCCTTGGCGGTGAAGAGCAGGATCGGCACACCGGCATGATCGGCGTCCTGGCGCAGACGGCGCGTCACGTCCAGGCCGTCCATGTCGGGCATCATGATGTCGATGATCGCCAGCGCGGGATGCTCGGCGGCCGCTTTGGCGAGCGCCTGGCGCCCGTTGTTGGCGGCGATGATGGTAAAGCCCTGGCGCTCGAGGATCAGGCCGACGAGTTTGAGGGTCTCGAGATCGTCGTCGGCAATCAGGATTTTCGTGCCCATATCGGTGCGGAGTGTACTACGACGGGGATTCCGCGGCAACCGTAACTTGGTTGAAAGGAGTTTGCGGCCCCAGCGCCGGTTATAATCCACGTCGCCCGGTCGACATTCCCAACCACTCTTCCCGAACCTGCCACCCATGCGCATCGCAATGCTGTCCTATCACACCTGTCCGCTCGCCACCCTGGGCGGCAAGGACACGGGCGGCATGAACGTCTATGTGCGCGACCTAACTCGCGAGCTCGGCCGGCGCGGTCTGCACGTCGACGTGTTCACGCGCTCGCAGGACGAGCATCAACCGCACGTCAAAGAGGAGCTCGGCTTCGGTAATCGCGTGGTCCACATCCCCTCCGGGCCAGAAGTGCCGCTCGCGAAGGACATCCTCTACCGGCATGTGCCCGAATTCGTCGGCGGCATCCGCGAGTACGCGCGCGCCAACGGCCTGCACTACGACATCGTCCACGCCCACTACTGGCTTTCGGGCGTCGCCGGGCTGAGCCTGCGCGAGGCCTGGGGGACGCCGTTGGTGCAGATGTTCCACACGCTTGGGATCATGAAGAACCGGATCGCCCAGCGCCCGGATGAGCGCGAACCCGAGATCCGGCTGCGCGCCGAAACCGAGTTGATGCAGGCCGCCGACCGTCTGATTCTGGCCACGCCGGCCGAGCAGGCGCAGTTGCAGTGGCTATATCGCGTCGAGACGGCCAGCGCCACGATCATCCCGCCGGGCGTCGATCTCGGCGTCTTCTACCCGCGCCCGGGCGCCGAAGCGAAACGCGCGATCCAGGCGCCGCAAGACACGTTCCTGCTGTTGTTCGTCGGCCGCATCGAGGCGCTCAAGGGCATCGACACGCTGCTGCGCGCGGTCAGCCTCCTGCGGGCGCGCGGCGCCTGCGACTGCGGTCAGCTGGCGTTGGCCATCATCGGCGGCGACCCCGATCTACCGGCCGAGCGCCAGACCGACGAGATGCGTCGCGTCATGGCGCTGCGAAACGACCTCGGTCTCAGCGAGCTCGTGACGTTTCTCGGCAAGCAAGATCAGGACGCGCTGCCAGACTATTACGCCGCCGCAGATTGCGTCATCATGCCCTCGCACTACGAGTCGTTCGGCATGGTCGCGCTCGAGGCCATGGCCTGCGGTACGCCCGTGATCGCATCCGAGGTGGGCGGCCTGGCTTTCCTGGTGCAGGACGGCGAGACGGGGTTCACGGTGCCCGATCAGGACCCCGAAGCCCTGGCGGATCGCATTTGCGTGATGATCAACGACCGCGAACTGCGCGCCCACATGAGCGAACAGGCGCATCTGCACGCGCAATCGTATGGCTGGGCGACCATCGCCGACCGCATCATCGAGGTCTATCGTGGCCTCATGCAGACACCGGCGGGCGAGCCTGTGCGTGGTTGAAGACCTGGGCCCTGTCCCGGCGCAACGGGCGTTGCCATGACGACCGGACGGGTGAAGCGTTGAGAAAAGCGAAGGGATCGGCGGGTCGTGGCGCTACCACGACTCGCCGATCCCTTCGCTTTTTGCGGTGGCGTTCGGCGAACCGATGCGCGGCTAGATGAATGAGTCGTTGATCGCGAACAGCGCGCAGCGGTACGAGATGTAGGAGGTGAGCTCGACGAGCGACGCTTCTCGTTTTTCCTTGCGCACCCATAGGTCGAGATCGGTGGTGCGATGGATGCATTTGTCGAGCAGGTCGCGCGCCGCGATCTCGGGCACGCCGGTCCAGCGGCTGACCTGCGACGCGATGCTGCGCTTGTGCTTGCGGATGAAGTTGTCGGCCTGGATGAAATCGCGTTCGCGGCGCCGGCCGTTGCTCAATACCGGCGACGGCGACCAGAACAGATCGCGCAGGTCAGGGTCGATGAAGCCGGTGGCCTTGGCGCGATAACGGCGCGTGCTCCGTAGCTTGAAGAACGCCGCGAGCGTGATGCTGAAGTCTTCGATCGGCTCGAACGGGTACGGCGTCTGCGCGATCGCCGGTTCCTCCTTGCGGAGTTCCTTGAGCAGTCCGTCGGCGAACCGCAGCTTGCGCAGCGCGCCGGGATAGTTGCGGTATTCGCGCTCCCAGCGGGATTTGGGCTGGATCCAGACCGTAAAAGTCTCGGCCCAGTCTTCGTCGGGGTGCTTCTGCGCGTAGTGATCGCCGGACGGATTGACGAAGTCACGGCTGTAGGGGTTGACGCGCTGCAGATAGCGATCCGTCACCGGATAGGTGAGGAAGTAGTTGCCCTTGACGTTGAACGTCCGCCGAAAGTCCTTGCGCGAGTAGAGCTTGTACGCGTAGGCGATGGCGTGGCCGAGTTCATGGCGCACGAGGTCGACGATCTCGTTCTGCGTGTACTGGAAGCCGCGCAGGTCCAGGTTGAGCTGGCGCAGCAGCGGATGGCAATCGTAGAACCCCAGGGCGATGCTGGTCGTGCCCGCGACCGTGCCGTATCCCGTCGACAGGTAGAAGTAAGGGTCGAGGTATTTCAGCCGCGTGCGTTGCAGATCCTGACGCCCGATGCGTATGGCCTCTGCGAAATACGAGTTCTCGATCGACACGGGCAGGCGGTTGAGCGGCGTATGGAGCAGCTCGAGCACCTGCGTTGCGTCGCTGAAGAGGAGTTGTCGGGAGCGGCGCATCAGAAGCCTAGGAGAGACGGTATCCCACGTCAGATCGTCGTCGCGGCCCGGCGATAAACAATCAAGGCGCCCTCGGCAGGACTTGAACCCACAACCACTTGATCCGAAGTCAAGTGCTCTGTCCAGTTGAGCTACGAGGGCAGCTGGCCCCTTGAGGGGGCGCCGCCAAAAACCGAAGGATGCTGGCGACAGCATCCTTCAAGTCTGGGCAGCCGAGCAGGGTGCCTTACGGGGCTCGAACCCGCAACCTCTTCATCCACAGTGAAGCGCTCTGCCATTGAGCTAAAGGCACCACGTGTCGCTATTGGCAACAGGCAGCAATTATACATTAAGTCCATGTGGATCGGAGCGCCAGGACGACTCCAACCGAGCCAGTTCAGGGCTGTTTTCCAGCGGAATTCGTGGGCAGCGTCGAAGATCCGGCGCGTCCCGCCCGCCGCGAAATCCGCGCTATTCGCGGCCGGGATGCGGCCCTGGGACCCGCCAAATAGCCGACATAAGCCCGGGCAGGAGTTTCCCCCAACCACGACCCACCATTTCTGGGTTGGCGGCCCGAAAGCGGGCTCCTATCCTGGGCGCATGGGCCACTACCACGACTCCTTCTCGCGGAACATCGGGCTCTTGACCGTGACACAGCAGGAGCGGCTTCGGACGGCGCGCGTCGCGGTCGCCGGCTGCGGCGGAGGCGGCGGGGGCTATATCGCGGCGCTGGCCCGGGCCGGCCTGGGCCGCTTCAGCCTGGCCGATCCCGATGCGTTCGAGTGGGTGAACTTCAACCGTCAATATGGCGCCAACCGCGCGACAGTGGGCCGCAACAAGGCCGTCGTCATGGGCGAGGTCGTTCAGGGCATCAACCCGGACGCCGAAGTGCGTGTCCTACCCGTCGCGCTCGATCCGACCACGATCGACGGTTTCCTGGACGGAGTCGACGTCGTCCTCGACGGCATCGACTTCTTCGTGCCCGAGGCGCGTCGCCTTCTGTACCGGACAGCCCGGGCACGCGGCATCCCGGTGGTCGTGGGCGGGCCGATCGGCTGGAGCGCGGCCTGGCAGATCTGGCTGCCCGACGGACCGAGCCTCGAGACGTTCTGCGGCCTCACGCCCGATATGGACGAAGAAGAGGTGCTGACGCGCTACATCGTCGCGACCACACCCGGCGGCACGCATCTGGCTTACATGCGCCCGGTCAGCATCGACTTCACGAACCATGTGGCGCCCTCACTCGGACCGGTGGCGGCCATGTTGCACGGCATCGTCGCGGCGGAGACGGTGAACGTCATCCTCCGTCTGCGCCCGGTCAAAGCTGTGCCCCATTTCTTTCAGTTCGACGCGCTGACCCATCAGTTCAAACAGGGCTACCTGTGGTGGGGCAATCGCAATCCCATCCAGCAAGTCAAGATCTGGTATGTCAAACGATTGCTGGCGCGCGGGAAACGCGAACGCGCCGCCGCGCTGGCCGTCGCGTGAGCCATGACATTCTCGCTGGACACCTGGCTGGCCGGTCTGTACCTGAGGCGTTTCCGCGTCCCGCGTGACCTTCTGCGCACGGCGGCCACGCGCTACGCCGAACGCACGGCGCTGGTTTCGCCGCGAGCATCGTTGACGTTCGCGGCATTGGCCGATCGCGTCTGGCGTTTGGCCGATGCCCTGGCCGGGTTGGGCGTGCATCGCGGGGACCGTATCGGCTACGTCGCCTCCGGCGGCCAGGACCAGATCGAGATCCTGTTGGCGGCCTACGAACTCGGCGCCGTGCTGATCGGCTTCACGCCGGTGCACGCGCTCGAGACCATCCGTTCGGCCCTGATCGACGCGCCGGTCAAGGTGTTCTTCTTCGACGGGGCCACTCGGGCCGACGTCGGTCTCCTGCTCGAGCAGGCCTTCCCCGGCACGCGTGCGATCGGTTGCCTGGAGGCGCACGAGAATCTGATCGCCGCGGGGCGACCGGTGCGCTCGGCCGAGCCCGTCTCACCTGACGACCTCGCCGGGCTTGGCTTCACGTCGGGCACGACCGGCCGTCCAAAAGCGATGACCGTCACGCAAGGCTTGTGGCTGACCAGCTTGCGCCTGTCGGTGCTGAACGTGCGCGTCAAGCTGGGCGGCCATGACGTTGCCCTGCCGGGCATGCCCATCTCCGGCGCCGGGAGCGGTCTGATCCTGCCCAGTCTGGCGGGCGGCGCGACGCTCGTGCTCCCCAAGGACTATCACACGGCGAGCCTGATCGACGCCATCGAGGCGCACAGGGTGACGCGCCTGTTCGTCACGCCGAGCACGTTGATCGATCTCCTCGACTGGCCCGATCTCGACCGGCGCGATCTGCGCTCGTTGCGCAACATCATCTACGGCACGGCGCCGACGCCAGCGGCCAGGATCGAGGAGGCGGTGCGACGCTTTGGCGCGATCCTGCAACAGGGCTATGGGATGGCCGAGGTCCTACCCCCGGTGAGCCTGCTTCAAATGGAAGCGCACGGCGTCGGACATCAACCCGCGCCGCGCCAGGTGCTGCGTTCGGTCGGACGACCGGTGCCTCAGGCGCGCGTGCGCATCGTCGACGCGGGCGGGGCGGTGGTCGGCCCCAATCACGTCGGCGAGATCGAGGTGAAGAGCCCGACCGTCTTTGGCGGTTACTGGCGCCAGCCCGAACTCACGGCCGCCGCGTTCCGCGACGGATATCTGCGCACGCGCGACTACGGCTATCTCGATGCCGATGGGCGGCTCGTGCTGCTCGACCGCGACGTGGACGTGATCGTGCGCGGTGATCGGCGGATCTTCCCACGCGAGGTCGAGGATGTCGTGCACGAACATCCGGCGGTGAAGGAGGCCTGTCTGGTCGCCGACGGGCAGGGCCGTCTGGCGTTGGCCGTCTCGCTGCGCCGGGCCTGGCGCGACCGCCCGGTCGCCGAGGTCCGCGCCGAACTCGGTGATTTCCTGCGCGTGCGGCTGCCGGACTGGCAGGCGCCCGAGCGCATCGTGATCTACACCGAGCTGCCGCGCAGCTATCTCAACAAGGTATTGCGCCGTGATATCCGGTCCGCGTTGGCGGCGCCTGAAGGAACCTCATCATGACCGTGTCCGCGTCGAGCCGAATCCCGTTCGGCCAGAAGCTCGTCTACTCGGCGGGCGGCTTTGCGATCACGCTGCTGATCTCGTCGACCGCGATCTTCCTGTTGAACTTCTACACCGACGTGGCGCTTGTGCCGCCGGCGATCGCCAGTTCGGCGTTGTTGATCGGCAAAGTGTGGGACACGGTCAACGATCCGCTGATGGGCTGGCTGAGCGACCGGACCCGTTCGCGCCACGGCCGGAGGCGCGTGTACCTGATCTACGGCGCGTTGCCGCTGGTCCTTGTGACGACGTTGCTCTTCGCCGTGCCGCGCGGTCTCGACTCGCTGTGGGCCTTCGTCTGGATCGCGCTCACATACTCGGTCTTCGACACGCTCTTCACGTTGATCAGCGTGCCCTATAACGCGCTCGGCTCGGAGATGACCGATGATTACGACGAGCGCACGAGTTTGATGGCGGTCGGCGCGATCGGCACGGTGCTCGGCTATGTGCTCGGCGGCGTGGCGACTCGCTCCATCGTGGCGCGTTTCGCCGATCCCAGCGTCGGCTACATCGCGGTGGGCGCGATCTTTGGCGGCCTCGCCGGGCTCGCGCTGGCGCTGGTCGCCTGGCGCGTCCGCGAGCCGGCGCATACGACCGGCCGCGGCGACCAGCCCTTCCTCGGCGCGATGGGCGCGACGCTGAGGAACGGCCCGTTTCGCACACTGCTGACCGCGTTCAGCCTGGTGCGGCTGGCGTTTACGCTGTTACAGACCATGCTCGTCTATCACATGACGTACGTCCTCGGCGGGCTTGTGCCGGTCGAGACCGTGCTGTTGATCCTGTTCGTCATCATCGGCGTCGCCGTGCCGATCTGGAAGCGGGTGGCCGACCGGTGGGGGAAGGCGGTCGGCTACGGTCTGGGGATCGCGCTCTCGGCCGTCGGGGTCGCGGCGCTGTTCTTCGTCGGCGCGGACCAGCCGGTGCTGGTCTACGCCTTCATCGGCCTGATCGGTCTGGGTATGTCGGCGCACTGGGTGCTGCCCTGGGCGATGCTGCCGGACGTGGTCGAGGCAGCGCCCGACGGCTCGCGCGAGGCCGGCGTTTACTACGGCATGTACGGCCTGAGTGACAAGATCATGCGCACGATCGGGATCACGCTACCCGGTTACGTCCTGCAGGCCGCAGGCTATGTGCCCAATGCCGCCCAGGGCCCGGACGCGTTGCTCGCGATCCGGGTGTTGTTCGCGCTCGCGCCCGCGGTCCTGATGTTCCTGACCGTGCCGGTGCTGCTGCGCTATCCGCTTGATCGCCGCGCGCATGCCGCGCTGCGCGCGCAACCCGTGGCGCCGACCGGCGACTGAGCGCCGGGCGCCGTCAGGCCGCGAGGATGGCCGCTGCGACCTCACCACGCGGGAGGGCGCGCTGTTCGCGGGTCGCCAGGTCCTTGAGCATCACCACGCCAGCCGCGAGTTCGTCCGGCCCGACGATCAGGGCGAAGCGCGCGCCGACTGCGTCGGCGTACTTCAGCTGTTTGTCGAGCTTGATGGCTTCGGGATACCACTCGGTCTTGACCCCGGCGGCGCGCAGTTCGGCCGCGAGCTTGAGCGACTCATCGAGCATCTCGGGCTTGAACACGGTGACCAACGCCTGGGTCGGCGCGGCGCGTAGCCCGGCTGCCTTGCCGTACTTCTGCGCGACAAGGCCGATCACGACGTCGCCCATCGCGTAGCCGACGCCGGGCAGGCGATCGCCGCCGACGTCGCCGACCAGGTTATCGTAGCGCCCGCCGCCAAGGATGGCCCGGAACTCGCCCTCGCGGTCGCGGGCCTCAAAGACCGTGCCCGTGTAGTAGTCGAGGCCGCGGATCACGGTCGGGTCGTACTCGAGGTACGGCGCGATGCCGAGCGCGGTCGCGGCGCGCACGAAGGCCTGACACTCCTCCGACTTGCGCCACAGCTCCTTGTCGGCCAGCAGACCCTTGAGCCCGGTCAATTGTTCGGCGGTCACCCCGAGATCGGCCGCGTACGTGTCCCAGGCATCGGCCGGCATCTTGTCGCGGCGATCGATCAGGCGAAAGACCTCGCGCTTGCGTTCGGTGAGCCCGAGCGCCCCGAGCTCGGCATCCATCAAGCGGCGGTTGTTGAACTGGATGCGGACCTCGTCGGGACCGAGGCCGATGTTGCCGAAGAAGGTGGCCGGGACGGCGGCGAGCTCGGCATCGGCGGCCGGGCTATCGACGCCGAGCAGGTCGACGTTCCATTGAAAGAACTCGCGCGAGCGGCCCTTTTGCGGGCGCTCATAGCGCCAGAACGGACCAAAGCTCCACCAGCGGATCGGGCGGGGCAGTTGGCCCTGCCGGGCCGCCACCATGCGCGCCAACGATGGGGTCAACTCGGGACGCAGCGTGATCTGATCGCCGCCACGGTCGTTGAAGACGAAAGCCTGCTCCTTGACCAGCTCCTCGCCGGACTTGGCGGCGTACAGGTCGAGCGTCTCGAGGAAGGGCCCGTCCCATTCCTGGTAACCGAAGGCCTGGGCGGCGGCGCGCATGTTGGCGTAGAGCCAGTTGCGGAGCGCCATCTGCTCCGGATAGAACTCGCGTGTGCCCTTGACGGTGGGGACTTTGTTCTTCATGGTGTGACCTCAAACAAAAACGCGGGCTGGCGGGCCCGCGTGACGTGATCTCGATGCCGGGGCGGCCCGTTTGCTAGACGATGCGGTGGTGATGGTGCGCGTGCCGCCAGATGAACATTTTGGGATTATACGCCAGATCGACGATCGCACTCGGCCCACGGCGACTGCTCGCCAGCACGATCTGCCCGGCGGGCTAGAATCTCAGAGACGACGTTACTTTTCGAATGCGTTCGCCATCGTATCCGTGGCCTGACCTTTCCGTTGGGGCGAGCGAGGGGGGGATAGACATGTCAGACTTGTGTGTGAAGAGCCGACGCTGGGCCAGGTGGATATTGCCGATCGGATTGGCACTGGCTGCTCTCGGACCCTCGGCATCGGAAGCTGTAGTTGCCTCGGCGTTTGGCGATTGGCACCTGCCTTTCCCAGCCGGTTCTTGGGCGATCGTCGGAGCGCCCTGCGATTGGTCGAACGGCGAAGGGCGCAACTGTCGCACCTACGAGTTCCGGTGCGCCTTGGACCTCGCCCCAATTGACCCTGAAGGCCCGCCGCAACCCGTCATCAGCGCAGCCGCGGGCGAGGTCTTCTTTGTCGGGTACCGATCCGAATTGGGGCAGACGGTACTGGTTCGTCATCCGGATGGTCGCGCGACGGCGTATTCCAACCTGACACGTGTGACCGTGGCTCAAGGTGACTTGGTGAAGGCCGGCGGACCGCTTGGGTTTGTCGGTGGCCAAGTCGCTGAGAGACGGTTTCTGCGTTTCTCGATCTTCCCGGATGTTGTTCAACGGAGCTGCCTATTGCCAACCGGCCTTGATGGAGTCGCCCCGGGCGCTACCGTGGCGACGTCGCGCAACCTCCCCTTCGGCTCGTTTAGATTGGTGCAACCTGATTCTGAATTGCTATTGTCGCTGCCGCCGGTTGAGGTTACACACATAGGTCAGATTGTGAAGCTGGATCTGGTGGTGAGCCCCGAGCAATTCTTCAAGATCCCCGTGCTGCTTCAGGAGGATGCGCTTGGACTTCGCAAATTCGGCGTGGTCATGGGCGGCACAGAAGTGTTGTGGGCATCAAGCCTCGGGCGCACAGCCGAGGGGGCGCGATTTCTCGTGCCCATCCGTGCGTCATACATTACGGGGCAGGATTCCTGGACGCTTGCGACCGGTGAGGCCATGGCGGAGCACGCGTTCGAGTTGAGGTTCGAGGTCGCCAACCCGACCACCACCATCATCCGCGCACTACTCGATAATCCGGACCTGACCCGGCCGACGAGTTACAGTCGTCACCAGCAAGCACCGGAGCTATGTTGGGGGCGTGCCTATGTCGGTTATGACTCGGTGGCTCAATATCGCGTGATCGTAGCCGGCCAGGCATCGGCGGATAGCGGCTGGCTCGCCGGAGCCGTCACTGAGATGTGCTGGCGTCCAGAGCGACTGGATGCCGGCTTGTACTACTGGAAGGTGTTCGTCAGAGATCGATGGGGACGCGTCAATCGAACCCATGACTACCCTTGGGCCTTCATCGTTCAGCCATAGTATCGGTTAGGCGCCCGAAGCGCCCGGCCGCGTACAATGGGCCCTCACGATGACGACCCAACGCCCGGCGCAACGCGTGCCATTGCTCGAACTCCGGGCGCAGCTCTTGCGCCCGCTCCTGATCACCACGGCCGCGCTCTGCGTCGCCTACCTGATCGCCGGCTGGGCCGGCCTGCCCACGACCAACCTGTTCCCGTGGGACGGGATCGGGTTGATCGCGCTCTGTGCGCTATGCGCCTGGATGGTGCGTGGCGGGCCAGGGCGCGTGGCGCTCGCCGCGGCGTTGTATCTGGCCGGCGTCAGCCAGCCGATGATATACGCGTCCCAGACGTTCGGTCTTCACCATCCCATCAACGGGCTCTTTCTCGTCGGCATCGTGCTGTGCGGCCTGATCATCGGCGGCTGGTTCACCGTGACCTGGACGGTCTTCTACTGCGGCTGGATCCTGGCGATGGCCTTCGGTGAGGCCACCGGCCGGTGGGGGCCGTCTCCAACGCCGCCGGGCTGGGCCGAACTGGGCGGCGTGGCCGCCGTGTGGTGCGCGTTGATTGCCGTGACCGGCGCCGGCACGTGGCTGTTCGCCACGACGCTCGAGCGGGCGGCGCTCTCGGCGCGCGGTCAGGCATCGGCGCTGGCGCGCACGACGGCGGCGCTGGCCGACGACTCGTCGACCGAGACCTTGCTCGAGCAGGTCCTGGGCGCGCTGTCCGAACAATTGCACATCCAGTTTGCGTCGTTGTTCCGGCTTGACCCCGAGCTGCAAACGCTGGGGCTGTACCGCGCCGTGCTCGACGGGCGCGTGCTGACGCCCGACGCCGTGCCGGGCCAACGCCTGGAGCCGGTGGCCGCCGCCGACGTGCCGGTCTGGCAGGAGATGAGTCGGCTGCGGCGCCCGTTCGTCATCGCCGATGTTCGCCGCGACCCGCGTCTGCTGAACCGCGAGCGCATGATCGCGGAAGGGATCCGGGCCGTGCTCTACGTCCCCTGGCTCACAGGTCAGGGGGAGGGCGAGTTGATCGGTCTATTGGCAATCAACCGAACCGATCGACGGCCGTTCGGCAGCGACGAGATCGAGCTGGCCCAGGCGTTGATGCGTCAGCTGACGCTGGCGACGCAGATCACGCGCCTCGCGCAGGAGAGCCGGGACGGCGCCGTGCTCGCCGAGCGCAACCGGATGGCGCGCGAGATCCACGACACGCTCGCGCAGGGTTTCACCGGCATAGTCGTCCAGCTCGAGGCCGCCGAGGACGCGGCGACCGACACGCCGCAGGCGACGGCCGAGCATATCGCGCGGGCACGCGCGCTGGCGCGCGAAAGCCTGGCTGAGGCGCGGCGCTCGGTGTGGGCGCTGCGACCCAAGGCCCTCACCGAGCAGACGCTGGACGTCGCGCTGCGCGAGAGCGTGCTGGCGCTGACCCGGCCGGCCGAGCTTGGCGCGCGCTTCGACATCGCGCCCGACCTGCCGCAGCTCGTGTCGGATCTCGAAGACGATGTGCTGCGCATCGCCCTCGAGGCCGTCACCAACGCCGTCAAGTACGCGCAGGCCTCGACCCTGTCGGTCGGTTTGCGTTCGGACGATCGCGTGGTCACACTGACAGTCGCCGATGACGGTCGCGGGCTTGGGCCCGCGAACGCTCCGGGCTCCGGGGGCTTTGGCCTGATCGGCATGCGCGAGCGCGCGGAGCGACACGGCGGGTCGGTCACGCTCGAGACCGGCCCGACCGGCACAACGGTGACGGCACACATGCCGCTGCATCGAAAGGACGACCAATGACCGAACCGATACGGGTGTTGATCGCCGATGACCATCCCGTGGTGCGCGAAGGCCTGGCCGCGCTGATCAACCGTCGGCCGGATCTGAGCACCGTGGCCGAGGCCGCCAACGGCGTCGAGGCCGTGCGTCTGGCGCTCGACCTGCGGCCCGACGTCATCCTCATGGATCTGAACATGCCCGAGCTCGGTGGCGTCGACGCGATCAGCCGGATCCGCGCGGCGTGGCCCGAAGCGCGCGTGGTGGTGATGACGACCTTCGACGGCGATGAAGATATCTTTCGTGCGCTGCAGGCGGGTGCCCGCGCGTATTTGTTGAAGGACACGCCGCGCGACGAGATCCTCGACACGCTCCGGGCCGTGCATGGCGGTTCGCGCCGGATCCCGTCCGACATCGCGGCGAAGCTGGCCGATCGGCTCCAGTCGGAGCCGCTCACCGACCGTGAGCTCGACGTCTTGCGACAGATCGTGGCCGGCCGTAGCAACAAGGAGATCGGGGCGGTGCTCGGCATCTCCGAAGGCACAGTCAAGGTGCACGTCAACAGCCTGCTCGGAAAGCTCGACGCTCAGGACCGGACGCAGGCCGTCACGATCGCGCTCCGGCGCGGGATCGTCCACCTCGATCCCTGAAGCTCGGCGTCTATATCTTTCGATCTACTTCGGGGTTCGCCCAGGGGCCGACGTCAGCGTCGGCCCTTTGTCTTGTCCGCGGTCATCTCGATCGATGGAGGCGTGGTCGGGCGGGCGGCCGTAGGCTGTACCCATCAACACGGCTCACACGGAGACACCGAGATGAACAACAACCTGACCTGTCGCAATACGTCTGGCAGTTGGATCGCGATCGGCGCCGGCATCGGCGCGGCCCTGATGTCAGCGGGTTTTGGGCCGGCCGCCTTGGCGATCGGGGTGGCGTTGGGCGCGGCCCTGGGCACGCTCACGTCGTCGCGAGACTGAGGGCGCGACGATGACACGACAACCTGGCACGCCGCCGAACATCGGCGCATGGTTGGCCATCGGCGCCGCGATCGGCGCAGCCCTGATGGCCGCCGGGCTTGGCGCGTCGGGCATCCCGATCGGGATCGCTATCGGCCTCGGGATCTATGCCGTGCAGGCGTCCCGAAACCGGCGCAAACCTTGACTTCCACACAAGGACCTCAAAATGGCATTCGCGTCCGCACTCTTTCAACTCGCGATCATGTTCCTGGCTCCGCCGATCCTGTGGGTCGGGTTGACCCGGAAACTCGGCGTCTCGTGGCGGATGGTTGGGCTAGGGTGCCTGACCTGGCTCACGGCCTTGCCTTTCATCATCGGCGTCCCGATCGCGGCCACCGCCGTTCTGGGGCAGCAGCCACTGGTGTGGCCGGTGGCGCTCTCGTTGACGGCCGGCATCGTCGAGGAGACCTCGCGCTTTCTTTACTATCGGCGCAGTCGCGTACTGCGTGATCCGGCGAATTGGCGCGCGACGCTTGTGGCCGGCGTGGCCCATGGGGGCGTCGAGTCGATCGTACTCGGGCTGCAGACCCTCGTTGGCGTGATCGCGTTGTTCTTCATGCGCGATCAACTTCCGCCCGAGATGCAAGCCATCCAGCCGGAGCCTGCGTACTTCCTGATCGGCGCGGCCTCGCGGCTGTTGATCATCGTCGGGCACATCGGCCTGACCTTCCTGGTCTGGCGCGCGGTCAGTCGCGCCGAGCGGTGGGCGTACCCGTTGGCGATCGTGATCCACATCGTCGTCGATCTGATCGCCTTCGCTCAGCCGATCGTGCTGCCGGGCGCCGACTGGTTGGGCTATGCCGCCGTGGTCGGTCTGGCGGTGGGGAGCGTGGCCTTGATCATGCGCAGCCGACGCGTCGTTCAGGGCGTGGCCGCGGCGATCTGAGTGTGACGGGCGCAAGCATTAGCCCCCCCCTGAGAAACGCGCCGGGCAAGTTCGCCCGTGAGGCCACGGGTGCGCGTTCACCAGGAGGGGGTTGGGGGTGGTGGTCACCGCGCGAGCATCGGCATGCGCGTGCGATGATTGAGATTGAGCGGCGTGCCCGGTTTGAGCTCGATCAGCGTGATCGAGTTCGCCGGCGCGGTCAGGCCAAGGACGTTGGACGTGATCACCAGATCCGCCTGGCGCACGATATGGGTCAGATCCGCGCTCGAGTAGCGGAAAACGCGCGCGCCCGAGGCGGCCGAGAAGCCCGTCAGCGCGAGCGAGGTGTTCAGCCCGCCGCCGGTCTTGTTGATGATCATGACCGTCACGGCCTGGTCGCTGGTGCGTTGGGCGGCGTAAATCGACAGCTGGCTCTGATCCGTGCTCGCTGCGCGGATGCGGGTGTCGCCGAATTTTGCGCCGGCGCCGTCGTAGTTCAGGTACATGCGGAAGGCGAACGCACCGGGCTGGGTTGGGGTGGGCGGGCTCCACAATGTCGCCAGGTCGAGACCCTCGCGCCCGAAAATGCCGAGTACGTCGGCCTGGGCCAGCGCGCCGTTGATGCTCTCGAGGCCGCCCCAGTTGTACTCCGTGATCGCCAATTGCGTGCCGGGGTAGTTCGTGTCGACCCAGGCCTGCATCCGTGGGATGAGCTTGACCACGCCGCCGTCCAGACCCATGTCGGTGATCCAGCTCTCGTCGACGTAGGTCGGATCCCACAACGAGCGTGTGCTGCGCAACCGCAACGCCTGCGTCGTCGCGTTGCCGGCGCCGCTGAGCGAGACGCCGCTCGCCTGCGGGTAGTAGTGTAGATCTAAATAGTCGAGCAGTCGGGTCCCGTGTGTCTGTTCGTAAGCCTGCATCTGGGCGAGATACCACGGCACGAAGTACGCATTGCCGTGCGAGGTGTAGTCCAGAGAGCTCTGGCCGCAGTTGTCGCGCGCCGAGTAGAAATACGCGCACCAGCCCCACAGCACCGGACCCAGGGTCTTCGCCGCCGGGTCGCCCGCCTTGACGGCGGCGGCGTAGCCGGTGGTCAGGGTGGCCATCTCGTCGTAGGTCGTCGGGTTGGGGTGGATGTCGCGGTGCGTGCTGTTCCACAACATCGGCTCGTTGTCGAGGTTGTAGAAGCGCACCCCGCCGCCGTTCGCATCGCCGAAGGTCGCCTTGAGATGCGCGACCCAGGCCTGGACGAACGATGGCGTGATCGCGACGCTGGTGTCGGTCGGATTGTTGCCCGTGACGTTGCTGCCGCCGTGCACGCCGTTGCCGCAATCTGGATCCCACGAGTCGGTCGAATCCTGAGCGCCGTAGGTCGACACTTTGAAGCCGCAATCGTACGGGTGGGCGTCGACGCGTCGCTTGGCCACCCAGCCGAGCATCGGCACGGTCATCAACGTGTCGCTCCCGGCGGCCTGGTTGGCCGTCACGAACTGATCGGCCGCCGAGCCTGCGGGCAGGGCGGCGACGTTTGCCACCGCGTTCGTGATGTTCTCGAAGTACCAGTCGCTGCCGGTGTTGTATACGTCAAGCTGCCAGTTGTAGCGCGTCGTCGAGTTGCCGCCCCAACGGGCCACCGGCAACGCCAGCTCCTGCGCCAGCGCCTCGTCGGGGTAGTTCATGCCATAGATCCAGCGGCTGATCGGCGCTCGGTCGGCGGTGGCGTTGAGCGAGAGCGTCGGGCCGCCCAAGGCTGTCGGTGTCGCTGTCGCCGCGCCGGTGCTGGCGACAAGCGTGATGCTATCGATGTAGAACGTCGGCTGAACAGCGCCCGTCGTGTCCTGCCACCACAGATCGCTGATCTCGGCCGGAGAACCCATGGCGCCGATGCCGTACTCGACCATCGTCCAGGACCCTGTTGCTGCGACGAAGTCGGTGCCCACCTGGGTGCTGTTCACGGCGAATCTCAACTGCGCGGCCGACGATCCGCCGCGAACATAAAACCGGATGCGATCAAAACCGGCAGTTGACTGGGCTGGGTCTAGGTGCAGGTATAGCCCCGCATCACCGGCAGTATATGAGACGGCAATCGAGGCGGTGCCTGCCTGAACGGGAGCGCCATTGGAAAAATCGGCGTCGGTATTCCAAGACCAGTTCTGTACTCCGCTGCCAAGCGCATCGCCGTAGATGACCCGGTCCGTCGCCGCCTGGGCCTGCAACGAGGCTCCGTTCAGGGCCACAATCGCCATGAACATGACGGCTGCCGCAAAGTATCGTTTCGCTCGCATAAACCCTCCGGTTCGATTGTATGCGGCGCGGCTGCCGCTGATCACCGCAAAAGGGGCGGGAAGGGGTCGGTAATTGCTCTCAGGTGACGTCATCGGCCGTTGGCGATCCCGCCCGCCGCAGGGTGCTCGAGCGATCCGGCATCCGTCCGTTTCATCCGCTGATCCGTTATCCCATCCGCTGTCGGTCCCGCTGTGGCGGAGACCATCCGGGATTGCCACCAGGATCAACTCACCCAGGCACACCGCGCTTTCCCAGTCGCCTCGTTCGACGACCGACCCCTCTATAATGTCTTTATGGCGACTCCTCTCCCCATCGATGACGACGAACTGCTGGACTTTCTTGTGCCGCTGCTCAACACCCCGAGCCCGACGGGCTGGGCCGAGCGTGCGATCGCACTGTGCGAAGCGCGATTCGCGCGATTTGGCGTGCCGACCCGCACCCGCAAGGGCGCGCTCGTGTTGACACTCTCCGGGGCCGCGTCGGACGCGCCGCGCGGCGTGACCGCGCACGTCGACACGCTCGGCGCGATGGTCAAGGAGATCAAGCCGAACGGCCGTCTCAAGCTGACCAAGATCGGCGGCTTCGCCTGGAACACGGTCGAGGGCGAGGGGTGCACGATCTTCACCCACGGTGGCGCCGAATTGCGCGGCAGCTTCCTGCTCAACCAGGCGTCGAGCCACATCTTCGGCGCGGCGACGGGCGACGCCAAGCGCGACGACGACGCGCTCGAGATCCGGCTCGACGCGCGCACCCGCTCGGCCGACGAGACGCGGGCGCTGGGCATCGGCGTGGGCGACGTCGTCGCTTTCGATCCGCGCGTCGAGGTCGGCGCGGCCGGGTTCGTGCGATCGCGGCATCTCGACGACAAGGCCGCGGTGGCCTGTGTGTACGCGGCGCTGGCCGCGCTCGAGCGGGCCGGCAGCACGCCGGCGCAACGCACGACCATCCACATCAGCCATTACGAAGAGGTCGGCCACGGCGCCGCGGCCGGGTTGCCGGACGACCTGGCCGAGTTGCTCACGATCGACATGGCCGCGGTCGGGCCGGGCCAGGCCTCCGACGAATTCAGCGCCTGCCTGTGCGTCAAGGACTCGGGCGGGCCATACCATCCCGACATGAACCGCAAGCTGCGCGCGCTGGCGGCCGACGCGGGCATCCCGCTCACGGTGGACATCTATCCGTACTACGGCTCCGACGGCGAGGCCTACTGGCGCGCCGGCGGCGACGTGCGGGTCGGCCTGATCGGCCCCGGCGTGGACGCGTCGCACAACTATGAACGCACGCATCGCGACTCGCTCATCCACACGGCGCAATTGATCGCCGAGTATCTGCGGCTTTGACGTCCGAAGGGAGGCATCGAAATGGCCGACACGTTCACGTACTTCGACGCGCTCGTTCAGCCCGCGACGGTCCCGGCGGACGGGATCCTCAGCCGGACGCTCCTTGACAACGACACGGTGCGGCTCGTCGTCTTTCAGTTCGCCGCCGGGCAGATCTTGTCGGAGCACACGGCCGCCATGCCCGTGATCTTGCAGGTGCTGGCCGGCGAGGCCACGCTGACATTCGGCGACGAGACGCGCGAGGCGCGCACCGGCGCCTGGGCGTACATGCCCGCGCGGCTCAAGCACTCGGTCACGGCCAGGACCGACCTGGTGTTGCTGCTCGAGATGCTCAAGACGCTCTGACGCATCGCGGATTGCCCAATACACCCGGCTGCATTATCATTGCGGCGTCCGCTGCACGCCCAAGCCTACGCAACAAGGGACATATGGACATCCTTATTCGCGAACACAAGCGCGCCAACGTGCTGCGCATCACCGGCCGCGTCGACGCCAGCGTGGCGGCGAAATTCGAGGAAGCGCTGCAGAAGCAGATCGACGCCGGCTCGACCCACGTCATCCTCGAGATGGACGGCACCGATTACATCAGCAGCGCCGGTGTGCGCGCGCTGATCGCCGCCCAGAAGGCGCTCAAGCCCAAGGGCGGCGCCGTCTACCTCTCACAGCCCTCCGTGCGCGTCAAGGAAGTGCTCGAGATGGCCGGCCTCGACCCGCTCTTCCGCGTCTTCCCCGACACCGAAGCGGCGCTGGGATCTCTGTGATTGCTGGTTGCCGATTGTTGATTGCAGATTGAAACACAATCTGCAATCAACAATCGGCAATCTTCAATTTCCTGAACTCGAAAACACATGTCAGAATCTGAACATGAGCCGACGCCGCTGCGCCGGCAGTATTTGGAGATCAAGCGCGGCTACCCGAACACGATTTTGTTTTTTCGGTTGGGCGATTTCTACGAGACCTTTGACGACGACGCCGAGGCGGTCTCGCGCGATCTCGAGATCGTGCTCACGAGTCGGGCCAACATGTACAAGAACGGCACGCGGCGCGTGCCGATGGCCGGCATCCCCTTTCATGCGGTCGACACCTACATCGCGCGGCTGATCGAGCACGGCCATCACGTCGCGATCTGCGAGCAGACAGGCAGCGAGCCGATCAACGGCCTGGTGACGCGCGAAGTCATCCGCGTCGTCACACCCGGCACGATCGTCGAGCCCGGTCTGCTCGACGCCTCCCGCAACAACTACCTGGCCGCGCTCGTGATCGCCGGCGACCACGGCGCCCTGGCGCACGCCGACATCACCACCGGGCACTTTGCGGTCGCCGTGCTCTCCGGCGCGGATGTGCGCGCACAGGCGCGCCACGAGCTGGTCCGGTTGCGCCCAGCCGAGCTGTTGGTCTCCGATGATCTGCCCGCGGAGGCGCTCGCCGGCGTCTCTGCGTCGCAGACGACCTTGCCCGCGAAACGTTTCGACCCCGGGCGCGCGCGCAACACGCTGCTCGATCACTTCGGCACGAACTCGCTCGCGGGTCTCGGGCTCGAAGGCCAGGCGCTGGCCACGGCGGCCTGCGGCGTCGTGCTCGGCTACGTGCGCGACACGCAACCCGGCGCGCTCCGGCTGTTGACGCGCGTCAGCCTGTACCACCTCGGCGAGTTCATGACGCTCGATCCGGCGACCCGGCGCAACCTCGAGTTGACCGAGACGCTGCGCGGCGGACAGACACGCGGCTCGCTGTTGGGCGTGCTTGATCACACGACTACGCCGATGGGCGCGCGGATGCTGCGGCAGTGGGTCAGCCAGCCGCTCCTCGACGGTGGCCTGATCCGGCGGCGCCACGATCGAGTGGCGGCCTTTCACGCGCATGGGCTGCTGCGCGCCGAGATCCTGGCCGCGCTCAAACCGCTCAGCGACGTCGAACGGATCACGAACCGCGTCGTCGCCGGGTCGGCTCAGCCGCGCGATCTGGTGGCCCTGCGCGAAACGCTGTCGGCGCTCCCCGACCTGACGCACAAGCTGGCGGGCGCGCCGAGCGAGCTCGACCTTGGCGGATTCGACCCTTGCGGCGACGTGCTCGACCTGCTGCTGCTTGCGATCGCGGAGGAGCCGCCGGCCGTGCTGTCGAAGACCGGGGTCATCCGCAGCGGGTACTCCCGCGAACTGGACGAGATCCTCGAGGCCTCGCGGCACGCGCGCGAGTGGATCGCGGGTCTGGAGCAGGCGGAGCGCGAGCGAACAGGCATCAAGACGATCAAGGTCGGCTACAACAAGGTCTTCGGCTACTACATCGAGATTAGCCGCGGCAAGAGCGAGCAGGCGCCCGACAACTACATCCGCAAGCAGACGCTGACCAACGCCGAGCGCTACATCACGCCGGAACTCAAGGAATACGAGACGCTCGTGCTCAACGCCGAGGAGCGCATCCTCGAGGTCGAGACGCGGCTGTTCCGCGACGTGTGCGCGCAACTGGCGGCGCTGGCCGGCCGCCGGCTGGCGACCGCCCGGACCCTGGCCGAGCTCGACGTCTTTGCCGCCCTGGCCGAGACGGCTGCGCGCCACAACTACACGCGGCCCGAGATCGTGGCCGAGCCCGTGCTCGAGGTCGTCGATGGGCGTCATCCGGTCGTCGAGCAGTACCTGACGGCCGGGCAACGCTACGTGCCCAACGACGTCATCTTCGAGGCCGGCGAGATCGTGCGCGTCATCACCGGCCCGAACATGGCCGGCAAGTCGACCTTTCTGCGGCAGGCGGCGCATATCGTGCTGCTCGCCCAGATCGGCAGTTTTGTGCCGGCGGCCTCGGCGCGGTTGGGTCTGTTCGATCGGATCTTCACGCGCATCGGCGCGCAAGACGAGATCCACGCCGGCCAATCGACTTTTATGGTGGAAATGGTCGAGACCGCCAGCATCCTGCATGGCGCGACGGCGCGCAGCCTTTTGGTGCTCGACGAGATCGGCCGCGGCACCAGCACCTACGACGGTCTGTCGTTGGCCTGGGCGATCGTCGAACACATCCACAACCACCCGGGGCTCAAGGCCAAGACCTTGTTCGCCACGCACTATCACGAGCTGACCGACCTGGCCGCCGTGCTCCCGGGCGTGCGCAACTACAACGTCGCCGTCACGGAAGAGGGCGAGCACGTCATCTTCCTGCACAAGATCATCCCTGGCGCGGCCGACCGCTCGTATGGCATCCACGTGGCGCAGCTGGCCGGGCTGCCGCGGGCCGTGATCGGTCGCGCGCAAGAGATCCTCGAACGTCTCGAAGCCAGCGGCGGGCGCGCGGTCCGCCTGACCGACGACGCGCCGGCGCAAATGGCGCTCTTCCCCGAGACCAATCCCTTGCTCGACGAACTCAAGGCGCTGGACCTCAACGCCGTGCCCCCCATGCAGGCGCTGGCCAAATTGTTTGAGTGGCAGGCGCGGTTTCGTTGAGCCGCGGCGAATCCCATCGCAGGTAGCCGACCCATAAACCGGGGTGCTGACGCGACCCGCCTGGCCTTGGCCCAGGTGGGTCGCGTCTTTTTTTGCGTCCAGCCGGCGACCGGCCAGTCGGGTTTTCACGGACACCTTATGGCGGCATGGATCTTGCTTACCGTAATCTTGGCTGTCTACCTTTTTTTGCGCCATTGTCTGAACCTGGATGATGCGAGGAAATCCGATGCGACTATCCAACCGATCTGCCGCAGCCGTGCCCGTTTTGCGAATCCTGACGCTCGTGGGATTGGTGGTCGCCGAACTAGCCGGGCCAGCCCTGCCGGTGTGGGCGGCGCCCACGCCGTCGACGACGATCACGACACCGGCGACCACGATGGTCGGCGAACCGGTCGTCTTCACCGTCAGTTTTGCGAACACGGGCGGGGCGGGTGAGGTTGGATATGGCCCGTATCTCAACGTGGAGCTGCCGATCGAAGGCGCTGATGGCGCCGGCGCGGCCACCGATGACGGCCTTTCGTTCACCAGCGCCAGCTATCTGGGCGCGACGATGACGCCGCTGATCGCCCCGTTTCTGTGCACGGGCACCTACACCCATCCGCTGACCAACCTGACCACATCCTGTACCTCCGGGCGCCAGGTCGTCATCCTGCAGCTGCCCTTTGGCAGCTTTGCGGTCGGTCAGCCCGGCGCCGACGTACAGATCACGGCAGCCATGAGCAATCTGGCCGACGTGGGCACCGCGCTGCAGATCCGCGCCACGGGCGGCTTCGCCTACGGCAGCATTCCGACCGGCAACACGCCGATTATCGGCTCGACGGCCACCGCCACGGTGACGCCGCAGCTTTTTACGCTCACCAAGACCTACATCGGCCCGGAAGACGAGACCGCCACAGGTCCGAACTACCCGCGCCAATACCGAATCACGGTCGACATCGCCAATGGACAGACCCTGACAAACCTGAACCTGACGGACGTCCTGACCGACTCGATCCAGTACCTGACGACCAATTCGGTCACCACCACGATCGGGTCGCCGACGATCACGAGCGTGATCACGCCCAGCCTGTCGACGCCGGGCGGCACGCTGACCCGTCGCTTGAGCAGCGCGACGGGCACGGCCGGCGCCGCCGACGCCTCGATGCTGTTCTCGTACTACGTCCCCCGGCTGCGCGCGACCTCGACCGCCGTGCTCGATCCGGTCAGCGGCGACGACCGCTTCGCCCCGGATGACGCCCAGGCGACGGCGACATGGACGCCGATCGACGGTCGCGACGCGGGCGGAGCCGTGTCCAGCAACGTCACGGCGACGGATCACATCCTCGAGGAGCAAGCGATCGCCATCCAGAAGTCGGTGGCCATCGCCAACGATCACGCGCCGACCGGGTACTCGCCGGGCGACGTCCTGACGTACACGCTCGACGTCCAGATTTCGGATTACTTCGCGTTCAACAGCACGGTCATCACCGACACGTTCTCGGACGGCCAACGCTGGGACACGACGTTTACGCCGACGCTGAGCGTCAATGGAAACACGTATACCTTGACCGTCACGAACATGGCCCCGGCCAACGTGACGGTTGACGAAAGCCAGATCGGCAACGACTCGAATCCGGCCACGAACGGCACGACGACGGTCAGCTTCGACCTGTCGAACGAACTCGTCACGCGGGGCCAGAACGGCCGCTTCATCGGCGGCTGCGTGCCGACCACGGGAACCGGCGGCCCGGCCCCGGATTGCGCCCTTTACAACGATGGGGCGACGACGGCCCAGATCGTGTTCCGCACCGTCGTCCAGCAGAACTTCTCCGACACGTATCCGTCGGGCGATCCGTCCGTCGACCAGGGCGACGTGTTGACCAACACGGTGACCGTAGACGGCGCGTTGTTGACCGTCGCGGACGCCGCCACGCCGACGGGGCAGCGCGAGGCCGATGATAGCGCCGCGCAATTCGTGCTGGCCAAGGGCGTTTTGCAGAAGACGATCTACGCCATCAACGGCGTCGTCTGCCCGGTGTGTTCGTCCGTGATCGTCGAGCCCGGCGACACCGTGACCTATCGTTTCACCTATACACTGCCGCAGACCGACTTCGAAGCCCTGGTCTTTACCGACTACCTGCCGCTGCCGGTGTTCGACGCGACCGAGGTCACGACGTTCGACGCGACGGTGTCGGCCGGCGCGCCGGCCGCGGGCGTGGCCAAATACGGGCCGAGCGACACGTCTTACGCCGTGACGGCGATCACGCCCACCATCACGACGACCGTCTCGACCAACACCGTTGCCTTTGGATTCGGCAACTTCGACGACCCGCTGGACACCAGCACCACGGTCGACGTGCTTTTCACGGTGACCGTTCAGCCCGACCCATTCGTGGACGGCCTGTTCCTCACAAACCAGGTCCGCGCGAGCGAGGGCACGACCAACGCCGGCAGTCAGGTTGACGATAGCATCGTCCAGATCGAGCTGGGCGAGCCCGTGTTGGAGATCCAGAAGGGCGTCGTGTCGACCAACGGTTCGGGCGGGGTGTTTGCGCCGGTGACCGTCGGACCCGTGGCGTTCACGGCGCCCGGCACGGCCGGCGTGCCGTGGTCGAGCGGAACGATCACCAGCGCGACTCTGACCGCCAACCCGATCAACAGCGATCTCAGCCGGATCGACGCCGGCGATCTGGCGACCTTCGTCATCACCCTGCAGAACACCGGCGGTGGCGACGCCTTCGACGTCGTCATCACCGACACCCTGCCGGCCGATCTGGTCGTGCCAGTCGGCGGGCTCAACCTGCGCGTCTATGACGGCAACCGCAACCCGGTGGCGTACACGGATCTGGGCGGCGGGCTGTTTGGTTCGGGCATCCAGATCAACGACCCGAGCGCCCTCGTCGGCGGGCTCCCGAAGGGTCGCACGATCAGCGGCCCGATCGCCACGGGCGACAACGTCATCATCATCGCCTACGATCTGCAGCTGGCGGGCACGATCTCTCCGGCGACGCCGCAGACCAACACGGCGCAGGTGGCCAACGTCGCAGGCATCGAGGGCGGCCCGACGCATCCGACGACCGCGCTTCACGACACCGCCACGGTGACGAGCACGGTCGTGCCGGCGAAGACCGTCATCTCGACTTCCGAAACCCACACCACCGGCAACAACCTGACTATCGGCGAGATCGTGCGCTACCGCGTGGCCGTCGCGCTGCCCGAGGGCATCGCCCCGAACTTCCAGCTGGTCGACGCCCTGCCGGCCGGCCTGACTTACCTCAACGACGGCACCACGAACTACGCCTTCGTCTGCAACGACGGTTGCGTCTCGTCGGCCGATGGCACGATCACGGCAGCCCCGATTTCGGGGGCCGCGCCGGCCACGCCGGTCGCGCTGCTGCCGGGCTCGGCCATCAGCGGCGGGCCGTTCGTCTCGGGCACCGACGTGACCTTCAGCCTGGGCGACCTGACCAACGCCGATCGCGATGCCGATACGGAGTACGTGGTCGTCGAGTTCAACGCCCTGGCCGACAACTCCGTTGCGGGCAGCAACGACGCCGGCGACACGCGCATCAACCAGGTCAGCGTGCGCGTGAATGGCAGCACGCTCGCCAGCGCCAACGCCCCGACCGTCACGATCGTCGAACCGTTGCTGTCGATCGCCAAGACCGCCAACCCGACCACGCTCGACAACGGCGACATCGTCACCTACACCGTCGTGGTTACCGGCACCGCCGGCGCGACGCGCAGCACAGCCTACGAGCTGGTCATCACCGACATCGTGCCGAGCGAGCTGACGCTCCTCCCGGCGACGATGACGATCAGCACGGGGTCGGCCTCCAACACCGGCAATGCCATCACCGCGACCGTGCCGTCGCTGGCGACGGGCGCCGTGGTCACGTTGACCTACTCGGCCCGGCTCGATAACCTGACCTTTGGCACGCCGATCACCAACCTGGCCGGCGTGGTGTACACCAGCCTGCCCGGCTCCGGAACGACCGGCAACGCGACCGGCTCGAACACACCGGGTGCGTCCGGCTCGGACACTGGCGAGCGTGATGGCTCGGGTGGCGTCAACGATTATGCGGCGACCGACCCGGCGACCATCACGGTCCCGCCGAGCCTGGTCAAGAGCATCGTGGCGACGTCGGAGGACGGCACGACGACCACCCGTCTGGCGATCGGCGAGATCGTGCGCTACCGGCTTGTGCTCGGCGTCCCCGAGTCGACCGTGCCCAACCTTGTCATCACCGACACGCTCCCGGCCGGCCTGACCTTCCTCAACGATGGACAGGCGCGATTGGCCTTCGTCTGCAACGGGTCGGTGAATTGCATCACGTCGTCGAGCGTCGCCATCGGCAGCTCGCCGGTCATCGCGGGCTCATCCGTCATCACGCCCACGTTCGTCATCCCGGCCGGCGCGATCACGCCCGGCTCGTTCGCCGACGGCACCGACCCGGTCTTTTCGCTGGGCACGCTGGTCAACACCGACGACGACGCGGACGGCGAATACCTGGTGCTCGAGTTCAACGCGATCGCCACCAACACGGCTGCCAACACCAATAACCGCGCGCTGGCGAACACGTTCACGGTCGCGGTCGGCGGCGCCTCGATCGGCACCTCGAACAGCGTCACCGCCAACATCGGGCGCCCCAGCGTCACGATCTCCAAGGTGATCGTGGCCCCGACGCCGGTGGATGCCGGAGACGTGCTGACCTACCGAATCGCTTATACGAACGCGGCCGCCTCGCTGGCGCCGGCCTATGACCTCAACATCACCGACACGCTCCCGGCCCTGATGACCGGTCCGTACACGGTGACCGCGACCACCACAAGCGGCGCCTGCGGCAGCACGGCCGCGACGTTCACCAACAGCGTCGTCGGCCAGGACGTGACGAGCACGCTGGCCTGTTTGATGCCCAACACCAGCGCCACGGTGACGATCACGGGCTCGATCGCGACGACGGCGCCGGTCAGCAGCACGCTGACCAACACGGCCTTCATCCTGTGGTCGACGCTGCCCGGCACGAACGGCACGACGCCGAACCCCACGGGCTCGACGGCGGGCACCGCCGGCACGTCGACCGGCGAAACGTCGGCCAATACGTCGGCCAACGTCAGCCTGAACCTCAACCGGCCCAGCCTCGACAAGCTCCAGCCCTCCCCGGCCAACTACACGATCGGCGACGTGATCACCTACACGATCGTGATCACGACGCCCGAGGGCACGACGCCGAATCTGGTGGTCACCGATACGCTCCCGACCGGGCTGAGTTACGTCTCCAACCAGGTTGTGACGTCGGCGCCGTTGAGCGGGGGGCTGCTCTCCGCCGACTTCAACGGCTCGATCACGGCCACCCCGGTCGTCACCAACGGCGGCACCTCCGTGCGCTTCGCGTTCGGCGATGTGGTCGCCGCCGCCGATAACGTGACCACAAATAATCGCTATCTGCTGGTGGTGCTGGTCCGGGTGGACAACGTCCTCAGCAATCAGAGCGGCGTAACCCGCGTCAACACGGCCAACCTGGCCTATGGCGACGGGACGCCGGGCGGCACGACCACGGTCAATGATCCGACCGGTGGCACGATCACGATCGTCGAGCCGGTGCTCTCGTTGGCCAAGACCATCGCCAGCCCCGCCTCGCCGGCGGACGGCGCGGGGACCGTGACGTACCAGCTCGTCTTGCGGCATGCGGGCGGCAGCAACAGCACGGCCTACGACACGGTGCTGACCGACACGATCCCGGCGGCGCTGACCAATGCCACGGTCTCCAACGTGGTCGCCACGGGTGTAGCGGCCCCGGTCGGCGGAGTGTTGGCCGGGACGGTCCAGGTGCCGATCACGGGCACGCTCGACCTGCCGGTCGGCGCCATCGTCACCGTAACCGTGCAGGCCGACCTCACGGCAGACGTCAACCCCGCGCAGGTCGTGACGAACACGGCCGACCTGACCTGGACGACGCAGCCCGGCGCTAACGCCAATGAACGCGGCAGCGGGGACAGCCTGCTCGGCGCGGGCGGCCTGAACGACTATCAGGTGCGCTCGAGCGTGGCTCTGACCGTCGACAGCCCGGTCGTGGCCAAACGCCTGACCGCGACCTCGGCCGCGAACACCAGCGGCACGAACGTCACGATCGGCGAGGTCATCACCTACGCCATCGACGTCAGCTTGCCCGAAGGCGTCACGCCCTCGCTGGTCGTCACCGATGCCTTGCCGAGCGGCCTGATCTATGTGCCCGGCAGCGCGGCACTCGACACGACCGGTTTCGCCGGCACGGTCACGACCCCGACCGTCAGCGGCGGGGCCGCCGACGGAGACGACGTGACCTTCACGTTCACCGGGCCCATCACGGTGACGTCCGACAACAACATCGCGAATGACACCTTCTCGATCCTGCTCGACGCGCGCGTGACTGACACGGCCCCGAACCAGAACGGCCTGACGCGCGTCAACGGTGCCACCGTCAACACGGCCGGGGTGGTCCAGGCGACCAACACCGTCACCGCCACGATCGTCGAACCGGACCTGGGCGTCGACATCGTCGTCAACGACGCGACCCCGCTCTTCGGCCAGACCCTGACGTACACGCTCAACGTATCGCACACCGTGGCCAGCACCTCGCCAGCCGAAAACGTCGCCATCACCGTCACGCTCCCGACCGGGCTGACGTACGTGGCTGCTTCGGTGACGACGCCGCCCGGGTGGGCTGTGGATACGTCGACGCCGGGCGTCCTGGTCTTCACCATCGCCGAATGGACGTCGGGCAGCATCGCGCCGACGTTCCAGGCGACGGTGGGCAATAGCCCGACCGTCAACCTCGGCGACGTGCTCACCGTGCCCGTCGCCATGACCTGGACCTCGCTGCCCGGGGCCGACGCCAACGAACGCACCGGCGTCGGCGGCGTGGACGACTACAGCCGAACCGATAACGTGGCGGTCACGATCTCGGCCGTCGATCTGATCATCGCCAAGACCGACGGCGGCGCCAGCGGCGTCCCCGGTGGTCTGGTGACCTACACCGTGACCATCAGCAACACGGGGAATGTGGCCGCCACCGGCGTGGTGATCACCGACACGCTCCCGTCGTTCACCAGCTTCGTCAGCGCCAGCAACGGCGGCTCGGCGCTCGGCGGGACAGTCACCTGGGCGGTCGGCTCGCTCGCGCCCAGCGCCACCACGACGCGCACGCTCGTCCTGCAGGTCGACAACCCGCTGCCGGGGGCCGTCACGGGCATCACCAACGCCGCCTCGGTCGGCGACGATGGGGCAAACGGACCGGATCTCCATCCGGCGGACAATTCGACGACGGAGCCCACCCCGATCAGCGGCGTTTCGATCGACCTGCAGCTTGTCAAGAGCGACGGGGTTGCGACCGCGACACCCGGCGACACGCTGACCTACACGCTGGTCGTGACCAACGTCGGGAACACCGCCGCGACCGGTGTGGTGCTCACCGACACCTTGCCCGCCAACACGACCTTTGTGTCGGCCTCGAATGGCGGCACGCTGGGCGGCGGCGTGGTCACCTGGCCGGCGACGACGCTGGCCGGCGGCGGCGCGACGTTCACGCGCACGCTCGTCGTGCAGGTCGACAACCCGCTGCCGGCGGGCGTGACGACCATCGACAATGCCGCCGGTGTGACCGACGACGGCGCCTCCGGGCCGGATGCCGACCCGAGTGACAACACGACGACCGACAGCGACACCGTCAGCGTCGCGCCAGACGTCGCCATCGTCAAGACCGACGGCCTGACCTCGGTCAATGCTGGGCAAACCATCACCTATACACTGACCATCCAGAACGTCGGCAACATCGGCGTGACGGGCGTGGCGGTCACGGACACCCTGCCGGCGGGCGTCACCTTTGCGGCGGCGTCCAACGGCGGCGGGCACAGCGCCGGGGTCGTCACCTGGCCGGTCTTCAACCTGGCCGGCGGCGCGAGCGTCACGCGCACCGTCACGGTCCAGGTCAGCCCGACCGCGACCGAGGGCACGGTGCTGACCAACACGGCCGTGACCCTCGATGACGGCGCGAACGGCGCGGACGTCGACCCGGGCAACAACTCGAGCAGCGACGCAGACACCGTCGACAACACGGTCGATCTGCAGCTGGTCAAGACCCAGCCGGGCGGGGTGCTGATCCTGGGCGATCCGATCACCTACACGCTGGCTTACAGCAACGTCGGCAATGTCGCCGCGACGGGCGTCGTGATCACCGAGACCGTCCCGACCGACACCACGTTCGTCGCGACGGGGAGCACGGCCGGTTGGTCGTGCGCGGACGGCAGCCCGGCGGGCACGACCTGCACGCTGGCGGTCGGCACGCTCAACGTCGGAGCGGGCGGCACGGCGACGTTCATCGTCGCGACAACGCCGAGCTTGCCGACGGGAACGATGGTCACGAACACGGCGACCATCGGCGACGACGGCGTGAGCGGCGCCGACCCGACGCCCCCGAACAACTCCTCGACGGTCGGCGGTGTGCCGACCGCCGTCGAGCTGCTCTACTTCGTGGCCCAACGCGGTGCGGGTGTGACCGTGGCGGTGCGCTGGGCCGTCGCCCAGCAGATCGATACCCTGGGCTACCGCGTCCTGCGGGCGCCTGCGGATGACCCCGCCGCGGTTGTCGAGGTGGCCTACGTGCCGGCGGCGTTCACGTCGGAGGAGATCGCCTACGGCATCGTCGATGAGCCCGGCCTTGGCAACTGGATCTACTGGCTGGTCGAAGTCGACACCTCGGGCAACGAGACCCGTTATGCTCAGGGAGTCACACTCGAGCTGCCCACGGCCCTCAACAACCGGGTGTATCTGCCGAGCCTGTCTCACTGATACGGTAACCGGCCCTTCCGGTCCCTGAAGAAACGCGAAAGGCGCTTCGATCACCGAAGCGCCTTTCGTATTGTCCAGGACGTGTGCTCCACCGAGCACAGGCCGCCAGTGACGTCCTTAGTTCGGCTTGGCCGCCAGGGTTCGCTGCATCTGATCCAGGTGCGCGTGGCCATGGCGGGCGTACGACTGAAGAACGTCTTCGATCGACGTCACGCCGTTGACCGGATGGACGAACGTCCGCGACCAGGCGTCAGCCGGCAGGGTCTCGAAGAACTCGGCCCAGCGCGCGTGCAGGGCCGTCAGCAGCGCCAGCGAATGGGCGAGGTTGGCGTTGCGGGCGTCGGGCAGATTGGCCCAGGCGTCCTGGTCGTACGGCTTGATCGTGGGGTTGTCCTCGGTTGCCGCGAGCCGGCAGCGGATGTAGGCGTTCATGTGCGAGTCGGCCAGATGATGGACGTTTTGGGCGACCGACCATTCGCCCCGGATGTAGTGCGTGATGAGGTGTTCGGGCGTTAGGGCGCTGACGAGCGCCGCAACCTGGGCCGGCAATTGACGGATGTGGGCGATGTAGACGGCGCGTTGCGCAGATGTAAGCATCAGGGCCTCCTGTGGCGGCCCGTGCGCGGACCGCACCGTCATTGTACTTGGGTTCGCGGTCGGGCCGCCGTCGTGGCGACATCGGGGCACATCGGGACACTCCCGGTGTCTCCCGATGTCGATGCGAGGGCTCAGTTGCGGCTCAAGACGGGTAGGTAGAGGTGCTGGCCGAGGTCGACGACGTTGATCACGCCCACCATCCCCGGATGAAACGTGCAATGGTAGCTGTAGACATTCGTCGTCGTGAACGTGGCCGTGAAGAAGTCGCCCTCTGCCAGATTGGGCGAGCCGAAGGCGCCGCCATCAGCCGTGACGGTGTGCACGAAGAATCCGTCCTGGTGGACCCAGGTGACGGTGCTGCCCACGGTCGTCGTGAAGACCGGCGGCGAGAACGACAGCCCGCCCAGCGTGATGTCGGCGCCCTGCGCGAGCGCAAGTTGCGGCGCCAACGTCAGGACGAGCGCGGCTGGAAGAACACCGCAAATAACGCCGAGCAACAGCGTGGCCAGCGGCCCGCGTGGTGACTTGAGCATAGCGACTCCTTTTTCGCCCAGGTCCGGGCAAGTGGGATCGGGATGCCTAAGCCAACCACAAGATTGGGGCGATTTGACCTTAGGGACCGGTGAGTGTCGCGCGCGACCGGGCTCCGTAGAATTGCTGAACCGGTCGACCTGCTCAGGCGATGCCGTTGATCATCAAGTCGAGGAAGTCCCCGGTGGTCGGGTTATAGACGACGCTGAAGAAGCAGGGACCGCCGTCCATGACGAAGATCGGTTGGGTCTGCCAGTCCATGAAATCCGTCGGGCACAACGCATTGACGTAGACGTACTGGGCTGCGTCGCGTTCGAAACCGACGTACTGACGCACGTAGTCGTCGGGCCAGCGTTCGGCGACCACATCCGCACCCCAGACGGTTTGCTTGCCAATCCAGACTGGGAAGGCCGACTCGAAGGCTTCCACGTCGGAGAGCCCCGGCGTCCAATAGCCGGTGGCCTTGAAGATCGCGAACTCGGCGCCGCGTTCGGCCGGCACGATGACACCCGGGTAGCCGGCGCCGCTCACGTCGATGTACGGCGCCAGACCGGTGGACGCGCTTGGCGGCGTCGCCGTCGGGCCGGGACCGGGCGGGGGCGGGGTGGGTGTCGAGCCAGGCGTCGCCTGCGGCGGCAAACCGCCCGGCGTGGGTGGAACCGGGCCGCTGACCAGACTGCAGGCGAGCAACAACGGCAGAAGGGCCAGGGTTCGCAATAGAGTGCGCGCGGTAGGGGCGGTGGGGAGCATCATGCGCACTTAACGCCGACCCGGCACGATTTGTTCCGAGCGGTCAGTCACCCGCCACCAGTTCGGTGTAGTCGTCGGTCACGATCTGCTCGGGCGTCGCGCCGAACAACGCCAGCAACTCGCGCATGACGATCGCCTTTTCTTTCGCGTCGCGTCGCGACCAGGTGCGGGCCTTGATCTCGACGTAATAACCGTCGCGGGCCGGGCTGATCAGGCGATCAAGATTGACGAACACCTCGACGCCGTGGAACACCACAAGCCAGCGCCAACGATCCTTCTCGATCGTGCGCTCGTCGGTGGGGTTGAAGTACTCGCGATAGAAGCGTAGCGAATACGAGGCCGGGGCGATGAAACGCGAGCGCGACAGCACCACCGACTCGAACGCGTCTTCCTTGGCCGGCCCGGTCAGCGTCAGCCGGGCGCGCACTTGCGTCGCCTTGCCGTCGGGCCCGATGAACTCGTCTTCACGGTAGCGCAGCCGGCCCTGGGCGGGATCGCCGAAGCCGAAATACGTGTCGTATTGATGGTAGTGGCGGTCGCGGATCATGGTCACGGCCTTGCTCTCGATGACCGCAACCACCTGGGCGTCGCTCTCGAGACGGGCCTTGACCTGCACCTCGAAGCTCTCGCCCTGTTCGGCGCCGCCGATGGCGACCAGTTTGCGCAGGACGCTGCTCTCGCGCTCGATCAGGAACTGATCGATGCGTTTGGCGTAGCCATCGGCCGCGTACAGCAGCTCGTCTTCGTTGAGCGTGAGCAGTTTGCGGTCGCGCATCAGCCACCTGCCATTGACCATGACGTCGACGACGTCGTGACTGTGCGCGGCATAGACCAGCCGCGCATAGACGGCGTCGGGGTCGTGCGTGAAAGCCGGCAGGTTGTGCAGTTGATGCAGATCGACGAGGATCAGGTCGGCGCGTTTGCCGGGCTCGAGCGAGCCGGTCAGGTGCCCCATGTGCATGGCCTGGGCCCCGAGCCGGGTCGCCATGGTCAGTGCCTGTTTGGCGGGCAGGGCGGTCGGGTCGCCCGAGAATCCCTTTGCCAGGAAAGCGGCGAGCCGCACCTCCTCGAACATGTCGAGGTCGTTGTTCGAAGCCGGGCCGTCCGTGCCGATGCCGACGTTTAGCCCGAGGCTGAGCATCTTGCCGACCGGCGCCACGCCCGAGGCGAGCTTCAGGTTGCTCGACGGGTTGTGCGAGATGCCCGTGTTGTAGTGCTGGAACGTGCGCAACTCGCCGTCGTCGACGTGCACACAGTGCGCGGCCAGGACTTTCGCCTCGAGCAGGCCCTGTTTCTTCACCCACGGCACGACCGGCATGCCGTGCTCGCGTCGCGAATTCTCGACCTCGAGCGCCGTCTCCGAGATGTGAATGTGGAGCGGCACGTCCTGGTCGAGCGCGAGTTCGGTGCAGGCGCGCAGGATCTCGGCGGTGCAGGTGTACGGCGCGTGCGGCGCCGGCGCCGGCACGATCAGCGGGTGACCCTTCCAGCGCTCGATGAAGCCGCGGGCCATCGCCAGCGAATCTTCGAAGCTGCCCGCGTCCGGCGACGGGAACTTGAGCACGGTCTGGCCGCAGAGCGCGCGCATCCCGGCGTCGGCTGTCGCCCGCGCGACGTCTTCTTCGTAGTAGAACATGTCGGCGAACGATGTCACGCCCGAACGGATCATCTCCGCGCAGGCGATCTGCGTGCCCAGTCGGCAGTAGTCCGGCGACACGAACTCCTTCTCGACCGGCATCATGTAGCCCATGAGCCAGACGTCGAGTCGGCGGTCGTCCGCGAGCCCGCGCTGCAAGGTCATGGCCGCGTGGGTGTGGGCGTTGACCAGCCCCGGCATGAGCACTTTGCCGCCGCCGTCATGGACGTCGGCCGGCGCCCAGGCCGCGCGGAGTTCAGCCTCGGGGCCGACCGCCACGATGCTGTCGCCGCGGATCGCCACGGCGCCGTTGGTGTAGCGATGGTAAGCCTCGTCCATCGTCAGGACGAGCACGTTGGTGATGAGGAGATCGCACGCGGTAGAAGACATCCAGGGATTATAAACCTGACAGACACCGGGAGTGCCCCGATGTATCCCGATGTCCAGGGCAATCGCATTAGGAATTGGCGAAACGCGGGAGAATCGGGGGATGAGCCCCGATGACCTGCCGACACCGCTGAGCCTGCGCATCGTCGAGATCTTTAGCGAGGTACCCAACCCGAGAAGCGGGAACCGTGAGA
>JBGAJV010000101.1:0-13710 GCA_044224715.1 Anaerolineales bacterium | reverse complement strand
TCTCTTTGGCGGAGTCGCCCTGGCTGAACAGGATCTCGACGTCGTAGCCGGCCGCGGTGAGCGCGTCCTTGAAACGGGTCTCGTCCTGCACCCAACGGGGCTCGTCCTTGGTCGGGAGCACGATGCCGACCGCGAGCTTGCCCGAGACGGGGGCTTCGCCGCCCGTGAGGCCGGTGAAGTCGCTCGGCGCGTAGTACCCGGAGTCGATCAGGGCCGACTGAACGTTGGCCTTGTCGACCGAGATGACCTCGGATTGCTTGGCCGGGACGTCGATCTTGCCGTTGTTGTACGAACCGGTCGTCTCGGGGGTCTTGCCCTCGAGCAGCGCCACGGCCATGCCGATGGCGTCCTTGACCAGGGTGCGGACGTCCTTGAAGACGGTCATCGACTGCTTGCCGTCGATGATGTACTGGACGGAGGCCTTCTCGGCGTCCTGGCCGGTGACGACGTAGGACGAGACGTCCTTGTCGGCGGCGAAGGCGTCGGCGATGGCGCGGGCGGTGCCGTCATTGGGGGCGAGGATGAAGACGTTGCCCTTGTCGGCGGCGCCGGCGGAGGTCAGGTTGGCCTCGGCGAGGTTCTTGGCGGTGTTGAAGTCCCAGTTCGTGGTGACCTGGCCGATGATCTTGGCCATCTCGTCGCGCGACAGGTCGGCCTTGCTCTGCAGGGACACGGCTTCGCTCGAGTTCTTGATGACGTAGGTGCCGTCGGCGATCTTGGGCTGGAGGACCGACCACGCGCCCTGGAAGAACAGGAAGGCGTTGTTGTCGGAAGCGGCGCCGGCGTACAGGTAGAGCGGGTTGCCGGTGCCGGTGGTCTTGTCGACCAGGTACTGGGCCTGGGCGGCGCCCACGGCGACGCTGTCGAAGGTGACGTAGTAGTCGACGGCGTCGGTGTCGGTGATCAGACGGTCGTAGGAGACGACCTTGACGCCGGCGGCGCGGGCGGCTTCAGCGGCGGCGGCCGCGGCGGCGCCGTCCTGCGGGCAGATGATCAGGACCTTGATGCCCTTGGTGATCAGGGCCTCGACGTTGGCCTTCTCTTTGGCGGAGTCGCCCTGGCTGAACAGGATCTCGACGTCGTAGCCGGCCGCGGTGAGCGCGTCCTTGAAACGGGTCTCGTCCTGCACCCAACGGGGCTCGTCCTTGGTCGGGAGCACGATGCCGACCGCGAGCTTGCCCGAGACGGGGGCTTCGCCGCCCGTGAGGCCGGTGAAGTCGCTCGGCGCGTAGTACCCGGAGTCGATCAGGGCCGACTGAACGTTGGCCTTGTCGACCGAGATGACCTCGGATTGCTTGGCCGGGACGTCGATCTTGCCGTTGTTGTACGAACCGGTCGTCTCGGGGGTCTTGCCCTCGAGCAGCGCCACGGCCATGCCGATGGCGTCCTTGACCAGGGTGCGGACGTCCTTGAAGACGGTCATCGACTGCTTGCCGTCGATGATGTACTGGACGGAGGCCTTCTCGGCGTCCTGGCCGGTGACGACGTAGGACGAGACGTCCTTGTCGGCGGCGAAGGCGTCGGCGATGGCGCGGGCGGTGCCGTCATTGGGGGCGAGGATGAAGACGTTGCCCTTGTCGGCGGCGCCGGCGGAGGTCAGGTTGGCCTCGGCGAGGTTCTTGGCGGTGTTGAAGTCCCAGTTCGTGGTGACCTGGCCGATGATCTTGGCCATCTCGTCGCGCGACAGGTCGGCCTTGCTCTGCAGGGACACGGCTTCGCTCGAGTTCTTGATGACGTAGGTGCCGTCGGCGATCTTGGGCTGGAGGACCGACCACGCGCCCTGGAAGAACAGGAAGGCGTTGTTGTCGGAAGCGGCGCCGGCGTACAGGTAGAGCGGGTTGCCGGTGCCGGTGGTCTTGTCGACCAGGTACTGGGCCTGGGCGGCGCCCACGGCGACGCTGTCGAAGGTGACGTAGTAGTCGACGGCGTCGGTGTCGGTGATCAGACGGTCGTAGGAGACGACCTTGACGCCGGCGGCGCGGGCGGCTTCAGCGGCGGCGGCCGCGGCGGCGCCGTCCTGCGGGCAGATGATCAGGACCTTGATGCCCTTGGTGATCAAGGACTCGACGTTGGCCTTCTCTTTGGCGGAGTCGCCCTGGCTGAACAGGATCTCGACGTCGTAGCCGGCCGCGGTGAGCGCGTCCTTGAAACGGGTCTCGTCCTGCACCCAACGGGGCTCGTCCTTGGTCGGGAGCACGATGCCGACCGCGAGCTTGGTGCCCTCGGGGGCCGTCGTGGCCTCGGGGGCGGGCGTGGTTGTCGGGGCGCAGGCCGCGAGCAACATCGAAGCGCTGGCCAGAAGGGACACTGCCCCAATGGCGAGCCGATTGAATGTGCGACTCATCTTTTTCTCCTCATGGGTGGTTCCAGTCAAACACGGCGATTCGGAAGTGAAGGGCGGCTCGGGAGGCATCACCTCCTTCCCACAGAGTTAGTGTCCGGGTTCGCTCAACGAACCCAGCGTGTCTTGGATGACCTGGCGCACCGCGGCGACGTCCAGGTCTTTTTTGTCGAGGTAAGCCACCGCGCCCGCGTCAAAGCCCAGTCGCCGAAACTCACGATCCGGATACGCGCTGATCAGCACGACGCGCGTTGCCGGCGAGACAGCCTTGATCCGTCGCGTGCACTGAATCCCGTCTTCGTCTCGCAACACGACGTCGACGAGCGCGAGATGCGGGTGGATGCGTTCCACGACCTGCAACGCGTCGGCGATGTCGCCTGCCTCGACCACCCGCGACGATGGATGTGTCTTGCCGATCAGCCGTGCCATCTGCTCGCGGTAGCGCGGGTTGTCGTCCACGAGCAAGACGGTCAACACGCCCTCGGTCTTGGCTTCCGGCGCCACGCCGACCGGTTCGGGGTCGCGCAGCACCTCGGGATAGCGCATCGCGAAGTGCGTGGCCTCGAGCCGGCTCTCCACCGCCAGCGATCGATACAGGCTGGTCAGGTGGTTCTCGACCGTCTTGACGCTCAGATCCATCGCTTGCGCGATCTTGCGATTGTCAAAGCCCTGCATCAGCAATCGCAGCAGTTCGCGCTGGCGCCGCGTCAGGACCGGCGTGGCCCGCGGCGCGGCCGGTTGGCGATGGACCAGCCGATCGACCAGCGGCGCCGGGATCCATCGCTCGCCTTCGAGTACGCGTTGCACGGCCAGTTGCAGATCGGCCAGCGGTTGATCCTTCAAGTGGTAGCCATCCACGCCCGCGCCGAGCAGGCCGACCAGATACCCCTCGTCGGCGTAGGCGCTGACCACCAGGATCCGCATCTCCGGATATTCGGCTTTGAAGGTGCGCACGGCCGCAACCGGCTCGAAATCCGGCATCGCCACGTCGATCACGATCAAATCGGGCCGCAGGGTGGCCACGGCGGCCAGCAGGTCGGGCCCATTGCCGACCTCGGCGATGACGTCAAGATCCTCACGGTTCGTAAGGGCGTTTCTCAATCCCGCCCGAACGACCGCATGATCGTCGGCGAGCACTATCCGGGTTGTTGCCATACCACGACCCTTTCTATGTATCAGAACTCCCCAGTTCAGGTCATTGGGGGATGCCCCCTAGGGGGATTTCCCCTAATGCTGTGCGGGCAATTTGGGTAGGAAAATGTCGGATGAGCGCACGAGCGCAGGAGCGATCAAACCGGAACGCGGTAGCGTGATCGTTCCACGCTCCATACCCTTCGAGTATTATCTACCCAAGCCACCATGCGCACTCGCCTCGTCCTTTGTATCCTGTTGGCTGCATTGACCATTGGCTGTACGCCGCCGGAGACGTCATCGCAAGGCAAGATCGCGTTTCTGTTGCCGGAAACCAAGACCACGCGATACGAGTCGCACGATCTGCCCATCTTCCGAGCGCAGCTGGCCGCGCTTGGGTTCAACGTCGACCGTGACCTGATCTACAGCAACGCCACGCAGGATGCGGCCGCTCAGCAGCAACAGGCGGAGGCGGCGCTCACCAACGGCGCGCGGGTGCTTGTCCTCGATCCCGTCGATTCGAGTTCCGCGACCGCGATCGCCGAACTGGCCAAGGCGCGCGGCGTGCCCGTGATCGCGTACGACCGCCTGATCACGGATTCGGCGGCGGTGGATTACTACGTTTCGTTCGACAACGTCGAGGTCGGGCGGTTGCAGGCTCAGGCCCTGGTCACGGCGTTGGCCGGCCGCGCCGATGCCCAGATCGTGATGTTGAACGGATCGCCGCTTGACAGCAACACCACGCAATATCGTCAGGGCGCGATGGCCGTGCTGGACGGCCGGGTCACGATCGCGCAGAGTTTCGACGTGCCCGATTGGAGCCCCGACAAAGCTCAGGAGTTCATGGCGCAGGCTTTGACAGCGCTTGGTAATCAGGTCGACGGTGTGTACGTCGCCAACGATGGGATGGCCGGCGGCGCGATCGCGGCCATGAAGGCCGCCGGGCTCAGCCCGCTGCCGCCCGTCACCGGCCAGGACGCCGAGCTCGCTGCCATCCAGCGCATCCTGGTCGGCGAACAATACATGACCGTGTACAAGGCCATCCACCGTGAGGCGACTGCCGCGGCGGATCTGGCGTACCAATTGCTGCAGGGCAAGCCGCCCGATCCGTCGCTGTTCAACGCGCAGGTCGACAACGGCCGGATTCTCGTGCCCGCGATTCTGCTCAAACCGATCAGCGTCACGCGCGCCAATCTTCGCGACACGATCTTCGCCGATCAGTTCTGGGATCCGACGGACGTGTGCGTCGGCGAGGTCGCGGCGGCCTGCACCGTGGCCGGCGTCAGCCCGGGCGGGGGGCAACCATGACGGGCGGCACCGGGCTTCCGGGTTGGGTGAACGCGGTTTGGATTCGGGTCAACCGGCCCGACTTCGGCTACGTACCGATGCTGTTCGGGCTCGCCCTGATCTGGATCGTGTTCCAAATCGTCAACCCGAATTTCCTGACACCGCTCAACCTGACCAACCTGATGCTGCAAATCGCGGCTGTGGGCACGATCGCGGTCGGGTTGGTGCTCGTGCTGTTGCTGGGCGAGATCGACCTGTCGGCCGGCGTCGTCAGTGGATTGGCCGCGGCGGCCATGGCGGTGCTGAACGTGAAGGCCGGCGTCCCCGGGCCGATCGCGGCCCTGGCCGGCGTCGGCGTCGGCCTGGCGATCGGCTTCGTGCACGGCCTGTGGATCACACGGCTGCGCATCCCGTCGGTGATCGTCACACTGGCCGGGCAATTGGCCTGGCAGGGCGCGCTTCTGTATGTGCTGGGGAACACGGGCACGGTCAACCTGCGCGACACGTTCATCCTCAGCCTGGCCGGCACGTTCTTTAAGCGCGACGTGCCCGGCGGCGAATGGATCAGCTGGGTCATCGGCGGCGTGTTCGTCAGCGTCTATGCGTTCGGCCTCGCCTGGGAGCGCCGTCAACGTCTGAGCGCCGGGCTGGCCGCGCGGTCGCTGCGCGCGTTGTTGACCCAGGTGGCGATCATCGGCGCCGGTGGGCTTGGCGCGATCGCCATCCTCAACGCGGATCGCGGGCTGCCCTCGGCGCTCGTGCTCTTCATCGGCATCGTCGTCGTCTTCGATTTCATCACGCGTCGCACCGTCTTCGGACGCAGCATCGCCGTGGTCGGCGGCAATCCCGAGGCCGCCCGTCAGGCCGGGCTCGACGTCAACCTGATCCGCACCGCCGTGTTCGGCCTCGCCTCGATGCTGGCGGCTTGCGGCGGCATTCTGGCGGCGTCGCGGCTGCTGGCCGTTCACCAATCGTCGGGCAGCGGCGACGTGCTGCTCAACGCCATCGCGGCGGCCGTCATCGGCGGCGTCAGCGTGTTTGGCGGGCGCGGCGGCGTCTGGTCGGCCGTGCTCGGCGCCCTTGTGGTCGGCTCGATCTCGAACGGCATGGACCTGTTGGTCGTGGCGCCGCCGGTGAAGTTCATGGTGACCGGCGCCGTGTTGCTCGCCGCCGTCACGCTCGACGCCCTGGCGCGACGTCGACGTGAAGCCGCCGGGGTGTGACCTCGTTTCGGACTGCCGAGGAAGTCTCTATGACGCAACCGCTGCTGCGCGCGACGGATCTCTCAAAACGCTTCGGCCGACTCTGGGCCCTGGAGAACGTCAGCTTCGATCTCCAGCCGGGGGAGGTGCTGGGTGTGGTCGGTCGACGCGCCTCAGGCAAATCGACGCTCCTGCATGTGCTGGCCGGCACGTATCCGCCCCAGACCGGCCAGGTCTGGCTCAACGCGCAGCCGCTGCGTTTTGTCGGTCCGCAGGCCACGCGGCAACAGGGCATCGAGCTCGTCCATCAGCGCCCGGTGCTCTCCGATCAGCTCGACGTCACGCAGAACATCTTCCTCGGGCGTGATCGCAGTTGGCGCGCACACCTCGGCTTCCCGGACCTGGCCTGTCAGGCGCAACGGGCTCGCGAACTCCTGGCCGAGCTCGACACGCCGCCTAGTTTGTTGCACGCGCGGCTCGACGGGCTCTCTGACGAGCAGCGTCAGATCGTGGCGTTGGCGCGCGCGTTTTGTCAGCCGGCCCCGCTCATCCTGCTCGACGAAGCCCTGGCCGCGTTGAGCTTCCAGCGCCAGGAGCGCTCGCTCGCGTTGATCCGTCGGCTGTCGGCACAGGGCACGGCCTTCCTCATCGCCAGCGACAACCTCAAGCACCTGTTCGAGGTCACGCACAGGATCCTTGTGCTCTACGAAGGCCGCCTGGTCGCCGATCGACCCACCAGCGAGGCCACGCCGCGCGAAATCGTCGAGCTCATCGTCGGCGCGACGCAGCAGGAACAGGTGACGCCCGTCATCTGGGCGCTCGAGAGTTATCACCAGCTGCAGCAGCAGGCCGAGGAGCTGCGGCGCAAACAGGCGGCCTTGCAGGAAGACCTGCAGGCGCAGGGCTCGCTCAATCAACAACTGCTCGTGCGTCTGCGCAAACAGGTCGACGCGCTCGATCGACTGAATGTGGCCTTACAGGCCGCCCAGCGCCGCCTGATGACGGAGCGCGAGGAGGAGCGCAAGGCGCTGGCGCGCGAACTGCACGACTCCGTGATCCAGGACCTGCTCAGCTTCAATTATCGGCTCGAGGATCTCGAAGGGCACACCGTCGACGTGCGCCAGCGCGCCGAACTCTCCGAGCTGCGCGAGGACATCCGGCTCATCGTCACCGATCTGCGGCGGCTATGCAGTGACCTGCGCCCGCCGACGATCGACAGCCATGGCCTCACCGCGGCCATTCGCTCTCACGCCCAGGAGTGGGCCGACAAGAACCACGTCGCGCTCGAGCTCGATGTCGACACCGAGCTGGGTCGCCTGCCCGAACCGATCGAGCTGTCGATCTTCCGCATCGTGCAAGAAGCGCTCAACAACGTCCGCAAGCATGCAGCGGCGCGGCGCGTGCGGCTCTCGTTGCAGCGCACCGCGTCGACGCAGCTGCTCCTGCGGCTCGAGGACGATGGCCAGGGCATCGCCGAGCCGGTCGATCTGGCGGCGCTCTCGGCCACCAAGCACTTCGGCCTGCTCGGCATCAGCGAGCGCGTCGCGCTGCTCGGCGGCAGCATGCGGGTCGACTCCCCGCGACGCGGCGGTGTCGCGCTGAATATCGAGATCCCGAGCCCGTCGCCGACATGAACCTGAGCGGTGACGGGTGGAGCGGCGATGGCGCCGACCAGCGGCCCGTTACCGGCCTCGCAGTCGGTTGGAAATTGTCGCGAAAGGTTTCTGTTCATCCGGTGCGCCCGATTCGACGATGTTCGCAGTGGTCGGCCTCCTCGTTTTCGCCTTAGGGGGTGTGGGCTGAGCCGTCGCGAAAACATGCGCCATTCGAGGGCAACCTCGGCGACTCGTTCAGGCAGGCCGCTGTTCTGATCGTTGCCCGCCGGCCGCTCTTGCCACTACAATGGGCGGAAACGTCACGAGGCCCGGGACGAGAACCCCACATGAGGAAACCATCATGAAGACTGTCGAACACGCCTCGCTTGAGGATACGCGTGGCGCCCGGCTACAGGCATCGGATGATGGCCTGCGCCGTTTCGTCGACGCGCAATACGGTCTGTCGATGCATTGGGGCCTGTACAGCCTGAGCCATCACGGCGGCGAGTGGATCTATTACTTCGACAAGATCCCGTACGACGCGTACCGCCAGCGCATGCGGCAGTTCAACCCGACCCGCTTCAACGCCGACGAGTGGGGCGACCTGATGGTCGAGGCCGGGCAGAAGTTTTTGTTCATCACCTCCAAGCACCATGACGGCTTCTGTCTGTGGGACACGGCGCTCACCGACTTCAACGTGAAGAACACGGCGTTTGGCCGCGACATCCTGGCTGAACTCGCGCCAGCGCTGCAGGCGCGCGGCATCGCGCTTCATTTCTACTATTCCCTCGTGGATTGGTCCCACCCGGCGTATCGGGCCGACTGGCCGGCCTACCTCGCCTTCTATCAGGGCCAAATCCGCGAACTGTGCACCAACTACGGCGAACTGGGCGGTTTCGTCTTCGATGGGTATTGGCCGCGCACGATCTGGGAGAGCGACGAGGAACGCACGTGGTTCGCCGCTGGCGGCCCGTGGGATCTGGCCGGGACGTACGACCTGATCCATAGCCTGCAGCCGAACGCCGTGATCGCGAACAATACGCACGTGTTGCCGCTGAAGGGCGAGGACTATCAGGTTTGGGAGCTCGACCTGCCGGGAGAGAACACGATCGGGTTCAATACGACGGCCATCGGCGACAAGCCGCTGGCGTCGTGGTGGAACATCAATTTCGGCTGGTCCTATCAGCCCTGGAACCATCGGCTGCGCAGCGTCGAGAATATCCTCAGCCTGCACGAAATCCTGAAAGAGCGCCGCGCGGTCTTCATGCTCAACGTCGGCCCGCGCCCGTTCGGCGACATTCACCCCGAGGAGCAGAGCGTTCTGCGACAGGTCGGTCAGGTGCTCCGCGAGCGGGGGGCGTAGGGCGGAGAGTTGCGGGGAGCGTTCCCGCGCTCCTGCGCTCCCCGCGACATCCGTGGTACATTTCCCCGTCACGTATTCCGCTCGACTTCAGAGGTAACGTCATGTCCGCTCGTCCACCATTTCCCGGCCAACAGCCCGCGCCGCTGCTCGCGCCGGCCAAGAAGATCATCGCCATCGCCTCCGGCAAAGGCGGGGTCGGCAAGAGCACGGTCGCCGCGAACCTCGCCGTCGCGATGGCGAAGGCCGGTCACAAGGTTGGCCTGCTCGACGCCGATATCTACGGCCCAAATGCCCCGATCATGTTGGGCGCCTCCGATTACGCCCCGGTCGCGGTCAACAACAAGCTGCCGCCGGCGCACGTACACGGCGTCGAGTTGTTTTCGATGGGCTTCATCGTTCGGCCGGATCAGGCCATCATCTGGCGCGGCCCGATGCTCGACAAGGCCATCCGGCAGTTCGTCACCGACGTGGCGTGGGGGGATCTCGACGTCATGTTGATCGACATGCCGCCGGGCACGGGCGACGCCCAGCTGGCTGTCTCGCAGTCCTTCGCGCTCACCGGCGCCGTCATCGTCACGCTGCCGCAGGTCGTCTCGCAGGCGGATGCCCGGCGCGGGCTCGAAGGCTTCCGCGAGATGGAAGTGCCGATCCTGGGCATCGTCGAGAACATGAGCTACATGCTCATGCCCGACGGCAGCAAGCTCGACGTCTTTGGCCACGGCGGCGGGCGTCAGCTCGCGCGCGACACCGACGTCGAGTTTTTGGGGGAGGTCCCGCTCGATCCGCAGGTGCGCGTCGGCGGAGACGCGGGTGTGCCCGTCGTCGTCAGCCAACCGGAGTCGGCGGTGGCGCTGTCCTTCGAGGCCCTGGCGCGCGCCGTCTTCGATCGCGCCGACGCCGAGCCCGCGGACGGGCCCGTGACGATTTCGGAAATCTAAGCACAGGGGAGTGTGGGAGCGCAGGAGCGCGGGAGCGTTCGCGCTCCGCTCCCGCGCTCCTGCGCTCCCTATGACCCTCCTCGCCCTGGGGCTTCTCCTCCTCTCAGCGGCGCTGCACGCCACCTGGAACCTGCTCCTCAAACAAGCCCAAGACAAACAGGCCGCCGCGTGGTGGGCCATGCTGTTCGGCGCGGTGTTGTTCCTGCCGGCCCTGGTATTCTTCCCGCCGTTGCCGGCGTCGATCTGGCCCTTTGTGTTGGGCAGCGCCGCCGCTGAGGCGGCCTACTACTTTTTACTGGCCACAGCCTATGACGCGACGGACTTCTCGGTGGCCTACCCGATTGCGCGTGGCACGGCGCCGGGCCTGCTTGCGGTGTGGGCGCTCGTGTTCCTGGGCGAGTCGCCGAGCCCCGCGGGTTGGGCCGGCATGGCCTTGCTGGCCGTTGGCCTGATGGTGACCGGTGGCGTGTTCTCGCGCCGGGACGGATCCGCAGGGTTGGCGCCGCGCGGCGTGCTCTACGCCCTCGGAGTCGCGGTCTGTATCTCGACCTATTCGATCATCGACGGCGCGGCGGTGCGGCAGGTGCCGGCGCTGCCGTATACCTCGCTGGCGTTCTTGTGGACGGCTGTGTTCCTCACGCCGTTGGTCGCCTGGCGCGCGGGCTTCGCGGCCATGCGCGCCGAGGGCCGGCGACACGCCGGCCGGCTCGCCCTGATCGGCGCGCTGTCGTTGACGGCATATCTGCTGGTGCTCGTGGCCTACAGCTTCGCGCCGATCGCGTACGTCGGCGCGGTACGCGAACTTAACATCCTCTTTGGCGTGGCGCTCGGCGCCATCGTGCTCAAGGAACCGGTCGGGCAGGGGCGTCTTGCGGGTGTCTTGTTGATCGCGGCGGGCGTGCTGGTGATCGCGCTGGTCGGGTGACGATTACTCAGACAACGTGAAGCCTTCGGCAAAGGGCGCCACGGGCACGTTCATCTCGGGGAAGCCGCTGCCGAGCGCGGTGCCGATCGTGAGCACGAGCGTGTGCGCGTCGCTGTCCTCGGAGAGCGCCGCGGCCGTGCCATCGTGGAATACGTGAAGCCGCACGGGGCGACCGAAACGTGTTTCGAAGGCGGAGTGCATCCACGTCGCGAGGTTCGGCGCCAGCACGCGCAATCGTCCGTAGCAGCCGACGTCGTTCGGGTCAGGGTGGCCGTCGAACAGATACGTGGCCAGGCAGAGGCCGAGGTCGATCGCGTCTGACGCGGCCGGACCGGCCTCGACGCTCTCGGCCACGACGTCGAGCATCGCGGTCCACTGTCGCTCGATATCGGCGCGATCGGCTCCTGTGGCCTCGATGGGCGGACACACCGACGGCTTCGCGGGCCTGATCGTCAACGCCGTCACCCGTCCGCCAGCGTAGGTGGCGACGCCGCGCTTGATCGACGTCTGGCCAAAATCGAAGACCCAGCGAACTTGGGCGGGCAGGGGGAGGCAGCGCGACAGGCCCGCGACCGCCACCGCCGCTCCGAAGCGCGAGCGCTCGAGCCTCAACTCGGCGGCGCCGTGCGCATCCAGCACGGCCTGGGCCGCCGGCAACACCGCTTCGCCGATCCGTCCGCTCAGCAGCCCGCCGCCGATGACGATGCGCCGCAGGTCGCGCCAGAACACCCACTGGTCGTCTCCCCATTCGGGTCGCGCCGCGCGCGTGGCGGGCTCACCGAGTTTGAGCGCCAGCAGAAGACAGCCAAGGCGACGCCCGAAGCGCTCCACGATCTCTTCTGCTCGAAGACGTTGAGACTCTGCCGTGCCAGGGTCGCGCAGCAATCGATCGAGGTCGTGCGGCAGTTCGGGTCCCGGACCCACCAGACCGAGCGCGGCAGCTTGAGGGATCAGATCATGAATGAGGGCCCAGCCTGTCGCCAGCTGCAGGCCGTTCTTGCCGAGGATCTCGGGGTCAACCAGCGCTTCGGGCAATGACCCGACCCGCGCCCGGTTCAGCGAGCGGAGCGTTCCACTGCGGTCCTGAAACGCGTGCATCGGAGGGAAAAGAGAGATCGGCGCTTTGTGGGCGCCGATCTCTCGATCGTGCATCAGCTGAGGGCGGCTTTGACAACGGCCAACTGGCCGGCGGAGCCGAGCTTCTCGTTCTTGTGCGCGATGAACTTGGCGTACTCGGCGATGAAGATCTTGCCGGGTGTGCGGAAGTCGAAGTCGGCGGGCTTATCCTTGAAGAACTCGCGGTGCACGCGGGTCCACACCAGGCGGCCGTCGGTGTCGATATTGACCTTGGTCACGCCGAGCTTCGCGGCGCGCGCGAACTCGTTCTCGTCGACGCCACGGGCCGACGGATCGAGGCCGCCGCCGGCCGCGTTGATCCGCGCGACCTCGTCCTGCGGAACCGACGACGAGCCGTGCATGACCATCGGGTAGCCCGGGATCTTGCCCTGGATGGCCTCGATGCGGTCGAAGTGCAACGATTGCTGGCCCTTGAACTTGTACGCACCGTGGCTCGTGCCGATCGCGACGGCGAGACAGTCGCAGCCCGAGAGCTTGACGAACTTCTCGGCATCGTCGGGGTCGGTCAGGGCGGCGTGCTTCTCGTCGACCTTGATGTCTTCCTCGACGCCGCCGAGCATGCCCAGCTCGGCCTCGACCGACAGGCCCTTGGCGTGCGCGCGCTCGACGACGCGCTTGGTGATCGCGACGTTTTCGTCGAAGACCTCATGCGAGGCGTCGATCATGACCGAGCTGTAGAAGCCCGAGTCGATGCAGTCGTAGCAGGTGGGCTCGTCGCCGTGGTCGAGGTGCACGGCGAATACGGCCTCGGGGTAGCGCTCCTCAGCGGCGCGGATGATCGCCTCGATCATCTTGGCGCCCGCGTACTTGCGCGAGCCCTTCGATAGCTGAATGATGAAGGGCGCATTCGACTGCAAGCAGCCCTCGAACAGGCCGAGCGCCTGCTCCATGTTGTTGATGTTGTAAGCCCCCACGGCGTACTTGCCGTAGGCGAGCTTGAACAACTGCGCGGTAGTGACGATCATGTTGTGCTCCTCGAGAAGGTTATGGCATCGTACTTCCGATCGACGATTTCTGGTCGCTGGTTGAGGGTCAATCAGCAATCGCAAATCGTCAATCGGCGATGCCCGTGATCTTGATTCCGCTGTGCTTGACCTTGTGCCGGATGTTGAGGCCGATCAGCACCGAGGTCAGCCCTTCGGGCACGACGGCGTTGGCCAGTGGACCGGCATCGTAGGCGGTCATGCCGGCGTCTTTGGCGAGCGCGATGACGGTGGCTTTGGAGGCCTTGTCGTCGCCGCAGACCAGCACGTCGCAGTCGACAGGGTCGCCGAGTTCCTGCAGGTGTTCGGCCGAGATGTTCTGGAAGGCCGTGACCACGCGCACATCTTGTCCGAGCAGGGCCTGCGCCTCCTGGCTGGCCGAGCCGCCCGGCGGCAGCGCCACGCGCGTCACCTTGCCCGGCACGAGCGGCACCGTGACATCGACCAGGATCTTGCCCTGGCAGGCCGCTTTGACCGATTGGAGCGTGGCTTCGTGCGCGGCATACGGCACGGTCAGCACCACGATTTCGGCGGCTTCGGCGGCTTCGGCGTTCGCGGCTCCCCGGGCTCTTTCGGCCCCGATTTTCGCGTTGATGGCCTCGGCCGCAGCCTGAGCGCGCGCAGCGTCGCGCGAGCCGATGATGACGGTATGACCGGCGTGCGCCCAGCGCAACGCGAGGCCGCCGCCTTCAGGGCCTGTGCCCCCAAGCACCGCAATGGTTGTCGACATGCGTTCCCTCCTCCGACAGTCTTGGCGCATTGTACTGCAAGGAGGCGCGGGAGCGAGCGCCTCGCCCCTCGCCTCTCG
>JBGAJV010000014.1:0-100322 GCA_044224715.1 Anaerolineales bacterium | reverse complement strand
TCGGCGATCTTGTGCGCCACGATCTCGGACGTGCGCAGCCGTTCGGGGTTGATGTCCATCAAACTGATCGTGACGTCCTGCAACTCCGGAAAGCTCAGGATGTCGCCAAGCAGGTTCTTGGCAAACACCGTGCTCCCCGCACCGATAAACGCGATCTTGGTCATGGAAAGGCTATCCTCATTTCGTCGGAGGCTCAATCGTCGTTGCCGCGGCAGACGTTGCGCCGATCTTGAATGTCTTGGAGAGATACTGGTTTGCGGCAAGCAGCAACAGGCTGATCTCGCCCATGTTCCACCAGAAGTGCACGTCGATGCGATTGGCCGTGGCCAGGCCAGGGAAACTCGCGAGCAGCGGCCCGCAGATCTGGGCATTGCGCGCCAGCCAGCCGTCACGGCCAAAGAAGCCGGGCAGCCCTTGAGCCGTCACGTCCGTGATCCCGAGCGAACGGAGGTTGTCGAGCACTTCCAGATAGCGGACGAACATGTAGGTGTGCTCGGCCGTGTGCGCCAAGGCCCAGATCAGCATCGGCCAGATCCAGAAGTTCCGCATGCCGCGCCAGATGAGCAGCAGGAGGACGATCACGACGATCCAGTTCCACACGAAGTGGACCCACTCGCTGTTGGCCGGTGACAGCAGGCCGACCGCGGCGCGCTTGTCCCAACTGAGGACGTGAAACTGAACCCACTGGGCCACGTGCTCGAGGGTGTGGAAGCCTTGTGTGATCAGCAGGAAGCTGATGCCCATCACGACGACGCCGTACCGCTTTTCATCCGCACGCCACTTGATGATGCTGGGCACGAGCAAACAAACGATCATCACCGCCACGGCGGTCCAGAACGGCCACTCCAACCACTGCATGACCAGCGAGCCGGCCACGATGCCCGTCAGGATGGCGGCGATCAACCACGGCATATGCTCGCCCGGGTTCATCAGCGCCAGGATCGGCCACCGATTGAGAAACGGCCGCGCCGCAGTGGAGGGTCGTGTCGGTTCTGGCATGTCAGGGCTCCTGACGGGTGAGGGTCAACCAGCCGCCCGCCACCGCCTCGGTCGTCGCGGTGACGGCGCCATCGGGCCAGCGCACCTCGAGGCGTTGAACCACGGCCCCGGCGGGGACGCCGAAATGAACTCGCGCCGGGCTGCCGGAGAGATAGCCGCAGCTCACGCGGACGTCACGATAGAACGTGCCGGCGGTGGTATGCAGCGCCAGTTGCGCGCCAATTGCCTGGGTGTTTTGCGCGGCAAGCCACTTGAGCGACACCTCGACGGCTTGCCCACCGCACGTTTGGTTGGCGTACAGGATCGCCGGGGCGCGCAGATTGTTGACGACGATGTCGAGCCGGCCGTCGTTGTCGAAGTCCGCGATCATCATCCCGCGGCCGCTCTCGGTCGCGCTCAGCTTCCACTCTGGCGCGGGCATGAAGCTGCCATCGCCCTGGTTGCGGAACGCCTGGTTCTGCTCGACGAGCTCGTGGTTTGGTAGGTAATCGAACAGGTCCGCGTCGATCATGCCGTTGACGACGTACAGGTCGAGGAAGCCGTCGTTGTCGAGGTCCCCGAACTCGCCCGACCAACTCCAGCCGCTGGCGTTGACCCGGCGCTCGGCCGACACGTTCGAGTACGTGCCATCGGGCCCGCGCTTGAAGAGCATGTTCTCGTTGAACTGCGGATCGCCCATCGGCCTCGGCTTATCGAGCTCATGCATCATCGGCAGCCAGCGCGTCATGGTCTCGACGCCGGTGTCGTACGGGTTCATGTCGCTGGCGAACAACTCGGTCTGCCCGTCGTTGTCGACGTCGCCGGCATCCAGGCCCATCGTGCTGTGCGTCATGACCGGAAACGGGCTGGCGGGCTGCCAGCCACCGTCGGTCTGGGACCAAAACTGGTCGACGAGCGCGAAGTCGTTGCCCACATGGATGTCCGGCCTGCCGTCGCTGGTGAGGTCCGTCAGCGAGATGGCGAGGGCCTGCGAGCTGTCGGCCAGACGCGTTCCCGTGAACCCGTCGGCCGTGCGCGTGTAGGCGACCACACCGGCGCCGCTGCTGAACATGAACGCGTTGCCCAACCTAAGGAGCAGTTCGGCGTCATAAGAGCCGGTCACCAGGTCGACCCGCCCATCGTCGTTGAGGTCACCCCAGGCCATCGCATGCGCCGGATACGTAACGCCGCGCAGACCGCCGAGCGTGAAGGTCGGTCGCTCGCCGGGTGCGGTCGCCGGCGTGTTGCGCCAGAAGCTGACCGAGGCGGCCTGATGGGTGAAGGCGATGTCCAGGCGGCCGTCGCCGTCGACGTCGACGACGGCGACCGCGCGGGTCTCGATGTCGTTGAGGCGTTGCGTCTCGAACGCGAAACCGCCCTGGTTCCACAGCACAGTCGCCTGGCCGCCGACGTTGGCCAGGACGATGTCGAGCAACCCGTCGTCATCCAGGTCGCCGACGGCGACGCCGGAGCCGTTGCTTTCGAACTTGTGGATGTCCGGGTCGTGCCCGATCGTCACGTGGTCGAGCGGGTACGGGACGAAACCATCACCGCATTGGGCTAGTTTCTCGAGCGAGTGAAGCGCGGCCGTCGCGGCCGTCGCAGGACCGCTGAAGACGTCGGCGTTCGAGCCCGGGTCCGTCGACGGGGTGCGGTCGCAACCGGTGATCAGCACCGCAATCAGCAACACCCAACGTTTCAGCTGACCTCGTGCGCGCATGGGATAGCCCCGTGACGATCCTGGCGTTCTGGGCCAATCAAGAAGACGGGGTAGTGAGGCGGACCCAGCGCCTCACTACCCCTTAGGAGAGAACGAGACTTACTTGAACAGAGCGTTGACTTCGTCGTTCGCGTTCTTCAACACGGTCGCGATATCGGGGTCCGCCTGACCCAGCATGATGGAGTCCATCACCGGGGTCATGATGTTGGCGATCTGCGAGCCATTATCGGTGATCGGGAACAGGAAGGTCGAGTTCGGGTCGAGCGCGGTGTCGGTGAAGGCCGTCACGTCGACGCCCTGCGCCTCGCGCGCCTTGAGGTTGCGCTCGACGCCCGACTGCTGCGCCGGGAAGACCACGCCGCTGTCGCCGACGATGTTGGCGCACTCGGCCGAGGCAGCGAACTTGACCCACTGCCAGGCTTCTTCCGGGTGCTTGGTGCCGACGTAGATCGAGTCGGCCAGGCCGTTGAACATGCTCTTGCGGCCTTCGGGGCCGATCGGCAGCAGGCCAAAGCCGACCTTGAACGAGCTGTTGTCCAGGAAGTAGCCGATCTGCCACGAGCCCTCGGTGGTCATGGCGCCGCTGCCGGCGACGAAGAAGGCATCGCCGCCCACGCCCGTCAGGGTTTCGACGGTGGGCGCGTAGCCCTTCTCGACCAGGCCGTAATACCAGGCCATGGTCTCGGCCAGCTTGGGATCGTCGTAGTAGTACTTGGTCGTCCACGGGCCGTCGGTGAACTTGAAGCCGTTGCTCACCGCGAACATGCTCCACTGGGTCTGGCCCGAGAAGCCGCCAGCGCCCTGATGGATGAAGCCGTACTGCGCGACGTTGGCCTTGTCGAACGCCGGATCCAGGCCGTTCTTGCCGTTCTTGTCGATCGTCAGCTTGGCGATCGTCTCGGTGAAGGACCCGCCGTCCTGGGCGTTCCAGGTCCAGTCCTTCATGATCGCGGGATCGATGCCGGCCGCTGCGAGCATGTCGGCGTTGTAGAAGATCGCGATCGTGTCCCAGTCCTTGGGCAGGCCATAGCGCTTGCCCTGGCGCACCCACAGATCGGCCAGGCCGGTCAGGTAGACGCTTGTGTCGACGCCGTCGCGCTGGACGTAGGGTTCGATGTCCAGGATCTGTTCCTTGACCGCGAACTCCGGATACTTCGCGAGGTGATCGGTGAACACGTCGGGCGCGTCGCCGCTGACGAAGCCGGTCTGGATGGCGTTCCAGTAGTCGTCCCAGCCCTGCTGCTCGACTGCGACCGTGATGTTCGGGTTCTTGGCGTGGAATGCGTCCGCGCACTGCTGGTAGACCGGCAGCTGGTTCGAGTCCCACATCGTGTAGCGGATGGTGACGCCTTCGCCGGACGTCGCAGCGGTGGCTTCGGGCGCGGCGGTGGCCTCAGACGCAGCCGTGGCCTCCGGGGCGCTTGTGGCCTCGGGCGCCGTCGTCGCCGGCGCCTCGGTCGTGGCGGCGGGGCCGCACGCGGCCAGCACCAGGCTCGCGCTTACCAACAGGGCGCTGCCGGCGGACAGGGTTTTCTGCATGCTCATGACTTACTCCTCCGAGAGTCTTGAATCAGTCGTTGACGAGAACACGAGTGTCGAGTGCGTTTGGGATCCCTGCAGACTTCACCTCCTGGTCGGGTCCGGTGAGCGGATCGGCTCACTTGAAGCCCGTGAACTGGATGGAATTCACGACGCGGCGCCCGAAGAACAGGAAGACGCCCAGGGTCGGCAGCATGCTGATCAGGGTCGCGGCCATCAGCCCGGTCCAGTCCGGCGCGCCCTGCGGAGTTTGCGATTTGAAGACCGCCAACGCGACAGTCAGCACGCGCACGCTTTCGTCCTTTCCGATCAACAGCGGCCACAGGTATGTGTTCCAGGTGCTGACGAACGTGAGCAGCGCCAGGGTTGCGATCGCGGGGCCGCTCATCGGCAGGACGACGCGCCAGAAGATGCCGAACGCGCTGGCCCCGTCAAGCGAAGCCGCCTCTTCGAGTTCGGGGTTGATCCCGAGAAAGAACTGGCGCAGGAAAAAGATCGCGAAGGGCGACATCAACAGGCTCGGGGCGACGATCCCCAGGAACGTGTTGCCCCACCCCAGATCGCGGTTGACGAGCAGATAGTTGGGGATGAGCGTGACGATGCCGGGCACCATCAGCGCCGCCAGAAACAGGTTGAACATCAGGTCGCGGCCCCTGAACTTCAGCCGGGCGAAGGCGTAGGCCGCCAGCGCCGAGAAGAACGTCTGCCCGATGACGATCGTGAGTGTCACGATGATGGAGTTGCGCGTGAACAGCCAGAAGTTGATCTTCTGCCCCGAGCCGCCCATGGAGATCGCCGTGGCCGCGTCGACCATTCCCAGCACTCGGGCGAAATTGGTCATCGTGAATCCGACCGGCAATATCGAGTCGGGGCTTGCCAGGAGTTGCTTCTTCGTGGAGAGCGCGGTGCGCACCACCCACCAGAACGGCACGAGCGTGATCACGATCGCCAGCACGACCACGACCCAGGCGATCACCTTGCCGGCCGAGACGCGGCTTCGGGGCTTGCGGACCTCGAGTGGAGATAGGGTTTGAGTAGCCATGGTTCTCTCGTGGTGAACTCAGCCGAGATCTGACGAGTTGGCGTTGAGGACGCGCATCTGGAAGATCGTGATCGTGATCAGGATCAGGAACAGGATCACCGAGACGGCCGTGGCGTAGCCCATCTGGAAGCGGTTGAACGCGAACTCGTAGATGTACCAGAGGATCACGCGCGTCGCCCCGGCCGGCCCGCCGGTCGTCGTCACAGCGATCGTGTCGAACACCTGGAAGGAGCCGATGATCGTGGTCACGAGCACAAAGACCAGCACCGGGCGCAGCAGCGGCAGCGTGATCGAGAAGAACATGCGCGGCTCGCTGGCGCCGTCGATCGAGCCGGCCTCGTAGATCTCCTTGGGGATCGTTTGCAGCCCGGCGAAGATGAGCAGCGCGGCGTTGCCCGTGTACTGCCAGATATTGATCATGGCCACCGAGGGCATGGCCAGATCCGGCGAGCCCAGGAATCCCGGCGGCGTAAGGCCGATCGCGCGGAAGATCGTGCCGATCGGACCGAGACCCGGATTGAGGATCCAGGCCCAGATGGCGCCTACGATCACGGCCGGGAGCAGCCACGGCAGGATGAAGATGCTGCGCACGAGCGTCGACTTGACGACGCGGTCCATCATCACGGCCAGCAGAACCGCCAGGATCGTCTGGGCCGGGATGTTCAACACCACGTAGTAGAGCGTGACGCTCAGCGACGACCAGAACTGCTTGTCGTTGAAGATCGCGGCGTAGTTGTCGACGCCGATGAACTTCGCGTCGCTGAGCATGTCCCAGTCGGTGAAGCTGAAATACAGGCCGCGAACCGCCGGCACGGCATAGAACGCCACGAAACCGATCAGGCTGGGGAGGATGAAGATCCAGGCAGTCAGGGCATCCCGCCCAAAGAGGCGATGCGTCCAGGAGTGCCGGGGCGTCGACGAGGCGGCGAGCGCTTGGGCCATGGCGATGAACCTCCTTAGGGGTGGGCGTCGGTGAGAACGCCGCGGATCACGAGTACCAAGTCGGTGGGTAGTACCGGTTTGACCAGATGGGCAGCCACGCCCAGTTCCTGATCCAGGCTGCGGTCGTCCTGCGACGTGCACAAGACGATGGGCGTTGCGCGGGTTTCGGGATGTCGCCGAAATTCGCGGATCAGGTTCCAGCCTGGGCCATCGACCGGTCCGGGCTCGATCACCACGGCATTGAGCGGCAAATGGGTCGAAAGCGTCTCCCAGGTCACGTCCGGCGCGACAGCAAACACGTCGAACGCCGCGCCCAGCGCCCGCTCGTACAGATGCCGGGTGGCTTCGTCTTCCTCGATGATGAGCACGGTCTGCGGTGCGGCGGTCATGGTCAGCAGGCGATCGGCCAATCGGTCAGGTTGTGTCTTCAGGCTCAAAGGCAGGTTAAACGAAGGGCCCCGCCATGTCTTGGACAATAGCGGGGCCTATTTGGATTATTCCGTGGCCGGTTGGGGGAGGGCCAGGGCGAGTCACCGAGCCACGCCGGTTCTGGGGCCCATCGCCCTGCAGCGTCACGGCCAGACGTCAATCGGCAAGCATCCGGGCCAGATCCGCGGCCGCGCCCAGATAGGAAGCGCAAGACCGTGTCACCCGGAGGCCCGTGGACCGTTGCCGCACGGGCGCGGCAGGTCGCCGGTCTATCCGAGACTCACGGCACAAGCTCGATATGGAGGGTGCGACTGTACCCCGGGCACTCATTGGCTTCCATCGGGATGCCCAGAGTCATCAACTCATAGCCGCTGGCCCGATGGACCTCGCGCGAATCCCGGTCGAGGACGCGATAGCAGCCGTTCGCGATCAGGCCTTTGAGCGGCGCGGGCGGACGGATCCGGTCCATCTGATGATCACGCAGGACCACCGAATACACGGCTTCGCGCCCATCGCCCGTCACGTATTCGATCACTGAGGCGTCACACTCTTCGAGCCTTTGCAGCCTGTAGAGCGCCCCGCCCTGGATCACGGGCCGCAGTCGCTTGTAGAAAGCGATATAGCGCGCGTACTCGGTCAACTCAATCTCATCGAGTTCGTTGAGGCTGGACCCAATGCCCAGCACGCCGCGCATGGCGACGTCGAACCGCACGGCCAACGACGTGACGCGTTGGGTGATATGGCTGTGCTCGTGGGTCACCCAGGCCTCCATCGTTCGCGCCGGGTAAGCGAGACTGAAGCCTTCCTGGATGCGGATCCGATCCAGGGCGTCAGTGTTGTCGCTGGTCCACACCTGGTCGGCCCGGGCCAGGATGCCGAGATCGATGCGCCCGCCACCGCCCGAACAGCTTTGAATGTCCAATGTCGGATGTGCCCGCCGGAGCCGGTCGAAAAGGCTGTAGACGCCGGCAACGTGTGCGTGCCAGATGTTCCGGCCGGCGACCGAGCCGGGCTCGGTGACCAGCCGATTCATGTCCCATTTGAAGAACTCAATCGAATAGCGCCGAACCAGTTCGTCCAGGGCGGTGAAAACGTGCTCGACCACTTCCGGCCGGCCGAAGTCCAGGATCATCTGATCGCGGGCCAGGGTCCGCGGCCGACCCGGGAAGTGCAGGACCCAGTCCGGATGCGCCCGGTACAGGTCCGAGTCGGGATTGACCATCTCGGGCTCGACCCAGAGCCCGAACTTCATGCCCAACCGATGCGTCTCAGCGATCAGGGGCTCCAGCCCATTGGGAAAGACGGCCGGGCTGACAATCCAATCGCCCAGACCCGCCGTGTCGGTGCGGCGCCCGCCGAACCAGCCATCGTCCACACAGAACAACTCGACGCCGATGGCCGCGGCCTTGCGGGCCAAAGCAATTTGGCCGGCCTCGCTGAGATTGAAGTAGGAGGCCTCCCAGCCGTTGTAGAGCACCGGCCGCCACGCCGTCGCGCGGTTCGGAGCGGGCAGCACGCGTTCGCGCGTGAAGGCGTGCAGACGGCGGCTCGCGCCGCCCCAGCCGTCTCCGCAGACACCCGTGACAAATGCCGGTGTGACGTGGCGCTCGCCTGGCGCCAGTTCAAATGAATGGTCAAAGGGGTTGTAACCGGCATGGACACGGACGGCGTGCGTGGGCAGTTGTTCAAACGCCATGCGCCAGCTGCCGCTGTACGCCAATGCGCCGAAGTACACGTGCCCGCTTTCCTCCCAGGCCTGACCGGGCCGGTTGAGCAGGAAGAAGGGATTGCTGAAGTGGCTGGTCTGCAGGCTTCGGCTCTCGACGATCCTTTGTCCGGGCGTCAACCGTTCACGCTGGGTCGTGAATTCACGGGCCCAGGTGCCGCTGACCGTGGTCAATTCCGTGGTGCCGGCCGGCAGGTGTAGCGAGGCCGAGTAGCAGATCTCCACCCCTACCGGGGCCTGGCCGACATTGTCGAGCTCCAACCACCGCTCGATCACGTCGTGTTCGGGAGTGAGGCGGTAGCACGCCGTCACTTCGAAATCGCAACTCGGGTCGGCCAGTCGGACTCGCAGGGTCTCTCGCGACGCCGAATTCCGAACGGGCAGTCCGTGTTGGGCGGCATATCCGGGTTGGGCGTCGGTCACGATCTCGTGGCTGACGTAGGACAGGCGCACATCGCGGATGGCGGCGTGCGACGCCTCAGCGGGGGCGAGCGGCCGGCCTGACCCCGAAAACGTCACCTTGAGGGTGGGTTCAAAGAGCGCGATGTCGCCATACGTCAGCAACTCATACGGCTCATGCTGAACCAGAAAGCTGCCGTTCTTGTGAGCCACCAGGGGGACTGCGCCATCGACCGCGTCCGTTGGGGCTGCGCCGGTCGGGCGCGCGCCCCAGCCAACGTGGAGGAGTTGGCCAGCCTCGTTGACCTGGAAGGCGTAATAGCTGGTCTGGAGGTTGAGGTTGAACAGGCCCGTATGGGAATTGAAACGGATCATATGGATCACTTCGTCTGTGCCGCGCGACGATCCGCACGCTCGGCCCGATCCACGACGTGACGGTGGTGACCCGTTTGCCAGCGGCAGATCGTCATGCGTGTGGTCAGGGTTAGAGGCAGGCTATATGAAGGACCCCGCTCTGTCTTGGACGATAGCGGGGTCCATTTGGATTATTCAGCGGCCTGGCCACGGCGATACCCGGGCTCCTACGACTCGTCGCGTCGATAGGCGGTGGGGGCGCGGCCGACGTATTTGCGAAAGACGCGGTTGAAATAGGACAGATCGCTGAACCCGACCTGACCCGCAATGTGCAGGATCGGGGCGTCGCTGGCGCGGAGCAATGTCTTGGCCTGCTGAACGCGATAGCGGTTGAGAAAATCCCACGGTGAAAGGCCAACCTCTTGCCGGAAGATCCGGCTCAAGTAGTCTTCGCTCACGCCGACCGCCGCGGCGATGTCCGGGCGCGCCAGATCGTCGCCGTAATGCTGGTGAAGGTATGCGATCGCGCGCTTGACCACCGTGCTCGTCGGCTGCGGGAGCGCCTCGGTGCCTTCCAACGCGCGACGGAGCGCCTCGGCCAGTTCGTCTTCCGAGAGCAGATCCTTGGTCTGGAATTGCACGCGCGGCTGGCTGAGGCGCGCGATATCGTCCTGCGTCAAAACCTTGCCGCTGAGCACGATGACGGGCACGCGTTGCGTGGCGGACCGGGACCGCAGAACGTCCAGCACCTCGAACCCGTCGACTCGCGGCATCATCAGGTCCAGGATGACCAGACAGGGCGTTTGCTCATCGAGCAGCCGGATCGCGGCCTCGCCGTCTGTGGCCTGCACGACGCCCCGATCTGGGAAATGCCCGGCGATGACGTCCGCATACAACTGACGCGCCTGTGGGTCATCGTCGACGATCAGCACCGGACCGCTCGCTCGCTGGGGCGCCAGGGCCTGGATCGATGCGACGAGCGATTGGCGATCGAAGGGCTTGAGCAGGACCTGGGCCACGCCGGCGCTCACGTCGGCCGCCTCGGACGCGTAGAGGAGAAACGGCAACGTCGCCAGTTGGGGCAACGCGCGGATGCGCTCGATCAGGCCCCAGTCGGCCTGGGCCGCGCTCCCCAGGTCCCACGCCAGCGCGACCGGCTGGCCCTGCCCCCAAACGGCCTCCAGATCGGCTGGCGACCGGGCGAAGGCGATCGCCCACGCGTTGCGCTGCGCCAACGCCAGGGCCTCCTCGGGTGCCGTGCCCGGCTCGCCGATCACCAGGAAGATCGGACGCGCAGCCGTCGGGATTGCACGGGCCCCGCCTCCGCCGAGGGTCGGCAGAGGAAGATAAAGATGAAACGTGCTTCCCTGGCCGGGTTGGCTTTCCAGCGTGATGAGGCCGCCATGCAATAGCACGAGGCGACGCGTAATCGTCAAGCCCAGCCCGACACCCTCGGCCCGCCGACGATCGTTCAAGCTGGTTACGAACGGTTCGAAGATTCGTTCCTGGAGGTCCATCGGGATGCCGGTGCCCGTGTCGCGCACCCACACATGCAGGTGCGGCGGCACCACCGCGGCGCCCAGGACGATCTCGCCGGTCAACGTGAACTTGTATGCGTTGCTCAGTAGGTTGTAGAGGACCTGCCTCAGCCGCACGGGATCGCCTTCGATCTCGGGAAGCTGACCCGCCGCGTCGAACCGCCAGCTGAGTTCTGGTCGGGCCGGCAGGCCGCTGGATAGGGTCCGAAGCGTGTCCTCCAAGAATGTTCGAGTCGAGATGCGTTCCGGATAGAGGTCGAGTTCGCCGATCTCGGCCCGCGAGAGGTCGAGCAAGTCGTTGATCAGGCGCAACAGGTGCTCGCCACTCGAGAAGACCTGCTTCAGGTCCTGACGGAGATTGTCCGGCAGGTCCGTGTCGTAGGGATTGGGCTGGGCCAGCGCGGTCGACGCATAGCCGAGGATCACATTGAGCGGCGTGCGCAACTCGTGGCTGACATTGGCGAGCAAACGGGTCTTGAGTTGATCGGCTTTTTCCGCCTGCGCCCGGGCGTGAACCGCCACCCCGTATAGCTCGGCGTTGCGCATGGCCATGCCCGTCTGGTCGGCCAATGCCTGCAGCCCGATCAAGTCCTGTCGGGCGTGCTGGCGCAAGGTGCGGCTGTGCAAGTCGAGCAAACCCAGGATCTCCGTCCCCAATCGGATCGGCACGATGACACGCGACACGGTATCGCGCCAGTTTGGATCCGGCTCGAAACGATGGCTGTGGCGCACGTCGGGGATGAAGATCGGTTCGTTCCGGTGCAGGGATTCCGCCAACGGTGTCGAGTCATCGCTCGACACGACCACTTCCACACGAGCCTGAGTGGCATCATCGACATACAGGACATGCGCCGTCTTGTCCCACAAATAGAGCAGCACCGTGTCGTATTGGTAGCTGTCGCGGATCAGATCCGCGATTTCCCGATGCAGCCGATGCCGATCGAGCAACCCGCCCAATTGCTGGTTGATCCGGAGGCTGGTCTCCAGCTGAGCCAGCCGTTGGTGAGCCTGGCGTCGGTTGTCGCCGATCAGCCGGCTGGGAAGGCTGGCGATCGCGGTGAGTTTCTGGGCCGCGACCGCGCCGACGTTGTCAGCCGTGACGAACTGCGGGTTGTAGCCGAAGTGGGCGGGCAAGGGCAGCCTGCGCGCCGCCGTGAGCGCCAGGTCCACCGCCTGCCGGGCGATATCGAGCGCCGAGGTCTGCACCGTGGCGGTCATGGTCCCGCCCAGGATCTCGGCCAGCGCCAGCGGATCGCCGTTGATGCCGACGATCAGGCTGCGCGAATCGACGAGGCCGATCGGTCGCCCGGCATCCCGTGCCCCAAGCGCCAGCGAATCCGAAAAGCCGAAGAGGGCATCGAACCGTTCACCTTCGGCCCAATCGATCTTGCGCACTTCCTCATAGGCGCTTTCGTACGTCCACAGGCTCGGAACATGCCTCAGTTCGACCTCGGGATAGTCGTGGAGCGCATCGTGGAGTCCAGCCACCCGGCTCTTGCCGTCCTCGCCGAAGCCGTACAGGAGCCCGCCGACCGTCAAGATTCGACCGTGCCCCTCCAGTCGCTGAGCCAGGAAATGGCCCATGTCCCGTGCGATGTCGCGAAGCCCCAGCATCGAAACGAACAACGGATCGCGGACGTCCGACTCCGAGACCTGAACGATGGGGATGCCGATCCGAAGCGTTTCGCGGGCGAGGTTCTCAGGCCAATCGAGACACACGACGGCGTCGACTTCTTGCGCCAGAAGCTCCTCGACGCGAACGACATGGTCGCGAACCGGGATCTCGTACGGGTCGTCGAAATCCACGGTAACGATGTCCAGACCCAGTTGCTTGGCGCGCTGGTCGACGGCCTCGCGGACCTGGACCCAAAACGGGTCACCGTTGGCGATCTGAACGACGATTCGGAACGTGCGCGACATGGCGTTGACGACCCGATGGTGACGAATACGAACGAATCCCGGCTCGATCCCAGCAGTGGGTTGGGGCGACGAAAGGATGAGACTGGACGATGAGCGCCGTGTCCGACCCGTTGCTGTTGGAGCCGTGGTGCAGTAGTTGGATTATAGATCGACGAACCAGCGACTCGCCAACCAGCACGGCGTTAGGCTTACTGAACGACCCAAATGTGTGCCGTCGACCGACGTGAACTGACCGCCTTGTTGAAAGGGCTCATTGTCGCGCTCCATATTCTCACGGCGGTCATCATCGTTTCTCCATGCGATTGACGGCGGTGCGCCGTCCATGGCGTCTCGGGAGCGCGGAGAGATGCTGATAAGGGCAACGAGATGCGTAACTCAGGGGTGATGAGCCCTGATCGCGTATCAAAACAAAAACGGCCGTGATCCTTGCGATCACGGCCTTTGCAGTAGCGAGGACAGGATCGAGCCGGCAGCCTCCGTGTTATGAGCGCCAGTCTGGCACCCGATACCTCGGACCAGCAACCCACCTCGTTTGAGGCGACCCGAGGGTGGGCGGCTCAACGGAGGCTGATTTGGTGCAGCTGTAGCCTGTACCGTAGCGATGGTCCCAAAGGATTCGGGCCGAACCAAGCAGGCAAGTGACTCTATCGGATCTACAAATCAATTTCGCCGCAGTTGTCCACCTGGATCGCGAGCTGTTTCACCATAGCGAGGTCGCCCCTCGTCAATCGGCGTCAGAGATCGCTTCCCGACAGAAGTCCATCACGCGGCCCGCTTGCCGATGATCAGACCCAGCGGATCCACCTGGTCTCGCAGGACCTGCAACTCATCGTCAGTGGGCTCAGCTGTTACCGAAAGTGGCTTGACGAAAAGGAGCTCGAACCCAGTGTTGGACTGAACGTCCTCAACTGTCACCCCCGGGTGGAGGCTCTCCACCCTCATCCGGCGTGTATCCGGATCGTAGCCCATAAGCGCCAATGTGCTGATGACCTTGTAGGGCCCCGTACCGGCCGGCAACCCGGCGGCTTCCCGTGCCCCTGCCCCCGAGAGATACCCGGGCGTGGTCAGGAAGTCGAGCTTCGGCACGAAACGGCGTTTGTCGTGGGGCGTGATGATCAGGGTCTTCCAGCACAGCGACGCCAGGTCGTTGGCGCCTCCACTGCCGGGCAGACGCACCTTCGGCCGCTGCAGATCGGTGCCCACCATGGTCGAGTTGAGGTTGCCGTACGTGTCGATCTGAGCGCCGCCCAGGAAGGTGTAATCGACCACGCCGCGCTGGCAGGCCGTCATGATCTCGTCCATGCTGCTGTGCATCAGCCCGCCCGTCATCGTGTACGAGTCGGCGACCGAGAGCGGCAGGCGCTCGAGCGTCGGCGCCACGCCGCCCGCCTCGAACAGGATGATCAGGTTCGGCGCATGCGTCTTCTGCGCCAGCATCGCGGCCGCCAGCGGCATGCCGGTGCCGATCACGGCGGTCTTGCCGTCTTCGAGTTGACGGGCCGCCACGCACACCATCAGTTCCATCAAGGAGTAACGCTCGGTCATGCGACCTCCGGGTTGCGCTTCAGGGGTTCCAGCGCGCACAACTCGGCCAGGCGGGCTTCGCCAGCTGCCAGCGCGAGATAGCCCTCGAAATCCTGCGTGCCATAGATGAAGGTGTTCAGGAACTCGGCGAAGGTGGCAGGATCTCGCTCCGCCTCCATCCACTTCGTCAGGTGGGCTTCATCGGAGTAGTGCACGTACGGCATGTTGCCCGGGTAGCTCCCGTAGGGCACATGACAGACCGCGTCCACCAGCCAGTACGGGATCTGAGTGAGCTCGGGGTTGCGCCGGATCTCATCGGTCTCCACGATCCGCTCGGTGGTGATGATCAGGCGCTTGCAGGCGCGCGCCAGGTCCCAATCGGCCACGCTGATGCCGTCGATCTGGGCGTTGCCGTACACGTCGGCGCGGTGGACGTGAATGACGCCCACGTCCGGATAGAGCGCCGGGACGGCGGCCAGCGTCTGGCCCGTGAAAGGGCACACGATCGTGCGCCCGGCGCTGTGGTGGAACGTGTCAGTCCCCAGCAGCGTGCGGGCCGGCAGGAACGGCACGCCCATCGCCGCGGCCTTGAAGCGCCAGCCGAGCGTGGCATTGCTCCACTCGGTCACCTGAACCTTGCCGCTCTCCATGTAGCGCCGCGCATTCGGAGACAGGCCGCGCACCTCGAGCCCGACGACGTAAGCGGCGTCGCAGCGGTCGAAGCACTGGCCGGCGGCCAGGATCTCGAAGTCGTGGGTGGTCGTGTGGCCGGCAAAGCCGAGGTTGTGTTTGCGCTGCCGCACGATCTCGTGCAAGACCGCCGTGGCGATGCGCACGGTTCCGAAGCCGCCAGACGCCAGATAGGCGCCGTCCGGCACGAAGCGCTCGACCGCCTCGCGGACCGTCATCACTTTGTTCGAGAGAACGCGCGACTTCTCGGCGAACCAGCGGCGCGCACCGTCGACGTCGGGTTCCGAGAACAGGATCCCGATCGTTTCTTCCTTCACGTTGATCGCCATGCTTGTCTCCTCAGGCCGTCGCTCGCTCGAAGATCATGGCGGCACCCATGCCGCCGCCGATGCACAACGTCGCCAGGCCGCGCTGCGAGCCGCGCTTCGTCATCTCGTGCAGCAACGTCACGGCGATGCGCGCCCCGGACGCACCGATCGGATGACCGAGCGCGATGGCGCCGCCGTTGACGTTGAGTTTGTCAACCGGCAGACCCAGCTCCTGTTGAACCGCCAGGGCCTGGGCGGCAAAGGCCTCGTTGGCCTCGATTAGATCGAGGTCGTCCACGGTCAGGCTGGCGCGCTGCAGAGCCTTGCGCGTGGCCGGGATCGGGCCGAGGCCCATCACCGCCGGGTCGACGCCCCCCACCCCGTAGCTCTTGATCACGGCCAGCGGCCGCACGCCGAGGGCTGTGGCCCGTTCGCGGCTCATCAGAACCACCGCGGCCGCGCCGTCGTTGATGCCCGACGCATTGCCGGCCGTCACCGTGCCGTCCGACTGGAAGGCCGGCTTGAGTTTGGCCAGGCCTTGCACCGTCGTCTCGGGCCGCGGGAACTCGTCGCGGGTGACGACGATCGGGTCGCCCTTGCGCTGCGGGATGCTGACCGGCACGATCTCGTCGTTCAACCGGCCGGAGCTGAGCGCCGCCGCGGCTTTGGCCTGGCTCGCGCACGCGAAAGCGTCCTGGTCCTGGCGAGAGAGCCCGTAGCGTTTGGCGATGTTCTCGGCCGTGACGCCCATGTGCACGCCGCTGCTGGCATCGGTGAGCCCATCGGTCAGCATGCTGTCGAGGAGCTGAGCGGCTCCCATGCGCAGGCCCTTGCGCGCGCCGGGCAGCAGGTGCGCCGACTGCGACATGGACTCGACGCCGCCGGCCACGATCACGTCGGCGTCACCCAGCCGAATGGCCTGGGTGCCGAGGATCAAGGCCTTCAGGCCCGAGCCGCACACCTTGTTGATGGTGTAGGCCGGCACTTCCACAGGCGTGCCGGCAGCCAGGGCGATCTGACGCGCGACGTTCTGACCCACACCGGCGTCGAGCACACAGCCGAGAATCACTTCATCCACGTACATCGGCGAGATGCCGCAGCGCCGCAGCGCATCCTGCACGACGAGCGACCCGAGCGTCACGGGCGACACATCCGCCAACGCCCCCATAAAGCTGCCGATGGCCGTCCGGCAGGCCGCCGCGACCACGACTTCGCGTTCGTTGTTCACCTGACCTCCAGTTCAGACGGCAGACCATGGACCGCCGAGTCGTCATCAACGCAGTGGTCTGCGGTCCGCCGCTTGTGGTCCCTTAGAAGTTCACCGCCGCGCTGCCCTTGAGCCCGAGCATGGCGCGGGCCTCCTCGGGCGTCGCGAGTTCGCGATCGAACTCCTTGGCGATGCGCACGGCCTTCTCGACCAGCTGAGCGTTGGTGGCCAGCTGCCGGCGCCCGACGAAGATGTTGTCTTCGAGGCCGACGCGGACGTGGCCGCCCATCATGGCCGCCATCCCGGCCATGTTGAACTCCATCGGGTAGCCGACGCCGATCACGGACCAACGATAGTTCTCGGCGCCGAAAAGCCGATCCGCCGTCTGCTTCATGACGATCAAATCTTCAGGGGTGGCCGCGAGGCCGCCGAGGACGCCCAGCACGAACTGGATCCAGAATGGCGGCTGAACGAGCTTCTCCTTGAGCAGGAAACGCAGGTTGTACAGATGGCCGACGTCGTACGCCTCGAACTCGGGCTTGGTGTTGTGCTCGGCCATCGTCTTGGCGAACGTCTCCATGTCGCCGAAGGTGTTGCGGAAGATGAAGTCCTTCGTGCCCTCGGCGTAGGCCTGCTCCCAGCCGAAGCGGTAGTCCTCAGGCTTGAAGCGGCGCGCGACCGGGTGGATCGAGAAGTTCATGCTGCCGAGGTTGAACGAGGCCACCTCAGGCTTGTAACGCGGCACCACACGCAGTCGCTCTGTCGGGAGCATGCCCATGCCGCCGCCCGTGGTCGTGCCGACGATCATGTCGACGCCGGAAGCGCGAATGCCAGCCAGGATCGGCGCGAACAGATCCGGATCCGACGACGGCTGGCCCGTCTCCGGGTTGCGCGCGTGGATGTGCACGGCGGCCGCGCCGGCTTTGACGCAGGCCACAGCATCCGCGACAAGCTGCTCAGAGGTATAGGGCAATTTGTCGGACTGAGTCGGGATCGTGATCGCGCCTGTCAGGGCCGCCGTGATGATGAGTTTGTCAGCCATGGTGTTGCCTTTCGATCTGCAGAATTGAGCGAGCCGGATGTCTTCAGGCCTTGCGTTGGCGCGCCAGCATCTCCATCAGATGGGTGGCCAGCTTGTTCCGTGTCTCAGCAATCGACTCGGGCGTCCAGTTTTGGAACCCAGACCCCGACTTGAAACCCAGTTCCTTCGCTTCCACGTGGCGGCGCAGCGTCGCCGAGGGCGTCGGCGATGCGTCGATGTACGGGAGGATGTAGTCGTGGATCGCGAGGGTCAGGTCAAGGCCGACGAGGTCAGCGTTCGCCACCGGGCCGAGCACCGGCAGACGAATGCCGAAGCTGTTGCGCACCGCCACATCGACCGTCTCGGCGTCGCAGATGCCTTCGTCGATGATCGCGAAGGCCTCGCGCCAGAGCGCGTGCTGCATGCGATTGGCGATGAACCCCGGCACGTCCTTGTTGACGCGCACCGGTTGCTTCCCGCAGTCGCGCATGAGCGTCATGATCACGTCCATGCAGGCGTCGTCAGTCTCTTCGGTCCGGATCACCTCGACCAGCGGCACGAGATACGGTGGGTTCCAGAAATGCGTCCCGAGGATGCGCTCGCGGCGTTTGGCGGGGCTGGCGATCTTGGTGATGCTGATCACTGAGGTGTTGCTGCACAGGATGGCCTTGTCGGAGCACAGCTCTTCGAGCCTGACGAAGAGCTCCTGCTTCAGCGCCAGGTTCTCGACGATGGCTTCGACGACGATGTCGGCGCCGCGGCAGGCCTCGGCCAGGTCAGCCGTGCACGTGACGCGTCCGACAATCTCGGGGATCGCGTCGGCCGCCACCAGCCCGTAGTCCGCCATGCGGGTCAGGTTGGCCGTGATCCGTTCATGGACGGTCGCGAGGGCTTCAGGAACCGCGTCCTGAACGATGACCCGGTGCCCGCCCGCGGCAAACACCTGAGCAATGCCATGCCCCATCAGCCCGGCTCCGATGACGGCAATCTGGTTCGCCACGTCCGCCTCCTTCTGTGTGCTTCCTGGTCAGATCGGCCCGACCGTGGATGTCCACAATGCGGTATATGCTTCCGCATAGCGGACAGGGCCACTATACGGGTTACCCGTTTGGATGTCAATAGATGGACGACGAATGAGGAGCTTTGACCGAAGAGGAGGTGACGCCCATCATGCGGTTAGCGTCCGCAAAGTGAACCCGAGTTCAGTCCACCTGACCTCACTTCCCCCGGCGCCTGGCAGCTCTCAGACTGAGGATTGACAAGCCCCGATTGCGGGTATATCTTGGTGCTTGTCCGCAATGCGAACTTTCATTCCGTATCGTGGACGAGACAAGCACCTAAGGAGTTCACGCCATGTCGTCCCTGGAGTTTTTTGACCTGAGCCACCCATGGGGGTTTCAGGCCCCCAATTGGCCTTATTTCCGCGATGTCGAAATCGAGCGTATCCATTACCACGCCAAGTCCGGCGTCCTGACGCAGCGGATCACGACCACCATGCACTCGACGACGCACATCGATGCGCCCGCGCACGTGGTGGAAGGGACGCCGTTCATCGACGAGATCCCGCTTGAGAAATTCTTCGGCACCGGCGTGGTGGTCTCGATCCCGAAAGACAAGTGGGGCATGATCACGGCCGAGGACCTTGAGAAGGCCGAGCCCAAGATCCAGCCCGGCGACATCGTCATCATCAACACCGGCTGGCATTCGAAGTACGGCGACAACCAGGACTACTTCGGACGAGCGCCCGGCCTGGTTCCTTCAGCCGCGCACTGGCTTGTGGAGCGCGGGGTCAAGGTCGTCGGCCACGATACCCAGGCCAACGATCATCCGCTGGCCACGGCCATCGGCCCGCACGGCCCAGGCGGCCCCCTCCTGCCCCACCTGCTCAAGGAATACAAGGAGTTCAGCGGTCGCGAGGTGATCGAGGACTTCCCGGATTGGGAGCCGGTGCACCGCATCCTCTTCACGAACGGGATCCTGGGCATCGAGAACGTCGGCGGCGACATCGACAAGGTGACGGGGAAGCGCGTGACCTTCTCGTTCTTCCCGATTCGTTGGACACGCGGCGACGGCTGCATCATCCGCCTCGTCGCCGTGCTCGACAAGACCGGTGAGTACCGGATCGAAACAGGTGCCTGACACAGGCACCTAAGGGGATGACATCATGGCTTACAAAGTCAATCGACTGAGCGATGCGGCGAAGTACACGGCTCCCGGGCATTCGGCGACCGTCCACACCATGCATCTGCAGCACAAGAACCTAGGCAGCGAGGCGCCGTACTGGGTCGGCTGCTCGTACTATCTGCCCGGTGCCCAGGCCGACTGGGGCGCCACGCCGCTCGACAAGATCTACGTCTGCCTGGCGGGCGAGCTGACCGTGCGGCTGCAGAATGAAACCCTGAAGCTGGGCCCGATGGACTCGATCTGGATCGGCCCCGACGAGCCGCGCGAACTGATCAACCAGAGCAACGAAGTCGCCACCCTGCTGGTGGTCATGCCGTATCCGGCAGCGAAGTAGCCCATCATGCTAGACGCGATACCCAGCACTCAAGAACTGTTCAGTGTCAACGGCAAGGTGGCCATCGTCACTGGCGCCACGGGCGGCCTCGGCAAAGTGGCCTGTCTGGCGCTGGCCAAGGCCGGGGCCAAGGTCGTGCTCACCGGACGCAGCGTCGACTCGCTGGCGCCGCTGACCGAGATGATCACGGCCGCCGGCTACACGGCCACGCACATCGCCGGTGACCCGGTCTCTCACGACGACAACAAGCGCATCGTCGCCCACGCCGTCGAGACGTACGGCGGGCTCGACATCGTCCTGACCGCCGCCGGTGTCAACAAGCCCGGGCCGATCGTCGAACAATCCGTCGAGGATTGGGAGACCATCATGGACGTGAACGTCAAGGGCACGTACCTGATGTGCAAAGAGGCCGGCAAGGTGCTCATCCAGCAGGGGCGCGGCGGCAAGGTCATCCTGGTCTCGTCGCAGCGCGGCAAGCTGGGCCTGCCCAACTACAGCGCGTACTGCCCCTCGAAGGGCGCCATCGACTCCCTCACCCAGACGCTGGCCTGGGAGTGGGGCAAGCATCACATCAACGTCAACGCGATTGCGCCGACGGTCTTCCGCACTGCGCTGACGCAGTGGATCTTCGAGAGCCCTGAAACCACGCAGCGCTTCCTGTCGCGCATGCCGATCGGGCGCCTGGGCGAGCCCGAAGACTACATCGGCTCCGTCCTGTTCCTGTCGTCTCGCGCTTCGGATCTGATGACGGGGGCCATCCTGTATGTGGATGGGGGCTACACCGCCGGCTGATGCGCGGTGCGTGGGCTCGTCATCCTGCGGACCCGCGTAGCGCTCCCTTGAACGGAGATCGGGCCAGCCGCGTCACAACCCGGCTGGCCCGATCCTGTTCTACGGCGACGGCCTGTGGATCGTGATGACGCCCAAAAGATCCTTGCCGCGGCGTGCGCGGATTACGCAGATGGGTCTGTCTGACCCCGGCGCCGAGAGGGCGAATGAACCGAGAGTCATCTTCATCCGCGAAATCCGCGGCAAAAGTCCCCACCTGTCATGGTGACACACCAGCGCGGCGATCGGATGTCCGATTGAGATCAGCGGTGTATACTGCCCGCAACTTACCGCATTGCGGAATAGACGGCTGAATAGCGGTATTCTCTCGATATTGCGGCGCGTCGCATGGCGAGCGCCACTTGTTTGAAGCTCAACGCCGACCGGTCGACAAGGCCGCGCCGCCTTGACCAGGTCCTTTTGAAAGAGGTCATGCCCGTCGGGCGACCCGACGACCAAGCTTATGGCGACTGAATCGAAACCCTCCACCAATCCTCAGCGCGACCTCGGGCAGGTCCAGGTGATCAGCCGGGCGGCTCGCATCCTGCGCGCCATCCGCGATGCGGACGGGCTCAACCTGGCCCAGCTGGCGTCCAAGGTTCGACTGCCGCGCACCACGGTCTATCGGATTGTGAGCACGCTCGAGGCCGAGGGGCTGCTGACCACGGTGGATCCGGGCGGTCAAATCGAACTCGGGGTCGAGCTGATCTCGCTGGGCGGGGCCGTTCGTCACGATCTGAGGCGCGAGCTGCGTCCCTTCCTCGAGGAGCTGTCGCTCAAGGTCGACGAGACCGTCGACCTGTCGATCCGCGACAAGGACCACATCCTGTTTCTCGATCAGGTGACCCGCCTGCAGCGTCTGCGCGCCGTCTCCGGCATCGGCATGACCTTTCCGCTGCACTGCACGGCGAACGGCAAGGCCCTGCTCGCCACCCTGAGCACCGAAGCCGTCATGCAATTGCTTCCGGAGGATCTGCCCGCGTTCACGCCGACGACGATCCGTACCCGAACGCAGCTGATCGAAGAGCTCGCGGCGATCCGGCTGGCGGGGGTTGCGTACGACCGCGAGGAGCACTCGCTGGGCATCAGCGCCGTCGCCGCCGCCATCGAGGCGCCGCTCAGCACGACGCTCGCGATCAGCATCCCGGTGCCGACGGTGCGCTTCCTTGGCCAGGAAGAGCGCTTCGTGTCGGCGCTGCTTCAGACCTGCGACGTGATCGGCCAGCGCACGCCCGGGGTTCGGCGCTACCAACCACCGGCTGCAGCGGCTCGGAGCTGAGGATTCTTAAGCGTCTGGCGCGCCAGGGCCGGCCGGATCAACCTCCATCAAGAATAACGGGTGACAGAGATCGGCGGGGCAAACCGGTCTCTGTCACCCGTTTTCTTTCACAAGCCATCGCTCTGAGCCGCTCACTCAGGCTTCCGCACGCCGTGAGCGCCCAACCTATGCCTGGCCGCTCGAGACCAGACGCGGCGCCTTAATGCTCGCGCCCGCGAGCGCGCCGATCACGGCCACCACGACCACGATGATGATCGAGATCGTGTACATGCCGGTCGCGTGCAGCGCATACGACCCGGCCGCCACGGCGATCGTGCCGCCGAAGATCGAGAGCCCCATCGTCAGGCCGCCCACCCTGCCTGTAATGTTTTCGGGATAGCTGTTGGAGATGAACGTCAGGCTGATCGGGTTGGGCATGCCCATGAAGAAACCCGCCAGGATCAGGCACACTGTCAGGAGCGTCTGGTTCTGGTTCACCATCGGCAGCAGCACCGACGCGCAGAACACGGCCGTCAGCGCGAACGACACCAGGATAGCCAGGCTGTACCGGCCCCTGAAGACCTTCTCGACCACCACGCCGCTGGCGATGGAGCCCAGCATGAACGCCAGGGTGTAGATGCCCATGATGGTCCCGGCCACTTCCGGGCCCATGCCCAGCCCGGCCGGCGCGGGAACGGCGATGTGCCCGGGCGTGAGGTCGTTGTAGCCCTGCATGACCCACGACAGCGAGAACACCGCGACCAGCGTGAGCCAGAACGCGGGAAGTCCAAACACCTTCTTGAAGAGGCCATCATCGCCGTGGCCGGCCTGGCCGACGATCCCGGCGGCCGGCGACTTCGGGCCGAAGGCGTAACCGACGAACAGGAGCAGCGCGACGGCCATGACGGCGCCGAACCACAGCAGCGCGGTAGGCCAGCCCGAGTTCGAGGCGATCGCCGGGCCCGCGATCAGGCCGATCGTGATCCCGAGCGACAACGCCGCGCCCTGGAGCCCCTGGAACAACCCACGTTGCGGCGCCGGGAACCATTCGGCCGCCAGACGCGGACCCGAAGCGATGATCGGGCCGCAGCCGAGGCCCTGCAACGCCCGCAAAGCCACAAGGCCAAGGAGGCTCGTCCCGAGGACGGGCACGAGAGCGGCGCAGACCGCCGCGAGCAGACAACAGCCGATGAACGTCCGGGCGACGCCCCACTTGTCGACGACCGCGCCGCCGACCATACCGCCGATCGCGACCATCAACGTGAACGGGAGCATGGCCGCCCCGGTGGTCGTCCCGAGATCGACGCCAAGCGTCTTGGAGATCTCGCCGACGAGCGGGGTGGGCGCGATGAGGATCATGCCCTGGGCAAGCGTGGCGACGATCACGGCGAACAACACGTACCAGCGAAACGCAGGGTAGTTGGAGGTGGACATGAGAGCACTCGCAAGGTGTGGCCTCTCAACGACAGCGCGAACCACCCGCGGCACGGTTTCCGGGGCCTCAGGGGTTCGCGATGTTGTCGAGCGCAGATCGATTGAAAAGATGACGCCTCGTCTGTGGGCGTCGCTGGCTTACGCTTCTTCGGCGACTTCGACCGGCACCTGGCCGCCGCGACGCGGGATCCCGGCCGGGCGGAACGCCGAGTACTTCTTACGTCGCTCGCGGATCACGCCCTGGTTGGCGTAGTACTTGCCCATCGTTTCGCCGATCTCGAAGAAGTGGTCCTTGGCGCCGCTTCCGTCGGTCATCGACTTCTCGCGCCCGTTCGCCTGGATGACGAACTTCCAGCGGCCGTTCTCGTCCTTCTCGAGGTCGCCGCCGCAGTGGCAGACCGGGCATTCGATCGGATAGCCGCTGCTGTTCCAGTGCGGCTGGCCGAGCGACAGGAGATTGGAGTGGCAGACCGGGCACCAGCCCAGGTTGGGATCGCCCAGGTATTCCACCGTTTCGTAGTTCTGGATGCCCTTGACGACGTTCTCGCCGAGCTGGCGGGCGCGCTGCAGGGCCGCATCATCGAGCAGGATCTGGCCAGGGCGCGGGGCGCGATTGGCCATCATCTGATCGACGACCTTGATGTCCTGGGTCAACAGGGTCACGGTCACGCTCTCCATGACCATCGACATCCAGCTGCGCGTGGATCCGCCGTTGGTGATGATCCCGCCGACGCGGTGCTTGAAGTAGGCGGCGTTGCCGACCTGCTTGTGGAAGTTCGGCTCGTACGACAGGTGCCGATCCGTGAAGATGCGGTAGATGCCGGCCGGCATGAACGAGTAGGCGGGCACCGTGACGATCACGCCATCGGAGTCGAGCCACTCCTGCATGATCAGCTCCATGTCGTCCTTGTGCATGTTGACGCATTCGGGCGCGCAATGCTGCTGCGTGAACTTCACCGTGCAGCTTTCACAGCCGGTGCAGGGCATGATGTTGTAGTCGTGCAGGTTGATCATCTTGACCTGCGCGCCAAGCTCCTCGGCCCGCATCAACGCTTCCTTCGTCAGGATTTCGCCATTGCCGTTCTTGCGGCCCGCCAGGACTGCCAGGATTTTCATGATGTCTCTCCTATATTGACGACTTCGCTTATGCCGCAGCCGGTTTGTCGGACGAAGCGGGCACGGCGCCCGGCTTCCGTTGATTCACGACAAACGCCACTCCGACGGCGATGACGGCGGCAACGACCAGGACGATCGCGCACACCCGGTAGATGAACTGGCCATCCGGGTTTCCGAACACGCTCCCGATGGTGACCAGGATCGTCGGCGAGGCGGCAGTGCCCAGATTGACGAACGTCATGTACAGGCCGTTGGCAAAGGTTGCCGCAGATTTTGGCGCCGCGTCAGTGACCTTCATCGTGCCGTAGGGCATCAGAAGGCCGAACCCCAGGCCGATGAAGGCCGCGCCGGCGAAGATCAGGCTCATGTCCGTCGCGATCGAGAGCAGGAAGAAGCCGACGGCGTTCAGGAGCAGCGCCACGAAAGCCGAGAACTGGCGGAGCAGGCCGATGATCCTGGCGAAAAGCACGCCGCTGACCATCGACATGACTGTCATGATCATGGTGGCCAGACCGGTCGAGGCCGCATCGCCCAGTTTGTGGCTATCCACGACGAACGACAGGTAGCCGAAGATCGCGAAGTAGATGACCGCGTAGAAGAAGATCAACACGCAGACCGTCACCACGCCACGGTTGAAGCCGCTCTCCTGCTTGCCACTCGGCTGCGTGCGTTGCGGCTCGGGCAGCTTGAGTACGACCAGGACCAGGGTCACGATCGCGAAGGCATAGATCAGGAACGACAGCCGCCACGAGAACGTCGCCAGGACGCCCGCCAGGATCGCCGTGATGATGTTGCCCAGCGCCACTGCAGTGCTTTGATAGCCGAGCATGACGTCGCGCGCCTGGCCGGTGTAGAAGTCGGCGATCAGGCCGGCCGCATACGGCAGGAAGATGCCGGTGCCAGCGCCGAGCAACGCGCGGCAGACCAGGATCACGGTGAAGTCCGAGGTCAGCATCGGTCCCATGCCGCCCACGATGTACAGGGCGAGGCCCACGAACAGCAGCGTGCGAGTCCGGAAGCGGTTGGCCAGGACGCCCGCCAGGAACCCGAAGGGGATAGCTACCAGTGAGGCCAGCGAGACCATGTTCATCAGCGCTTCCTGGCTCACGCCGGGGAAGGCCTTGCCGATCTCCGCGAGGGCCGGGGAGATCGTCAACCGCAGCATCAACAGGAATGAGATGGACAGGATCGTCACCATCAATCCTTTGTTCTTCGTTGCGCTCGTGTTCATGATTGCCTTTCTATCGATCCTCAGAGAGCGAATGAGAGCTGCATGGCCGGTTGCGACCGGCCAGGACACGTCCCTATGGACGCCTGGATGTTCTGATTGCCGGGTTGTCCGCTTTGTGGACAATACATCCACATAGTGGATGGTCGGATAGTAGGGCAGGTGCTTGGGGTGTGTCAAGTCTTGCCCTCACTACGACTCACGGACAAATGTCATGCGCAAGTGTCGCCACACAACAGGGTTCGTCCGAGGGGGCCCACATGGGTGGGCGAGGTCAAGCGGGTTGGGAAGGTATGATCCGGGGATGCTGCCTGATCTCGATCGATGGCTGCCTCCCCCAACGAACGTCGCATGGGGCCCTTCGAGTCTCCACGTCTGGTCCTTTGGCCTGGACCGGCCCGAACCGATCACGGCGGGATTGGAGACTCTGCTCTCAGCTTCTGAAAAAGACACAGCGCATCGGCTGCGCGTTGAACGGGATCGACGACGGTACATCGTCGCCCATGGGAGGCTGAGGCAGATCCTGAGCCGATATACGAACACGGCTCCTGAACACCTCACGTTCAACCACGGCCCATATGGCAAGCCCTTCCTCTCGGAAGGCCAGGGCGACAGCGTGCGCTTCAATCTGTCACGGTCACACGAGATCGGTCTGTGCGCGGTGGCCTATGGCCAGGACGTCGGCGTCGATGTCGAATGGATGCGGCCGCTTGACGCCATGGCAACCCTGGTCAACCGCTTCTTCTCGCCCAAGGAACGAACGGATTGGAATCAACTCGAGGAGAGCCAGAAACTCGAGGCGTTTTATTGCTATTGGACCTGCAAAGAAGCTTTCGTCAAGGCGCGGGGAGAGGGATTGGGTTTTCCTCTGAACGCATTCGATGTGGCGCTCTTCGCAAGCGCCCCGCCCCGATTGATGCACATCCAGGGGGATGCGATCGAGGCGGCCAACTGGTCTGTGCAGACCCTGACCCCTGCCACGGACTATCAGGCGGCCGTGGCCCTGCCCGGCCTTCACTGGCAGGTCGAGCGCTGGCGCTGGCCTGAGAGCGCCTGAACACGGTCAGCGTCGAGTCAGCCGAACCAGCCCTCACGCATGGCCGGAATTCAGCGTCGGCGTGGGAAGAGCCTGTCGTGAGACCAAGAGAGGCGCACGCTGCGCGTCTACACTGGCGAGATACCGGATCAGTTTGAAAGAGAACAGCAGATCGAAGATCACGTCTCCCTGGTGCAGGTCGCACCCCAGCAGGCCCTCGATCTTGTTGATCCGGTAGAACAACGTGTTGCGATGAATGTGCAGATCAGCGGCCACGCCCGTGGGATTCTTCAGGTCCGACAGGTACAGGTAGAGCGTCTGCAGCAGTTCACGATCCGCCGGATCGTCGCTTTCGGCCAGTTGCCGCAGGCCTGGATGGCAGATCTCGTGTAGATCGACCTCGCCGGCGCAAGCTTCGAGCACGTGGAAGATGGCGAAGCGCGCGTATGCATGGAGCACGCCGGCCGCGTCGATCTGCCGCCCCAGCTCCAGGGACTTCACGGACTGGAGATAGTACCGGGACATCTCGGAGAGATCGGCAAAGACGTTGCTGATACCGGCGGCCCATTTATTCGACTCGAGATAGTCGATCAGGTCGGCCCGTTCCTCATCGCTCAGAATCGGCGCGCCCTTCTTCCGACTGAGCAGCAAAACGACGTCGCCTCGGAAATCCACCGACATGCTGCCCGGCAGGATCTCGCGAAGCCGGGAATGGCTGATGGGATGTGCGCCGTCTCTGGCGGCATCCTGACGCTCTTTGCGGACGGCGACCACGTAGAGATCGGGGTGAAGGGTAATCTCAAGCGCCTTGAGCCTGAGCTGGATCGTCTTGGTGTCGGTCAGCCGTCGCTCGAGCAGGTCGTTGATCAACGCTTCATAGATCAGGCCATGCGTTTGAATGAAGAACTCGCTTTTCTGAAGCTCAATCGCCGCCAGTTTGCACAGTCCTTCGACCCACTCGAGGGCGTATTCGCTGTAAGGCTCAAAGCAACCGAAGACGGCCAGGATGGCCACGAACGTCCCACGAATGCGCACGCCGGCCTGCAGCCAGCCGTATTTCGCATACGGGATCCCCCGCGCCTCGCTCCACTCTTTGACGATGAAAGGCGGATCACCGTCGGCCAGCTTTCGCAGGATGCGATCGCTCCTGAGGGAGTTGATCGTTCGCTGATCCAGATAACCGCGTTCGATGATGGCGTTCATGGTCGGGTCGTCGACGACGACACCGCGCGACCGCGCCAGACTCTTGAGGCTTGTGTCGTTGATGAAGATGGGGTTCCCGAGCAGCTCGAAACCCTTGTCGGCGATGGCCTGCAGACCATTGCCGGCGAACAGCGCATCCAGAATGTCTTCGCGCACCTGAGCAAAGCGGCGCTGCGCGGCGAACCAGTCCTGCACTCTTTGAATCGCGGCAGCGCGATCGGCGGCGGCTGGCAGCACGATCAGGTTGAGGTCGTCTAGCTGCGTCAGCCCATCCGGTATCCCGGCATCCGCGACACACACCAGGTGCCGGACGCCTTGCGCGGCGTTGTCGTTGCTCAACTCGGAGGTGTTGGCCACGTACAGCACGTCGGGCTGGGTCAATGCGCCTTCCGCCGGAAGGTTCGCAACCGCGTTCAGGACGACCGGGGTGGATCCGGTCCGAACCCATTCAGCCCCTAGGTCCGCCAGCAGGTTCATCACTCGTTCGATAGTTAGTTTCATCTGGCGCTCCTCCTGACATCTTTCCAGAATTCGGTTGATGCCCAGCGGCCGCGGCGACCCTTGTACTGTAGCACAACAAGGGGCCCTGGCCAGAAGCGGTTATTTTGGGTGGGCTCACAAAAACGATGTCATTCAAGCGGCTTATCATCGAAAAGCAAGCGTTTGGGTGACCGAACCCGGGCTTTGCCTGGTTTTCGGGTCAATCCTCGGCCAACAGCCAGAGGTAGCGTTTGTAAATCAGCACAAGAGCGGTCGTATTTTCGACCCTCGTCGCCCTCCTCTCTGACGGGGTTTTCCGGCCAGCGACGGTCGACGGCAGGATCACGGCCCGCGCCAAACAACCGGATGACGAGCAGTTGTCTTGAAAGGAGACACGCTATGGTCAAACTGGGCAAGTACAGCAGAAGCGTATCCATCATCGGCGTGGGTTGCACGCCCTTCATGAACTTCCTGGACAACCCTGCGACTGAGGGCTTGTCGGAAGGCGAGGTCTTTGGCTACGCCTCCCTTGCGGCGATGGAAGACGCCGGCGTCGAAGCCAAGGACGTCGACTTCTATTTCCACACCCAGGCCAACCCCTACATGGGCTCGGATTACATCACGCCCAACATGCAGGTCGCCGACTGGTTCGGCATGCGCGGCAAAGGCTCGGCCCACCACTCCGAGGCCTGTTGCTCGGGGTATCTGGCGCTGGATCTGGCGGTCAACGCGGTGGCCTCGGGCAAGTTCGACGTCGTGCTCTCGGGCTGTGTCGATCTGGCCGACAGCCTGCCCGTCGCCAACATGCCGGCGCACATGCGTCGCAAGTTCTCGTTCGAAGAGTTCATCGTCTCGACCAAGCTGATCTACGACAGGGCTTACAGCCGGCCGCTGGCCGCCGGCCCCATGATCGCGTTCGACGACGTCGCAGCCTGGTACACCCACGCCTACGGCCTGACCGACGAGAAGATGGACGACATCCTCAACGCGGCGGCCATCAACAACCGGCGCAACGCGGCGAAGTGCCCGCTGGCGATCAATCGCACCGAGTTCAAGGACCTCGCCAAAGAGAACGGGTTCGACGATGTGATGGCGTTCATGCGCTCGCCCTTCAACCCCAAGCTATCGGAGTACCTGCGTATCAGCGGCTTCGAGACGAAGTGCGACGGCGCCGCCGCCGTTATCGTCTGCCCGACCGAGATGGCCAAAGACTTCAAGGGCACACCCATCGAAGTGCTGGGCATCGGCAACGCCGCGCTCGAAGGGTCGCAGGCCCATCTCGAGATGCGCGGCACGGAGGAAGCGGTCCGTCAGGCCTACGAGGTGACCGGCCTGACGCCGAGCGACATCGACCTCTTCTACGCCAACGACTTCATCATCACCTCGCACCTGATCGCGGCCGAGATCGCGGGCTATCTGCCCAAGGGCGAGGGCTGGAAGTACATCATGGACGGGCGCACGGCCTACGACGGCGACCGCCCGATCAACACCAACGGCGGCCGCGCCTCCTTCGGGCACGCACACGCGGCCTCCGGCATGGCCGACATCTTCGAAGCCGTCCAGCAGATGCGCGGCCTGGCCGGCGAGCGGCAGGTCAAGAAGCTTCCGAAGCACACGATGCTGCGCGGCTTCGGCGGCGGCCAGAACCTGGCGGCCATCATCCTCGGCGCGCTGAATTGAGCGAGGCGACATCATGAACATGGAACCTATCGTCAAGCGGTTTTACACGTCCCTCGAAGAGGGAAAAATGATGGGGCGCAAGTGCAAGCGCTGCGGCGTCGTCGAGTTCCCGCCGGTCATCGCCTGCAATGGCTGCTCCTGCACCGACATGGAATGGGTGGAGATCAGCGGCAAGGCCACGATGTTCGACTTCGTCCTGCCCGGCGTGATGTCGACCCGGCCTGATAACGAATTCCTGCAGCCGTACTGCTACGGCTGCGTCGAGCTCGAAGAGGGCGCGAAGTTCAACGCCATCGTCTGCGGCGTCACCAAGAAGACCAAGAAAGACATCGTGCCCCGCCTGCCCGTGCCGATCAAGGCCCGCATCGTCCAGAAGGACGGGTACAAGACCGTCGTGTTCGACCTCGTGAAGGAATGACCCTCATGGACAAGCAAGCCATCGAAGCCAAGGTCCTGCAGTGTTTTGCGATGACCTACAAGAAGGACGTCGCCGCCCTGAGCCGTGACACGCGGATCGTCGAAGAGCTGTCGTCGAAGTCCCTGCTGATGGTCGCCCTGGTCTCCACGGTCGAGAACGAGCTCGACGTGCTCATCCCGCTGCCTGAAGCCAGCAAGATGAAGACGATCGGCGACATGGTGGACGAGGTCTGCGCCCGGATCGAATAAGGCACCGACCGTCACACTCACACAACCCGACTGCCCCACCCGCCGAACTGCGCGGGCCGAGGCAGCCCGGAGGGGCAGATGAACATCCTGGACTTTGTGTATGCCCGAGCCAAGGCCGACCCGCAGTGCGTGGCGTTTCCCGAGGCCTCGAACGAAAAGATGATGCGGGCCGCCCACGAGGCGGGCAGCCAGGGCTACATCGTGCCGGTCCTGGTGGGCGACCCGGCGGCGCTCAAGGAACTCTGCGCCCAGCGTGGCCTGGACAGCGGCGTCTTCACCTACGTCGACATTCCCGCATGCCGAACCCGCTCTACTTCGCGATGGCCATGGAGGCGGTCGGCGACGTCGCCTGCACATTCGCGGGCATCGAGACCACGACCGAAGAAGTCATCCTGGCCGGCCAGACCCTGATCGGCCTGGCCGACAACATCAGCACGATCTCGAGCCTCGGCATCTTCAACATCCCGGGCTTCGAAGGCTCCGAGGGCACGCTGCTCGGCTTCGGCGACAGCGCGGTCTGCACCAACCCGGACGCCGAGCAGCTGGCCAGCATCGCGATCGCGGCCTGCGACACCCTGCAGGGCCTGCTCGGCTGGGAGCCGCGCTGCGCGTTGCTGTCGTATTCGACCTCTGGCAGCGGCAACGGCCCGCTGGTCGACAAGGTGCTCGAGGCGCTGAAGATCGCCAACGAACGCCGGCCGGACCTCGCGATCGACGGCGAGTTCCAGCTCGACGCCGCGATCAACCCCGCGGTCGCTGCCAAGAAAGTCAAGCGCGAGAGCCGCGTCGCGGGCCGCGCCAACATCATCATCTGGCCGGACCTGAACGTCGGCAACATCGGCGTGAAGCTGGTCCAACAGTTCGCGCATGCCGATGCGTACGGGCCGATGCTGCAGGGCTTCAAAAAGATCGTGTGCGACTGCTCGCGCGGCGCGCCGATCTCCGAGATCGTCGGCAACATCGCCATCTCGGCCGTTCGCGCCGGCCATCTCGAGGCGGTTTCTAAGGGATGAGGGTGATTTTGTACGCGGATCACGCGGATGAAAGCGGATCACACGGAATCCGCGTCATCGGCCTTCATCCGCGTGACCCGCGTGATCCGCGTACAAACACATGACCGGAGTGTCGTGATGGCAGAGACGATTTTTGTGATCAACCCCGGCTCAACCTCGACCAAGGTCGGCCTCTTCCGCGGCGACGAGATCGTGTTCCAGCGAAGCCAAGGTCCTGCAGTGTTTTGCGATGACCTACAAGAAGGACGTCGCCGCCCTGAGCCGTGACACGCGGATCGTCGAAGAGCTGTCGTCGAAGTCCCTGCTGATGGTCGCCCTGGTCTCCACGGTCGAGAACGAACTCGACGTGCTCATCCCGCTGCCTGAAGCCAGCAAGATGAAGACGATCGGCGACATGGTGGACGAGGTCTGCGCCCGGATCGAATAAGGCGCCGACCGTCACACTCACACAACCCGACTGCCCCACCCGCCGAACTGCGCGGGCCGAGGCAGCCCGGAGGGGCAGATGAACATCCTGGACTTTGTGTATGCCCGAGCCAAGGCCGACCCGCAGTGCGTGGCGTTTCCCGAGGCCTCGAACGAAAAGATGATGCGGGCCGCCCACGAGGCGGGCAGCCAGGGCTACATCGTGCCGGTCCTGGTGGGCGACCCGGCGGCGCTCAAGGAACTCTGCGCCCAGCGTGGCCTGGACAGCGGCGTCTTCACCTACGTCGACATTCAGGATGCGGCCTACCGCGACTCGATCATCGCGCGGTACGTCGCCCTGCCGGGCGCGCTCCTCAGCGCGAAGTCGCTCGGGAGGCGCATGCCGAACCCGCTCTACTTCGCGATGGCCATGGAGGCGGTCGGCGACGTCGCCTGCACGTTCGCGGGCATCGAGACCACGACCGAGGAAGTCATCCTGGCCGGCCAGACCCTGATCGGCCTGGCCGACAACATCAGCACGATCTCGAGCCTCGGCATCTTCAATATCCCAGGCTTCGCCGGCTCGGAAGGCACGCTCCTCGCGTTCGGCGATAGCGCCGTCTGCACCAACCCGGATGCCGAGCAACTCGCCAGCATCGCGATCGCGGCCTGCGACACCTTGCAAGGCCTGCTCGGCTGGGAGCCACGTTGCGCGTTGCTGTCGTATTCGACCTGTGGCAGCGGCAACGGCCCGCTGGTCGACAAGGTCTTCGACGCATTGAAGATCGCCAACGAGCGCCGGCCAGACCTGGCGATCGACGGCGAGTTCCAGCTGGACGCCGCGATCAACCCCGCGGTCGCTGCCAAGAAAGTCAAGCGCGAGAGCCGCGTGGCAGGCCGCGCCAACATCATCATCTGGCCAGACCTGAACGTCGGCAACATCGGCGTGAAGCTGGTCCAACAGTTCGCGCAGGCCGATGCGTATGGGCCGATGCTGCAGGGCTTCAAAAAGATCGTGTGCGACTGCTCGCGCGGCGCGCCGATCTCCGAGATCGTCGGCAACATCGCCATCTCGGCCGTTCGCGCCGGCCATCTCGAGGCGGCTTCGAGGAAATCGTAGGACGCGAGACGTACACGGATCTCTCGGAAAAAGCCGGATGACACGGAACTTCAAACGATCTGTGTCATCCGTGCAGATCCGTGTCCTCCGTGTCCATGAGCCGGCCAGGAAGTGAACATGGCAGAGACGATTTTCGTGATCAACCCGGGCTCGACCTCAACCAAGGTCGGCCTGTTTCGCGGCGACGAGATCGTGTTCCAGGCGAACGTCGAGCACTCGGCCGCGGACCTGAAATCGTTCGCGACGATCAGCGACCAGCTGCCGTACCGACGCGACACGATCCTGCGCCAGCTCGCCGAGCGCGGCATCACGCTCGATGACGTCGATGCGTTCGTCGGGCGCGGCGGCGGGCTGCTGCCGGTCGAAGGCGGCGTGTACGCGATCGGCCCGACCCTGATCGATCACGCGCGACGGGGCGCCAACGGCGTGCAGCACCCGGCCCAACTGGGCAGCCAGCTGGCCGACGAACTGGCGAAGCGGCACCACAAGCCGGCCTACGTGGTCAACCCGCCGGACACCGACGAGTTCTGCGACCTGGCCCGGATGACGGGAATCAAGGGCGTCTATCGCCGATGCCACCTGCACGCGCTCAACCTGAAAGAGACCGCGCTCCGCCACGCGGCGACGATCGGGCGCAGCTACGAAGACTGCAACTTCATCGTCTGCCACATCGGCGGGGGCATCTCGATCTCGGCCCACGAGAAGGGCCGCATGATCGACGGCAACGACATCGTCGGCGGCGACGGGCCGCTGACTCCGACGCGCTGCGGGTCGATCCCGGTGGCGGAGCTGCTCGACTACCTGAAGGATCACGACGTCAAATCCGCCCGCGACCTGTGCACGAAGTCGGGCGGGTTCGTCAGCCTGCTCGGCACCGCCGACCTCAAGGAAGTCACGGCGGTCCGCATCCCGACTGGAGACGCCGCGGCGGCCCGGGCCTGGGACGCCATGATCTACCAGATCGTCAAGCACATCGGCATGATGAGCACGGTGCTCAAGGGCAAGGTGGACGGCATCCTCCTCGGCGGAGGCCTCGTCCACAACCAGGATCTCGTTCAGAAGATCGAAGCCGCCTGCTCCTGGATCGCGCCCGTGTCGGCGTATCCGGGGGAGTTCGAACTTGAAGCCATGGCCGCCGGGGCCATCCGCGTGCTGAGCGGCGTCGAGACGGCGCGCGAGTACACGGGCGAGCCGCGCTGGAACGGCTTCCCGGATTAGGGAACACGCGAAGGAACAACGACTGGCGTCCGCACGACGGGCGCAGCCTGTGGTCAGTCCATTCAGAATCACTCAAAGAGGCGCACCATGAAGAAAATCACAACCGATCTCGCCATCATCGCCGCAGGTCCGGCGGGCATTGCCGCCGCCATCACCGGCGCCGAGAAGGGGCTGAACGTCTCAGTGTTCGAGAAGTCGAGCGTGCCCGGTGGAACGTCCAACATGGGCATGGGACCGTTCGCGGTCGAGAGCCGGATCCAGAAGGAATCGATGATCGGCCTGACCAAAGAAGAAGCGTTCAAGCTGATGATGGACTACACCCATTGGCAGGTGGACGCGCGCATGGTGCGCGACTACTTCTGGAAGTCCGCCGACACCATCGATTGGCTCGAGAAGATGGGCGTGCGCTTCGTTGGCGCGATGAAGTACTACCCCGAAGGCCACGCCACCTGGCATGTGGTCCAGCCCGCCGACGGGAGCCACCCGGGGCCGCGCTGCGCCTCGACCATGATGAAGCTGATGTACGAACGCGCGGTCGAGCTGGGCGTGACCTTCTACTTCGACACGCCCGCCGTGAAGCTCACGCGCGATGGCGAAGACGTCGTCGGCCTGGTGGCCAAGAGCAAGGACGGCGAGGAATACGAGGTGGAGGCCGCCGCGACGCTCATCGCCACCGGCGGCTTCGGCGACAACCCGGACATGATCAAGGAGCACTGCGGCTTCACCTACGGGAAGGACATGTTCAACTTCCGCATCCCGGGCCTGACGGGCGACGGTCTGCGCATGGCCTGGGAGGCCGGGGCCGGCAAGGGCAACATGGACATGGAGATGATCATGGACTGTGGCCACGTGCACATGCTGGCCGGGTTTGTCTACACCATCGCCATGCAGCAGCCGCGCAGCCTGATCGTCAACAAAGAAGGCAAGCGCGTGATGGATGAGGCTGTGCTGCAGAACACGGCCGTGACGGCCAACGTCTCGGTGCGCCAGTCGGACCGCTGCCTGTACGTGTTCAGCACCGACAACATCTTCGACCTCTATCGCAAGCAGGGCGTGGATTGGGTCAACGGCGTGATCAAGGCCGACTACACCGCCGACGCTGAAGCCTGGATGCAGAAGGCCATGACGCAGTTCCCGGGCGAAGCCTCCATCGCGGACACGCCTGAAGAGGCCGCGCGCCTGATGGGCATCGACGTCGAAACGTTCATGAAGACCCTGGCGGAGTACAACGAGAGCTGCGCCCTGCACTACGACGATCTCTTCTGCAAGGACCGCCGCTTCCTGACCCCGCTCGAGGGCAAGAAGTTCTACATCCTGCGCATCGTACCCGGCGCGTACGGCACGCTGGGCGGCATCAAAATCGACTCGCACTACCAGGTTCTGACGCAGGAAGGCAAGAAGCTCTACGGCCTCTACGCCGCCGGCTCGGACGTGTGCGATCTGTACGCAGGGACGTACCTGTACTACCTGCCCGGCAACACGATGGGCTTCGCCCTGAACTCCGGTCGGCTGGCCGCTGAACAGGCCGCGGAGTTCATCAACTCGCTGGAGACCGTGGCGGCGTAACGCAGAGCGAAGCCGGGTGGGCCCGTTGCCCACCCGGCTTCGCTTTTTTTCTGATGGAGAAGCAGTCGACATGGATCGGGTGACCCTCACCGTAGATGGCAAGACGATCAGCGCGAAGCAGGGGCAGAGCGTCCTGAACGCCGCGCTCGACGCCGGGATCTACATTCCACATTTGTGCAGCCATCCGGATCTGCCGCCGCAGGCGAACTGTAAGCTGTGCGTCGTGGAAGTGGCCGGCCGAGACGGCGTGGTCTGCTCTTGCGAACTGCCCGCCACCGAAGGGCTGCAGGTGGTCACCAAATCGTCGGCGCTGCTGCAACGCCGCAAGGTGGCGCTCGAGCTCATGCTCGCCGGCCACCCCAAGGACTGCGTCAGCTGCAAGCGCTACATGAACTGCGAGCTCCAGGCCATGATCCAGTACCTGGGCACGGTTCACTCGCGCATGCGCGTCACGTCACGGAAGACGGATCATCTCAACGTCGACAACCCGATTGTCGTGCGCGAGATGGAGCGCTGCATCCAATGCGGGCGCTGCGTGCGCGCCTGCGACGACCTGCGCGGCGTCGGCATCCTCGGCTTCAACCGCCGTGGCGACGAGGTCTACGTCGGCACGGCCGGCGACGTGCCGCTCGGCGAGGCCGGCTGCCGCTTCTGTTCGGCCTGCGTCGCCGTCTGCCCGACGGGCGCTCTGCAAGATCAGTTCGGGATCTTCCGAGAGTCGCGCATCTGGTCCGAGTACGCGGTGAAATAGGGGCGCGCCATGTCGACCGACATCGACCTTCAGCAACAGCCAGTTACAGAAACACTCGCGCCACTCGCGGAGGGCGTGTGCCCGGTCGAGTGGGCGCGCGAGCGCGTGGCCGAGGCCCGGCAGACCAGCTGCGGCCGATCGGTCACCTGCCGCGACGGCCTGACGCAGGTGCAGGCGATCATCACAGACATCACAACCGGCGCCGGCCAGCCCGGTGACCTGGCCATGCTGCGCGACGTCGTCGAGTACATCGCGGCGATGGGCGATTGCGACGCGGCGCTGACGGCCGCGCGGGGCGTCCTGTTCAGCCTCGATCGCTACGCAGCCGAGTGGGATGCGCACTGCAACCGCAAACGCTGTGCGGCGCTTGTATGCAAGGCGTACATCAGCGTGATCTGCCTGCCCGATCGGTGCCAGGGCGATACGGCGTGCATCAAGGCCTGCCCGGTCGGCGCGATCGCCGGCGGCCCGGGCCTGATCGCCGTCGTCGATGAGGCACGCTGTACGCGCTGCGGCGAATGCCTGAGGGTCTGCCCGCAGGGCGCGATCGCCAAGTCCGGCCCCGTGAAGCCCAGGCTGCCGGATGCCCCAATCCCTGTGGGCACTTTTGCGACGGCTGCATCTGCCGGCGTGGTCCGTCGCCGGCGTCGAACCGAGTGAGTCACGGCACATCGCTGAACGAAGGGCCGGTCATCGAGTCAGGTCTCGGGGATAAGAAGCATGACAAACAAGGAACTGGTGCTGAAGTTTTATGAAGAAGTCTTCAATGGATGGGATACCAGCCGTCTGGATCTCTACATGCGCGAAGACTACAAGCAGCACAACGCGCAGGTCGAGGATGGAAGAGAAGGGTTTCGCCGATTCAGCGAGAAATTCCTGACGATGAAACCCCGTATGGACATCCTCCACATCCTGGCGGATGGCGACATGGTGTGCGTGTTCTTCAAGTGCACCCTGGGCACCAATGGGATGATCAACAAGGTGTTTGACATGTACCGCATTGAAGACGGAAAGCTGGCGGAGCATTGGGACTGCGTCGAGCACGACCTCGGAAACGTTGCCCCTGTTCACACAAACGGGTTGTTCTAAAGACCCTCGCTGATCATGACGGCTCCGCCGGTGTGGGGACCGAGAACCGTCTGATGGCCATCACGCAGTTGCCCCGATCATGTGTCCTTCAGGCGGGGACAGACCGATCTCACTACCGTTGCGTGAATAGCCCGCTGGTCTCCGATTCGCAACTGGGAGAGAGTCGGTCGTGCGACCGCAAGTCATGGGCGCCAAGAGAGTCTGTGAGGCAAACAAAAGGGCCTGGAGTTTTCGAGAACTCCAGGCCTTCTCAGTAGCGGGGACAGGATTCGAACCTGCGACCTCCGGGTTATGAGCCCGACGAGCTGCCTCTGCTCTACCCCGCATCAATATGACGCCGGTCACTTGGCGTCTGTGAAGAATATCACGACCAAGACGATGAGTCAAGGCTTTGGCGCCGACTCCACGAATGCTTGGACCCACAATTGGTAATTCGGCGCCTGCGTCGGCAAGGGCAGCGGCGTCGGCAACGGCGTCGGCGCGCCCGTGGGGATCACGGGCACGACCAGCACTTCATCACCCTGCACCATCTTGGCGGCAGAGTGCGCCCACGCGATCACGGCCGCATCGGTCGTCGCATAGGCGACCTGGGTCTTCAGCGCCGATTGCTCGGCTTCGAGTAACGCGACCTCGGAGGCCACCAGCTGGCTCTGCTCGACACGCTGTTGCGACTGAGCCAGGCGCTGACTGAAGTCGACCACGATCATCAGCCCAAGGGCCGCAAGAACCAGCAACCCGATCTGTTTTGGGGTCCAGGCCCCGTTGGATTTGCTCGCGTTTTCTTCTGCCATATCGCGTCTTGACTATACACCGAATTGCCCACGGGGGCGCGGGGGCGCGAGTGCGACCACGCGACTGCGACTCAACACGCGCTCACGCTCTCGCGCTCCGTGCGCTCCTGCGCTACCGCGCATTCACCTGGCCTGTTTCGTGCATCTCCCGTGCCAGAAAATAAAGATCCCGGCCTTTTGAGCCGGGATCTTGAGGTGCCGAAGCTGGGAGTTGAACCCAGACAGCCTTACGGCCACCACGCCCTGAACGTGGCGCGTCTGCCAATTCCGCCACTTCGGCAGTCCGCTGTCGGTGATTCAGACAGCGGAGCAAGTATAACGAAAAGGTCGTGGCATGTCAAACTTTGCGCCCACCGCACGGCTCTTGCGGATGTCGGCATGCTATAATCGCGGCGCCGCTCAGGATTAATATGGACGTCCTCCTCGATGCCCTGACTCGTGCGATCGTTCAGATCAGTGAGCCCCCGGGCGCGTACGTCTACCACCTGGTGGCCCTCTTTGCGATCGAGTCAGCCGGGTTGTTGGCACTGGCCGGTTGGTGGCGCCGCACCGGCGTCGGGCTCGGCCGCCTCGCGCTTACCCTCAACGCCCTCTTCATTGTTCACGCCGTCGGCCTGGTGGCCGTCCTGTTGGGCGCCTTCGGCCTGATCAACGCGATCTACGTCGTGCCGCCGCTCAGTCGCGGCATCACGGCCATCACCCTCGCCCTGCTCCTCTGGCAGGTTCTGGCGCCGCGCGGTTCGCGCTGGGTCGACATCTTCGCGCTCTTGCTGCTCGCGGCAACCGGTGTCGGCCTCGCGCTGACCTGGCCCGATTGGATCGCGCGCGCGGGCACCGTCAGCGGCTTCAACGCGACACCGCTGGACGCCTACTGGTCGACCGGGCAGATCGTCGTGGCCGGCATCGGCCTGCTCTGGCTGACCGTCAGGGTCGGCATCGGATTCGCGACCGGCCGACCCCGACCCGACCGTTGGGGGTTGAGCTTCGTGCTGATCGGGCTGCTGTTGATCGGCAACGCGCTCCACAACGTCCTGTTCATCCGCGAGCTCAACGTCGCCGGCTTCCTGCGCCTGGCCGAGTTGCTGGCCTACCCGCTGCTGCTCGCCTATGCCTTCGGCGCGACGCCCATGGCCATGCAACCCGCCGCGGCCCCGGTCGAAAGCAAGACCGAGCCGGCGCCGCCGCCCGAGCATGAACCGCGACTGACCGCGCGCACAGCCAACGCGCTGGCGACGCTCGGTCTCAATCAGGATCTGCCGCAGCTGGCCCAGGCGCTGGCCCGCGCCGCGGCGCTCGCCTGCGACGCAGACATCGCCCTGGTCGTCAGCCCGCCGGACGGCGCCGGCATGGCCAGCCTGCTCGGCGCCTACGACAAGGCCGACGATCTCGGCCTGCCCGGCTCGCTCTTCGAGGCCGCGGCCCTGGCCCGCACCCGCGTCGCCCTGGCCGGCGGCACACCCGTCCATCTCAACCCTGCCTCGGCCGCCGAGGAGCTGCAGGCTCTGGTTGGGGCAGCCGGCCTGTCGAAGATCGGCCCGGGGCTTGTCGCGCCCATCCACGCGCCCGGCGCCGTCGGCGACGGCTTTGGCGCGATCGTGCTGGTCAACACCGAGGGCCGTGATTTCTCGGACGCAGACACCGGCGTGCTCTCCGCGCTGCTCGGGCCGGCCCGCGCCGCCCTGCGCGACGTCGACGGCGATCGCCTCGCACTCGAACGCGAGATCGAACGCCTGACGGCCGAACTGAACCGCGCCGAAGAAGCGCGTCGGACCGCCCGCGGCGAGGCGGACCAGCTTTCGGTCGCGCTCGACAACGCCCGCGGCGAGGCCGGCGCGCTTCACGAAAGCATCCTCGAGCTTCGCGAGAGCCTGGCCGATCGCGCCCAGCCGCCGGTCGAGGGCGCAACGCTCACCGGCGCGGCGCTCGCCGGCGCGCTCACCGCCTCGAACACCGTGCCCAGCGCCGAGCTGCAGCAATTGCGCGACCTCGCCGCCGCGGCCGAATCCGAGCTCAACGAACTGCAGGAGCGCGCCGAGGCGACCGAGCGCGAGCTCAGCCAGGCGCGGGCCGAGGCCGACGCCCTGCGCGAGATCGTGGCCGGCGCGCAAACCGAGGCCACAGCCTGGCGCGATCGCGTTACCACGGCCGAAGGGGAAGCCGCCCGCCTCGCGCAACAGGCGCAGGCGTTGCAAGCCCGCGTCGAGGAAATGGAAGGCGGCGCCCAGAAGACCAAGCCGATCGGGCTCGACCTGCCTACCCCTCCGCCCGCCCTCGAAGACGAGCGCGCGCAACACCGCACCGAGGTCGAGTCGCTCCGCGAACAACTCGAGACCCAGCAATGGAAGGCCGCGACCCGGCAGCTCGATTACGAATTCCTGTTGAGCCAGGAAAAGGAATTGAAGACCGAGGTCGAGTCGCTCCGCGAACAGCTTGCCGGGATCCAGGCAGCCGGGCACGCGCTCGAGGCCGGCGGCGCCGAGGGGATCGGCGCGCTGCAGCTCGAGCTCGGCCGCCTGTCGCAGGCCCTGGCCGCAGCCAACGATCAACTCGCCGCGCGTGACCGCGAGGTCGAACGCCTCGGGTCCGAACGCCAGCATCGCGCCACAGACGAATTGTTGGCCGCGCAGGCGCGCGTCGCCCAACTCGAGGCGTCGCTGGCCGAACGCGCAGCGGCCGCCCAGGCCGCGCCGGCCGGCCTGACGCGCGAGACGTTCGACGTCATCGCCTCGGTCATCCAGGAGTTGCGCCAGCCGATGTCGACGATCCGCGGCTACTCGGATCTGTTGCTCGGCGAATCGGTCGGCATGCTCGGCGCGCTCCAGCGCAAATTCCTCGAGCGCGTCACAGCCTCGTGCGAACGCATGGAAGTGCTGGTCGACGACCTGATGCGCGTGACCGACCTCGACAGCGGCGCGCTCCGGCTCGACCCGCAAAAGATCGACGTGCTCTACGTCGTCGACGACGCCATCCACGCCTGCGCGGCGCAGTATCGCGAGAAGGGTTTGAACCTGCGGCTCGACATCGCCGACGACCTGCCGACCGTCGTGGCCGATCGCGACGCGGTGCGCCAGATCCTCACCCACCTGTTGCAAAACGCGGGCGCGGCCTCGCCGGCCGACGGCGCCGTGTTGCTGCGCATCCGCGATCACCAGGACGGCGAACGCGCCAGCCCCTTCCTCTTCGTGTCGGTGACCGACTCGGGCAGCGGCGTGACGGCCGACGATCAGGCGCGCGTGTTCGCGCGCATGTACCGGGCCGACTCGCCGCTCGTGACCGGGCTCGGCGAGACCGGGGTCGGGCTGGCGCTGGCCAAGGCCCTCACCCAGGCCCAGGGCGGCAAGATCTGGTTCACCAGCGAGCCCGGGCGTGGCACGACCTTCCACGTCCTGCTCCCGATCCGCCCGCCCGCCAGTGGGACCTCGACGTTGAGTTCGCAAAACGGCGGGGGCTCGGCCGGCGGCAACGGCGCCCGTTACGCCAGCGGAACCGATTGAGCGCCCGCCCGATGACAGACTTCCTCCGGCGTCTGAGCGCCGGCCTCTGCGCGGCGACGCTCGTCGCCACCGCCTGTGCCCCCATCGCCGGGCCCGATCTCGCGCCGACCGCGCCGCCGCCCACCCTCACGGCGGCCCCGCTGCCGTCGCCCGCGATAACGGCGACGACCTCCGTCTCGCTCGTCGCGACCGAGCCGCCGCTCACGCCCACACCGACCGCGCAGGCCGTGGTCAACCCGACGCTCGGCGCCTTCGTCGTCGACGGCATGACCGACCAACTCACGGCCGTTCCGACGGCGGTGGCCGGGCTCGACCTGCCCGACGACGTGCTCAACATCCTGCTGATCGGCACAGACGGCCGCGGCGACGAAACCCGCTATCGCACCGACACCCTGATCGTGGTCTCGATCCAGCGCAGCACCGGCGCCGTGACGCTCGTCTCGATCCCGCGCGACCTGTACGTCATGATCCCGCTCTACGGCATGGAGCGGATCAACGTCGCCTATGAAGCCGGCGAACGCATCGGCTACGAAGGCGGCGGGCTGGCGTTGCTCGATCAAACGCTGCTCTACAACCTCGGGCTGCCCATCCACTATCATGCCAGCGTCAACTTCGACGGGTTCAAACAGGTGGTCGACGCGCTCGGCGGCATCGACGTGCAGGTCGTCTGCCCGGTGCACACGCTCGAACTCGCCGATCAGATGCCGCCCGAGCGTCAGGGGCAGGAGCGCCAGATGATCGACCAGCCGATCGGGCTGGCGCACATGGACGGCGCGCGCGCGCTCTGGTATGCGCGGGTGCGGCCCGTCGGCGGCGACTACTTCCGCAACTATCGTCAGCGCCAGGTGCTGCGCGCGATCCTCAAAGCCGGTTTGTCCGTCGGCGCCGTGCAACGCATCCCCGAGCTGTACACCGCTTATCAGGACATCGTGCACACCGATCTGGGTCTGTGGGACGTGATGGGTCTAATGCCGCTGGCCGCCGGGTTCAAGCCCGAGGCGCTGCGCACGATCGTGATCGGGCCCAACCAAACCACGCCCTGGACCACGCCCAAGGGCGATCAGGTGCTGCTGCCGCGCGCGGACTCGATCCGCGCCGAGCTCGAGTCGTTGGGCACGACCGCGACGACCGCGGCGACGCCCACAGCGGTTGTCACGGCCGTGCCCGAGGCGGCGCTGCGAATCGAGATCGTCAACGCCACCGGCGATCCGCAGTTTGCCGATCTGGCGCGCGAGTCGTTCGACACGGAAGGCTTCGAGGTCATCTCGACCCAATCCGACTCCATCATCGCCCAGACCGTGCTCCGAGCCGCAGCCTTCGACGCCTCCGGCGTGCAGGACGCGCTGCGTCTGGCCCACGTCGAGGGCGCGCTGCTCGACACCACCCTCGGCCAGAACGGCGCCCCGCCCCTGCGGCTCACGCTCGGCCAGGACTACACGCCCTGTCCCCGGTTGGATTGGCTCCCCTAGACGCGTGAGACACGGTGCGGAGCTGTCTGATCCGGATTCGGCGTGATCCGTGACGATCCGCGCAATCCGCGTACGCGTTGAAGCCGCAAGCGACGGACGCCTGACAACTCGCGATGCTGTTGGTAAACCCGCTCGCACGTTGTCAGGAGCCCTGGAATGGGCCGGTACACGGATAGCACGGATCAGACGGATCACACAGAAGCATCTCAAATGGCTCCGTGCCATCCGTGGATATCCGCGGACATCCGCGTGATCCGTGTACTGGGCCAGCTGTCTGAATCCGGTTCGCCAACAGGATCAACCTACCCGTGCACGCCATGCCTTCCCATAAGTTGCGCGTAAAGAAAACTGGGCTATGATCGCGCGGCGTGCCTGAACAGCTTCCCCTATTCACCAATACGGCCTCGCAAACGGCGCCGATGCCGCAACGACGCGGCCTGGGTCTGCGGCCCAGCACGACGCTGAATGCCGCCATCCTCGCGTGGGAAGAGCACCTGCGGCGCGACGGCGCGCTCGACAACACGGTCAAGTCGTTCGGCGGGGATCTGCGGCTGTTTGGCCGGTTCCTCGGTCTCGATCGGCCGATCAACGCCATCGCCACGCACGACCTGCAGACCTGGCTTGACGATCAACGCACCAGCGGGCGCAGCCCCAAGACGTACATGCGCCGCGTAACGTCGCTCAAGGCCTTCTTCCGCTGGCTCGAGATCGGGCGGGTGCTGCCGCACGACCCGTCGGAAACCATCATTCAGCAATCCGTGCTCAGCCCGCTGCCGGTCGTGCTGACCGAAGAAGAGGTCGAGCAGGCCATCACCGCCGCGCACCAGTTGTGGCGCACCGCCGACAAGCCGGATATGCGGCCGTACGTGCTGTTCACGCTGTTGCTGCAGACCGGGATCAAGAAGAGCGAGTGCCTCAACCTCGAGTTGACGCACGTCGACCTCGACGACGCCGCCGGCCCGGCATTGTGGGTGCGTTACAAGGAGGCGCGACATCGCCTCAAAGAGCGCAAGCTGCCGCTGACCCCCGAGTGGGCTGACGTCTATCGCGCCTATCTGGCGTTCGAGCAACCCGAAAAGGCCGTCTTCCCCTACTCGCCGCGCCGCCTCGAATACCTGCTCGAGGACATCACCATCGCGGCCGGCCTGAGCAAACATATCTCGTTCGAGATGTGCCGCTGGACATTCGCGCTGCGTCATGCGCAGAGCGGCACCGACGACGACCTCATCCGCCGCTACCTCGGGCTCTCGCGCATCCAGTGGCGCGAGATCGGCATGAAGCTCAAGCGGCTGGTCGATTCGCTCTCTGACACGACACCCGAGGACGAAGACCTCGAGTCCGCCGCCCTGCCCGACACGGCAACCCCGCTCAACTTCGATCTCGATCTGGCGCTGTGAGATTGCCGATTGTTGATGTCTGATTGCTGATTGAACGGCAATCAGTAATCAGCAATTCACCGGGTCAGCCTCAACTCGCCAAGTTCAGTCGTATCCTCCGTCACACGGGCCCAGTGCGCCAAACGATGCCCCACGACCCACAGGATCGCGTCGCCGCAGACGACGACAGGCGTGGTCGCGCGGGCCTCACGGGGGACGTGGGCGTTGGTGAAGAAGTCGGACAGACGCTGCGTGCGCCCGCCAAGCCCTAGTGGTTGAAAGCGATCACCCGGCGTTGGCCAACGAAGGCGCAGATCGCGGACGGCGATCCGGGCAACCCCCAGGCGCTTCGCCAGAACATCCACATCGACAAACGCGCGAAAACGATCCGGGTTGGCGCGAACCTGCTCCAGGCTCGCGTCGACGCGCCGCAGACGTAGATGCGGCAAACGGACGGAGGGCTCGGGCGCGCGCGACGTCGCCACGGTCAACGCGTCGCGCGTGACCCGGGCGACCACGCCGCCGCCCAGTTCGGCCACGCGGCCCGCAGTCCCGCGCGCGACCACGTCGAGCGCGGCATCGAGCGCGTCGAAGCCGATCTCGATCTCCTCCTCCACCAGGCTCGTCGCCGCCCGACGCAGCACCAGGCGTTGGGCCGGGTGCGGCAGCGCCTTCCAGGCCTGACGATCGAAGACCCAGCCTTCGGCGGTGCGTCGCGGGCTCAATTGATCCCATAGCAGCGCGCCATACGCGGACAGCGCCTCGGCCTCGCCGGCCGTCACCTCGGCCAGCCGAACCAGAGTCCGACGGATGTTGGGGTTGTACGTCTCGAGAGCCGGGAGCAACTCGAGGCGGATCCGATTGCGGGTGTAGGCCGGATCGCTGTTGCTGGCATCGGTGCTGGCTTGAAGACCGCGGGCGCGGTTGTAGGCCTCGACCTCGGCGCGCGTCGTCGTCAGGAGGGGCCGAAGCAACCGAACGGGCGGACGGCTGCCGGGCACCGCCCCAACCGGGCGCATGGCGGCCAGCCCTGTGACGCCGGCGCCGCGCAGGAGACGAAGCAGAACGGTCTCGGCCTGATCATCTGCGGTATGGCCCGTGGCGACCGCCTCGAAACCATGCCGACGGGCCGTCGCCGCCAGCCAGTCATAGCGGGCCGCGCGCGCCGTGGCCTCGAGCGAACGTTTGCGCCGCCGCGCCCGACCGCGCACGTCCACGCGCGTCGTGTAGAACGACAGGCCGCGGCTTTCGGCCTCGACCCGCACGCGAGCGACCTCGGCGCGGGATTCGGGCCGCAGCCCGTGATCCAGACAGGCGACCCCCAGCCGCCACCCCCGGCGAACCGTTTGGCGCGCCAGCGCATCCAGCAGACACAGGCTGTCTGGGCCGCCGGACACGGCGACCAGGATCGACACCCCTTTGGGGGCCAGCCGCGCCACGGCGGCAAGCACATCGCGCATGGGGCGATTATCCGCGATAAGCCGCGAAATGCGGGGCATGGCCCGCACGGGCGAGTTGTCAATCTGGTTTGTATGCCACCACTGCCGCACGGAATTCTTTGCCACGAATTGGCACGAACCTACACGAAAAAACGGATAACGCCTGGCGCGCACAATTCGTGCAAATTCGTGCCAATTTGTGGCAAGACACCCTGCCTGACAACTTACCCGTGCAGACCTGGCGTTATGTTCGTTTTGACCAAATTGGGCCGATGTTATAATCCTCTGCTGTCGCCGAAGGAGATCGCTTTGTCATTTGATTGGAGACGTCAGCTCAAGCGGCCAGTGGACTGGTTGCTCGGGCTGTTTTCGCTGGACATCGGCATCGATCTGGGCACGGCCAACACCCTGGTGAGCGTGCGCGGGAAGGGCATCGTCATCAATGAGCCCTCCTGGGTGGCGATCGACAAAAAGACCAAGGAGCCCAAGGCCATCGGCGCGGGCGCCAAGGAGATCGCGGGCCGGACTCCGTCGAACATCGTGGCCATCCGGCCCTTGCGCGACGGCGTGATCTCGGAGTTCGAGATCACCGAGGCTATGCTCGAGTACTTCATCGGGCGCGCCCATGAGCAGAGCCTGCTGCCCCCCGCCCCGCGGGTGGTCGTCGGCATCCCCTCGGGCGTGACCGAAGTCGAGAAGCGCGCGGTGTACGACGCCACCCTGGCGGCGGGCGCGCGCGAAGCCCATCTCATCGAAGAACCGATGGCGGCCGCGCTGGGCGCGGGTCTGCCGGTGGCCGAGCCGCGCGGCTCGATGGTCGTCGACATCGGCGGCGGCACGACCGAGGTGGCCGTGTTCTCGATGGGCGGCATCGTCCTCAGCCGATCGTTGCGCGTGGCCGGCGACGAGATGGATCAGGACATCATCCAGTACGCGCGCAACAAGTACAACCTGCTGATCGGTGAGCGCATGGCCGAGAAGGCCAAGATCGCGATCGGCTCGGCGTACCCGCTGTGGGAAGAGAAGACCTTCACCCTGCGCGGACGCAACCTGGTGACCGGCCTGCCCGAGAGCATCGAGGTCTCGTCGATCGAGACCCGCGAGGCGCTGGCCAACTCGACCAACACCATCATCGCCTCGATCCGCGACGCGATCGACGAGACCCCGCCCGAGATCATCGCCGACCTGATGGAATCGGGCGTGTGCATGGCCGGCGGCGGCTCGCAGTTGCAGGGCCTGGCCGAACGCTTGCAGGACGAACTCAAGATCCGCGTCTGGCTGGCCGAAGACCCGCTCACCTGCGTGGCGCGCGGCGCCGGCCGCATCCTCGAGGACTACGACAACCTCAAGGAGCTGCTGGTGGGCGTCGAACGAGGATCGACCAACCGCTGAGGCTTGTGATTGCTGATTGTTGATTGCTGATTGCTGATTGGCTTTCCAATCAACAATCAGCAATCGATAATCAGCAATCGGATAACTCATGTCCCGTTTGCAACAAAGGACCATCGTGGTCATCGTGCTGGCGGCGTTGAGCCTGGGTCTGATCGCGCTCACGCCGTTGCCGCTGTTCCAGCCGGTGCGCGAGGCCCTGAGTTACCCCCTGAGCTTCGTACAGCGACCGCTGGCCACGATCTGGGCGCGATTCGCCGCCGTGCTACGGCAGGACCCCGAGGTCGAATCGCTCCGCGCGCGCAACGCCGAGCTCGAGGCGCAAATCGCGCAACTCAAGGCCGACAACGTGCGGCTGAGCGAGAGCGAAGCCGACATGCGCATCCTCTCGAACCTGCTCAACTACGCCGAGTCGCAGCCGGCCAGCCAGTACATGGCGGCCAACGTCATCGGCCGCGACAGCTCGCCGCTGCTCAGCTACATCATCCTCGACCGCGGCTCCGACGACGGGATCGCGCGCGGCATGCCCGTGGTCACGGCCGATGGCCTGGTGGGCACGGTCGTCGAGGTGACGCGCAACGCCTGCAAGGTCCGGCCGGTGACCGACCCGGCCTCGCGGGTGACGGCCCGTCTGCAGGGCTCGCGCAGCCCGGGCGTGGTCGAGGGCAGCCAGGGCGGCGTGCTCACCATGAACTTCATTGCCCAGGGCGTGCGCATCGCCGAGGGCGAGCTGGTGCTGACGTCGGGCCTGGGCGGCGACTTCCCGGCCGACATCGTCATCGGTTCGGTGGCCAACGTCGAGCAACTCGACTACGAGGTGCTCCAGGCGGCGACACTCAACCCCACGGTCAACTTCGCCTCGCTCGAGATCGTGCTGATCATCACCGACTTCCAGCCGGTCGATCTCGCGCCGTTCTTCACGGCCCCGACGGCGACTCCGGTCGCGCCGGCGGTCCCCAACCCCTGACACGGGCCACCGATGCGCACGGTCCTGATCGGCCTCCCGATCCTGGCCCTGGCCGCGATCCTCGAGAGCACGGTGTTCCCCGACCTTGCCCTGCTGCGCGGGCGCGTCGATCTTGTGCTGTTGCTGACGCTCAGTTGGACGCTTTCGGGCGACGCGCCGGGCGGCGCGCTGTGGGGATTCATCGGCGGTCTCTGGCTGGGCCTGCTCTCGGGCGGGCCGCTCGGTCTGCCGTCACTGGCGCTTGTCCTTGTCGCGTATCTGGCCAGCCTCTCCGAGGGCCGGGTCTGGAGCTCACACGTGCTTCTGCCGCTGGCGGTTGCCCTGATCGGCAGCGCCGTGTACCATTTGATCACGGCCGGCGTGCTGGCGATCACCGGCATCGCTCTCGATTGGGGCAGTTTCTTCCGGCAAGTGTTGCTGCCCTCAGTTCTGCTTAATGCCGCGCTTATCCTGCCGGTCTACGCTTTTGTGCGCTGGCTGCACGGCCTGATGTACCCGGAGGCCGTGACCTGAGCGCCAACGCGCTGCTCGCCCCGGCACCCTTGACTCAATGCGCAACGGAAGAAAACCCCGCGGACCCGTTCTGCCCTCGATCCCGAGGGAATGGACGTTTTACGGCGCGTTGGTGCTGGCCATTCTGTGGCTGATCAGCCAGCTGTACCGGGTCCAGATCTCCGAATACTCGGACTACAACGCGCAGGCCGTCGAGAACCGCACCCGATCGATCAGCGAGCCGGCGCCGCGAGGCGTCATCTACGACCGCAACCTGGTGCTGCTGGCGGCCAACGAGCCGTCCTTCAACATCGTCATCACGCCCGCCTACCTGCCCGACGATGCCGCGGCCACCGACGCCATCTACCGGCGGCTGGCTGAGCTGCTGAAGATGCCGATCGAAGTGCCGGGCAGCACGCCGATCGAGCGCTGCCGCGAGGGCCGCGGCATCAAAGACTGGGTCGTCGAGCAAACCGGCATCAAGCCCTTCAGCCCGGTGCCGATCAAATGCGGCGTCGACCGTGACACGGCCTTCGTCATCGAGCAGGAGAAGGCGGACATGCCGGGCGTCGACGTCGAGGCCGCGCCGATCCGCAGCTACCCGACCGGCGACGTCACAGCCAACATCGTCGGCTACATGGCCCGTATCCCGTCGCCCGAGGACGGGCCGTACTTCCGCGACCTGTACAACCAGTACATCGCGCGCGGTCTCGATCCCGACCGGGACCGGGTGGGCGTGCAGGGCATCGAAGCCTCGCTGCAGGAAGAGCTCGCGGGCCAGAACGGCGGCCTGCTCGTCGAGGAAGACGCGTCGCGACAGGCGCTGCGGATCACGGACGTGCTGACCGAGACGAAACCGGGCCTGAACGTGCAGCTGACCATCGACGTGCGGCTGCAGCAGGCGATCCAGTCGTCGCTCTCGCAGTGGCTGCGCACGGTCCGCTCGACCTCGAACGGCACGCTCGACTTCACCAGCGGCGTCGTGATCGTGATGAACCCGCGCAACGGCGAAGTTCTGGCGATGGTGTCGTGGCCGACCTATGACAACGAGCGCTTCGCCAGCGGCATCGACTATCCCTACTACTGCACCCTGACGGCCTGCGATGGGGGCGGCATCACGACGCCGATCAACCCCGACTACCCGATGCTCAACCATGCGACGCAGATCCTGTATCCGCCGGGATCTGTGTTCAAGATCGTGACGGCGGTGGGCGCTCTTGAAGAAGGCGTGATCGACCCGAACGTGCAGATCGAGGACCCGGGCAAGATCGTCATCAAGAACGCCTACTATCCGAACGACCCGGGCTTCAACAAAGAGTTCGTGTGCTGGAACCGCAACGGCCACGGCCTGGTCGACTTCCGCACCGGCATCGCCCAGTCGTGCAACGTGTACTTCTACAAGATCGGCGGCGGCTTCTCCGAAGACAAATCCATCCGACCGGGCGGTCTTGGCCTGGACGACCTCGACAAGTGGATGGGCCTGTTCGGCTTCGGCTCGCGAACCGGCATCGAACTGCCCGCCGAGCAGACCGGCATCATTCCCGACAAGGCCTGGAAGCGCATCAACATCGGCGAGAACTGGGCGACCGGCGACACCTACAACGCCGTCATCGGCCAGGGCTATGTGACCGTGACGCCGCTGCAGATGCTGAACGCCTACAACGTCATCGCTAACGGCGGCACGCTCTATCAGCCCCAAATCGTCGACAAGTTCCTCGACGGCGAGGGCAACGTCATCACCGACACGCAGCCGATCGCCATTCGCCGGTTGCCGATCGACCCGACGAATCTGCAGATCGTGCGCGAAGGCCTGCGCAAGACCGTCGTCGACGGCACGCTCTCGGTGCCCGACCGCTATGGCAAGGCCGGCCAGGGCGCAATCGTAGACATCACCCAATTCGAGGTCTCGGGCAAGACGGGCACCGCCGAGTACTGCGACCGAACCGCATGGGAGAAGGGTCTGTGCATCCCGGGCAAGTGGCCCGCGCATGCCTGGACCACGCTCTTCGCGCCGTCGGAGGATCCCGAGGTGTCGGTGATCGCCTTTATCTACAACGGCACCGAGGGCTCGATCATCGCCGGACCGCTCGCCAATGAGGCCTTGAAACTGTACTACTCGATCGTCAAGGGGCTGGACATGACCACCGGCGGCGAAGAGCAGCCGGTCGAGGTCACCGTCACGCCGAACCCCGACGCCACGCCGGTCGGGCCCCTCACCCCCTGAACGGCCGGGCCAACCCCGGCCAAGGCATGCCGCAGTTCCCGCCAAGTCGCCCGTTTTGGGTGTTTTAAGGGAGCGGGAGATACGGCCTCGGCTTCCCCCTAGGGGCCATATGTCCTGATTCCGGTCCTTTGGTTATGCGCAACTGATTCGCATTTTTGCGGAGAAGGCCTATAATCCCGCCCAACTTATGGGTGAAACGGTTATCGGGGCCAGCACGCCCACCACAACGGTCAGCATCAAGGGCATCCGCGATGGGTTGCTCCTGACGGTTCGCGGGGCCGCGACCTGGGACGAGGCGGCGACGGCCGTCATCAGCCGGATCGATCAAACCGCCGATTTCTTCCGCGGCGCGCGCGTCGCGCTCGACGTGGGCGAGCTCACCTCGACGGCCGAATCGCTGGCGACTCTGCGGGTGACGCTCGACGCGCGGCGCGTGACGCTGGCGACCGTGCTCGGCGCGGACGCGATCACGCTGGCCGCGCAGGCCGCCGGGCTTAACGTGGCGCTGCCGACCACGAGCCTGGACAAAGACAAGGGCGACGACGACGTCGAGCTCAGCCACGAGGAGGCCGGCGAGGCCGCCCTGCTCGTCTCGCACACGCTGCGCTCCGGGCGCACCGTGCGCTACGCCGGGCACGTCGTCGTCATGGGCGACGTCAACCCGGGGGCCGAGATCGTGGCGACCGGCAACATCGTCGTCTGGGGGCGTCTGCGCGGCGTCGCGCACGCGGGCGCCGATGGCGACGAGCGCGCCGTGGTCTGCGCGCTCGACCTGCAGCCGACGCAGCTCCGCATCGCCGGCAAGATCGCGACGGCGCCCGGCCCGGCCGGGCAGCCTCAACCTGAAATCGCGCGCGTGCGCGACGATCGGATCGTCGCCGAGCGCTGGAGCGGCACGCGCACACGGTAAGTTGAGACCCCGACAGACGGTTGGGGCTCGCACGAGACGCGGAGTACACACCTATGGCGGGTAAAGTCATCACCATCACGTCGGGCAAAGGCGGTGTGGGCAAAACGACCACTACGGCCAATATCGCCGTCGCGCTTGCCCAAACGGGCGCCAAGGTCGTGTGCATCGACGCCGACATCGGTCTGCGCAACCTCGACGTGGTCATGGGCCTCGAGAACCGCATCGTCTACGACATCGTCGACGTGGTCGAGGGTCGCGCACGTGTGCGCCAGGCCATGATCAAGGACAAGCGCCTGCCCGAGATGTATCTGATCCCGGCGGCGCAAACGCGCGACAAGGCCGCGGTCAGTCCGGCCGACATGATCAAGCTGGCCGAGGAGCTGCGCCAGGACATGGACTACATCCTGGTCGACTCGCCGGCCGGCATCGAACGCGGTTTCCGCAACGCCGTCGCCCCGGCCGACCAGGTGTTGATCGTGACGAACCCCGAGGTCTCGGCCGTGCGCGATGCCGACCGGATCGTGGGTCTGATCGAGGCCGAGGGCAAGGGCCCCGGGCACCTGATCATCAACCGCGTGAAGATGGACATGGTCAAGCGCGGCGACATGCTCAGCCAGGACGACGTGCTCGACATCCTGGCCATCCCGTTGATCGGCGTGGTGCCCGAGGACGAGGGCATCCTGGTCTCGTCGAACCGCGGCGCCCCGGCGGCGCTTGACGAGAAGAACCGCGCCGGCCAGGCCTATCGCGACATCGCGCGGCGTCTGTTGGGCCAGGACGTGCCCTTCATGGCGCTCGAAGAGAAGTCCGGCTTCCTGCAGCGCATCGGCGCGCTGTTCGGCGCCCGGTAGGAGGCGGCCATGACCTGGTGGGACAGACTGATCGGCTGGACGAATGGCAGCTCGAGCGCCGCTTCGGCCAAGGAGCGGCTGCAGCTCGTCCTGATCCACGATCGCACCGACGTCACGCCGGCCACGATCGAACTGATCAAGGACGAGATCATCGCCGTGATCCAGAAACACGTGGCCATCGACGCGGGTCAGGTCGAGGTCGCTCTCACGCAAGACAAGCGTGAGAACCGGCTGGTGGCCAACATCCCGCTGCTCGAAGCCTCGGCCCGCCGACGGCGACGCTAAACCAAGCTGAACAACCGCGAAGACGCGCAGGGCGCGAAGATCCTATGCATAGGATCTTCGCGCCCTGCGCGTCTTCGCGGTTAAGCTCGTACGGGCCGGTTTCTCGTGTGCATGCGCGCTTGATCAGCGGCCCTTGCCGCTGATTACGCTGATTTTGACTCTTGGAGCCTGCTGGTATCGGTCCCGTTTCCGTCAGCGAAATCCGCGTCATCTGCGGCCAGATTCCGCGACTGACACCTTGCTCGTGCACAAAGATTCTCCCGCTTGATCGGCGCCTGGGTCTTTCGCGGTAGAATGGTTGTCCTATGTTCTCGACCAAGACCTGGCGGCATTTCGACTTCGCCCTGATGGGCGCGGTGCTGCTGTTGATCCTGTTCGGCATCACCATGATCCGCTCGGCCAACCTGACGTCGATCGACACCGACGTGCAGGGCCAGGCCGGCCGGCAGGTGATCTACGCCGTGATCGGGATGGTGATCGTCATCACGGTCAGCGCCGTGGACTATCGGGTCTACGGCTCGTACAGCGTGTTCATCTACGCCGCGCTGATCGTGCTGCTGATGGTGGTGCTGGTGGTCGGCCTCGCCTCGTTCGGCGCCGTGCGCTGGATCGACCTGGGCATCATCAACTTCCAACCAGCCGAGCTCGGTAAATTCCTGATCACGCTCACGCTGGGCAGCTTTGTCGCCCAAAACAAGGACCGTATCGGGCGGTTCAGCACGATCGTGCGCAGCCTGATCCACGTCGCGGTGCCGGCGGCCCTGATCTTCATCCAGCCAGACCTGTCGACGGCGCTCACGTACGGCGTGGTCTGGTTCGCCATCCTGTGGGCGGGCGGCGTGCGCATCAGCCATCTGGGGATCTTCGCCTTCGCCGTGGCCGCGGTGCTGCCGTTTGTGCTCTGGTTCGTGTTCACGAACGAGGACTACGCCTACATCGGGCAACGCATCCTGACCTTCCTGGTGCCGGCGGCGGACGCCGAGGCCAGCCAGGGCGCGAACTACAACATCGAGCAGGCGCTGATCAGCATCGGCTCGGGCGGCTGGTTTGGGCAGGGCTACGGCAACGGCAGCCAGGTGCAGCTCCGCTTCCTCAAAGTCCGCCAGACCGACTTCATCTACGCCACGATCGGCAACGAGTTCGGCTTCGTCGGCGCGGTGCTGGTGTTGCTGCTGCTCGGCTTCGTGGTCTTTCGGATCTATCGCATCGGCCAGATGGCGCGCGACCCGTACGGCAAGATCATCTGCTTCGGGATCGGCACCGTCGTGTTCTTCGAGTCCTTCACCAACATCGCCTCGAACCTCAACCTGATCCCGGTCTCGGGTTCGGTGCTGCCCTTCGTCAGCTACGGCGGCTCCTCGCTTTGGACCTATCTGATCGGCATCGGACTGGTGCAGAGCGTGGTGTTGCGGCACAAGCAGATCGAATTCTAAGCACTGGGTGATTGGGCGAACAGGGGAATGGGCGATTGCCCGTTCACCAGTCACCCAATCCCCCGTTCACTCAATCGCCCAATGATTCGCGTTCGCTTCGCCCCCTCACCAACCGGCCGGTTTCACATCGGCAGCGCGCGCACGGCGCTTTACAACGTGCTGCTGGCCCACCAGAGCGGCGGGCAGTTCATCCTGCGCATCGAGGACACCGACACCAAGCGCAGCACGCCCGAGTCGCTGGCCGAGATCCAGGAGGCCATGCGCTGGCTCGGGCTGCAGTGGGACGAAGGCCCCGGCGTCGGCGGCCCGCACGCGCCGTACAACCAGCTCGCGCGGCGCGAACTGTACCAGCGTCACGCGCAGCAACTGCTCGAGAGCGGTCACGCCTACCGCTGCTTCTGCACGCCCGAGCGCTTGAAGACCGTGCGCGAGCAACAGCAGAAGGCCAAGCTGCCGACTCGCTACGACGGCACCTGTCGCGAGCTCAGCCGCGACGAGTCGGATCGGCGCGCCGCGGCCGGCGAGTCGTTCGTCATCCGCTTCAAAACGCCGAAGGACGGCGCCACCACCGTGCGCGACGAACTGCGCGGCGACATCACGGTCGAGAACACCACGATCGACGACTACATCATCGTCAAGAGCGATGGGCTCGCGCTGTACCACCTGGCGGCCATGGTCGACGACCATGAGATGGCCATCACGCACGTCCTGCGCGGCTCGGAGTGGCTGGGCACCTTTCCGTTGCATGCGCTGATCATCCGGGCCTTTGGCTGGCCGGAGCCGAAGTGGTGCCACCTGTCGGTCTTCCTCAAGCCGACCGGCAAGGGCAAGATGAGCAAGCGCGACGTGACCAGCGAGCAATCGATCTACGCGCTCGAGCTGCGGGAGATGGGCTATCTGCCTGAGGCCATCAACAGCTGGACGGCCTTGATGGGCGCGTCGTTCGGCGCCGAGGAGGAACTGCTCGATCTGGCCGGCATGACCGAGCGCTTCAAGATCGACAACCTCAACCCGGCGCCAGCGCGTGTCAATTTCGAGAAGCTCGACGACTTCAACGGCAAGTGGATCCGCAGGCTCGACATAACAGACCTGACAGGTCGGCTGCTGCCGTTCTTCGCGAAGGCCGGCATCGCCGCGGATCCGGCGCTGCTCGCGCGGATCACGCCGCTGATCCAACCGCGCTTGGTGACGCTCGACGACGCCGTCGATTTCGCCGGGCTGTTCTTCCGCGAGGTGCCACCCTCGACCGCCGAGGCGCTCACACCCAAGGGCCTGACGGCCGGCCAGGCGCTCGGCGTGCTCGAGGCCGCCAACGCCCTGATCAAGGCCAGCGCCGACTTCACCCTGGAGGCGCTCGAGCCGCCGCTGCGCGGCCTGGCCGAGCGGCTCGGCCTCAAGCCCGGCCAGCTCTTCGGCATCCTGCGACAGGCCGTCATGGGTCAGCCCGTCAGCCCGCCGTTGTTCGAAAGTATGGAGATCATCGGCCGCGAGATCGTGCTGGCGCGGCTGGAGCGGGCGGAAGCGACTTTACGCAGCGCCGGGAGCGCGTGAGCGCTGGAAGCGTGCTCCCAGCGCTCCCCCGCCCTAGACGCCTCGGTTTTCGATCTTCGCCCAGGAGTCCTTCAGCGTGATCGTGCGGTTGAAGACGAGCTTGCCTGGCGCGCTCTCGATGTCTACGCAGTAGTAGCCGTTGCGCTCGAACTGGATCGGCACGCCAACCGCGGCCGTCGCGAGCGCTGGCTCGACGAAGGCCTGTTGGATGACCTCGAGCGAATCGGGGTTGAGCTCGGTCATGAAGTCGTCGGCGTCGTCGGGGCGCTCGCTCTTGAACAGCCGGTCGTAGTTGCGCACCTCGGCCGGCACGGCATGCTCGGCCGACACCCAATGGATCGTCGCCTTGACCTTGCGCCCGTCCGGGGCGTCGCCGCCACGCGTCGCCGGATCGTACGTGCAGCGCAGCTCGACCACCTCGCCTGACGCGTCCTTGACCACATCCATGCACTTGATGAAATAGGCGTAGCGCAGCCGCACCTCGCGCCCCGGCGTCAGCCGGAAGTACTTGGGCGGCGGGACCTCGCGGAAGTCGTCGCGCTCGATGTACAGCACCTTGCCAAACGGCACCTCGCGCGTGCCGGCGGCCGCGTCCTCGGGGTTGTTGACGGCCGTCAGGTGCTCGACCTGACCCTCGGGGTAGTTCTCGATGACCACGCGCAGCGGCTTGAGCACCGCCATGCGGCGCTCGGCGATGCGGTTGAGCTCGTCGCGGATCGCGTGCTCCATCACGGCGACGTCGACCAGGCTGTTGTTCTTGGCCACGCCGATCATGGCGCAGAAGTTGCGGATGGCGGCCGCCGGCACGCCCCGGCGCCGATACGCCGAGAGCGTCGGCATGCGCGGGTCGTCCCAACCGCTCACCAGGCCGTCCTTGACCAGCCGCAGCAGCTTGCGCTTGCTGAGCACTGTGTACGACAGGATCAGGCGCGCGAATTCGATCTGGCGCGGGGCATAGATGCCGATCTCGCGGATGTACCAGTCGTACAACGGACGGTGGTCTTCATACTCGAGCGAACACAGCGAGTGCGTGACGCCCTCGATCGAGTCGCTCTGACCGTGGGCGAAGTCGTACATCGGATAGATGCACCAGTCATCGCCGGTGCGATGATGCGTCGCGTGGATGATCCGGTACATCACCGGGTCGCGCATGTTGATGTTGCCGGCGGCCATGTCGATCTTGGCCCGCAGCGTGCGCGTGCCATCGGAAAATTCGCCGGCGCGCATGCGCGCGAACAGGTCGAGGTTCTCCTCGACCGAGCGGTCGCGGTAGGGGCTGTTCTTGCCGGGCTCGGTCAGGGTGCCACGGTAGGCGCGCATCTCGTCCGCGTTCAGATCGCAGACGAAGGCCTTGCCCTTCTTGATCAGCGTGACGGCAAAACCGTACAGCTGCTCAAAATAATCCGAGGCGAAGTACAACCGGTCGTCCCAGTCATAGCCGAGCCAGCGGATGTCGGCCATGATGTTGTCGACGTACTCCTGTTCTTCCTTGACCGGGTTGGTGTCGTCGAAGCGCAGGTTGCAGGTGCCGCCGAAGTCGGCGGCGATGCCGAAATCGACGCTGATGGCCTTGGCATGGCCGATGTGCAAATAACCGTTGGGCTCCGGGGGGAAACGCGTGCTGACGCGCTGGAACCGGCCGGAGGCAAGGTCTTCACGGACCGCGGTGCGGATGAAGTCGGAGGCGGTCGGGGTCGGGCTGTCGGTCATGGGTGCTGGAACTGTCCTTACGATGGGATTGGGCTAGTTTAGCGCATTATGGGCGAAGGGCGATGAGGGGCGGCGCTTGCGTCGCCCGCAAGACGAAATGGCCGGGTACGCTCCCGCACTCCGGCGCGCTCTCGCTCCCGTGCTCCCCCGCTCCCCCGTTGTACAATCCGGGCGTCATGCCCAAGGAAAAGGAAGACGTCCTCGACCCGCTCGGCGCGGCCCTCAAGCTGCTGCGCATGGTGGCGGAGCTACATGCCCGCGGCTTTCAGCGTCTGCGGATCGCGCCCGGCCTGGCCCCGGCCGGCGGGGACTGGCGGTGCGCGCTTGTGCCGGCCAGTCGCATGGATCCGGCCCACGGGGCGGGCGAACAGGTCGGGAATCTTCTGGCCGCGCGCTACTCGACCTCCGAGGACTATCACTTCTTCGGCTGGAACGACGGCGCCAAGATGTCGATCAAGGAGATGGCCGAGTCGTTCGTGCGCACGTTCACGACCGTGTGCGAACAGGCGCTTGGACCGGACCCGGTCTACGCCAACTGGTTCCTGTCGGTGGTGCACGCCGCCGAGCACGGCGCCCTGCCCGTCGCCTTCTCCGAGGCAAGTCATCCCAGCGTCGACGAACGCCTGGCCACGACCCAGGCCGACGTCTGGTTGATGTGGCCGCCCAACATCCCGCTCGGGCTCGCTCCTTCCTCCACGCACAAACCCGAATAGCGCGCCCGCGGTAGCGCCGACTCACGTCGGGATCGTTCGGCGTCGGTCGACGGCTGCCCGCAAACGACCCACCACGCGGGTGAACCGAATTCATCCTCCAGATGGATCAGGCGAGCGTCAACCCGTTTTACAGTCGACGGGTCGCTTGGCGATCGTCGAGCGACGGGAGAAGCTCATGCGAGACTTCGAAATCCTGTTTGTGCTCGCCGGTCTGGCGAGCCTAGGTCTTCTGGCCTGGCGGTCGACCCGGGCGCTTTGGCTCGGGAGCGCCGCGGCCGACGTGGCTGTGCTTGTCGCGCACCTCGTCAGCGAGGGCGCTCGATGGCAGCTGGCCCTCGCCTACGTGTTTGTCGGTCTGCTCACCCTCACCGCCTGCGCGAAGACGCTGGGCGTCGCCTGGCCGTTTCGGTGTGTGATCAAGGGCCCGGTCGTGGGTGCATCCGCGGTGTCGCTGCTGGTCACCGCGTTTCTGGCCAGCGTATTGCCGGTGTTCACGCTCCCGCCGCCGACCGGCCCATATGCCGTGGGTGTGCAGTATCTCGATGTGACCGACTCGACCCGACGACTCGCGCCCTACTTCGGATCGCCACAGACGGTCCATCTGTTCACGACTTTTCTGAGCCTGCCCGACTTTGCCTTCGATCCACTTACGCTGGTGCGAACGTCGGCGTGGGTCGAGCCAGCCGTGGCCGATGCCGAGCCCACTTACCCCGTGGTGGTTTTCTCGCATGGGGCCGGCATGAGCCTGGAAACGCAGACGGCGCAAAGCCAGGACCTCGCCAGCCACGGCTACGTGGTCGCCGCGATCGACCACACCTACGTTTCGGCCGGCACGGTATTCCCCGGTCGGTCCGTCACGGCGCACGATGCGACGACGAACTTCGACACACCCGAGCCGGCCGGGCCCATCACACAGATCATGGCCGACGACGTCGGCTTCGTGTTGGATCAACTGTCCGCGCTGAACGCCGGCTCGCCGGCGTCGCGTTTCGCCGGGCGGCTGGACCTGACACGCATCGGGGTCATCGGTCACTCGGTCGGCGGCGCCGTCGCCTATAACCTGGCCCTCCACGACCCGCGGATCAAAGCCGCGATCGATCTGGACGGCGTCGTCTACGTGGCGCCGCAGGGCGACCCGGGCGACGTCGCTCCGGTCCTGATGTTGGCCAACGACCGCGGGCATGTGCAATCGCTCATGGCCGGCCTGCCGCTGATGCCGGCACTCGCAACGATGAGTGAAGCCGACCGCAAGTTCACGCTCGACATCTACGGCGGGTCCGAGGCCTTTGCGGCCGCTTACGACACGACGCGGCGCGCCAGAACGTGGTTGCGCTCACCGGCGTCCTCAAACGCACGAACACGCTGTTCACGATCTCGGGCTGCGACCACATGAAGTTCATCGACGTCGGGCTCTATATCGGGCTGGCTCCCCTCCGTGAAGCGATCGGCATCGGCGGCGGTACCGAGCCGGCGCGTTGTTTGGAGATCACCTCAGCCGTGAGCCTGGCCTTTTTTGACGCGCACCTGAAGGGCGTCGAGCCGGGCACGCTGGATGGGTTACTCGAGCGCTTCCCGGAACTGCGGCGAGTCCCGTTGAATTGAGACCGATGGCCCCAACGGCGCCTCGAAACCGGAGGTGAAGGGGCCAAAATTCGCCGGTTTTCACGACCCTTTGCGGATCTCTTATTTACACAGCGCGGCACATTGGGTATAATCGAAAGTCGCACTGGGGATTCGTCTAGTGGTAGGACAGCAGACTCTGGATCTGTATGCCGAGGTTCGAATCCTCGATCCCCAGCCAACCCAAAACTCCCGCTGAACCAGAGCAGCGGGAGTTTTTGTATCCCTCGGTCCCGGCCTCCTCTGAACTAAAGGCAGGGAGACGTCGGGCGATTGGGCTGCGGGCGAAGCATTGACGCTCGACCAGGCCAGGCGTATGCCGTGCGCGGGCCTGAACCTGCGAGCGAACCGTGCCCCGAAGCGCGCGCCGCCGGAGTGACGGCGAACACTTCGAGCGTTTGACGGCCTGTGTCCTCAGCGTCTCAGGCTGGGCAGATACAGCGCCCACTGGGCTTCTCCACCATCGCTGATGCGGATCTCGTACTGGCTTCCGGCATCCGACGAATAAGAGACGAGAAACGCCACCTTCGTCCCATCCGGGCTGATCTGATACGCCCCCGCGCCGGCTGAGCCGTTAAGGCGGCTCAGATTCCGCAGCCCCCCGCCAAAGACCTGCACGCTGTACAGATCCCAGATCCCGGAGATCGAGTCCGTGACGAACAGCACCCGGCTGCTGTCGGGCGTGAACTGCGGATCATAGCCATAGCCCAGGTTGACCGGCGAGCCCCCCGTCGTCGGGATCGCCCAGTTCTGGTAAGACGGCGTCGTCGTCAACACGACCCAAGCGCCGTCGGGGCTGACCACCCGACCGCCCATGGTCTCGTTGAAGGCGGATTCCCCGTAAAGGCCGGCCGGGGTCCCGCCTGTCACGGGCACGGAGTTCAAGCCGGGTAGCGCCGCGGCGTTCGCCTGATAGGTGTACACCACACGCTGACTATCGGACGTGATGGAGAAGGTCGCGCCGTACACGCCATAGCCATTGGCGGCCGGCCCGGTGATCATGGTCGACGCGCCGCCGCCGATCAACACGCTGTGCAGGTTGCCGCTGGTCACAAACAGCGTCGACGTCATCGTGGTGATGTTGTAGATCACGCGCGCGCCGTCCGGCGTGATCTTGAACCCAAACACATCCTGGTTCGAGGCCAACACGCCGTTGAGCGTGGTCAGCACGCTTCCGTCGGTGGTGTTCATGTACAGGTTGACCGAACTCGACCCGCTGGGGGTCGCGCTGAACACGACAACCGGCAGCGACGGATCCAATTGAAACGACGGGTCGACCCTGGAATTGAGCGGGTTCAACTGGACGGACGAACCACCCGCGATCGGCGCCGCGAAGATCTCGATCCGCGCGTCAGCGATCAGGTCTCCCGTGAAGACGACTCGATTGCTAAAGGGATCGACTTCGTAGTTGTAGATGTTGCCGCCGCTGACGGGCGGGGGGTTCAGCCTGACGGCCCCGCCGCCCGCGATGGGCACACTGTACAACTCGTAGACGTCGTTGGACGTTCCGTCGGCGACGTACACGACCCGGACGTTGTCGGGGTCGATCTTCAGGCTTTCGACGTTGCCGCCGACGGGCAGCGGGCTACTAAGCCGCACCACAGAGCCGCCCGTGATCGGCACGCGGTACAGTTCGGATCGCTGATCGACCTCCTGGTCTGCGATGTAGACCACGTACTGGCTGTCTGGCGTCACGGCGAAGTTCGTCACATCTCCGCCCGTCACCAGACCCGCATTGAGTTTGACCGGGGCCCCGCCGGCGACCGGCACGCTGTACAGCTCGTTGCGGCCGGCGACCTCGGCGTCCGCGACATAGATCACGTAGAGCCCGTCGGGGCTGAAGCCCCAGCCGTAGCCGATCGACGCATTCAGCGGCAGGATGCCGGTCAGGCTGCCCCATCCGGCGTTGGCCGGCGCGGCCGGGCTGACGGCCGTCAAGATCAGGGCAACGATCAAGGCCGGATACCAAAGCGGATATCGAACGAGTCGCTGGCGCATAGGGGTCCTTTTGGAATGGGTGAAGGAACAGAAATACGCGCCCTATTCGAGCGCGTCGGCAGGGTCGCGGCCTATCGGCCGTGGGTCGTCGTTGTCGGCCGCGGTCAGGCGTTCGAGGTGGCGCTGCAGGTGGGGCAACGACCCGAACACCAGCCGTTCGCCGGTGTGCGGGTCGTCGAGGGACGCGCGCCAACGACCATCGGGCACGCGCCACAGTCGCAGCAGGTAAGCGACATAACCGGGTTCGGAGGTCACCCCCCCACTCTGGCACAGGGGTGTGAGGAAACTATGAAATGACCATCTTGACGGCCAAAGCGGGCGCGGCGACCGGCAGAGGACGCGGCCGGTGTCAGGGCGAGGATGTCAGCGCGTGCCGGCCACCCACTGGATGCCGCCGAGCACGTGCGTCTGGAAGGCCGGCTCGGCGTACGACTCGCGTGTGTGCCCAAGCGCCGTGTACCAGACCCGTCCCGCGCCGATCGTATGGATCCAACTCATGGGGTGATCGGCGCCCATCGTGCCGCCCGTGTAGGTCGTTTCATCGATGGTGAGCAGCACGGTGACGTTGGGGCGCGGGTTGTGGTCGAAGTTGTACCATTCGTCGGTCCGGGTCCAGAGATCGCCCAGGTGCGCGGTCGAGGGGTGTGCGTGGGTCTCGACGTGCAGCGTGGCCGCGACCGTGCCCGGCGGATGGTTTGCGAACCGCGCGCCGACGAGGTCGCCATACCAGGGCCACCCGTGTTCGGTGTCCGAGGCGGAGTGGATGCCGACGAACCCTCCGCCACCCGTCACAAAACGCTCTAGCGCGGCCTGCTGATCATCCGCGAGCACGTCCCCCGTCGTCAGGAGGAAGATCACGACGCGATACGGCGCGAGCCCGGCATCGCTGAAGACGGTCGGGTCCTCGGTGGCGTCGACGGCGAAGTCGTGGGCGGCGCCGAGCGTCGCCAGGAGCGACAGGCCGTCCGGGATGGAGTCGTGCCGGAAACCAAGGGTGCGCGAGAAGGCCAGTGCGCGAAAGCCCACGGAGCCGCGGCGGTTGAGGATCACGGGCAGGGTCACCGAGCCGGTTACCGCCGCGGTCGGCGCAAGCGCGACCGACGGCTGCGCCGGCGAGGCCGAGCCGTCAGCTGACAAAAGACCCAGCACGAGGCCAAGCCGGAGGACGCGCCGCAGCATCTGAGCCACGTCGAGATTCTATCGTTCACGGTCCCTCGGCAGGGCAATCGCGTCTTATTCCCCGACTCACTTGATTGGCCGCGAATGACGCAAATAGTCGAATCGCAGAACCCTTTCGCGAAATTCGCGACATTCGCGGCCAATGCCGTCGTTCTCGCATTTGGATGCCAGCGCCCTGAGGGCAATCGCGTCTGTTTACGGTGTCAGTCTTTACCACGAATCGGCACTAAGGGCCCCTGTTCGTGGCACGTCGTGGCAAGAGGCGTGCGTTGAACAGGTGCTTCGCTTGCCCGGCACATGCGCATCATTGCCCACACAAAAAAGACGGGGCCCGCATGGGCCCCGTCTTCGCTGAGCGGCGATCGATCCGGCGCAGGACTCAACGACGATAGACGCCGAGTTCCTTGCCGACCTTGAGGTATTCGTGGACGTTCTCGGCCTTGGCCTGATCGAGCACCGCGCCGGGCGACAGGAAGAAGCCGCCGCCGGGGGCGCACACGTCGATGAGGCGTTTGACGTAGTCGCTGATCTGCTGAGGCGTGCCGGCCTTGAAAAGCGACGCCGGGACGTTGCCGCCGACGCAGGCCCAACTCCCAAACTTGGCCTTGACCGCCGCCATGTCGGATTGGTCGAAGATCCACATGGTTGTGCCCTTAGGCAGATCCGACTCGGCGAGGACGTCGAGGCGCGAGTTATAGCCGCCCTCGACGAACATGACCGGCACTACGCCTTCCTGGACGATGCCCAGGATCGTGGCCTTGAGCGTCGGCCAATAGAACTTCTTGAAATCGGCGTCGGACATGAAGCCGTCGGCGCCCTTGTGCAGCGGCAGCATCGCGAACGGTGTCCCGCTGCCGTTGGCTGCGCCGACCGCCATGTTGACGGCCATGGGCACAAGACGCTCGACCGCGGCGACCACCTTGTCGGGCCGGCGGAAGAGATCCATCATGATCGCGCGTGTGCCGCGCAGGCTGTCGCCGAGGAAGTCGAACGGCGCCTTCGAGAAGCCGCCCATCGTGCCGGGCAGGCCCATCTGGCCGAGGGTCACGGCTCCGACCTGGGCGTTGGCGCCGAACCACTCGAGCGTGGCCTGTGTGGCCTCCATGAGAGCCTGCAAGGTCGCCTGGACCGGCGGCGGCGCGTAGCCGACCATCATGAACGGCACGAACGGCAGTTCGGTGGTCCCGAAGAAGCTGGGCATGAAGCTCAGCCCGGTCAGCTCGCTCATCACGCGCGGCGTGTAGACATGCATGATGTAGTTTTCGGGGTCGGCGATGAGCGCGTCGTACTCGTCGGCCATCATGTACTCGCCCTCGACGAACTGGAAGCCCTGGGTCGGGGCGAGCGCGCCGCCCGGCCAGCGGTAGAGCTTGTAGCCGAGACGATCGTAGACCTTGCCGGGCATGAAGTTGCCGGCGACGGTGTACTCGATGTCAAAGTCCTTGCTGAACTTGATCAACCCTTCGATCGCTTTGGGATAGTCGTAGAAGTACTCGCCGGGCGTACAGCCGACGTAGTGCGCGGCGTAGTCGCCGACGATGAGGGTGCGCGGAACGCGATCGGGCTCGCGTAGCTTTAGGACGTCAATGTAGCGCTGAACGCGCTCCTTGTAGTTGGCAGCGGCTTCAGGAGTGGCCAGCGGCTTGCCCTCGGTCGCGGCCCAACCCGCGAGACGCAAATCCAGCTTCTCGGTGGGCGTGAGTTTGTTCCAATTGTTCGGTAACATCGCGTTTTCCTTGATTGCGTTGCGAATGCAAGGGCCCGACCAGCTTTTGGCGCCTCCGCCTCTTCAGCTTCGATCGAGACCTAAGGGATCGTCAGGATCATCGGGAACGACACGAGCGTCGTGATCGCGCCGATCCGAAACACGGTCGGCCAGCCGGATTCGAGCGCCTGGCCGCGGCAACGGTCAGTCACGTCCCCTCGAACCGGGCGCGGCCGAGACTCAGGCCCAGCCTTTCGCGATCGAGACCGCCGCCATGGCGTCCTTTCCGTAGGCGTCCGCCCCCGTGTACTCTCGGATCTGCTCGTCGATCTGTCCGCCCCCGATCATCACCTTCACCTCGGGGTCAACCGCCTTCACCGCCGCCGTCGTCGCCTTCATCGGGTCGTACGCCAGCGTCAGGAACCCGCTCAGCCCGACGATCTTCGCCCCGGTCGTCTTCACCGCCTCGACGAACTTCTCCACCGACACATCCACGCCCAGGTCCGTCACCTCGAACCCGTTGATGTCCAGCATGAACACCACGATATCCTTGGCGATGTCGTGGATGTCCCCAGCCACCGTCCCGAACACCACCTTGCCGATCTTCTTCTCCGCCGCCCCTTGCTGCATCCGCGGCCGCACGATCTTGGCGATCTGCGACAGCATCTCGCCCGCCAGGATCAACTCGGGGATAAAGCACTCGCCCTTCTCGAACCGCTGCCCGATCACGTCCATCGCCTGCTTGCACGCGTCGAGCACCTCGGCCGGGCTCGCCCCGCTGTCCAGCATCTGCTGCGCCAGCGCAACCGCCTCGTCTTCTTGCATCTCCGTGATCGCTGCGATAAGTGCCTGTGTCATGAGTCGAGTGCTCCTTGAGAAAGCTGCCGCCCCGCCTCAACGGGGCTAAAAAAGGGAAATGACCCAACGTGTGTGGCGCGCCCGGCGTCATGGGCCGGTGCGCAACACCTTTGGCTTTGAGACTGGTAAGCGCGCCTGCCGGACCGCGCCGCCAGGCCGGCCAAGCCTTGATCCTTCTGGACCGTAGCGGCGCCACTCAGGCAGGGGCCGCAGGCAGCGGTAGGCTGTCTGCGGCCCGTGGTTAGCCATCAGCCGTCTGGCGTCAATACACACCGTACGATTTCGTCGTCTCGAACATGGCGTGCAGGTTCTCGGGCCGCGCCTCATCGACGACGGCGCCAGCGGCCATGCCGTAGCCGCCATCACGACCGACCGTGTCGATCAACTCCTTGACGCAGTCGGCGACCTGTTGCGGCGTGCCGGCGTGCAGCATCGAGTTGGCCACGTTCCCGCCGAAGGCAGCCCACCCGCCCCAGTGTTTCTTGACGTTCTTCATATCGGTCTTGTCAAACGACCAATAGGTGCTTCCTGCGGGCAGGCCCGACTCCGCGATGACCGCGAGGCGCTCGTTGTATCCGCCTTCAACCAGCAGGAACGGCACCAGACCGGCCTCGATCAGACCCAGCAAAGTGCCTTTGAGCGTTGGCCAATAGAACTTCTTGAAATCCGCATCGGACATGAAGCCATCGGCGCCCTTATGCAGGGGGATGAACACGAACGGATTGTTCTGACCGGTGGCCGTCTCGATACCCAACCGAGCGGCAACTGGTGTCGTCCGCTCCAGGGCCGCCAGCAACTTGGCCGGGCGGCGGAACATGTCGAGCATGATGCCCTTCGTTCCGCGCAGGGTATCCCCGAGGATATCGAACGGTGCCTTGGTGAACCCACCCGGCAGAGCCGGCAGGCCCATCTCAGCCATGATCGTGCCGTCGGCCTGACCGGAGGCAATCGCGTATTCCATGGCGGCCTTCGCGGCATCGATGAAGGCCTGGAAAGACTGGATCACATGCGGTAGGCCAGCCGGGATCATGAAGGCCGGCAACATGGGCAGCTCCATCGTCGCGAACACCGATGGCAAGGCCGCCCAGCCGTTGAGCGCGCCAAAGGCTCGCGGCATATAGGTCCGCATATAGAAGCCCTCGGGATCCGCGATGTAGGCGTCGTAGTCGTCGGCCTGCATGTATTCGGTTTCGAGGCACTGGAATGCCTGGGTCTCGGCGATGACGCGGCCCGGCCACTGATACACCTTGTAGTCGAGCAGGTCGAACACGCGCCCGGGGTTGAATGCACCCGAGAAGACCAGATAATCAGGCTGGAAGTCGCGGTTGTACTTCAGCCAGGCCTGCGTGTACTTGGCGTAGTCATACATCACGTCATGCGGCGTGATTCCGCCTGTGATGGCGAAGAATGCGCCCATAAAGGGCAGAAGCGGAACTCGATCCGGCTTCTTCAAATCGACGATGTCCTTGACCCGCTGCGTGTGGGCTTTGTACGTCGCCAGCGCCTCCGGCGTCGCCATCGGCTTGCCCTCGGTCGACATCCAGGCCGCAAAACGGGCCTCACGCCGTTCGGTCGGCGTCAACTTATTCCAGTTAGCAGGAGGAGTGAACATGGATCAGGCCCAGCCTTTCGCGATCGCGACGGCCGCCATGGCGTCTTTGCCATAGGCGTCTGCCCCCGTGTACTCTCGGATCTGCTCGTCGATCTGTCCGCCCCCGATCATCACCTTCACCTCGGGGTCAACCGCCTTCACCGCCGCCGTCGTCGCCTTCATCGGGTCGTACGCCAGCGTCAGGAACCCGCTCAGCCCCACGACCTTGGCGCCCGTGCTCTTCACAGCCTCCACGAACTTCTCCACCGGCACATCCACGCCCAGATCCGTCACCTCAAACCCGTTGATGTCGAGCATGAACACCACGATGTCCTTGGCGATGTCGTGGATGTCGCCCGCCACAGTCCCGAACACCACCTTCCCTAGCTTCTTCTCCCCCGTCCCCTGTTGGATCCTGGGCTTCACGATCGCCGCGATCTGCGACAGCATCTCGCCCGCCAGGATCAACTCGGGGATAAAGCACTCGCCCTTCTCGAACCGCTGCCCGATCACGTCCATCGCCTGCTTGCACGCGTCGAGCACCTCGGCCGGCGCCGCCCCGCTGTCGAGCATCTGCTGCGCAAGCGCGACCGCCTCCTCTTCCTGCATCTCCGTGATCGCGGTTACAAGTGCTTGAGTCATAGGTGTCGTACTCCTTGAGAAAGCTGCCGCCCCGCCTCGGCGGGGAAAAGAGACGAAATGAGGGGTGGCTCCGGCTCGGGGCTGCGCCCCGAGCCGGAGCCACCCCTCATTTCGTCCAGCGAATGAACAACGTGTCAAGCGCGCCCGGCTGCGTCCCACAGAGCGAGCAGCCCCACCGTTCTGCCCAGGAGGATGCTGGTGTGCCTCACACGCGGTCCGGTGTCAGCGATCCGCCGTCTCTGATCAGTAGACGCCGTATTCCTTGGTCGTATCGACCCAGACATCGACGAGCTCAGGCTTGCAGCCCTCCATCTCGCCGATGCCGGTCGTCATGATGAAGCCGCCGCCCTTGCCGACCTCGCGACAGAGTTTGATCGTGAACTCACGCACCTCATCGGCCGTGCCGGCCTGGAGCAGCGAATTGGGCATGCCGCCCGCGATGCACATCGTGTCGCCGACGACTTCCTTGACCTTGAAGATGTCGCTCGCCTGGAACAGCCCGACCACCTTGCCCTTGGGCAGCTGCGCCAGATAATGCAGGCGTTGATCCCAGACGCCTTCATAGAACACGAACGGCTGGATCCCGGCCGCGACCAGGCCCTCCTGCATGGCTTTGAGGGTCGGCCAGTAGAACTTCTCGAACTGCGGGATCGACATGAAGCCGTCCGAGCCGCGGTGCAGTGGGATGAAGCAGACGTTGATCCCGGTCGCGCGGCTCCAGTTGATCGCATACTCGAGCTCGAACCCCAGCACACGATCCATGGCGGCCAGCAGTTTCTCGGGTCGGCGGTGGATGTCGAGCATGATGCCGCGCATGCCGCGCAGCGTGTCCGACATGAAGTCGAAAGGCGCTTCAATCAGCGAGCCGACAAAGGTCGGCGGCGCAAAGCCGAGCTCGGCCATGCGCCCGACCGAAGCCACTGCACGCGCGTCGGCCACGGCCTGGGCTTCGATGCCGGCGGCCAGGTTGCGCAGCGCCTCGACGATCGGCGGCGCCTTGAGCGAGCCGATGTTATAGAGGAAGTAATGACCGAACGCCGCCATGCCCAGCGGCGGCAGCGCCGCGAAGCCGGCCATCCCCGGGAAGACCCGTGGCCAGTACTTGCGAATCGCCCAATCGCCGGGGTCGGCCAGGAAGGCGTCGTAGTCTTCGCCCTTCATGTACTCGCCCTCGACGAACTGGAACGAACCGTCCGCCGGAAGGCCGTGGCCCGGGAATTTGGTCATCCGGTCGCCGCCGATGGCCAGGCTGGAAGCCGGGTTGTTGAACACGCTCATCGCGGCATCTGGCTGGAAGCGCAGCGCCGCGGCCTCGAGCAGCTCCTGCTCCTTGGCGGCATCCTCATGCAACTGCTGGCGCGTGATCCCGCCCATTTCGGCAAGCATGTAGCCGAAGCCGAGCTGGATCGGGATGCGATCCGGCTGGCCCAGCTTTAGCGCCGTCTGCAGGCGAGCCAGGCGCTCGCCAAACAACTGCTGCGAAGTCTTGCCGGCGTCGAGCGCCGACACAGCGGTATTCTCAGTCATTGCCGTTGGCCCCCGTCCATTGCTTGGCAAGCGCGACCGCGGACATCGCGTCTTTGCCAAAGGCGTCGGCCCCGGCATACGCGCAGATCTGCTGGTCCATGGTGCCGCCGCCGATCATGATCTTGACTCCGTCGCGCAGCCCGGCCGCCGCGATCGCCTCGACCGTCTCCTTCATCGACGTGTAAGCCAGAGTCAGGAAACCCGAAAGCGCCACGACATCCGGCTTGTAGTCCTTGATCGCGGCGACGAAATCCTCGGGCGCGATGTCCACGCCCAGATCCTTCACCTGGAAGCCGTTCACACCCAGCATGAAGTTGACGATGTCCTTGCCGATGTCGTGGATGTCGCCCTTGACCGTGCCAAGCAGCACCTTGGCGCCCGTCGCGACGCCCGTCGACTGCGCCATAAGCGGCATGATCTCTTCCGAGATCGACTTGAGCATCTCGCCCGCCAGGATCAACTCAGGGATGAAGTACTCGCCCTTCTCGAAGCGTCGACCGACCTCCTCCATGGCCACCTTGCAATCCTCGAGGATCGCCACCGGAGTGGCGCCATCTTTGATCAGCTGGCGTGTCAACGCCAGCGCCTCCTCCTCGTTCATCTCGGCAATTGCGGTGATCAGTTCTCCAGACATAGACGCCTCTCTTTGCTACTCACTCAGCCGCTCGGCCGTGAAGGCCGGGTCGTCAGAATTCCTTTGCCACGAATTGCACGAATTGAAACGAATATCTCTGGAGAAGGGTTCATCAACGCAACGCGTTATGAGTCCCTTCGTGCCAATTCGTTTGAATTCGTGAGATTCGTGGCAACGCTCCCTTTTCGAAACTACCGGCGCCCACAAGGGGGTGCTGCCTACTTGGTGACGGCAGCAGGCGCGAGGTCCTTGGGGGCCTCGAGCAGGCCGGCACGGTAGCCGCGTGTGTAGCGCAGACAATGCTTGTCTCGGCCGAGGACCAGCTCCGCCGAGAGGATGGCCGCCTGCAACTCGCGATCGTTCGGGTCGATGATGGCCGTGTCCATGCCCGCGTCGAGCGCGAGCACCAGGAAGGTGCGGTTGATCAGCGCGCGCACCGGCAGGCCGAACGACACGTTGCTCAACCCGCAGCCGATGTGGGCCTTGGGGAACTCGGCCCGGATCGCGCGCATGGTGCTGAAGATGATCTGACCGGCCTGGATGTTGGTCGCGATCGTCATCGCCAGCGGGTCGACCGTCACCTTCTCGTCGGCGATGCCGGCCTTGCGGGTCTCCTCGAACACACGCCGGATCACGTCGAGACGCGCCTCGGCCGTGGTCGGGATGCCCTTGTCGTCCATGCACAGCGCGATCACGTCGCAGCCGTGCTCGGCCACGATCGGCAGGATGCCCTCGATCCGCGACGGCTCGCCGCTGATCGAGTTGATCATCGGCGTCTTCTTGACCGCCGGCATCACGGCCTTGAGCGCGGCCGGGTTGGCGCTGTCGAGGCAGATCGGCACGTCGGTGACGCCCTGCACCAGATCGATCAACCAGAGCAGGTCCTCGGGCTCGCGCTCGGGGTGCGTGCCCGCGTTGACGTCCATCCAGGCGGCGCCGGCCGCAGCCTGCTTCTTCGCCAGGTTCTGGATGAAGACGGCGTCGCGCTCGGCGATGGCCTTGGCCACGGCCTTGCGAGTGCCGTTGATCTTTTCGGCGATGATCCTCATGCGTCCTCCCTCACCCGGCGGTCGCCCGTCGGGAACCACATGGACAGCGCAAAGCGCCGTTGAAAACCCGGATACGTCGTGAGCTCGATGTAGCTGGTGCGCCGCGCGATCTTCTGGGCGCGGGTCCGTTCCTTTAGCGACAGCAGCATGGCCTTCGCGCCCACGCCGGCCGCGTTGCCGACCTGCGAATACTTGGCCCTTGGCAGCCACGGCAGCAGACCGATGTCGAGCGCGCTGCCCAGGTTCAAGAACGAGCCAAAGGCGCCGGCGACGATCAACTCGTCGACGGCCTCGGGCGGCGTCTGCGTCGACTCGAGCAGGATCTCGAGCCCGGTCTGGATCGCGCCCTTGGCCAGCTGGATCTCGTTGATGTCGCCCTGGGTGATGACCACGTCGCGATCGATGCCGGTCTGCGGCGCGAGCGCGAGCGGATATTCAAGACCCTTTGGACCCGGGCGCAGTCCCTGCCCGCCTGGGACCAACCGGCCGCGGTGGTTGAGCAGCCCGGCGCCGTGCAGCGCGGCCACGGCGTCGATGATGCCCGAGCCGCAGATGCCGACCGCCGGCGCGTCGCCGATGGTCTTGATCTGTGGGCCGTCGGCCGTGATGCGCACGGCCTCGATCGCGCCCGAGGCGGCGCGCATGCCGTCCTTGATGTGCGCGCCCTCGAAGGCGGGGCCCGACGCGCATGACGCCGAGGTCAGGTAGGTCAGGCCCGGCTTGCACAGGGCGATCTCGGTATTGGTGCCGATGTCGACGCCGACCGCCACGCGATCGCCCTTGTCGAGATCGGAGGCCAGGATCATGGCGACGTGGTCGGCTCCGACGAACCCGCCGACGCACGGCGGCACATGCACGTACGCGCCGGGGGCCATGTCGAGCCCGAGGTCCCGCGCACGCACGTCGGTGGCCGCGTTCGACGCCGCCACGAACGGCGCCACCGACAGCTGGCGCGTCGGCAGGCCGAGCAGCAGATGGTGCATGGCCGTGTTTCCGACGATGCAGGCCTCGGCCACTTCGCTGCGCGCGACGCCGGCCTGCTCGCACAGCGTGCCGATCAGCGTGTTCAGGCCGTCGATCACGACCTCGCGGATCTCGGCGGCGGCGGTCGGGCCTCGCCCGGCGTAGACCAGGCGGCTGATCACGTCCTCGCCGTAGCTGATCTGCGGGTTCATCAGCCCGCCGGCGGCTAGCTCTTCGCCCGTCTCGAGATCCACCAGGAAGCCCGCGATCTTGGTCGTGCCCAGGTCGACCGCGAACCCGACCGGCCGTCGGCTGGCGGGCGCGAAGCCCACCACCTCACGCGCGTGCAGAAAGGCCGTCAGGCTCCAGTTCTGCTCGCGCGCCAGCGGCGAGAGCTGTCGGATGACCGCCGGCTCCGCCGTGACGTGACGCAGCCCGTAGGCCGAGTCGACGGCATCGGTGACGCGTTCGAAATCGGATCGTAGATCGCGCAGCGTCGGCGACTCGGCTTCGACTGCGCAGGCCTTGATCGCGCTTTCAACCGTGAGCGCGCGCGCGAGCCCGCCGATCTGCAGCCGCTGATCGGTGACCAGCGAGGCCTTGGGCACGTGCACCTTGACGTCGCTGCGGACGTGCACGCGACACGCCAAGCGATGACCCGCGTTGAGCTCGAGTTGCGAGAGGAAACGGCGATCGGCATCCACCGGAGCGGAGACCTCGCCGTTCATGATCACCACGCGGCACCGCCCGCAGGTGCCTTCGCCGCCGCAGACCGAGGCCAGACCAATACCGGCCTGCCGCGCGGCGTCGAGCAAATTGGAATCGGCCGCCACATCGACGCGGCGGCCAACGGGTTCGAAATCGACTTCGAGAGAGGCGTTTTCGGTCATGGGGAGCAGATGAAGGAACCGCGGAACATGTCGTCCGTGATCGCGGTGCCGGGCGGCGCCACGACGACTTCGTCATCCCAGGGGCCGTTGAGGAGCTTCTTCACGAGATCAGGCGCGCCCTCGATCTCTTCGAACCGCAGCCCGAACTTGGCGGCCGTCATGCGCGCATGCTCGCGATAGCGCTCGATCTCGTACACGCCGGTGTTGATGAAGGCCAGCCGTTTGTAGTTCTTGAGCATCAGGTGAATGATGCGATCGGCGCGCGCCTGGCCGTAGCGCTCCACCAGGCGTTGATGTTCGTTGAACGGCGTATCGCCGACCTCGATCCAACCCTTGGTGAGGTAGTACGAGCCGGGCTCACCACGCGCCTGCTTCAGATACGCGTCACGCGAGCCGAGGAAGATCGCGATGCAATCGTCGACGCGCGGCACGACCAGCGTGGCATGGTCCGACTTCAGGCCGATCACGGCCCGCGAGCACTGCCCGTAGCCGAGCAGGATCCGGTCGGCGTCGGCGCCAACCTCGTCGATGGTCTGTTGCAGGGTGTGGCGGAGTTCGTCGGGGCGCAGATGCAGACCGAAATCCAAGACGTGGGTGCGGACCTCTGGCGGGAGGAAGGGCCGCATCTCCTCGATAACGGTGGCGCAGGCAATCACCAAAACGCGAGGGGACGTTTCAGACGACATGCGCACCAGTCCTCGCTTTCAGGCCCAAACACGTCCGATGGGTCGTCCCTTGGGCTAGCGGCGGATCTCGGCGACCGATAACCGTGCCTTTGGAGCCGCCGAGGCGTTCCCATAGAGCATTTCGGTTAGGTCTTTTGGGTTATTTGGACCACTCCAGGATATCTGCTTCCATAGGGAAGCTATAGTGACACTCATCCCCTTGCGCGGATGACATCCCGCGAATCCCCCTCATCCGTCGGGCGAGCCCGCGGTGCCGCGTCCGGCAGGTTGTGGCTCAGTGTAGGACTGCTATTCCGGCGGGGCGTCGAGCCGAGAACGCGATGGGCCGCGCGACCCGCTCGGGGCGGCGGGCCCAGATACTGGCTTCGCCTGACAACCCGCGCCGACCGGCACTGCCGATTGCCCATTGGCAGCCGATGCTGAAGCGGACGATAATAGAAGTACCGTGGACACGCCCAGACGCATCTCGAACCACGACGTCGCGAGGGGAACGTCGGACGTCATCGATCGCGACTCCGGCGAACCGGTCTATGCCCAACTGGTTCGGATCCTGCGCCAGCAGGTTGCCGAGGGCAGTCTGCGGCCCGGCGACCAGCTCCCCTCCGAGGCCCAACTCTGTCGCCGCTACGGCGTCAGCCCGATGACCGTCCGGCGCGTGATCAACATCCTCGCCGATCAGGGCATCGTCGTCGGCGAACAGGGCCGCGGCACCTTCATCCGCCCCGTCGAGCTGGGCGACGCCAGCTTCCAATTGCAGCGATTGCAGGATCTTGTCGGCGGCGACCAGCCGGCGACGGTTCGGCTGCTGCAGGCCAGCATCGTCGCCGCGGATCGGCAAACCGCGCAGAAGCTGGCTCGCGCGCCGGGCGAACGCCTTATCTATATGCGCCGGCTCATCGAGGCCGAGACCGGGCCGGTGTGCTATCACGTCGAGTATCTGGTATACGACCCGTCGCGTCCGGTGGTCGAGGCCGAGATCGCGACGACCTCGCTGCAGGGTCTGTTCGGCGGGCATGGCCAGGCCTTGATCAAACACGGCGAGCTCAACATCGAAGCCGTGCTCCTCAGCGACGACGAGGCGCGCCTGCTCCAGGCGCCGCCGCCAGCCGCGGGTCTGCGCATCGAGCACCTCTTCTTTGCATTCGACGAACGTCCCATGAGTTGGGGCTGGTTCCTGTGCCGCGGCGACCGGCTGCGTTTCGGCAGCCGGGTCGGGATCAGCCAGGAGCGCCTGGCGCCGGAGGGTGAACAACGCCGATGAGCCCCGAACAAACGATGCCGGAGCTGGTGACGGCCATCACGGAGCTGGACGAAACGGGCGCGCTCTCCCTGGTCCAGACACGGCTCGACGCCGGCGACGATCCCTTTGCGATCATGGCCGCCTGCGAGGCGGGCATGCGCCAGGTTGGCGAACGCTACGAAGAACGACAGTATTACCTCTCCGGTCTGATCATGGCCGGCGAGATCTTTCGTGAAGTGGTCGAACTCCTGCGCCCCGCGCTCGAGCGCCGCCCATCGACCGCCACGAATGGCCGGATCTTGTTGGGCACGGTACAGGGCGACATCCACGACATCGGCAAGAACATGCTGGGCATGCTCCTGACCACCCACGGCTTCAACGTGATCGATCTCGGCGTCGACGTGCCGCCCGAGACGTTCGTGCAGCACGCGATCGCACAACGCCCCGACGTCGTGTGTCTGTCGTGTCTGATCAGCTCGGCCTACGAGTCGATGCGCGTCACGGTCGGGCAACTCAAGGAGCACCGCGAGACGACGGGACAGTATCTGCCGATCCTCATCGGCGGCGGCATGATCGACGAGCATCTGGTGCGCTACATCGGCGCCGACCACTGGGCCACCGATGCCATGGACGGCGTGCGGCTGTGCCATCGCCTCGTCGCCGAGCGTCCGGCAGAGTGAGGCAGGGCCGGGTTCCGCCGGCGACCCGCACAACTCGAAACGCAAGAACGGGATCATATGATCCCATTCTTGCGTTATGGCTCGTCGATCGATAGGCGCTCAGACGGCCGGGTCGACGCGCAGCCCCGCGAGCGGCGATTCGACGACGCCGTGCCAGGCCGTCCGCCCATCGCCCGGGTCGGATTCGCCCCGATAGGTCGCGCGGATCCGGTAGGCGCCGGGCCGGCTGAGGTCGTAGAGCTTGTGCAGATCCACCGTCCGGGTCACCGCCTCTCCGGGCTCGAGCAACCGAAAGTCGCGCTCGCGCGGCGCGCCGACGTTGACCTTGACGGCCAGGGCCAGGTCTACGCCGTCGGGGCCGGTCACCACAAAGGACACGTCGCGAAGCCCGACGGGCGCGCCCGGTCGATTGACGACAAGACGCGTGTTGACGAGCGCGGCCTCGGCGGTATGGCGGAGCGTCAGCGTCGCGGTCACCGGGTCGCCGACGTGGATCGCCCGGGGATTGAGGGTGAGGTCAAGTTCCATGGTCATTTGCCTCTCTGTTACGGCAGCGTGTAATCGCCCTTATCCACGCGCTTCTTGACCGTGTCGGTCAGCTGGTCATAGTGCGACTGGCGCCGGCTCTGCAGGTCGGTCACTTCGGAGGCCGACAGCCCGTTCTCCTTGGCATGTGCGATCTCCCAGTCGTAGCATTCGACTTCGTTGAGCGCCGTCCCCTCGTCGTCAGTATACCAACGGCCCTCCTTCGCCTGCGTGGCGTGCAACGCCTCATGACCGACGCTCGAGGCCAGCCAGCCGGGCGAACTGAACGCGTCGTCGCCGATGCTGACCGATCCGTCCTTGCTGGTCGCGCCCTCGCCCGAGGTCGACGAGTCGTACTTGGGCGTGCCCTTGACGTTCTTGAGATCGATCCCGTATTGCTTGATCGCCTCTTCGATGGCGCCTTGCTTGTCGCCGGCGTCGATCTTGTCTTGCACCGGCTTCAGCCGCGGGTCGGGCCCCGACGCGCCACCACTGGATGCGCCGCCCGACGGGCCGCCACCGGACGCGCCACCGCCCGCCGCTCCGCCGGCCGCGCCACCCGATGCCCCGCCGCCTGACGCACCGCTACCGGAAGCTCCGCCGCCCGACGGGCCACCGCCCGCCGCGCCGCCGGCCGCGCCATCCGACGCCCCGCCGCCCGCCGCGCCTCCGCCGGACGTGCCGCTGCTCGACGCACCACCGCCCGCCGCGCCACCCGACGCCCCACCACTCGCCGCGCCTGAAGCGGCGCCACCCGTGGCGGCGCCGGCGGCGCCCTGCCCATTGAGGACCCGCGCCGCGTCGGTCTCGGCTTGTTGAACCCGAGCGCGCAGCGCGCGGGTGACGGTCGCCGCCCGATCCATGGCCTTGATCAGGCGTTTGACGGCCGGCAAGACCGATCCATTCATCTCGCCATAGAACGCTGTGGCCGCCTTGCCGACCCAGTCGCCGCCCTGAAGGGCGTCGAGACGGCCTTGAAGATCGCCGAGCGTTTTCTGCAACGCAGCCTGTTCCTGGGCGAACATCCGATTGGCCTTGTCGAGGTCATCGTAGTTGGCGCGAATCCGTGGCGCTGTCATCGCGATGCCTTTCTGCGCCGTGTGCGCACTGGCGTGTGGCTCCCCGCTTTGGGTATAAGACAGCGTAGCCGATCGGGCGTCCCGCTGTCATGGGTCATGTTCCCGAGCAGCCGGGAAATCACCGGAATTCTGTTTACTTAACGCGATTGCCGCGGGGATCTTGGGGGGTGGCTCCAAGACGGCGACGACAGGAAGCTGGCCCGGCCGCGTCTTTACGGACGGGGAACGGGCAAACCGCTGGGCACGCCGGCCGGGGTCACATCCTCAAGCGACGCGGCGGCGGGATCGGTGAGCGCGTTGAGGAACGCGATCAGATCCTGGACCTCGTCGTCGGCGAGGGTGCGTGGGTTCGCCACAAGCGGGTCGAGGGTCTTAAGCACCGCGGCAGCGCGCAGCACACCGGCGGCGCGCGACTCGTCGGTCCAGACCATGGCGCGCAGTTCAACCGGCAACTGCGAGACGTCGTAGTTGCGCAGCGCCGTGGTCGGATCCAGATGCTGCGCGATCACGCCCGCGAGCGAGGCGTAGGCGCCGTTGTGCATCCACGGTCCGGTCAGGGCGACGTTGCGCAGCGGCGGCGTGCGAAAGGCAAACATGTCTTCGGCGGCGCCGGACACGAGCGCGCGCCCAAGATCGAGCGGTTGAAGGGCGCCCTTCCCCGGCCCGATCTGCGGCACGCCGAGGTTGTGATACCGCTGATCGCTGAGCAGCGACCCGGCATGACAGGACGAGCACCCGGCCTTGCCGTAGAAGAGCAGCGCCCCGCGCCGCGCATCGGCGGCGAGCGCCGTGTTGTCGCCGGCCAGATACCGATCCCACGGACTGTTGGGCGTGTTGCCGCTTGCGATCTCGAAGGCGGCCAGCGCGTTGGCCACCTGGACGATACCGCGCGCGTCGGGTGCAATCTCTGGATAGGCCTCGGCGAAGAGCGGATCGTAGGCCGGGATGCGCCGCAGCCTCGCGACGACCGCCTCCCAGATCGCGTCGAAGTCGTCATCCGGCACGACCGCGATCTCGTTCGGGTTTCCGTGGACGTCCCGATCGCCGCTGGCGCCGCGCATCTCGTCGCGCGACGTGACCGGGAACAACGCCTGCGCCGCAAGCAGGTTGTCGAGCCCGATCGGCAGATACGAGCCCGCCGGCGATTCGTAGCCAGGTTGGGCTGCGCCCCAGACACGCCCATCCCAAAACATGGTGATCCAACCGGAGGCGCCGCGGTTCAACACGTCGGGCGCGTTGCGTGGGATGCGCGCCCGGCTCGGATCCGATTGACGCATCGGGCCGAGGCCCGTGCCGCCGACGCCGATCGGCAGCGCCAGCCCATCGGATGTGCCGTATGCGGGCAGGTGACACGTGGCACAGGCGACGTCGCGGTTGCCGCTGAGCTCAGGGTCGAAGAACAGGGCGCGGCCAAGCGCGACTTTGGCCGGCTCGGGCGTCGGGCCCGGCTGATACGCGGTGACGCCCTGCGCCACGAGCGCGGCCCGCAGCGTCTGATCCTCGCTGCCGCCGGCCGTCTGGTTCGCGCAGGCCGTCGCCGTCAACGCGATGAGCCCCACCGCCAACCAGGCCGCCGTCCGCCGAGATGACCTCCACATGCCGTTCGTCCTCCAACCGCCCGCGCGAAACGTCCGCGGGCCGGGCGGATTATAACGGCCGCGTAGCGCGGGCTTTCATCGGGGCTTTACGCGGTGTTTGACCCTGGCTTACTGACGGATGCCCCTTGCCGGCTGTACCCTCCGCGACATCGTGCTGGCGACTCGTCCGCCCGGCAGATGCCCCATGGGGCGCCCCGGTGCGATCGCCGCTTCATCCAGGATAGGAGCCGTGATGTCATCTTTCAAAGCCTTCGCCCCCGGTGTCGAGGTCAACGGTGAGACCGTGCTGTCGGTGCTCGATGGTATGGGCGCGTTCAAGACCATGGGTCTCAAGATCCTGGCCGACAACGGCATCGTCAACCCGGTACCCGGCCAGTGGTATTCGCAGCAGGCCTGGCTCGACTCGTTCAAGTCGATCTCTCAGAAGCTAGGCCCCAGCACGTTGCGCGCCATCGGCAAGTCGATCCCGGCCAACGCGCAATGGCCGCCCGAGGTCAAAACGATCCAGGCCGCGCTGTCATCGATCGACATCGCCTACCACATGAACCACCGCGGCGGCGAGATCGGCCACTACACGTTCAGGGCCGGCGACGACCACGGCGGCACGCTCGTCGCGAACAACCCCTACCCCTCCGATTTCGATCTGGGGATCATCCAGGCAGTCGCGCAGAAATTCGCGCCGGCCGGCACACGTCCGACTGTGTCGCTCGACACCTCCGCGCCCTCACGCCAGGACGGCGCGGACTCCTGCACGTACACCATCGGTTGGTGAGACACACGACAAAGCGGGCCGCTGTCGGGTCAACCCGACAGCGGCCCGCTTTACGTTTCGTTGACCAGTCGAAGCTCGTCCGCGGACTTCGGCGTCCCGTGATCAACTCGTCATCGGTCAGACGGGCTCGCGCGGGCCGGCATCGACCTGTACGGGCACGATCGACGCGTTGGACGGCGAGGCGCCGATCGTCGCGGCCGGCAGATCGAGCTCGACGCATAGGCCGGGCCGATCCTCGCGATTGCGCGCCTTGCAGGACCCGCCGACCGACAGCACGAGCGCCGCGACCATGGCGAGCCCGAGCCCGAGGCCTTCGATCTGACCGGTGAGCAATTTCTCACCTTGATAGTACGGGCGCCAGATGCGTGGCAGTTCCTCGGGCGGCAATGATTGGCCGTCGTCGAGCACCGACAGCCGGATCCAACCTTCGGTCGTCCGGGTGACGCCGACCACGATGCTGGGTTGCTGCTTGGGGTGGAATTTGCGCGCGTTGGTGAGCAGTTCGGTCAACACCAGATGCACGGCGGTCTCGGTCAACGCCAGGCGTTCCGTGGCCGCCTCCGGCGCGATCGTCACGCTGACCTCGACGCCGGCCTCGAGCGCCAGGGCCGACACGACCTCGGTCAACGCCGCGATGGTGAACGGCGGGCCGCCGCTGGCCATCGCCGGCGCGTTGACGTAGTCGAGCACGGAGTTGACGGCGCGTTTCAGACTCGTCAGGCTGTGTCGCGCCAGCTCGGCCATGTCGGCGATGTCGGCGACGCCGCTCTCGCGGGCCATCTCGATCAGCAACTCCAGGCTTGTGCCCAGACCGGCCAGCGGCGTCCGCAGCTTGTGCGTGACGAGCGAATTGAACGACCAGGCGCCGTACTGCAGTTCGATCTGGTCGGCGACATTGCGCAGGTGGATGAAGCGGCTGCCGGCCGACTCGCCGGGCGCGTCGAACTCGGTCCATTCCAGCCAGAGCTTGCGTTGGGTCTCGGTCTCCGGCCGAACGAGCAGCGAGCCGGCTTCGTCGCGTTCGACGAGCCGATAGCGGGTCTGCACGATGGCGCCGAAGTCGGCGCCCGGCCCGTCGTCGTCCTTGCGCTCGAGCCAGAGGTTCGCGCGCGGGTTGGCGTACAGGATCTTGCCGGCCGAGTCGAGCAGGACGTATCCGTCGTTGCTGTGATCGGCCATCCAGCTCAAACGCGCGCGTTCGCCGACCAGACGTCTGTAACGATTGAGCCGCAGCAGCGCCTGCACGCGCGCGCGCAGTTCGACGCGGTCGACCGGTTTGGCGATGAAGTCGTCGGCGCCGGCCTCGATGCCGGTCAGGCGGGAGTCGCGATCGTCGAGCGCCGTGATCATGATGATCGGCACTTCGGCCAATTCGGGCTCGCCGCGCACCCGCCGACAGACCTCGAACCCGTCAAGATCCGGCATCATCACGTCGAGCAGGATGATGTCGGGCCGGTTCTGGGTCGCCAACTCGAGGCCGGTGCGGCCGTCGCCGGCCTGGATGATCTCGGCGCCAAGCGGCGCAAGCAGCGCGGCCAGCGTGCGTCGGTTGTTGGCTTCGTCATCGACGATCAGGATCCGATTGGCTGCCATGCTTTCCCCCGCCAAGGCCGTACGCCGCGCGGCTCAGCTCACCGTCACGCTGAGCAGCCGCGCGACTTCGGTTTCCAATTCGCGCAACGCCACGGGTTTCGTGATGTACCGATCCATGCCGGCCTGCAGACAGCGTTCGGCGTCTCCGGTCAGCGCGAGGGCCGTCAGGGCGATGATCGGCGTGCGCGGCAGGCCGCGTTCCTGTTCGATCGCGCGCCACGCGCGCGTAGCCTCGAGCCCGTCGAGCTCGGGCATCTGCACGTCCATCAGCACCAGGTCGGGTCGCCCACCGTCGACGCGTTCGAGCGCCTCGCGTCCGTTGCGGGCCGCGACCACGCGATAGCCGCGGGCCGAGAAATACGTGGCCAGCAGATCGACGTTCTGGTCGTTGTCGTCGACGATCAGCAAAAGCGCCGACAATGCCGACGGCGACAGCGTGGCCGTCACCGGAAGCGTCAACTCGAGCGACGTTGCCTCATCGCCGAGGTCGTCGAACTCCACGCCCGGATGCCACGGCAGGCTGACTGTGAAACGGCTGCCAAGGCCAGGCTGGCTGTCGACCGTGACGCCGCCGCCATGTAGCTCTGCCATGCGCGAGACGAGCGAGAGGCCGAGGCCCGTGCCTTCGTACTGGCGCGACAGCTTGCTGTCGAGCTGGGTGAAGGGTTGGAACAGCCGCGCCAGGTCATCGGGCGCGATGCCGATGCCCGTGTCCCAAACGATGAAACGCATCTGTTCGTTCACGGGATCGGGCAGGAGCTCCAATCCGACGGCGCCGCCCTCGGGCGTGAACTTCACGGCGTTGCTGAGCAGATTGACGAGCATCTGCTTCAACCGGCGCGGATCGGCGCGGATCGCGCCGACTTCGTCGGGCAGAGTCGTCTCGAGGCGCAGCGATTTGCGCTGCGCCGCCTGACGGATCATGCGCAGGCTGGCCTGGCAGACCGCGAGGGGATCGACCGTGTCGGCGTGGATCTGGAAACGACCCGCCTCGATCTTCGAGAGGTCGAGGATGTCGTTGATCAGGGCGAGCAGGTGCCGACCACTTTCCGCGATATTGCCCAGGGCCTCGGTCTGGTCGTTTGTGACCGGGCCGAAGATGCCCTCGGCGATCGACTCGGCCATGCCGAGGACCGTATTGAGCGGCGTGCGCAGCTCATGGCTCATGTTCGCCAGGAACTCGTCCTTGAGGCGGGCCGCCCGCGCCAGCGCCGAGTTGGCGGCGCTCAGGTCGGCCGTGCGCTCGTCGACCCGCTGCGTCAGGAGCGCGCGTTCATGCTCAAGCGCCTGATTGGCCGTGGCCAGCTCGATCGTGCGCTCCTGTACGCGCGCCTCGAGCTCGGCGTTCAGCGTGTGCATCCGGTCCTCGACCTGCTTGCGCTCGGTGAGATCAGTGATGACCGAGATCGCGCCGATCACCACGCCGTCGCGCCAGCGTGGCGCACTGGTGAGCAGCGTATGGACGATGGCGCCATCAGGACGCACATGGCGGATTTCGCTTGTCGTCACCTCGCCACGCAAACGACGCGCGCGCATCTGAGCCAACAGCGGATGATCGTCGGCAACGATGAAGTCGGTCGGGGACGCGTCGATGACGGCGCTCGCATCGCGACCGACGATCTGGGCGAAAGCCGGGTTGACGTACACGTAGCGATTCGCGTCGTCGGTGATCGTCAGGCCCTGACCCATCGTGCGCATCACATGATGGGCGAAATCGCGCTCGTCGCGCAGCTCGACCTCGGCCTTGCGGCGATCGGTGATATCGACCGTGTACACGTTCACGTATCCGGCGACCTGGAACGGCACGAAGCTGCACTCGAACAGTCTGCCGGAGACGTTGTATTCGCGCGGTTGGGTTTCGCCCGTCTCGAGCGCCGCAGCCACGTCGCTCTGCCAGGCTGTGAGCAATTGTTCCGGGTCTTCGGCGTGCTCGGTCATCCCACGGAGCATGGCCGTGCCGGCCGGGTTGGAATAGACGACGTTGCCGTCCGCGCCGATACGCAACACGGGCGTCGGGTTCTGCTCGGGGAAGCGCGCCAGTTCGAGCATCGCCACGCGCGTCTGCTGCCAGTCGCGGTGCGTCAACTGGAAGCCCTCGAGCAGGCGATTGACCGCCTCGGCCAGGGTGGCAAGTTCGTCTTTGCCCTGGACATCCAGCGGCGAGGCCAGGGTGCCCTGGGCCGCCGCCACCTGCACCTGATCGCGAAGCCGCCCGAGCCGACGGAAGACGAGACCATACATGAGCCCGATGATGATCAGGCCGCACAGCGCGCTGGCGCCCAAAACAATCCAGGCGATGGTGACGATCGCGCCGCCGAAGACCTGGTCGAGCAAGCGTTCCTGATCGAGCTCGAGCAGGCCGATGGGCTGGCCGCCGATGCCCGGCAACAGGGTGAAGATCGACATCGTGGTGTCGCTAAAGCGCACCGAGATCGACTGACCTGCGTTCAGATCGGCCAGACCGCCTTCGGCCTCTGGGGACAACGTTTCTCGCGCGTCGAGTGGGTGGAGCAGGATGTGCGAGCCAAACAACTCGGTCAGGTTGGAGAGGTCATCCTCATCCAGATAGCTGCCGAACACCATGTACCCGGCGATCGGTCCGCTGCGGTCGGTATGCAGGATCGGACAGGACGCGATCCGCGCGATGCCGGGCGCCAGACGCGCGAACCCGGACGAGCAGACCGGCTGCCGCGTCGACGCCGTGTCGCTCGTGAGCCAACCGGCCTCATCCAGCCGCGCGACCAGGTTGGTGGGCGGCCCTTCGGCCAACCCCGTGTCGTTGTTGTAAGCCTGGCTGAGCAGGATGGCGCCGTCTGGCGCCAGGATCTCGACGAAGTCGACGTGGGCCGACTGGAACGTGTTGATCGAGATTTCTTCCCAGGCATCGTCGCGGACGCCGGCGGAGGCGAAGTCGTGGGCGAGATCCCAGGTGGCGTAGTCGCGGGCGCGATCGGTCAGCATCTCCTGTTGATAGAGCACAAACGACAGGAGGCGCGACATCTCGCGTGTCGCGGTCTGCGCCTCGGCTGCGTGCAACTCGTTGTCGCGCTGCCAGGCCAGCATCGCGAAGACGGCCAGCCCGAACAGCACGAGGCTCACCGCCAGAGTCAGGATCAGCTTGCGAAATATCGTCACGGTGTGAGTATCCGGGTCGACGTCGGGCTTCGCCGGTCGCGCGCCTCAGGCTCGTGCCGGAGAGCGTGTGACCGCCTGAGCGACGACCTCCTTCAGACGCTCGACGTTGACGGGCTTGAGCAGACACGTCAGGGCGCCGAGCCGCGCGGTCTCGAGCATGTCGCCCTGCCCAGCCTGTCCGGTGAACATGATCACGGGCAGGCTCGGCGCCAGACGGCGCAGGATGCGCAGCGCATTCAGACCGTCCAGGCGCGGCATACGGATGTCCATCAACACCACATCGATGCCGCCGTCGATCACGCGCAACACGGCATCGACGCCATCGGCCGCCATATCGGTCCCGTAGCCTTCATCGCGGAGCTCATCGGCCAGATATCGCCTCAGATCGGGTTCGTCGTCCACAACCAAAATGTTCGCCATAATGCCCTTCGTTTCCCGGCGCACGTCGCTCTAGGATGACTGTAATGTCCGTCGTCCGGTGTTGTCTGTAAACCAAGTGCAAAAGGCGGCAGTGTCGATCTGATCCTTACGTGTGCTTTACGTGGTCGAGTCCGCCAGACAACGCGAAGCACAGGGCGCAACCAGCCACCCTGTGCTTCGGCGAAGTCGTTTTCTGTTCGATCGGCTTACAGCGCCGATCGCTCGCGGTCGTCAGACGCGCGCCGGGACCTTGCTCCCCGAACCGACCCGGACCTGGGTGGTACGGCTCGGCGCCGGGACGGCCGCCATGTGCCCCTCTTCCAGCTTGAAGCGCCCGACCAGCGTCTTGAGTTCAACGGCCATGCTCGCGAGGTGCTGGGCCGAGGCCGACACCTCTTCGACCTGCGCGGTCATCTCCTCGGCCGAGGCCGAGACCTCCTCGACGGCAGCCGAGTTCTCTTCGCTGACCGAGGCGATGCTCTCGATCGAGCCGTTGACCTCGGTGGCCGAGGCCGACATCTGCTCGGTCGCGGCGGTGTTCTGCTCGACGACTGTGCTCAGACTGTCGAGGCTGGAGACGACGCGCTCGCTGAGCGCGGCCATCTGCTCGGCGCTCTGGCCGTTGCGTTCGGCGAGTTCAGCGGCCTCGGCCACGGCGTTCTCGAGCCCGGTGCTCGCCGTGCGCATGCTGACCACCGCGCCTTGAACGCCGCGCGCGCGCTCGGAGGATTCCTTCGCGGCCTGCGCCAGCACTTCGAAGGCCGATCCGGCCTGCTCGGTCAACTGGCGAGCCGTGGTCACGTCGGCGCCGGCCTGGTGCATGGCCTCGCCGACCTCGTTGGCGCCCTGCTGAACCGCGCGCACCAGATCGCCGATCTCCTTGGTCGCCTGAGCCGAACGTTCGGCCAGCTTGCGGACCTCGTCGGCAACGACTGCGAAGCCCTTGCCGTGCTCGCCCGCACGGGCCGCTTCGATCGCGGCGTTGAGCGCGAGCAGGTTGGTCTGCGAGGCGATGTCGTCGATGGTCTCGACGATCGTGCCGATCTGGCCGGACCGCCGGCCGAGGTCGCGCACGCGCTGCGCCAGTTGTTCCGTGGTGTCGTTGACGCGCTGCATGCCGTCCATGGTCTGGACGGCGAAGCGGATGCCCTCATCGGCGGCCTTGGCCGAGTTGAGCGCCTCGGCGGCCACCTGATCGGTGGCCAGCGCGACCTGATGCAGGGTGTCGGCCAGGCCGGCCCGCATCTCGGCCGCATGCTGCATGCCCGACGCCTGTTCGACGGCGGCGCGGCGGATATCGGCCACGGCGGTCGACAGCCGGCTCATGGCCTCCGAGGTCATGCCGATCGCGGTCGCCTGTTCCTGCGAGCCCCGGGCGACGCTGTCGATCGCGCGGCGCATTTCCTCGACGGAACTGGCGGTCGCCGTGATCGAGCCGGCCTGCTGGCTGGCCCCGCGCGCGACCTGCGTCATCGTGGTCGCGATCTGTTGCGTGGCCATGCCGGCCTGCTCGGAGGCCTGGGCCATCTGGCCGGCGGCCGACGCCACCTGCTCGGCGTTCCCGAGCAGCGAGCCTGCGAGGTCACGCAGGCTGTCGACCATCGTGTGCAGGCTGTGGCCGAGTTTGTCGACGGCCGAGCGCGGCTTGACCTCGACGGTCAGATCGCCGGTCGACAACTGGTCGGCGGCGACGGCCATCTCGTTCAGGTAGACGATCATGCTGCGGAACGAGTCGGCCAGCTGGCCAAGTTCGTCCTTCGACTTCAGCGCGATCGCCTGGTCGACGTCGCCCTGGGCGATCCGCTCGGCGGCGGTCTTGAGCGCATCCACCGGCCGGCGGATGGACTGGACGATCACCAGGCCAAACCCCAGGCCGAGCAAAACGACGGCGGCGGCCACGCTCACCTGAATGATCAGAGCCGTCTGGGTCTCCTGATGGGCCGCGTCCTCGATGGCACTGAGCCGTTGCTCGGACATGGCGACGACCTCATCGACCGCGCCCTGGTGTTGCAGGAACAGCGGCTCGAGCGTGTCGCGCTCGATCCGGACGACGGCTTCCAGGTCGCCGGCCTCGGCGGCCGGGATGTACTCTTCGTTGATCGCCTTGAACAACGCCTCGCCGGGCGTTTGCAGATCTTGGAGCAGCGCCTCGACGTCGCGCTCGCCCTGCAGGCCTTGTTTCCAGAAGGTCATGCGTGTTTCGAACTGCGTCTGCAGATTGGCGATCGCGTCGATGTGATCCTGATACTCCGCCGGCACGGCGCCGTTATGCATGTGCTTCTCGATCTGGATGACGTTGTAGTACGTCTCGATCAGATACACCGGCGGTGGGAGGACGTCCGCGACGAGGTCCTTATCGCTGACGATCTCCGTGTAGAGCGGGCCGCCGACCTCGACACGGGTCAGGCTGTTGTAAGCGATGCCGGCGTAAATCGCGAGACCAGCCAGCAAGAGGCCGATCAACACGTACAACTTCGTGCCGATCTTGAGGTTGGCAAACATACACGTTCTCCTTGCACCGACGTCGGCCGCTGACCGACCCCGGCGCCGACGGCGACCCCAACGGGCGCCGTGTGATCTGACGCGATAAGGTCAGCCAGCCCGCCCGAAACGCGACCCGGTCGACGAGGCGCCGGTCGGCGTCACGGCCGCGCGCGCGGCGTTGGCGAGCTTGAGCTTGATCTCGCCAAGCAGGTCGTTGATGTCGATCGGCTTGGCCAGACAGGTGACGTTGTAAGCCGAGGCCTGGGCCATATAGCCCTGACCGGTATATCCGGTGAGGCCCAGGATCGGCACTTTGGGCGTGATCTTGCGCAACACCTGGATGGTCTGCACGCCGTTCATTCCGGGCATCATCATGTCAAGCAGATACAGGTCGTAGCCGCCGTCGGCGGCCGCGATCACGGCTTCGGCGCCGGTAGCCACGGCCGTGACTTTGTACCCGGCCTGCTCCAATTCGCTTTGCAGCAGCGAACGGACGTCGCGCTCGTCGTCGGCCAACAGGATCTTTTGCATGGATCGAACTCCTTGAGCGCCTTGCGCCCGAATACCTTTGCTTACGACTGTGTGCGGCCTTCTTCGAACCGCCCGATCGGTTCCATGGTCGGCACATCGACCAGGGTGTCTTGGAGATACGGCGGGAACTCCAGGAAGAACGTCGTCCCGGCGCCTTCAACGCTCTCCAACCAGATCCGACCGCCATGGGCCTGAACGATGCCCTTGATGATCGACAGGCCGAGACCGGTCCCCTTGCCGACTGGCTTGGTCGTGAAGAAGGGGTTGAAGATCTTGGCCAACACGGCCGGCGGGATGCCGCAACCGCTGTCGGCGACCTGGAGCAGCAGGCTCTGACCGTCGGCGTTCAGGCGGGTGCGGATCGTGATGCGTCCACCACCCGGCATGGCGTCGCGCGCGTTGGTCAACAGGTTGATCAGCACCTGGGCGATTTGGTTTCTGTCGCACAACATCGGCGGCAGGATGTCGGCCAGGTCTGTCTCGACCTCGACGTTCGACCACGAGCGCAGCTGGTGCTCGGTGAGCAACAAAGCGTCGCGGATCACGCTGTTCAGGTCGAGCGGCTCCATCAGACCGCCGGCCGAGTGCGCGTACGTGCGCAACGCGCGGGCGATCTCGGCGCAACGCCAGGCGTTGCGGTTGATGGTGTCGAGACTGTCGCGCAGGCGTTCGTCGGTCAGCGTGCCGCGCTCGCGGGCCTTGAGCAGGCTCTGGCTCATCCCCGTGATCACCTGCAGCGGCGAGTTCATCTCGTGCGCGACGCCGGCCGCCAGCGTGCCGAGATCGGCCAGCTTCTGCGACGCCACGATCTTCGACTGCAATTGCTTGAGCTCGGTGATGTCGGTGAACATCGCCCGGACGCTCACGACCTGCCCGTCGAGATCGCGCTCGGGTTGGGTCTTGACGATGACGTCGACCAGCTCGCCGTCGGCGCGCACCAGCTGACGCTCGGCCGTGAAGGGCTGGTCAAGGGTGACGCGCCAGCCGGTCGTTAGCGTCTCGTGCAGTTTTTCGGGATAGAACTGGCCGAGGCCGCGGCCGAGCACCTCTTCCTTGCGGTACCCCAATGTCGACAGAAAAGCCTGATTGACCTGCTCGATGACCGGGGTTGAGCCCTCGTCGCGCAGCTGCAGGTACATCACCGGCGCCTCTTCGAACAACCGGCGGAAGCGCACCTGGCTGGCGCGCAGGTTGTCCTCGGCGCGCTTTCGCTGCGTGTTGTCGCGCAACACATGCACGGTGCGGGCGTCGCCGATATCGCTCGGCAGCTCGTAGACGTTGTGTCGAAACCAGCCGTCCAGTTGCGGGAACTCGACGTCGACCGCGCTCCCTTCGTTCAGGGTCACCTCTTCGGGCTGATCGCCCCACAGCAGACGTTTCAACGGCTGCCCAAGGATCTCCTGATAGCTGCGCCCAAAGCGCGTGATCGCCGCCCGGTTGCAGCGCAGAACCAGACCAAGTTCGTCGGTCAACAATATGAGATCGGAGACGGCGTCGAAGGTCGCTTCCCATTCGCGCTTCGCGCGGCGGATCTTGCGCTCGACCTCGAGCGCGCGGATGAGCGTGTTGACGCGATTGCGCAGGCTGCGCGGCCGCACGGGCTTGGTGATGTGATCGGTGGCGCCGACCTCGAAGGCCTTGTCGATCGACTCGTCGTCCTCGACGCCCGTGATCATCAGGATCGGGATCTGCTCGAGCCCCGGCATCTGGCGCAGACGGCGACAGCACTCGTATCCGTCCATGGTGGGCATCAACGCGTCAAGCAGCACCACGTCTGGCGGACGCATAGCCGCCAACCCCAGCGCCTCGCGCCCGTCGCCGGCCTCGAGCACGCGGAAGCGCGCCGGGTCCAATGCCGCGGCCGCGATCCGGCGCATGAGCCGATCATCGTCGACAATGAGAACCAGGGCGCGTTGATCCATGCAGTCTTTCCTGTCCCAACCCGCGTGCCGTCAGCGTCGCAGTTGGCGCCAATCCAACGGTATCCTAACGCCCGCACCCGGGTCTGTCGGTAAACCCGCTCTGAAAACAGCCGTAATTACGGGTAAACACGATCAGCCGACGGGCTCCGGTGCCGCGACCGCGACGGCCACAGTCTCGCCGTCCGACCCAGTGGACGTCGCTTCGTCATCCATCCGGAACTCGCGCACGATCGCGCGCAGATTCTGGGCCATCACGTCGAGCACGTTGGCGTCGTCGACGGCGTTCTGCACGTCGTTAGCGATACCCACGACGATGCCGTTGAACTCGGTGGTCATGGCCGAGGTCTCGTGGCTGATCGTGGCGATGCCGCCGACCGAGTCGGTCACTTCCTGCGCGCTCGCGGTCATCTCCTCGGTCGAAGCCGTGTTCTCCTCGACGACCGCGCTGACGCTTTCCATCGTCTCGGCCAGCTCACTGGCCGAATGATTGATCTCCTGGGCCGCCCGCGCGATCTGCTCGACCTGTTGCTGAACATCCTCGGAAGCGGCCAGGATCGCGGTCAGGGCGGCGATGTTGGAGCGCGCCCGATCGCTGGCCACGGTCACCTCGGTTGTCGTGCCGCTCATCGACTGCGCGGCCTGGTCGACGGTGAGCCGGATCTCGCGGATCAGGCCCTCGATCTCGCGCGTGGCCTGGCTCGACCGCTCGGCCAGCTTGCGAACCTCGTCGGCCACGACCGCGAAGCCCCGGCCGTGTTCGCCCGCGCGCGCCGCCTCGATCGCCGCGTTCAGCGCCAGCAGATTGGTCTGCGACGAGATCGCGTCGATGGTCTCGAGGATGACGCCGATCTGCGTCGAGCGATCGCCCATGGCGCGCACCTTCGCGGCCGTGTCGGCCACCTGGGTCTGCACGCGCACCAGGCCATCGGAGTTCTCCTGGACGCGGTCCACGCCGGTGCGCGCCACGTCGGCCGCCTCGGTCGATCGCGCCGCGCTGCGCTGCGCGTTTGCGGAAATGGTCTGGATGGCCGTCGTGATCGAGCCAGTCAACGTGGCCGCGCGCGAGACCGCCTTGGCCTGCTCCTGTGCGCCCTGCGCCACGCCCTCGATGGCGCCCTGCAGCGCGCCGACCGTGTCGCGCACCTGGGCTGCCGTGGTCGCCTGTTTGGCGGATCCCGATGTCACCTCAGAGACACCGGCCACGATCACCCGCGCCGATTCGGCCGCGGCGCCGAGCCCCATCAGGATTCGTTCAGACGCGCTCCCCACCCCCTCGGCGCTCATCTTCAACTGGCCGACCATCGAGCGCAGACCGTTCGACATCTGCAAAAACGATTGCCCGAGCATGTCGCGCTCGGATTGCGGCGTGACGTTACGGCTCAAGTCGCCGGACGCCATGCCGCGCGCCAGGTCGGCCATATCGCGGAGGTACACGATCATGCGCTGCACCTCGCTTGCCATGTCGCCGACCTCGTTGGCCTGGGTGCTCTGGATTTCGTAATCCAGCTCGCCGCGGGCCACCGCGGCGGCGGCGGCGGCCACGCTGCGCATGTCGTGCGACAGCTGGCTGGCGATGAACGCGACCAGAAGCGCGATGACCAGCGCGAGCCCGGCCGCCAGCGCGACTGTCGTGCCATGGACGGCGATCAACTCCCCCACGACGCCGCCCGTCTCCTGCGCCACTGCCACATACAGATCCCGCGGGGCGTAGTAGTCGAGGTGGATGCTGTAATTCGCCGGGCCCTTCCCGAGATCCAGCGGCACGTCGTCGAGCCAGCCTTCATGTAGATCGATCAACTCTTTGACGTACGCACGGCCGTCGCTTGTCTGAAGCGCGAGCCCGTCGCTGCCGGCATCCGCGGTTGGATGCCAGAGCAGCGTGCCATCGCCGCTGAACAAGAAGTAGGCGTGGGTACCGGAGGAGTCAAGCAGACGAAGCGCCTCGCTGAGGCGCGCGTATGTGCTGGTCTCGGCCACGGCTGTGCCGATCATCCCGATCACGTTGTTGCTGTCGTCACGCAACGGCGTGTAGGTTGCGACATACCACTCCCCGGCGATACGCGACCGCCCGGCGTACGCGTCACCGGCCAACACCGCCGTCGCGATCGGGCTATCGTTGGGTAACAGCGACCAGAGCATGCGATTGCCGTCGCCATCTCGCACTGTCGTTGCGATGCGAACGAACCCTTGTGGGACGCGAACGAATATGGATTGGACGCCGCCGACGCGCTGCTGCACGCTATCGATCAGGCCGTTCTCGCCGGTCACGGTCTCGAGACCCAAGCGCCAGACCGGAATCGCCAGAGTCGTGGTGTCAGCGCCGGCTGCGCCGCGCACATCGATCGTGCGGCTCTCATCGGCGGCCACGGTCAGGGTCTGGCTCGAAAAACGCCACGCCAGGACGGCGTGCATGGAAGTCAGTTGGTCCTTGAGCTGCCCGTACTGATCAGCCGCGAGATGCGATCCGGTCGCGGCCAGCACCTCGGTATCGTCTCGCTGTTCGGCGATGATTCGACCGTAATACGTGGCTACGACGTAAGTCGTGAGGGCGACGAGCCCGATCAACATCGGAGGAAGCAGGCGTAGCGTGAGCTCGAAGCGGAGCGAGTACTTGACGCTCTTCGGCAACGGGATCATCCGGATCAGCCGGACTTCCAGGCGCCCGAACCAAAGCACAAGTCGGTTGAGTGAGGCCGCGAAAGATGACATGGTTCCCCCGCCGTCGATCCGGGCGACGACGTGCTCGGACGCCGGAGCGTACCTCTCCGGGGTCCGGTTCGGCGCCTTCCTGGAGGCTAATCCGCGTTGTCGCGGCCGTCAGTAAACGCCGACTTAATTGCCGGTGAACCATAAATGAATCGTGGTTGGGCGAACCGAGACCAGTAGCGGAAAACGTCGGCCTCGGGGATACTGCCCCTCAGGAGCCGTTTCCCATGCGTCTGTCACGCCTGTTCGCCACCACTCTGCGCCAAAGCCCGACCGAAGCCGAGTCAAAGAGCCACCAGTTGCTGTTGCGCGCGGGTTTCATCCGCCCGCTGGCGGCCGGGTTGTTCAGCCTGCTGCCGCTCGGCCAGCGCGTGGCGGCCAAGGTCGAGGCCATCATCCGCTCGGAGATCAACGCCATCGGCGGGCAGGAGATGAAGATGCCGGTCGTGCATCCCGCCGAGCTCTGGCGCGAGAGCGGGCGTTACGACGCGATCGGCGACGAGCTCGGCCGCTTCAAGGACCGCAACGGCCGAGACATGGTGCTGGCGATGACGCACGAGGAAGTCGTGACCGATCTGGCCCGCCGCGAGATCAAGTCGTACCGGCAGTTGCCGCAGCTGATCTACCACTTCCAGACCAAGTGGCGCGACGACCCGCGCCCGCGCGCCGGGCTCATCCGGGTGCGCGAATTCACGATGAAGGACAGCTATAGCCTGGATGCATCCTGGGAAGGCCTCGCGAAACAATACGACGCGCACTTCGCGGCCTATCAGCGGATCTATGCGCGCTGCGAGGTGCCGGTGGTCGCGGTGAAGTCCGACACCGGCATGATGGGCGGCAAAGAGGCGCACGAGTTCATGGTGCTCACGCCGATCGGCGAGGACACGTTGATCCTGTGCGCGGCCTGCGGCTACACGGCCAACCGCCAGGTCGCGCGGTTGGGCAAGCCCGCGGCGCCGGCGGCCGAAGCGCTGCAACTCGAACGAGTCGCCACGCCGCACACGCCCACCATCGCGGCGCTCGCCGAGCTGCTCAACATCGCGCCGAGCCAGACCGCGAAAGCCGTGTTCCTCGTGGCCGACCTGCCCGACCCAAAGGGCGCCCGCGAGCAATTCGTGTTCGTCGTCATGCGCGGCGACATGGACCTCAACGAGACTAAGTTGACCAACGCGCTGGCCGCGTTGCTCGGCGCGCCGCCGCTGCGGCTGCGACCGGCGCGCGAGGACGAGATCCGGGCGACCGGGGCCGAGCCCGGTTATGCCTCGCCGATCGGCTTGAAGAATGTGCTCGTGATCGTCGACGATGCCGTGCCGGCCTCGCCCAATCTCGTCGCCGGGGCCAACGAGACCGGCTACCACCTGCGCAACACCAACTACGGCCGCGATTACACGGCCGCGCTCGTCACCGACCTCGCGGCGTCGGACGAGGGTTGCGCGTGCCCGGAGTGCGGTGCGCCGGTAAAAGCGGAGCGCGGCGTCGAGGTCGGAAACATCTTCAAGCTCGGCACCCGCTACAGCGAAGCGTTGGGCGCCACGTTCCTCGACGCCGACGGCCAGACGCGCCCGATCATCATGGGCTCGTACGGCATCGGGGTCGGGCGCCTCGTGGCCTGTATCGTCGAGCGCCACAACGACGCCGACGGTCTGATCTGGCCCGAGTCGGTGGCCCCGTACCGCGTGCATCTTGTGCAACTACCCGGCGGCGAGACCGTGGCCGAGAGCGCCTACGCCGAGTTGCAGGCGGCCGGTGTCGAGGTGCTCTTCGACGACCGCGACGACCGCGCCGGGGTCAAGTTCAAGGATGCCGATCTGATCGGCCTGCCGATCCGGGTCACGCTCGGCGAGCGGGCGCTCAAATCGGGCGGCGCCGAAGTCAAGTTCCGACGCACCGGGGAAAGCCGGATCGTCCCGCTTGCGGAACTGGTCGCCACGGTCAAGGCGTAGCGGGTCAGGCGCCCCACAGCCCGGACACACAGTTATGCACCCATCACTTCGCTACACCCGACACCGAGTCTATCCCGTCCCGACGGCGCCATGGGTCATGCAGCAGCGCTGGCAGCAACTGCTGTTCATGCACTGGCGTGTGGCGCCGGATGTCATGGCGCGGCTGTTGCCGGGCGGGCTCGAGCCCGATGTCTGCGACGGCGGTGCCTGGGTCGCCGTCGTGCCGTTCACCATGCGCGACGTCTACCCGCGCTACACGTTCGCCGTGCCGGGGCTTTCGCACTTCGCCGAGCTCAACGTACGCACCTACGTGAACGTCGGCGGAAAACCCGGCGTGTTGTTCTTCAGCCTCGACGCTGCGAACCCGATCGCCGTCGAGATCGCGCGCGGTTGGTACAGGCTGCCGTATTTGAATGCGCGCATGTCGCTCGTCGAGAATGACGACGGCTGGATCGATTACGCGAGCACGCGCACCGACACCCGCGGGCGTGCCGCCGAACTGGCGCTGCGCTACCGCCCGACCGGGCTCGCCTATCGCGCGCAACCCGGCACGCTGGAATGGTTCCTGACCGAGCGCTATTGCCTCTATACGTTCAACGCGCAGGGCCGGCTGATGCGCGGCGAGATCCACCACGAGCAATGGCCGCTGCAACGCGCCGAGGCCGAGGTCAGCGTGAACGGTCTTGCGCGAGCCGCGGGTTTTGACGTCGACGGCACAAGCCCCGACCTCCTGCATTTCGTCCGCGCCATCGACGTGGCCTGCTGGCCGATCGTGCCCGTCTGACGGCGTCGGCCGGCCGCGCCACCGCGCCTCGACCCATTCGACGGGATCTTGGCAGCGTATCGCGGGAGTCAGGCAGAAGACGGGGTCCTCCTCGGCCCGGCCCGGATGCTAGAATCGCCTCAAATGGCCAAGACTCGCACGATCTCCACCAAAGACGCGAACCTCCAATCCGCCGTCGCGCAACTCAAGCGCGCGACCGTCACGACCGGCTGGATCCTGATCGGCTACGGCGTGCTGACGCAGGCCGTGGCGATCGTCATGCCGCCGGTGCACCCTGTCGCCGGGTTGGTGTACGTGGCGGTGGGCCTGCTCTTACTGGTCTGGGGCGATCCGGCGCTGCTGGCCGCCGCGGCCGTGGTGTTCGCGTTGTCGGTGGTGCCGACGCTCAACCCGGATCTGGCGCTGCTCGGCCCCGACCCGATCGTGCGGCTGATCGGCGCCGACGCCCTGCTCGAGATCTTCACGCTCGTGGCCGTCAAGCTCTTCATGGCTTGGAGCGCCTTCAATCAGTTTCAGATGTTCCGCCTGCTCTACGGCACCGAGCGTATGACCGGCGGTGACCCCGGCCTGGCCGTTATCCCCCCGATGGTCAAGAACCGCACCGATCGTCTGGCGGGGCTGGCCCGGCTCGCCGGTCTGATAGGCGTCGGGCTGGCGGCCGTAGCGCTGGCCGGCGTGTTCGTGCAGCCCGACGCAGCCGCCGTGCCCGCGCTGGCAGAGGGCGGCGGTGCGCTCGGCGGCGTCGCCGTGGCGCTGGGGCTCGGCGCCGCCTTCTCGCCGACCGACAAACGGCCCGATGCGCTGCTCGGCATCCTGGCCGGGACGCTCGGCTACGTCGCCGCATTGGCGACCCTGTTGTTGCTCTCTTGACCCTTGAAATGTCAACGTGACACCGATGCAAGCGGCTCTCCTGTACTCGGATCACGCGGAATCCGCTCAGATCCGCGTGATCCGCGTACAGGCAACCTGCGGGCTGATCGGTCAGGTTGGCTGTTCAAAGCTCAATAGGAATAGGTACGAAGCCGGCTGGTCAGGGGTGGGGCAAATCCCCGTCCCATGGACAGCGTCTCACCCACCGCGCTGACGCATGACATCCGGGCGCTCGCGTACAATACGCGGAATGCCCCGCCAATCGCTTCGCCCGCCGAGTCTGGTCAGCCTGGTCCTGATCCTTGCCGCGCTTGCGTGCGGGTTACCGGATTTTCAGGTGGCGACGCCCGTCCCCACCCCGCTGCCGGTCGACGCGCCGCCGCTTCCCTCCGTCACGCTCACATTCAACGTACACGTCGCGCCGAGCACGCCGGCCAGCACCACGATTGCGGCGCAGCTCCTGGACCCGGTGCGCGGTAATCGCACGCTCGTCGCGTTGATCAACGTCAGCCCGGGCGTGTGGTCCGGCAGCGCCTCGGTGCCCGAGGGCGCGTTGATCCGCTATCGGTATCTGCGCACCGGGCCGACCGCCGCTGAAGAAGTCACCGGCGCGCGGGCCGCCGTGCCGTACCGCGTCGTGCTTGCCGAGCCGGGCGGGACGACCGCCGACGACATCGTCGCGGCCTGGTCCGATGGCGCGCCGGACGCATCCCAGGGCATCGTGATCGGCACGATCCGTAATCGCAACACCAACGAGCCGATCGGCGGCATCCTGGTCTCGGTCGGTGGTCAGCTGGCCTGGACGGCCGGTGACGGCGTGTACACGGTCTACAACGTGCCCGCGGGGCTGCAGCGCGTGACCATGCTCGCGCCAAGCGGCGGGCTGCGGCCGCTGCAGGCGAGCGTCAACGTCGGCGCCGGCGCGACGGCCGTGCTCGACCTCTCGTCACCCGACCCCAATTCGGTGAGCGTGACCTTCGTGTTCACGCCGCCGGGCGGCACCGACGCCGCTTCTGTGCCGCGCCTGATCGGCGACGTCGCGCAGCTCGGCGACACCTTTGCCTTCGCCACCAACGGCACCTCCGTGGTCGGCGCGCGCGCGCCGCGCCTGTACCCGCTCGGCGATGGGCGCTTTGCGACGGCGGTGCAGCTGTATGAGGGCACCGTCGTGCGCTACGCGTACACGCTGGGCGACGGCTACTGGTCGGGCGAACTCGACGCGACAGGCGCGCGACGGGTGCGCGAGTACCGCGTGCCATGGACCAACGACACGCGCAGCGACAACGGCTTTGGCTGGCACAGCGGCCCGTCACAGCCCGTCGTCTTCGATCTGTCGACACCGGGCACGACCCCGACCGACGACGTCGTCGCGATACAGTTTCTGACGACCGACTGGATGCCGCCCGTGCCGATGTGGGCGATCGCCCCGGGCCAGTGGCGGTTCACGCTGCACAACCCGACCGACGTCAACGGCGACATCACCTACCGTTTCTGCCGGAACTTCGCCTGCGGGGCGGCGGATGAAGTGTTGCCGGGCAACGCGCGCGGGCGCGTCTTCACCTTCACGCTGCTGCCGCAATCGATTCGCAACGCGGTCGGCCAATGGCGCTGGCTCGATGCCGAGACGCCCGTCGCCGTCGATCTGCCGAGCTACGCGGCGCGACCGGGGTTCCAGTCCGGGATCAGTCTGAGCGAAACCTGGTCGCCGTCGCAGTTGGCGACCGCCGAAGAACTGGCGAACGAGATCGCGGCGACCGGGGCCAACACGACCGAAGTGCTGCGGCGCAGCACGCTGCTCTCGCTCAACCCGCCGGTGTACGGCGACGATCCGACGCTCACCATGCCGGCCGACGAACTGGCGCGTCTCGCACAGGTCTTGCGGGACCGGCACGTCGAGACGACCTTGCACTCGGTGACCTGCGCGTACACGCCGTACGGCAACTGCGAGTACTGGAACGGCGCCCCGACGACTCAACCCGGCTGGTGGGACGCGTGGTTCGCGGCCTATTCGCGCCACGTCCTCACCCAGGTCGACGCGGCCAACCACGCCGGCATCACGAGCCTGATCATCGGCGACTACCGGCTGCGCCCCAGCCTGCCCGGTGAGCCCGAGGCCGCGCCGACCGCGGACGCGCAGTGGCGGCTGCTCATCGCGCAGGTCCGCGCAAGGTTCCGCGGCCGGATCGGGTTTGCGTTGCTGCTTGGACAGGACATCTGGCCGAACCCGCCGGCCTTCCTGGACTCGGTGGACTACATCCGCCTGGAGACCTGGGCGCCGCTCGGCGCCTCGGGGAGCGCCAGCGTGACCGACATCGCCTTCACGGCTTCGGCCCTCCTCGACGCCCGGGTCGCGCCGTTGGCCGGCCGCTTCGGCAAGCCCATCACACTCGGCGCCTACTACCCCAGCGTCGACGGCGGCGTGACACAGTGCGTGCGCCAGTCCGACGGCTCATGCGCGCCGATCAGCGTCTTTGCGCCCGACGCGCCGATCAACGGCTACGCGCTCGACCTGGCCGAGCAGGCGGATGTCTACAACGGCCTGCTCATCGCCGTGGCCGGTCGGCCGTACATCACGGGGTTTTTCGCAGCGGGTTACAACGCGCAGGTCGCCTTGCGTGACCAATCGCTGTCGGTGCGGGGCAAGCCGGCCGAGAAGATCCTGACGGCGTGGTACGCGCGATTGCGGTGAGCGTGGGAGTGGGGAGTGGCCGCTCAATCGTAATTCCAGAACCAAAAGGCAAGGGCACGGTAGCGGCCCCACTTTTCGAAGACCGCGTTGATTTCGGCCGCGCCCACCTTGCGGCCGGCGAAGAAATGCGTCGAGACCGCCGCGACGGCCTCGGTGTCGACGCCGATGTGCTCGTGACGTCCCAGACAGTTCAGCAACGTGTTCGCGGCGTACGGCCCGATGCCGGGTAGCGCCAGCAGATCGCGGCGCAGCGACTCGGTCGCGCGTTCGAGGTCCTGCAGGGCCGCCAGGTCGACGCGCCCGGACGCCACACGTCGTGCGAGGTCGAGCAGATAAGGCGCGCGATAGCCGAGACCGAGGCCGCGCAGGGTCGACTCGTGGGTCCGTGCCAATGTCTCGGGCGTCGGAAAGGCGCGTTGGCGCGGCCGTGCGTCGGTCGCGAGCGGCGCGCCGTATCGTCGCACCAACGCCGCGGTGAGGCGCCGCGTGCCGGACCACTGGATATTGGTGGTCATCAGCGTGCGGACGATATCCTCCCAAAACGTCGTCGAGCGCAACAGCCGGCCCTGGGCTTTGGCTTCGACGTGGCGCAAGCGCGGCTCCTTGCGCGCCATGGCATAGAACGCGCCGTAATCGGCATCGAGGTTGAACATATACCGGGCGCGGGCCGTGACCTCGGCGACCTCGGCCTTTGACACACGGCCGGCGATCTCCACGGCCAGGCCGGTCGGCGCGGCCGAGAACGTGAGCGCAACCACGCGCCCGGTGCTCAGCTGATCGGGGCGTTCAAGCGTGCCCGTGGCCTCGTCCCACGCGTTGGGCGCGAGCTGGACCCAGCCATGCGAGTGGACAGTCGTGTGGAAATCGAACGGGGGGTTTGCCGCGAGTTCGAGCCGCATGGTCGGATTGTAGTGGAAATAAGACACCGGGAGTGCCCCGATGTACCCCGATGTCGGCGCGGACCGCGCC
>JBGAJV010000013.1:0-101770 GCA_044224715.1 Anaerolineales bacterium | reverse complement strand
CGTCGAGGAACTCGACGCCCAGAAGGACCCGGCCTGGTGGGAGTCCCATCCGGCGCTCGTGCCCGAAATGGACAAGCGCATCAAGGAACTGCGCGCCTAACGTTCGGGCCGAGGTGGGGTATGGGGTCGGGGCTTCGCCCCAAGCCCATACCCCACCTCGGCCCTAACGTTAGGCGCGCAGTTCCTTGATGCGCTTGTCCATTTCGGGCACGAGCGCCTGATGGGACTCCCACCAGGCCGGGTCCTTCTGGGCGTCGAGTTCCTCGACGGTCTTGCCCTGCTGCTCGACCCAGGTGTAGTACTTCAGGTTGTGCCACTGGCGGCGCATGTCGGGCGTGCCGTCCTTGATCCAGTCGGTCTTCTGGCCGTGGAAGATGCCCTCGACATAGGCCGTGGCGCGCGCGTCGTCGACGGCGCCGTAGGTCTGGGCCATCGCCTGCATGACCGAGTGATAGCGGTCGATCGCGTCGGTGCAAATCGTGACGATGACGTCTTTCTTGCCGAGTTGGTAGTGCTTGGCGGTCTTGATCGCGCCAAGCACGTTGCACACGCCCGAGATGCCGAAGATCGTGCCCAGCCGCCGCGCCAGTTCGGGATCGACGCCGTAACGCTTGACCAGGGTCTCCTGGCCGGCCTCGTCGGTGAGCACCTGCAGGCCCTTCTTGCACTCGATGTCGTCCAGGCACATGATCGCGTCCATGTTGAGGACGTTGTGGATCCAGGTGACGTGCTTGTCGCCGATGCCCTGGATGTCGTGGCCGCCATAGCCGTTGTTGTAGAGCGTCGGGCACTGCGTCGGCTCGAGCCCCACGATTTTGCAGTCGCTAAAGACCTGCTTGACGCGGTCGCCGGCCGCGATCGTGCCCGCGCTGCCCATGGCCGAGCAGTAGGCCGCGATCGAGCCGTCGCCGACGCCGACCGCCTTGAGATCCGCCGCCAGCTCGACGATGGTGTTGCCGGTCACGTGGTAATGGAACCGGTAGTTGCCCATCACCTCGAACTGGTTGAGGATGCGGATGTTCGGGTCGCGCTTGAGCTCCCAGGTCTTGTCGTAGATCTCTTTCACGTTCGACTCGACGCCGACCGTCTTGATGACCTTGCCGCCGTAACTCTCGATCTTGTCGAACCGTTCCTGGCTCATGCCCTCGGGAAGCACGATGATCGACTTGGCCCCGACGCGGCCGCCGACCCAGGCGCCGCCGATGCCGTAGTTGCCTGTGCTCGGCCAGACGACCGTGTGTTTGTTGACATCGACCCGGTCGAACACGATCTCCTCGGCTAACACCGAGTACGCGGCGCCGACCTTGTGCGCGCCGCTCGGGAAGTCGCGGCCGAAGAGCACGACGATCTCGGCGTCGACGCCGGTCAGTTCGCGCGGCAGCACCTCGTACTTGATGGCGTCGTCGGGCCCGCGCCAGGTGATGTTGTACAGGTTCACCGGATCGAGCGGCGCGGCCTTGAGCGCCTGCACCGCGCGGCTGCGGACCGCCGGGTCGATCGTCGCGGGATGAAGCATTTCTTCAAACGTCGGGCCGAGAATGGGTTGCGTCATGGCTCTTGTCCTGCCTGGAGTTTAGTCCGTCTGGCGTGTGCCCGCCATCATCAGGCCGAGCGACTCGGCCGTCGCGGTGGCGGCGTCGACCACGCCCATCAACCGGCCTTCGAAGATCACGGCGATCCGATCCGAGAGCGCCCGGACCTCGTCCAGGTCCTCCGAGATCAGCAGCGTGGCCGCGCCGGCGGAGCGTTGTTCGAGCAGACGGTGATGGATGTATTCACTGGCGCCGATGTCGACGCCACGCGTCGGCTGCGCGGCGATCACCACCGACGGGTGACGACATAGCTCGCGCGCCAGGATCAACTTCTGGATATTGCCACCCGAGAGGTTCTTGATCGGCGTATCGGCGGTCGGGGTCTTGACCGCATAGTCCGAGATCAATTCCTGGGTGTGTTTGGCGATGGTCTTGAAATCGAGCAGCGTTTGATGCGAATACGGCGCGTGACCGTGGTCGCACAGGATCGCGTTTTCGAGGACGCTGAAGTCCTTGATCACGCCGGTGCGCATGCGCTCCTCGGGGATGGCGCACTGACCGGCCGCGATGCGATCGCCCGGCGAGGCCTGGGTCACTTCCTTGCCGTTGAGCAGGACTTTGCCCCGGCTGGCCTTGCGCAAACCGGTGAGCACTTCGGCCAGCTCGCGTTGGCCGTTGCCCGAGACGCCGGCCAGCCCGACGATCTCGCCGGCCCGGACGTCGAGCGTGAAGTCGCGGACGGCGTCTGTGCCGCGGTCGCCCACGGCCCACAGCCCGTCGATCTTGAGCCGCACGTCGCCGGGTTGCGCCGGCGGGCGGTCGTACTGGAGCAGCACCTCGCGGCCGACCATCAGCCGCGCCAGCTCGGCGCGGGTCATGTCGGCGGTCGGGTAGGTGCCGACCACGCGGCCGTCACGGAGGACGGTCACGCGATTGCTGAGCGCAAGCACCTCGTGGAGCTTGTGCGAGATGAAGATCAAGGCATGCCCGTCCGCCGCCATCTGTCGCAACGTGACGAACAGCTCCTGCGCCTCCTGCGGCGTGAGCACGGCGGTTGGCTCGTCGAGCACAAGCAGCGACGCGCCGCGATACAGGGCTTTGAGGATCTCGACGCGCTGTTGTTCGCCGACCGAGAGCTGCCAGACCACGGCGTTGGGGTCGACCTTCAGGCCGTAGCGCTCGGCCAGGCCGCGGATCCGCTCCGACACGCGGTCGAGATCCAGGCGCGGCCCGCGCGACGACGGCAGACCGAGCGCGACGTTCTCGGCCACGGTCAGTGACGAGACCAGCATGAAGTGCTGGTGGATCATTCCGACGCCGGCCTTGATCGCGTCGGCCGGCGAATGAAAGACGCGCGGCTGGCCGTCGATGATGATCTGGCCCGAATCGGGCCGATACAACCCGTACAGCTGCCGCATCAGCGTGCTCTTGCCCGCGCCGTTCTCGCCCAGCAGCGCATGCACCTCGCCGGCGCGCACGTCGAAGCTGACGCCGTCGTTCGCCAGAACGCCCGGGAAGCGCTTGACGATGTCGACCATGCGAAGTTCGCGAAGGGCGGTTCGGGTCGGGGTGTTGGTCATGGTTTCCGAGTATTGACCTTGGGTCGGCCTGTTGGGGCGGCCACAAGGGCCGCCCCAACAGGTCGCCCTGGTGACTGGAAAGCCACCAGGGCGACCACGAGGGTCGCCCCTGCTACGGCAACGGCTTCACACTCCCGTCATTGATCCCGGCGATCGCGGCGTCGGCGGCCGCCTTGGCCTCGGCCGGCACCTCGACCTTGTCGTTGTAGGCGATCACCAGACCGCCGTTCTTGAAGGTCAGGGTGTACGACTTGCCGCCCATCACGCCCGCGAGGTGGCTGGCGATCATGTCCTTGATGATGCTGGTCCAGTCGTAGACCTGGCTGGCCACCACCGAGTCGGGAGCCAGGAAGGTCTGGTCCCACTGGGTGCCGAACCAGAACGCGCCCTTGTCTTTGGCGACGCCGATCGCGCCGACCACCGACTGCGACGAACCGGTGAGCATGTCGGCGCCCGCCGCCACGTGGGTCTCGGCCGCGGCCGACATCAGCGAGACGTCGGAGAACGAGCCGGTGTACGACACGTTGACTTTCACGCCCGGCTTGGCCGTCTCGGCTCCGAACTTGAAGCCGTCGACGTACAGCTTGGCGTCACCGGCCTCGACCGGGCCGCTGATGCCGATCACGCCCGACTTGGACATCAGGGCCGCGATCGTGCCGAGCACGTAACCGCCCTGTTGGGCCTCGGCCTGATACGCGAAGACGTTGCTGATGCCCTGGGCCTGGAAGGTGTCGAGTGACGTGCCCCAGGCGAAGCTCGTGTCCGGGAAGTCGGGCGCGATCTGCGCCAGCGACGTGCCGTACTGCGAGCCGTGCGCGATGACCAGGTCATAGCCCTGGCTGGCGTAGTCGCGCAGCGCCGCCGCGGCATCGGGCACCTTGAACATGCCCTCGGAGTACGCGATCTCCATCGCGGCCTCGCCGCCCATTTCCTTCTGGACCTTGAGCAGCCCTTCGTACATCGACTGGCTGAAAGCCATGTCGGTCGTCGAGCTGGGCATGACGATCGCCACCCGGAACTTCTCGGCCGGCAGCGTCGGCTCCGGCGTGGCCGTCACCACGAGTTGCTCGGGCGTCCCGGCGACGACGCGTGTGACTTCGATGATCTGCGGCTCGGCGGTCGGGGCCGGAGCCGAGGTCGGCGCCGCAGCCGGCGCGCAGGCGGCCACCAGCACCGCGATGGCGGCAGCCCAACGAATGCGGTTCACGAACGTGTTCATGGTCTCTCCCACTCCTAAAGACGTGCATCGGTTCAATCAACTACGGTGTCCCGGACAGCGTTAGGGATGTGTGCGTCGGCGTCACGGCAGACACGGTTCATGTGAGTGTTGGCGCTCCTTTCGGGCCGTAGCCCCCCTCCTATGCCTCCCCCCGCTCGAACGGCTTCGAGAGCGCCGCGGGTTGCTGCGCGCGACGCACGGCGATCGCCAAAGCCGCGATCGTCATCAGATAGGGCAGCATGACCGCGATATCCGACTCGATGTTGATGCCCTTGACCTGGATCCAAAGCTGCAGCGCGTTGACGAAGCTGAACAACAAGGCCCCGCCCAGCACGCCCCACGGCCGCCAGCCGCCGAAATACACAAGCGCGACGGCGATAAAGCCCTGCCCGTTGGTCATGTTCTCCTGGAACAGGTTGATCAGCGCGATCGACAACGACGCGCCGGCGATCCCGGCCATCACGCCGCCAAAGGTCACCGTCAGGTAGCGGATCTTGCCCACGCTCACGCCAAGCGAATCCGCGGCGGCGGGGTTTTGGCCGACCGCCCGGATCTTGAGGCCCAGGGTGGTGTCGTTGAGCACCCAGTTCGCCAGCGGCACCAGCAGAAACGCCACGTACACCAGCAGGTTGTGGTTGAAGAGCGCCTCGCCGAGGTACGGGATGTCGGCCAACAGCGGGATGCGGATCGGCTGAAAGCCGGCGATCGCCTCGACGCCGCCCAGCGTGGTCTTGAACAGCAGCGTCGAGAGGCCGAGACCGAACAGGTGCAGGCCGATGCCGCTGATGCCCTGCTCGGCGCGCATCGTCACGCTGATGAAGGCCATCAACAGCCCCATCGCCGCGCCGACCGCGGCGGCCGCGAGCAGCCCGAACCAGAGGTTTCCCGAGCGCGACGCGACGTAGAACGCGGCGTAGGCGCCCATCAGCATGATGCCTTCGACGCCGAGGTTGTAAACACCCGAGCGCTGCGCGAAGGTCTCGCCGATCGCGGCATACAGATACGGCGTGGCCAGACGGACGCCCGAGTACAGGATGCCCAGCAGGACGGGGAGGGTGAAGAGCTCGTTCATGGCTGCTTGGCCTTCGCCGCGCGCTGGCGCATGATGTAGTCGCTGCCGACGACGAAGAGCACCACGAGCCCGAGCAGCGCGTCGATCAGGGCGTCGGGAACTTGAACCGTGCGTTGCATCTTGTCGGCGCCGACGAGCAGACCGCCGAACAGGACAGACGCCGGGATCGCGCCGAGCGGGTGCAGTTTGCCGAACAGCGCCGCCACGATGCCCGAGAAGCCGTAACCGCCCGAGAGACCCTCGAGCATGCGGTGCTGCACGCCCGTCACTTCAACGGCCCCGGCCAGCCCCGCGAACGCGCCGCCGAGCACGAGCGCCAGCATCTGATAGCGCTTGACCGGGATGCCGGCATAGCGGGCGGCATCGGGGTTGAGCCCCACAGCGCGGATGCGATAGCCGATCGTCGTTCGCCAGAGCAGGAAGAACACGGCCACCGCCATCAACACGGCCAGGATCGCGCCAGCGTGGAGCAGGGTCTTGGGCACGAGCCGCATCAGCCACGCGTCTGCCGGCAGCAGCGCCGATTGCGCGATCCGCGTGCCCGCCTCGACCTCTTTCGGATCGATCATCGGCCCGCGCAACAGATAGTTGGCGAGCTGGATCGCGATCTGATTCATCATGATCGTGCTCAGGATCTCGTTGACACCGAGCTGGGCTTTGAGGAGACCCGGCACGGCGCCCCATACGGCGCCGCCGAGCACGCCGGCGATGAGCGCAGCCAGGAGCAGGAGCAGACCGGGCAGGGGGAGATACAGCGCGGCGGCCGTCGCGGCGAGTGCGCCGACGATCAACTGGCCTTCGCCGCCGATGTTGATCACGCCGCCGCGGAACGCGATCGCGACCCCGAGGCCCACGAGGAGCAGCGGTGTGGCGGTGACCAGGGTCTGCGTGAAACCTGAGACGCTGCCAAACGCCCCCGTGACCAGGGCCAGATAGGCCTTGATGGGGTCGGCGCCGAGCGCGATCAGCACGACAGCGCCGATCGCTAACGCCACGATCACGGCCCCCACCGGCACGAGCGCGCCCTGCAACCCTTGCAGGCGTCGCGCCCAGGCCCCGCTTGACGCAGCCTGCGGCGCCACCGACGTCGCTTCGGACATTCGGCCCCTCCCTGGAGGCGTCAGGTGTCAGACCTCAGGCGTCGATCAGGGCGACCATCGTGACCGCCCGACGCCCGAAGCGCGCTGCCCGAACCTCCTGCCGGCCCCGAGCCTCAGCAGTCAGCAGCCAGGGCACACGCTCGCGTTTTCGCGCGAACGCTTGACCTGACGCCTGTGGCCTGAGGCCTGACGCCCTTCATCAGCCCGCGCGTTTCTCCGCTTTCAACGCCCGCAGCAGGCTGTCTTGGTCGACGGGCAGCTTGTGGAGCCGCACGCCGCATGCGTTGTAGACGGCATTCGCGATCGCCGCCAACGTCGGGATGCTCGCGATCTCGCCCACGCCCTTGGCCCCATACGGGCCGGTCGAGGCGGCGTCTTCGACGATGAACGACGTGATCGGCGGCGCGTGCTTGATGCTCGGCATCTTGTAGCGCGCCAGCACGTCGGTGAAGACGATGCCGTCCTCGACGATGAACTCCTCGGTCAGCGCATGACCGAGGCCCATCACCATGCCGCCCTCGATCTGGCCCTGCAGCGCCAACGGGTTGATGGCGCGACCGATATCGTGGGCCGCGACGAGTTCGAGCACTTTGACCTCGCCGGTTTCGAGGTCGACTTCGACCTCGGCCGCCTGCGCCGCGTACGAAAAAGCAAAATGCATGTCGCCGCCGGTGCCCAGCGGCTGCGTCTTGGGCGCCCAATACTCGTACGTGGCCTTCGGCTCCAGGCCTTGCTGCGTGAAGATCCGGGCGACTTCGCTCATCGGCAGGCTGTGTCCGTTGACGCGGGCCAGACCCTCTTCAAAGCGGATGTTCTGCGGCGGCTGGTCGTACAGCTCGCTCAACGTCGCCTCGATGGCGTTGCGCAGGGTGCGCGCCGCCATCCGCGCCGCGTTGCCGGTGACGAAGGTCTGACGCGACGCCGTCGTCGGCCCGCCGTCGGGTGTGAGATCGGTGTCCGAGAGCAGGACGCGCACGTCCTGGTACTTCAGGCCGAGCTCCTCGGCCGCGCACATCGCCACGACGCCGACCAGACCCTGGCCGATCTCGGCCGCGCTCGTGCGCACCTGGACCGTGCCGTCCGCGTACAGCTCGACCTCGGCCGACGACTTGTCTGGCGCGCCGCCGCCGAGCCCCGTGTTCTTGTAGCCGACCGCCAGGCCCCAGGCGCGCCGCTTGTGCTTCGACGCGGGCTGCGTGGCTTCCTTGCGCTTCTCGACCTCGGCCGCGACCAGGTCAAGACACTTCTCCAGCCCGACGCTTTCGCGCAGCGCCTGACCGGTGTTGGTCGTCTCGCCGACGCGGTGCAGGTTCTTGCGACGCAGCTCGACGGCGTCGATCCCAAGCCGTTCGGCGAGCATGTCCATCGCGCTCTCGACCGCGAACGCCGATTGCAGCACGCCGAAGCCGCGGAACGCGCCGGCCGGCGGATTGTTGGTGTACATCGCGTAGCAGTCGGCCTTGACGTTTGGCACGACGTACGGCCCGGCCGAGTGCGTGGTCGCGCGGGTCATCACCTTCTCGCCCAGCGACGCGTAGGCGCCGCTGTCGCCGTACAGGATGGTCTCGACCGCGGTCAGGGTGCCGTCCTTCTTGGCACCGATCTTGACCGTGATCTGCGTGGCGTGCCGCTTGGGGTGGAAGATCAGGCTCTCGTGTCGGTCGTAGAGCATCTTGACCGGTCGTCCGGTCGCGCGCGTCAGCAGGGCCACGTGGATCTGGCCCGCGATATCCTCCTTGCCGCCGAAGCCGCCGCCGATGAGCGCGCCCTTGATGCGCACCTGATCGTCGGCCACGCCCAGACACCGCGCCACCTGGCTGCGGTCTTGATACGGGATCTGCGAGCCGACGATGATCTCGTACCGCCCGTCCTCGGCGATGCGCCCGATCGAGCACTCGGGCTCGAGGAAGGCGTGTTCGTAGGTCGGCGTCCGGAAGGTCTCCTCGAGGATGAGGTCGGCCGCGGCGAAGCCCTGTTCCATGTCGCCCTTGCGCACTTTGATGTGCTTGAGCAGATTGCCGCTCTCCATCACCTTGGGCGCGTCGGGCTGATAGGCCTGCACCGGGTCGCTGACGACCGGCAGCGGCTCGTACTCGACCTCGATCAGGTCGAGCGCCGCCGTTGCGATGTCGCGCGTGTCGGCGGCCACGATCGCCACCGGGTCGCCGATGTAGCGGACCTTGTCGACCGCCAACGCCGGCCAGTCGTAGATCACCAGACCGTGGTTCTTCTCGCCCGGGATGTCGTCGGCGGTCAGCACGGCGTGCACGCCCGGCAGCGCCTTGGCCTTGGAGGTATCGATCTTCAGGATGCGGGCGTGCGGGTGCTTCGCGCGCAGCGTCCGCGCGTGCAGCATGCCCGGGAACGCGAAGTCGTCGCTATACAGCGCCTTGCCCGTCACCTTGAGCACGGCGTCCGGGCGCGGCATCGGCCGACCGATGACCTGCAGCGGCGCCAGGGTCTCGGGCAGGGTCGGCAGGTGGTTCTGCGGCTCGCCGTCGCGAATCTGTTTGGCGGCCGATTGGATCGCGTGCGTGATGAACGAATACCCGGCGCAGCGGCAGAGCGTGTCCTTGAGCGCGACCTTGATGTCGTGCGCGCTCGGCTCTGGGTTCGTGTCGATCAGGCCCTTGGCCGTCATGATGATGCCCGGGATGCAGTAGCCGCATTGCGGCGCGCCGCCCTGGACGAAGGCCTCCTGCAGTGGGTGCAGGGTCTCGCCCTGCGCCAGGCCTTCGATCGTCTCGACCGAGGCGCCCTCGGCGCGCAGCGCGGGGTAGATGCACGACACGACCGGCGTGCCGTTGACCAGCACGGTGCAGATGCCGCACTCGGCTTCGTTGCAGCCGATCTTGGTGCCGGTCAGGCCGAGCCGTGTGCGCAGCACGTCGGCCAGGTAGTCGTGTTCCGCGACGTCGACCTGCGTGGGCGCGCCGTTGACGGTGAATGAGAGTGTCTTCATGGCAGGCTCATCCTTCCCCGATACCTTCGGGCGTGACGTGTCCGGTGGTCGCACGCTGCACGGCCAGCGGCAACGCGCGCGCCAGCAACGGCAGGATCAGCTCGGTGCGGTATTCGGCCGTGGCGCGGTGCGGGCTGGTGCGCAGCCTCGCGTCGGCGAGCACGGCGGCGGCAACTTCGGGGAGCAACGCGCGCGAGAAAACCCGGCCGACGAGGAGGGCCTCGGCCTGCGTCGCGCGCAGCGGCCGCGGGCCGGCCGGCCCGAGTGCGATCCGCGCCGCGGCGATCACGCCGTCGGCGACGCGCGCCCAGGCGCCCAGACCCAGGATCGGCAGTGCCACGCCCTGCGGGCGCATGATGCGCTTGAAGGCCGAACCTTCACCCGCGGCATGCGGGCGGAGCCGGAAGCGCACGATCATCTCGGCGGCATGGTCGAGCGCGGACTTGCCCGGCCCGGCGTAGAGCGAACCGATCGGGCGCCAGTCGCGGCCCTTGGGCCCCGCCACCTCGGCCTCGGCGTCGAGCGCGACGAGCGAGAGCGTTCCGTCGCCGGCGGGCAGCGCGTGCGCGACGTTGCCGCCGAGCGTGGCCACGTTACGCACCTGCGGGCCGCCGATCACGCCGCACGACTCGACCAGGCTGGTGGCTTTTGAGGCCAGCAACTCGGAGTGCGTGATGGCCGTGTGCGTCACGCCGGCGCCGATGTAGATGTAACCATCGGCTTCTTCGATGCGTTGGATTTCGGCGATCTGGGTGATGTCGACCAGCGCGGCAACGTGCGGCGCGCGGCCTTGCTGCATCTCTAGCAGCAAATCGGTCCCACCCGCCAGGATGCGGGCACGCCCTTCGTACTGGGCAAGGTTGTCGATGGCCTGATCGACGGAGGAAGGCCGGTGATAGTGTTCCCAGAGCGGCACAGCCCATTCTCCTGAAGAATGGCCCGTGGCACTTTTCGACGGGCGTTGCGCCCGACGCCGACCAGGCTCAAACCGGGTTGTCTCCCCGAATAAGCCAGGAGCGACCGCGTGACCGGGATGAAACTATTCTACACACGCGTCAAGTCGCGGACAATTCGGCGACTGGGTGACGCGACGTGTCGCAATCCGTTTGCTTTTTGGTGTGATCGGGTCGAATTATGCTCCCTTGTACCCCGGACAGGTAGTGACAGACGTCAGGCCCAGTTTAGTTCACTGTCGCCAAATATCTGCGGGGCCGACCGGCCCGCCATGCCGGTCGGCCGGCCCCGCCAGCGCCTAACCGCCGTGGATGCTGCGCAGCAGGTCGGTCAGATTGAGGGAGTTCGCCAGGACATGAGCGGTCGCGAGCAGTGCCGCCAAGGCGACAACGACGATCAGGATGTTACGGGTGTTCTTCTGGGTCATGTCAGTGTTTCCTTTAATGGCTCGCAGGGCGAGGGCGCGAATCGCCCCCGGCCGTTACACGTACGCCAGCGCTTCCCGCACGGTCAGGCGGGCGGCGGCCCGGGCCGGCACCAGGCTGGCGACGACGGCGATGACGGCCACCAGGCCCAGCCAGACGGCGATCGCCGTCGGCGAGACGGCCAGGGGCAACGGCACTCGAAACGACAGCGTGCCCAGCAACGCGCCGACGCCCCAGGACAGCGGCAGTGCCAGAAGCACTGCGGCCAGCCCGCCCAGGGCGCCGATGACGAGCCCCTCGCCGATCACGTTGCGTTGCACGATGCTGGAACGGGCCCCGATGGCACGCAACACGCCGAACTCACGGGTGCGCTCGATCACGCTCGCGCCAAGCACCGAGGTTAATCCCAGCCCGCCGACGACGGCCATCACGCCGGCCATGGCCAGGAGCACGGCGATGAAGATCAGAACGTGCCCCCGGCCGGCGTCCTCCAGGAGGCCCTCCGAGATCACCAAGCGCGTCTTGACCCCGGCCAGCAGCAGCGCCGCCTCGACGGCGTCGGCGCTGGGCGCGGACGGGCCGAACCGCACGCGCACGGTTTGCGTGGCGTCGGGCGTGGAACCGAGGGCCCGTGCCAGGGCCTCTGGCGTGACGAAGGCCGTCGCCGGCGTCAGGATCTGGCGGATCACGCCGCCGAGTCTGAACGTCACGGGTCGATGGTCGATGACCAGCGCCACCGGATCGCCGATGGCCGCGTTCGGGAACAGCGCGACGGCATTCTGATTGAGCACGACGGCGTCGTCGGCGTTGTCGCTCAGCCATGAACCACGCAGCAGCGGCAAGGCGATGAGTTCCGTGTCGACCGGGGCGGCGCGCACGGTCAGGCTGCCGTGGCCGCCGTCCGGATACGTGCGCACGACGATCAGGCCGTCGGCGCGGGCTGGCGCCGCGGCGGCCAGATCCCAGGCCTCAACGACCGCCACATCCGACACCGTCCGCAGCGCCGCGCGCACTTGCGTGATCGCGGCCGGCTCGCGCAGACGGATCTCGAGGTCGTAGTGGCGTTCAGCCGCGGCCTCGGCGACATAGTTGTCCCAGGCCAGTTGCGTGTTCAGACCGGTGAGGAACAGCGCGCCTCCGACCGACAGCAACGCGACCGTCAGCGTGAGGCGCCCGCGCTTCCGGAACGCGTTGCGCAGACTGAGGTTGAATGTGCGACCCAGGAACGCCAGGCGTTGGAGTTGCGCGTCAAGGCCGCCCGAGCCCACCGTGGCGCGGTCGACGCCATAGTCGCTCAAGGTTTCACGCACCGGCGTCCGGGCCGCACGCCGCACGGGTATCCAGGCGATCACGGTCGGCACACCGAGGCCGAGAGCGATCTCGCCCACGGCGACCCAGACGGGCACATCCAGCGAGGCGAGCCGCAGGTTGAGCAGCTCCGCCACGACGCCGGCGAACGCGCGGCCGACCGCCCAGCCGACGGGCAGGGCGATCAGGCTGGCCAACCCGCCCAAGGCCGCGATGGCCGCCGCGTAGAGCCACGTGATCTGACCGACCCGAGCGCCCACAGCCTTCATGATTCCGATCTGCCGGATCTGCTGCGCCAGCAGACCATCGACGAGCGTCGCCGTGAGGATCGCGCTGAGGACCACGGCCAGCACGCTGAACGTCAGCAGCAGAGCCAGGATCGTCGTCAGCTGGCTCTGGTGCGGGTGCTGCTTCGCCGGAGGGATACGGATCTGGTCGACGTCGACTCCCTGCGCGCCAAGCCATACGGCGAGGTCTGTCACCACCGTCGCGGCGTCGCCTTCGGTTTTCACCTTGAGGACTCCCTGCGGCGTTTCGCCGAGCGCCGCGACAGTCGCCGGCGTCGCGTAGGCGTACACCGTCTGCTCCTGCCAGGCCGGCGCCAGCCCCGGGTCGTGCACGGTGCCCGCGATCGACAACGCCTCCAGGTCGCCCCGGTTAGTTTGGACGGTCAGCACGTCGCCGATCCGGGCGTCGATCAGGTCGAGCACGTCGCGTTCGACGAGGAGCGCGCCGTCCGGTGGTGGCCACGCGCCCCGATCGGCGCTGAATCGATTGAGTTGCAGGGCGGCGAAATCGGGCACGACGAAGATGATCAGCGGGAGCGAACCCTTGCCGCCCACACGCGCGCGCGCCGTGACGAAGGCGCCGCTCTCCGCCGCGATCACGCCGGGCCGGGTGCGCGCCAGCGCCGTCAGACCGCCGTCCAGCGTGGCCACTTCGATCCAGGCCGTCGCCGGGTTCGTCCCGAGATAGTTGCGGTCGATCTCGCGCATCAGGATCGCGTAGGCGCTGAGGATCGCGCCGACGGCGGCCACGCTGAGGGCGATGGCGACGACGATCATGGCCAGACGGCCTTGCGCCGAGGCCAGGTCGCGCCGCAACTTCTGCCAGCGCGGGTCGAGCCGTCGCCGGCGACCCGCACCACGCGGCCGTCGGCGAGCTCGACCCGCCGGGTGAAGTACGCGTCAAGACCACGCTCGTGCGTGACCATCACCACGGTCTTGCCGTCGCCCGCGAGGTCCGCGAACAGCCCCATGACGGCGTCGGTCGTGGCCGAATCGAGGTTGCCCGTGGGCTCATCGGCCACGAGCAATGCCGGATCGTTCGCGAGTGCGCGCGCGATCGCGGCACGCTGCTGCTGGCCGCCGGAGAGATTCGCGGGCAGCTTGTCGGCCTGGTCGGCGACGCCCACCCGCGCGAGCAGGTCGAGCGCGCGCTCGCGTCGACCGGCGGGCGGCACGCTGTTGCAGAAATCCATGGGTAGCGCCACGTTCTCGATGACAGTCAACGTCGGCAACAGCTGGAAGAACTGAAACACCACGCCGACCGTCGCGCCGCGCCAGACGGCGAGCGACTCTTCGTCAAGCGCGTGGACGGCGGTGTCGGCTACCCAGATCTCGCCGGCGCTCGGCCGATCGATGCCGGTCAGTAGATTGATCAACGTGGATTTGCCGCTGCCCGAGCGCCCGACAACGGCCAGGAACTCGCCGGCCGCGACGTCCAGGTCGACGTCGGCCAGCGCCGCAAACGTGCCCGAGCCAACCCGGTACTGCTTGGAGAGCCCGCGCAGTCGGATCAGCTGCGGCCGGGTCGCCGCCGCGACAGGGCCGACCGACACAGGTGTGTGCTCAACGATCACGACATCCTCCTTTACAAGCCCTTGCACATTCATGTACAGTGTGTTCGTAATCGAACAAGCTGTTCGATTAGGTATACGAGCGGCGCGCGGTCGCCGTCAAGCGACAGACCTCGCGATCTGTTCGATAGCGAACAGGCTTGCCGAGTTTGTTCGGAAACGGAGACGACGGATGGCAGCCACACGGCCGGATCGGCGCGTCGAACGCACCCGCGGCGCGCTGCGCGAGGCCTTGCTCGACCTGATCGTGGAGCGCGGCTACGATCAGCTCACGGTGCAAGATGTGCTCGATCGCGCTAACATCGGCCGATCGACGTTCTACGCGCACTTTCGCGATATGGACGATCTGCTGTTGAGCGGGTTCGAACAACTGCAGGCGCTGTTCACCGAGCATCTCGGCGAGCAGGAACCCGGGCCGGAGGGCCCGTGGACGGTGACGCTTCTGCTCTTTCAACACGCGCGCGAACAGCACGCGTTGTACAAAGCGCTGATGGCCGGGCCGTCCGGTCGCACGTTCGTGGCGCAGCTCCACAAGCTGCTGGCGACCCACATGCGCACGCATCTGAAGGTGGCTGCGCGCCGGCACAAACTCAGCCTGCCGGTCGAGGTGGTGGCCCACTACCTGGTCAGTTCATTGGTGGCGATGCTGACCTGGTGGCTGGATCAAGACATGCCCTACACGCCCGAGCGGATGAGCGCCATGTACCGACAACTGGTCGAGCCCGGGGCGCTGCGCGCGATCGGGATCGTTTGAGACACGGCGGTGCTTGGGCAGGCGTGGCTGCGAATCGGTGTGTGAACGAAGCGTGGGGGCTTTGTCGGACGCGGCGCGAGCGGCACTTCTCGCGGCAGCCTCGCGCCGTATCCGTGTCTGCATCTTAGCCCCCGGCCCATCGCGCCACGGCTTGTGACCGTGTGACAAGGTTGGCGCTGGCCGACGCCACCCCGGCGATCTCCTCGACCGACTCCCCAAAAACCGCACCGATCCTGGCGACTTAACGACCGCGCCGTTGCCCCGAGGGTTGACGACCTCGAGCGATCGCGCCACGCTGGCGCCCTGCGCAGCCGTTCAGGCGGGCTCGTTCGCCGACGGGTGGGGGCCTGAACAGGTTCTGAACAACGGCTTGCCGGGTTCTGAATGTGTCCGCCCTACCGTTGGCGGAGGTTCGCGCGTATCGGCGCAACCCAACCTGACTGTTGGAGGGGATCATGTACACGGCAACAAACAACCCGAAGCGCAAACTGAACCGCTGGACGGCCGCGCTGGTCGCGGCGGCCATGGCGTTGGCCGCCTGCGCGCCGACGGCGGTGACCACCACGACAACCGCCACCGCGACGGCGTCCGCCGCGTCGGCCGCGACCGTCGCCGACGCAGCGAACGCCGCCACCGCCGAGACGGCGGCGAGTGACGGCACGGTCCCGGCCGCGCCGCCCGACGGCGCCCCGGCCGGCGGCGGTTCGAGCGACGCGTCAGCCGCCACGATCAGCGGCGCGACGACGGTCAGCAGCGGATCCGAGACCCAGGACGGTCAGACGTACACGGCGAGCGAGACGGACCAATCCGCGATCCTGGTCACGGACGGCGCCTCACTGACCGTGACCAACGCCACCATCACCACCATGGGCGACACGTCGTCGCAGGACAACAGCAGCTTCTATGGCCAGAACGCCGCGGTCCTTGCGGAGGCCGGCAGCACGGTGACGGTCAGCGATAGCACGATCAGCACGACGGGCGAGGGCGCGAACGGAGCCTTTGCCTCCGGCGAGGGAGCCGCTGTCGTGCTCGAGAACGTCACGATCACGGCGGCGGCTGACGGCGGTCACGGCGTGATGGCCACGCTGGGCGGCTCGGTGACGCTCACCAACGTCGACATGAACACGGCCGGCGCGCACGGTGCCGCCCTGGCGACCGATCGCGGCAGCGGCACGATCACGGCGGTCGGCGGTACGGTGACGACGTCGGGGACCGACTCGCCGGCGCTGTACTCGACCGGCGTGATCAACGTGTCGAACGCGACGCTGACCGCCACCGGCGCCGAGGCCGCCGTGATCGAGGGCGCGAACAGCATCGTCGTGACCGATAGCACGCTCTCGGGCGCGCTCAAGCGCGGCGTGATGATCTACCAGAGTTTTTCGGGTGACGCCGAGGGCACCGAGGGCACGTTCACGATGTCGGGCGGCTCGCTCAGCGCGGCCGAGGGACCGCTGTTCTACGTGACCAACGCGACCGGGACGTTCGCGCTCTCGGGCGTGGCGCTGACCGGAGACTCCGGCGTCCTGGTGCGGGCCGCGGCCGATCAGTGGGGCACGAGCGGCGCGAACGGCGGGCACGCGATCGTCCTGGCCGACGGGCAGGCGTTGGTCGGCGACGTGGTCGCCGATGACATCAGCACCGTGGCCGTCACGCTGGCCAACGGCTCGACCCAGACGGGCGCCATCAACGTGGACGTGACGGCGCAGTCGGCCGGCCTGACGCTCGACGCGACAAGCACCTGGACCGTGACCGCCGACTCGACCGTCACGACTCTGAGCGGCCTCGTGATCGTCGATGGGACGGTCGCGAACATCGTCGGCAATGGTCACACGATCTACTACGACGCCTCGGCGAGCCCCGAACTCAACGGCGCGACGTACACCCTGACCGGAGGCGGCACCCTGGCGCCCATCGCGTGACGACCGGGGGAGGCCGATCTCTCGCATAGAAAACGCGCGGACCAATCACGGTCCGCGCGTTCGTTTGGGTCCGGCCGGAGGATGCAGGTCCCTCACGCCTGAGCCGTTTGGGTCCGGGCTGGGCGCGGCGCCCACGCCAGCGTCAGCAACCACAGCCCGATCAGCGCGAGCGTCGCGCCGGCGACCGCTCCGGCGACCTGCCACCAGCCGATCACCAGAAGGATCAGGGCGGCTCCGAGGGCGATGGGCGTGAGCGTCAGAATGACGCCGGCCCGGCGGAGACCGCGGGATCGGCGGAGCAGCGCGATCGTGAGAAGAGTCAGACCGAGGGCCAGCAGCGGCGCCACCCATAACCCGGCCCACAGCCACCACCACCCGGTGAGCGTCGTCAACTGCAGCGCGGCGCCGAACGCGAGAAGCATGGCGGAGGGCACGGCCAGCCAGATCTGTCTCAGGAACGCGCCGCACAACGCCAGACCGACCGCGAGCGCCACGATCAGTTGCGGCCAGAAGCGCGCCCACACAAACCCGGCCGGCAGGATCTGCGAGGCCAGCAGCAGCACGCTCACCGCCAGCAAGGGCACACCGGGGATGAACAGACCCGAGAGGCCGCGCCGGCGGGGCACGAAGAGCGGCGGCAGGAGACAGAGCAGGGCGAGGATGGCGACCTCGAGCGGCACCAGTCGCCAGGCCGCGAGGTCCAGGCCCATGCGCGTCGCCAGTGTGTTGTAGGCGATCATCAAACCGCCGGCGATGATGAGAAAGAGACCGCTGGCAAAAGAGAATTTGTGTGTCATGCGTGCACCTCCGCGAGATGCACGTAGCCTACGCCCGATGGGGCGAGCAGCCTTGACGCTCAGCTATCAGCCAGCTATCAACGCGCGCAAATGCTGGAGCGATCGATCAACGCGGCAGTAGGGCGACGACGAGCGTGCCGAGCCCGCCCAGGGTCGAGAGCGCCACGAGCAGGGCGTTCACCCGGTCGCGCGACCGCGGCGGATCGCGTCGGGCGAGGGCATAGGCGCCGATGATGAACGTCGGCGCGGCGGCTGCGGCGAACACCCACCACCACCACTCGCCCCAGCGGGCCGTGACGGCCGCATAGGCGGTCGGAACACCGACGGACAGCAAGATACCGACCGGCACGATGAAGCCAGAGGTCCGCAACGCACGGCCCAACAGGCTGAGGAAAAAGGCCACCCAGAAGAATTCGAAGGGCCACCCGGCGACGATGACCTCCAACGGGCGCCCCTGCATGCCCGCGAGGCCGACGGCGGTCAGGTTCACGAGAAACAGCACGGCCAGGCTGAGGAACACGGCACCCCCCACGCGGGAGCCACCCGATCGGGTGTCGGCAGGCGCGGCCAGCGGCGTCTCAGTCGGCGCCTCGTTGTCGAAACGTCCCTCGAGCGCCTGGCGACGGTCGCCGGAGACGACGGCCGCCACCAGGGCTTCCGGCAACACGACCCGATCGGCCAACGGCAGCCCCGCGGTCGCCAGGGCCGCGACGAGATCGGCGCGCATGTCGGCGGCGGCGGCGTAGCGTGCTTCGGGTTGTTTCTCGAGCGCGCGTCGGATCACGTCGGCGATCGGCACGGGCAGGTTTGGCGTCAGCTCGCGCGGATCCGGCAGCGGTTCGTTGACGTGTTTCATCAATGTGCCAAGCGGCGTGTCGCCTTCGAAGGGCACGCGGCCGGTCGCGAGCTCGTACAGGATCACGCCCATGGCGTACACGTCGCTGGCCACGCCCGCCTGGCCGCGCAGCCCTTGCTCGGGCGCCATGTAGGCCAGCGTGCCCATCATGGCGCCTGTGGCGGTGTTCGCGGCGTCGCCAGGGACCACGGCGATCCCGAAATCTGTGAGCACGGCACGGCCGTCGCGTGAGAGCAGGATATTGCCGGGCTTGAGGTCGCGGTGCACGATGCCGGCCGCATGCGCGTGGGCCAGGCCGTCAAGCGCATCGGCCACGATCCGCACAGCTTCCGGCAACGGCAAACGGTCGCCGCGCGCCGCGCACTCGTTGAGCAGATCGCGCAAGGATCCGCCCTCGAGCAGTTCCATGACGATGGTCGGGCGCGGGGCGCTCGCATCGAAGTCGAAGATCTGGACGATATGCGGATTGCGCAGCCGCGCGACCGCCTGCGCCTCGCGGCGGAAGCGATCCGGGAACTCGGCGCCGAGCGCGAGATCCGGTCGCAGGATCTTGATGGCCACGGGCCGGTTCAGCTGCGTGTGCACGGCGCGGTAAACCTGCGCCATCCCACCCGCGCCGAGCGGGGCGAGGATCCGGTAGGGGCCGAGCGAACGGCCGACCTGTGTGTCAGGCATGGGCGGTATTGTAAGGCCGTTGGCAGACGGCGGACCGTCGTCTGCCAACGGCATTCGGATGATGAGTGGGTCAACGGCGCCTGTGCCGCGAAGGGCCGCATCGGAGCCTTCATGCGCATCTATCGCGACAGATTGCCCGCGGTGGAAGACCAGATGCGCTCGCCCCGATCCTCCGTCGCCTATCGTGCGGGGTGGCTCAATCCCCCATGGCCGCGCAGGCCAACAGCGCCATGCCGGCGGCGATGATGGGCAGCGGCGCCTGCCAGGCCCAATGCAGACCCAGGAACTGACCCGCCGCGGCGCCGCAGAGGGTCGCGCCGAACGCCATCAAGACCGTGGCGCTGGCCCGTGAGCCGCTGCGCGTGACGCGCGTCGACAGCAGGATCAAGCCAAGCAGGCGCAGAGCGGCCGCGACGGGCGCCGCCGTGCTCCGCGCGAACACGGCCAGAGCGCCCAGGATCGCGACGACGCCCGGGACCAGAATGAAGACTCCCCACCACCGAAAGCCACCGAAGATCGCGGCGAGGCTGTAGTAGCCCAGTTGCTGGCCTAAAAACGTCAGACCCAGAGCCGTGACCGACAGACCCAACGCGGCCGTGAAGCGTGCCCAGGCAAAGGCCGCCGACCCGGCGGGCCGGCCGGTCGCGCTGTTGAGGGCGAACGCCAAACCAGGCACGATCAACATGAAGGTCCAGGCATAGCTCCAATCCAGCCCGAGCGCGAAGACGAGCGCCACGGTCGTTACGATCGCGCCCAGGCTGAGGTTGACGCGGACGTTCCAATCGCCGAGGCGCGGCGTGCGCCCGAACGCGAACGCCGCGGTCAGAAAGAACATCAAGGCCGGGGCGAAGATGAAGACCGACCACCAGTTAGCGGCGTGCGCCGTCAGGGCGGCGATCACGGTCAGGCTACCGAGCCCGACGAGCAGGAGCCCGTTCCAGCGCAGCCAGCGCGTACTCGAGGCGGAGGGTGACGTCGATGGGGTGGTCATAGTCGGCCTTTCACGAAGTGGATTTCGACTCACACTACGCCACGCCGCCCGTGGTCGCCCGACGGTTGGATATCAACCACCTAACACTGCCCGGCTTTGACGTTTTTTTGACGTGTTTGACCCGGTCTTTGATACCTGCGTGACAACGAAACCCCTAGACTGGCCGATGGAGGTGACCTGTCATGAGCATCGATCTTGTGTTGGGCGCCGTGGCCGGGCTGGCCTTGCTCGTCTATCTGGCTGCCGCCATGCTGCACCCGGAGCGGTTTTGATATGACGGGCAACGATCTGGCGCAACTTGGCCTGTATTTGGCGTTGCTCATCGCCCTGACGCCGCCGCTCGGCGCTTACATGGCCGGCGTCTTCAGCGGACGGTTCAAGGCCCTAGCGCCGGTTGAGCGAGGCGTGTGCATCCTTGCTGGCGTCGACCCCGCGAAAGGCATGTCGTGGAGGACCTACGCCGCGGCGCTGCTGGCGTTCAACGCCCTGGGTTTCGGTGTTGTGCTTGTCCTGCAGTTGACCCAGGCCTGGCTCCCGCTCAACCCGCAAAACCTGCCCAACGTCGGCTTCTGGTCGGCCTTCAACACGGCCGCAAGCTTCATGACCAACACGAACTGGCAAGGCTATGCCGGCGAGACGACGTTGTCGTATTTCACTCAGATGGTCGGTCTGTCGGTCCAGAACTTCGTCAGCGCCGCAACCGGTGTGGCCGTGGCCGTAGCGCTGGCGCGCGGGCTGGCCGGGCGCTCGACGCACGACATCGGCAATTTCTGGGTCGACCTGACCCGGTCTACGCTTTACATCCTTTTGCCGCTGTCGCTGATCCTGGCCGTGGCGCTGGTGTCCGAAGGCGTCGTGCAGTCCTTCGGGGCTTACGTCACGGTGCACACGCTGAGTGGCGGCGAGCAGGTCGTGCCCCTTGGCCCGGCGGCATCGCAGATCGCGATCAAGATGCTGGGGACAAACGGCGGCGGCTTCTTCAACGCCAACAGCGCGCATCCGTTCGAGAACCCGACGCCGCTCACGAATTTCCTGGAGGCGCTCTCCATCCTCCTGATCCCGGCCGCGCTGACCGACACGTTTGGTCGGCTGGTCGGCAACGTCCGCCAGGGCTGGAGCCTGTTTGCGGCGATGACCGTGCTGTTCGTCGGCGGTCTGGCGTTTGCGTTGTGGTCGCAATTGAGCTTTGGCACGCTCGAGGGTCAGGAGCTGCGATTTGGCCCGGTGAGCAGTGTGCTTTGGGCGGTGGCGACGACGGCGGCGTCGAACGGTTCGGTCAACGCCATGCACTCCAGCCTGACGCCGCTCACGGGTCTCGTGGCGCTGGTCAACATGCAACTGGGCGAAGTGATCTTTGGCGGTGTCGGGGCCGGGTTGTACGGCATGCTCATGCATGTCCTGGTCACCGTCTTTGTCGCCGGGCTCATGGTCGGCCGGACCCCTGAGTATCTCGGCAAGAAGATCGAGAGCCTGGAAGTGCGGCTGGCGATGGCGGCCATCCTCATCCCGAACGCCGTCATCCTGGTCCTGGCTCCGCTGGCGGTCGTGAGCGGGCCGGGTCTGGCCTCACTGTCCAGCCAGGGCCCACACGGGCTCAGCGAGATCCTGTACGCGTTCTCGTCGGCCGCGAACAACAACGGCAGCGCCTTTGCCGGGCTGAACGCAAACACCGACTTCTACAACGTGGCGCTGGGCGTCGCCATGCTTGTCGGGCGCTTTGCCGTGATCGTGCCGGCGCTTGGCATCGCCGGCAGCCTGGCCGCCAAACGCATCACGCCGCCCTCGGCCGGCACTTTCCCGACCGACCGCCCGCTGTTCGTGGCTCTGCTGATCGCCGTGGTGCTGATCGTCGGCGCGCTGACCTTCCTACCGGCGCTCTCCCTTGGTCCCATCGTCGAGCACTTCCTGATGGTGCAAGGAGCAGGATTCTAATGTCTCGCCCCATCCTTCACCCACCGGATCGCGCACCCGGGTCGTCGGCGCCCGGCCGATCCGCGACGCTGGTCTGGCGCACGCTGGGGGTGTTCGTCGCCGCATCGGCCGCCCAGTTTTGGGTCGTCGCCGACGTCGCCGAGCCGGGCCGCACGGTGCTGTTGGCCGTGACGATCGCGATCGAATATGCGCTGCTGGCCTGGTGCGCCACGTCGTGTTCGGCGTCGGGTCGCTGACGTGTGCCCTGGCGCCGCTCGACCCTGCCTTCCCTGGTGATCACATGCTACCCTCGACGTCCAAACCAACTCCGCTCTTTCATGGCCCGATTCTGCGCCGAGCCGCACTCGACGCCGTGCGCAAGCTCGATCCGCGAACACAGCTCAAAAACCCGGTGATGTTCGTGGTCTTCGTCGGCGCTGGGCTTTCGACCTTCACCGTGACGCGCGACGTGTTCGCTGGCGTGGTTTCGGCCTTCAACGTGCAGATCGTGCTCTGGCTCTGGTTCACGCTGCTCTTTGCGAACTTCGCCGAGGCCATGGCCGAGGGCCGCGGCAAGGCACAGGCCGACAGCCTGCGCAAAGCCCGTACGACCACGCAGGCCAGACGTCTGAGCACGGACGGCTCGCGCTCGAGCACGCTGGTCTCGGCCACCGAGCTGCGCAAAGACGACCGGGTCGAGTGCGTCGCCGGCGACGTCATCCCCGGCGACGGCGAGGTCGTCGAGGGCATCGCCAGCGTCGACGAGAGCGCGATCACCGGCGAGTCCGCGCCGGTCATCCGTGAGAGCGGCGGCGACCGCAGCGCCGTGACCGGCGGCACGCGCGTGCTTAGCGATCGCATCGTCGTGCGGATCACGTCCGAGCCCGGCAGCACGTTTCTGGATCGCATGATCGCCATGGTCGAAGGCGCGCGCCGCCAGAAAACGCCGAACGAGATCGCGCTGACCATCCTGCTGGCCGCCTTCACGATCATCTTTCTGCTGGCTGTCATGTCCCTCAAGCCGTTCGCGCAATACAGCGAGGCGGCTTCTGGGGCCACCACCAGCCTGGTGACCGTGCCGGTGCTCGTGGCGCTGCTGGTGTGTTTGATCCCGACCACGATCGGCGGTCTGCTGTCGGCGATCGGGATCAGCGGCATGGACCGGCTGATCCGGCGCAACGTGCTCGCCACCAGCGGTCGAGCGGTCGAGGCCGCCGGTGACATCGATGTGCTGCTTCTCGACAAGACGGGCACGATCACGCTCGGCAATCGCATGGCGACCGCCTTCCTGCCGGCGCCGGGCGTGGACGTCGAGCGCCTGGCCGACGCCGCGCAGCTTGCGTCGTTGGCCGATGAGACGCCCGAGGGTCGCTCGATCGTGGTCCTGGCCAAGGAGCAATTCGGCTTGCGCGGGCGCGAGGTGGCGGAGCCCCAGGCCGTGTTCGTCCCGTTCACGGCGCAGACGCGGATGAGCGGCGTCGACTTCCCCGAGCGCGTCGGTCTTGCGGCGCGCCAGATCCGCAAGGGCGCTGCGGAAGCCGTGCGCGCCCACGTCGATCGCCTGGGTGGCGCGTTCCCGCTGGCGGTTCAGCAGGCGGTCGAGGAGGTCGGTCGCGCCGGGGGGACACCGCTCGTCGTCGCCGAGGGCCGCGACGTGCTCGGCGTGGTCCAGCTCAAGGACGTGGTCAAGGGCGGCATCAAGGAGCGCTTCGCCGAGTTGCGCGCGATGGGCATCCGGACCGTGATGATCACGGGCGACAACCCGCTCACGGCCGCCGCGATCGCGGCCGAGGCCGGCGTCGACGATTTCATGGCTCAGGCGACGCCGGAGACCAAACTGCGCCGCATCCGCGACGAGCAGGCGGCGGGCCGTCTCGTCGCGATGACCGGCGACGGCACCAACGACGCCCCGGCGTTGGCGCAGGCCGACGTCGGTGTCGCGATGAACACCGGGACGCAGGCGGCCCGAGAGGCCGGCAACATGGTCGACCTTGACAGCAACCCGACCAAGCTCATCGAGGTCGTGGGCATCGGCAAGCAATTACTCATGACCCGCGGCGCCTTGACGACGTTCAGCATCGCCAATGACGTCGCCAAGTACTTCGCCATTTTGCCCGCGCTGTTCGGCAGCCTGTATGCGACTTCGACCGGCGTCGGCCCGCTGGCGGTCCTGAACGTCATGGGCCTGACCTCGCCGCAGAGCGCGATTCTGAGCGCCGTCATCTTCAACGCCTTGATCATCGTCGCCCTGATCCCACTGGCGCTCCGTGGCGTACGCTATCGCGCGGTGCCGGCGGCTGATCTGCTCAGCCGCAATCTGTTGGTCTTTGGCGTTGGCGGTCTGATCGTGCCGTTCGTCGGGATCAAGCTGATCGATCTTGCGGTGACGGCGCTGCACTGGGTGAGTTGAGGCGTAACGGTGGAAACTCTCATGAAAACACTCTGGTCTTCAGTTCGCCTGTTGGCCGTGTTGACGCTCCTGACCGGCGGCGTGTATCCGCTGGTCGTCACGGCGATCGGGCAGGCGTTCTTCCCGACTCAGGCCAACGGCAGCTTGGTGGAACGCAACGGTGTCGTGGTCGGCTCGACGCTGATCGGTCAGGCGGTCGCGGACCCGGGCTACTTTCAGCCGCGCCCTTCGGCGATCGGCTATCACCCGCTGCCATCCGGCGGCAGCAATCAAAGCGCTACGAGCCTGGCCTGGCAACAGGCCGTCGCCGACCGGGCTGTCGCCCTGCATCGGGAAAACCCCGAAAGCGAAGCGGCGCTGCCGGGCGATCTGCTGACGGCGTCGGCCAGCGGTCTGGACCCGCATATCTCGCCGGAGGCGGCGCGGCTGCAGATCCCGCGGATCGCCGCCGTGCGTGGGTTTGACGCCGCCCAACGGGCGGCGCTTGCCGATCTGGTCGAGCGCGCTATCGAAGCGCCGCAGCTCGGCTTCCTGGGTATGCCGCGGGTCAACGTGTTCACGCTCAACCTTGCGCTTGATGACCTACAATAGAAACGCGATGGTCGAACAACGACCCGATCCCGATGCGCTCCTGGCGGCGGTCCAGCGGGCCGAAGCCCGGAGCGCTCGAGGCCATCTCAAAGTCTTCCTCGGCATGGCGGCCGGCGTCGGAAAGACGTACGCCATGCTGCAGGACGCCCAGGCGCGGCGCGCCGAGGGCGTCGACGTCGTCGTGGGCTACGTCGAGACGCACGGGCGCGCGGAGACGGCCGAATTGCTCGTCGGATTGCCGATCGTCGCCAGGCGCCAGTACCCCTACCGCGACACGCTGCTCGAGGAGATGGACCTCGAAGCGGTGCTGGCGCGTGCGCCGCGGCTGGTGCTGGTCGACGAGCTGGCTCACACCAACGCCCCTGGGGCGCTCCACGCTAAACGCTTTCAAGACGTCATCGAGCTGCTCGAGGCCGGCATCGACGTCTACACCACGCTCAACGTCCAGCACCTCGAATCGCGCACAGACACCGTCCGCCAGATCACGGGGGTCACCGTGCACGAGACGGTGCCGGACTCGCTGCTCGACAACGCCGACTCGATTGAGCTGATCGACCTGACCCCGGAGGAGTTGCGGAAGCGCCTCGCCGAGGGCAAGGTCTACGTCCCGGATCAAGCTCAGGCGGCTGCCGCAAGCTTCTTCCGCGTTGGCAATCTCACGGCGTTGCGCGAAATGGCGCTGCGTCTGACGGCCGAGCGCGTCGATCATCAACTGCGCGATTACATGCAGTTGAAACGCATCGCCGGGCCGTGGAAGAGCGGTGAACGCCTGCTGGTCGCGATCAGCCCGAGCCCGTTGTCGGAGCGCCTGGTGCGTTGGACGCGACGCATCGCGTACAACCTCGAGGCGCCCTGGCTGGCCGTGACCGTCGAGGGCGCGAGCCCGCTCTCGGCCGCGCTGCAGACGCGCCTGACGCGCAACCTCGACTTGGCGCGCGAATTGGGCGCCGAGGTGATCACGGTGCCGGGCGACGACGTGGTCGAAGCGTTGTTGACCGTCGCCCGACAGCACAACGTTACGCAAATCGTGATCGGCAAGCCGGAGCGGCCGGCCTGGCAGGAGTGGCTCCGTGGCGGATCGGTCGTCAACCGCCTGGTTCGCGCCAGCGGCGACATCGACGTCTGTGTCGTCAGCGGCAACGCCGAGACACGACCGGCGCGCCTCGATTGGCTGCCGACGCCCCAATCCGGCTGGCGCCAATACCTGGGCGTCGGGCTGGTCGTGACCGCAACGACGGCCATCAACCTCCTGCTGCTGCCGGTGATCTCCTATCAGGCCGTGGCGCTGTTGATGCTGCTGGTGGTCATGGTGATGCCCCTGTATTTCGGCCGCGGCCCGGTGGTGGTCGCCGCCGCGCTCAGCGCCGTGTTGTGGGATCTCTTGTTCATCCCACCGCGCTTCACGTTCTACATCTCCCGGCTCGAGGACGCGCTGCTCTTCGGCTTCTATTTCGTCATCGCGTTGGTCGCGGGGTCGCTCACGGCGCGTCTGCGCGCGCAACAGCAGCTCCTGCAACGTCGTGAAGAACGCACGCGCGCACTCTACGCGCTGGTGCGCGAGTTCGCGCAGCTCGAATCGATCGACGACGTCGCCCGAACGACCGTGAAGCACCTGGGTGCGGCCTTCGATGCGGACGTCGCCATCGTGCTGGCCGGCGTCGATGGCCGTCTGGCCGCCGCCGGCGCGCACCCGGCGAGCGGATACATCCTTGACGAGCGCGAGCTTGGCGCGGCTGCCTGGGCACTGGCGCATGAGCGCCCGGCCGGGCGTGGAACCGATACCCTCCCGACGGCGGCGGCGACGTATCGACCGTTGCGCGTCCCGGGTCGGGTGGTGGGCGTGATCGGTCTGAAGCCACGCGATCCACGCGCCCTGACCCTTGAGCAGGAGTATTTTCTGGAGGCCATGCTGGCCCAGGTGGCGTTGGCGATCGAACACGAACAGCTCGGCGAGGCCCAGGAGCGAGCCGCGCTCCTGACCGAATCCGAGCGGTTGTACAAGACCCTGCTCAACTCGGTGTCGCATGAACTCCGGACACCGATCGCGGCCATCACCGGCGCCGCCTCGACCCTGCGGGATCTCCCCGTCGAGGCGGCTGGTTCGCGCGAGGCTTTGGCGGGCGAGATCCAGGTCGCGGCGGAGCGGCTCAACCGGCTCGTCGAGAACCTGCTCGACATGAGCCGACTCGAGTCTGGGATGCTGCGACTGCGACGCGAATGGTGCGACCCGGCCGATTTGGTCGCGGTGACGGCCAAGCGCGTGCGGCCGCTGCTGGCCCAGCACGACTTCCTCGTGGACGTGGCTGCCGGGCTGCCGCTTGTGGAGCTCGATTTCGTGCTCGTCGAGCAGGCGCTGGTCAACCTGCTGCACAACGCGGCGGTCTATACGCCGCCCGGCACGCGGGTGCGATTGCACGCGTATCGCGAGGGCGAACAGCTGGTGCTGGCTGTCGCCGATCGTGGACCCGGGCTGAACGCCAGCGGGCTCGAGCGGATCTTCGACAAATTCTTCCGCGGGCAGGGCGTGGCCGCCGGCGGGACCGGTCTTGGGCTCTCGATCGCGCGTGGTATCGTCGAAGCCCATGGCGGAACGCTGACCGCCGAAAACCGCTCCGGAGGCGGCGCGCGGTTTTTGATGCGCCTGCCGCTGGGCGCGGCGCCACCGCCGCCGGTCGAGGTCGATGATGTCTGAAGGCCAACACATCCTGGTGATCGACGACGAGATCCAGATCCGACGATTCTTGCGGATCAGCCTGGAGGCCAACGGATATCACGTGCACGAGGCTGCCAATGGATCCGAGGGCCTGGCTGAGACCGCGCGGATCCGACCCGACGTCGTCGTGCTCGATCTGGGTCTGCCCGATCTCGATGGCCTTGAAGTCCTCACGCGTCTGCGCAGCTGGTCGGCTGTGCCCGTGGTGGTGCTGTCGGTGCGCGCCGGGGAGGACGACAAGATCGCGCTTTTGGACGCCGGCGCCAATGATTACCTGACCAAGCCCTTTGGCGTCGGCGAATTACTGGCCCGGCTGCGTGCGGCCACCCGCAACCAGCGGGCCGGCGACGAGACGCCGGTGTTCGAGTGCGGCGCGCTGCGCGTCGATCTCGAGAAGCGCCGGGTCTGGCGCAACGACCAAACGGTGACGCTCTCCAACACCGAATATGCTCTGCTGCGCGTGTTCGTGCGCAACGCGGGCAAGGTCCTCACCCATGGTCAACTGTTGCGCGATGTGTGGGGGCCGGGCTATGCCGAGGAAGTCCACTACCTGCGCGTCTATGTCGCCAACCTGCGCAAGAAGATCGAGCCGGATCCCGCCAACCCGACGTTGATCCAGACCGAGCCCGGCGTCGGATATCGCCTCGCCGCTGATTCGAACGGCTGACGCGCCGCTGGCGCCGGGTCGCCGTGATCTCCCCTCAAACGGACTTCAGGCGATACCCGTGGCCGCGGACGGTCTCGATGACCTCGACCGCGGCGTCTTCGCCCGTCAGCCGCACGCGCAGACGGCGCACGAGGTTCTCGATCTGGTAGTCGTAGGCCTCGGCCTTGTAGTCGGGCCAGACTGCGCGCCCGATCTCGGCCTTGGTGCACACCTGGCCGCGCTGCGCATAAAGACAGGCGAGCAGCGCGAACTCTTTCGGGGAGAGCGACACGATGCGGCGATTGACGCGCACCACGCTCGCGGCCAGATCGACTTCGAGCTCGGGCAACGCGGGGTCGCGATACGTTGTGTTGGGATCGTGGTAGGTCAGGCGCGTGTCCCCGATCGTCACCTGGTCGCCGTCGCGCAACTCACGCGGGGCCGTCAGCCGCTCGTCGTTGACCCAGGTGCCGTTCGCGCTGGAGAGGTCCTCGATCCAGACTTTGTGGCGCTCGAACAGGATGCGGGCATGGTCGCGTGAGGCGCGCTTGCTTGTGACGACGACGTCGTTGTCGGCGCCGCGTCCGAGCGTGACGCGTTCACCGAGCAGCACGTGGCGTTGCCCGTTCGGATCGACGAGGTAGGGGGAGGCAGGCGCGTCGGTCATCGGCTCAAGGGCAGGGCGCGCTCAGAACAGCCTGGGGCGGACGCGCTTGCGCCAGCGCGCGCAGCGGTTGTTCTGGCCCCAGATGTCGCGGCTGTCGAACTGGCCGACGTTTTCGATGGTGAGTTCTTCGTTCAGCCGCTGCGCCAACAGCGCGTGCACGGCCATGAACGGCGCCGGGGAGCCCTCGTGCAGGTTGTTGCGGTACGCGTACAGCGCTTCGGCATACAGATCCTGATGCCGGCGTCCCAGCTCGCGAATGAACTCGTGGCTGCTGAACTCGTCCGGCATGACCGCCAGGACTTCGGTAAAGCAATCGAACAGGGGCTGCAGCGCCTCGACGGATGACATCTCGTGATCTCCCGGGCCGCGGATGAGACGATTATACGTTTCCTTGCGACTCCGGCAAAAGCCGGCGGCAAGCGGCAGAGGCGCCACAAGGAGGGTTGAAAGCGGCCACGGCCCCATGTCGGATCGAGGACCCGGCGCGATGAATATCGCCCCATCGACACCGAATGGCCCTCCAGTTCAACTGCCCTCCACCTTGTCCGTTGGACGTGAAAACGACCAAGCACTTCTCGGGGCTACCGAGATCGCGTCGATCGTGATCGAGCAACCGGCCGGCCTGGCCCAGAGGCTCCGGTACGACCCGGATCGTGATACCTTTGTCCCCACGCAGGCGATATCGTTGCTGCATGCGCGCGGTTTCCCGGGCAGCTGCGGCTGGATCGCCGGGATCGGCGAACCGCCCGGTCCGCACTGGGACGTGCTGTTGTGCTCGACCATGGCCTTCACGCCCGGCACACGGGTCGCGGCGCCGCTGTGCGGTGTCTTTCGTCGCGCCGGCGGTGATCACAAGTTCGTGGCGCACGGGCGTGACCCGGGGCTTTCAGCGGACGCGACCCAGGATGACCTGCCCGAACTCTGGCGCTCAAGGCTCGCCGCGTTGTACCCGGTCGTCGGGCCGGGTGAGGGCTGGTTCGGCGCCGCCGTCGCGCGTCGTCTGGTTCAAACACCACCGACGGCAGCCTGACGAGCGCGCGGCAGGATGGTGCTCACGATGGCAGTGCTCAAAACCGCACGTCTAACGCTCGATCGCTTCACGACCGCGGACGCGGCGTTCATCCTCGAGCTGGTCAACGAGCCCGCCTTTCATGCCTACATCGGCGATCGCGGAGTGCGGACGCTCGACGATGCGCGTCGGTACATCGACGAGCGGCTGATCGCCCACTACACGGCGCACGGCTTTGGCTTCTGGCGTGTCACCGAAACCGCGTCGGGCACGCCGATCGGGATGTGCGGTCTCGCCCGGCGCGAGACGCTCGAACACGTCGACATCGGGTTCGCGGTGCTAAAGCCCCATGAAGGCAAGGGCTATGCTTACGAAGCCGCCGCCGCAACCCTGGCGTACGCGCGAGACGTGCTGGGCCTCGATCGCGTCGTGGCCATCGTCGTACCCGACAACACGCGCTCGGTGAGTCTGTTGACACGCCTCGGGATGACGCGCACGAGCGCGTTCACCTGGCCGGATGACGGCGTCGTCTTGGATCTGTACGCGCGGGCGCTGTGAGTGCGGCCGTCGACGTCCCGGCGTATTGCGTCATGGCTTCTCGAGCCGGGGCCCTGTGCTCCGCCACCCAACCGCCCTGAGCGCCGGTCACTCTCGCGCCGGCTGACGTATACTGTGGCCCACGCGGCTCATGGCGCTCATCACCATCGGACGGTATACCCTGCAAGCGCAGCTCGGCGCCGGTGGCATGGCCACGGTGTACCGCGGTCACGATCCGCGCCTGGCGCGCGAGGTCGCGATCAAGCTGCTGCTGGGCGATATCCAGGGCGACCCAGCCCTGCGCGAACGCTTCGAGCGCGAAGCCCACACCATCGCCAGGCTCGAACACCCCGCGATCGTGCCGGTCTACGACTTCGGCGAAGATCAGGGCCAGTTGTATCTGGTCATGCGCCTGATGACCGGCGGTTCGCTGCAGGATCGGCTCAAACGCGGCCCGCTGGCGCCTGAGGTGGTCGCGCACATCGTCGACCGCCTGGCCGACGCGCTCGACACGGCGCACGCGCAGGGCATCATCCATCGCGATCTGAAGCCCGGCAACATCCTGTTCGACGAGTACGACAATCCGATGATCTCCGATTTCGGCATCGCGAAACTCGCGCTGCAGGCTGGCGCCGCGACGCTGACTCAGACCGGGGCGCTCGTCGGCACGCCGGCCTACATGAGCCCCGAACAGGTGCGAGGCGACGCCGACATCGACCGCCGTAGCGACCTGTATGCGTTCGGCATCATCGCCTACGAGATGCTCACCGGCCGACTGCCGTTCAAGGCTGACACGCCCTACGGTCTGCTGATGCAGCACATCGTCGGCCCGTTGCCCCGCGTCGTCGACGCGAACCCGGCTCTCCCGGCCGAGTGCCAGCCCGTGGTCGAGCGCGCTCTGGCGAAGGCGCGTGAGGATCGCTTTGCCACGGCCGGGCAGTTCGCGGCCGCGCTCCGCGAGGCGCTGGGTCTGCGGCAGACGCCGCGACCGATTTCGTCCGCGGCCTGGCAGGCGACGTTGCTGCCGACTTCCACGGGAACGCCACCCCAACCAGAGGCTGCAGCCGATGCGCTCGCCCGCATCCGCGAGGCGACGCCCGTGCCGCGCCCGCCGCGCCGACGTTGGGCAGTGCCGGCGGTGATCGCGGCCGGAGCGCTTGCGCTCCTGTTCGTCGCCGCCGCGTTGGTGGGGGGCGGTCTGCTCGTCAGCCGCTGGCTGTTGCGAACGCCGGCGCCGCCGACCGCGCAGGCGGCCACGCCCACGGTCGCCGTCGTCACGCGTGCGCCAACGGCGGTCGCGGCCACGCGCCAGCCCGATCCCACAGCAACGCCGGCGCCGACCCCTACGGCCACGGTGCCGCCGCTGGTCGCCGACCCGATCTCGCTGGCGCCGATCGTCAACGGGTCGCTCGACAACGACTTCGCGGCGCCGCCGATTGGGCTCGTCGAACTCGGTGGCGTGTCGTTCGATCTCGATGGCCGGGCCTTCCGCAGCCAGGCCGGCCCCGCGCCCAACAACGCCTTTCCGACCCAGGCCAGTCTGTCGGTGGCCCTTCCGGGCGTCGAACACGTCTATGTGCTCGTCACGGCCGGCGACGGATTCACGCGTTGGGCCGGCAAGCGGGTCGGTCAGATCGTCCTGACGTTCGAGGGGGCCGAACCCGTGGTGGTCGATCTGGTGCTGGGTGAGAACCTGCGCGAATGGCACGCCGCCGACAACGTCGTTTCGACGGCGCCCGGAATCACGGAAGTCTGGTCCGGGCCCATCGCGGGTTTCCCGAACCTCCAGGGTCACCTCGATCTGTTGACGATCGATGTCCCTCCGGACCGGGCTGCGGCGACGCTGACGCGCATCGACATCGTCGACCTCTCGACGGAGACCGTCGCCTCGCGCGACCCCGCGTTGACGGTGTCGGGCCTGACGATCGCGCACCGCTGAATCACGGCGTCGGCAGTAGCGGGTAGGCGCCCAGCACGTCCCCGGCTTTCGAGAGCCGCAACCAGTTCGTGTGGCCCCACTCGTGGGGCGCGCCGTCGAGCGCGAAGTAGACGACGGCCCGCACCCGTGGATCGTCGCGCCAGGGCGTCCACCCGGCGCCTGGCCACTGCGGATATCGGCCGTCGTTGCCGTTGAGCGCCAGATCGAACCACTGGCCGACAGTCTCCGCGGACGGCCACGCGGCTGTGCCGTCGCGCGCGGCAGGGTCGACGCTCTCGGCGTGCCGCCATCCGACCTCCGTGATCCAGACCTCGAGGTCCGTCACCCCGTAACGCGCCAGCTTGGCCAGTTCCCAGGCATAGCCGTTGATGCCGCGATTCGTCAGGCCCGCGGAGGGCTGCAGGTGCTCGTGGTTCGTTGCGCCGTTGAGCAGATCGATCTGAAAGGTCTGGTCCCACGGGCCGTTCGCCAGCGGCCCGGTCGGGTAGGCATGCGACGCCCAGGCGTCGAGCCCGGCGAACACCTCGGGGACCTCGGCGCGCATCGCATCCATGAAGCTTTCGGAGTCGACAAAGGTGAAGCCGTTGATGAACGGCTCGCCGTTGGTGTTGGGCGAGTAGGGGTCGAGCGGGGCGTTGAGGACGAGCACGGCGGGATCGGCGGCTCTGAGCGCCGCGGCCACATCGCGCAGATAACGCGCGTAGGCGGCTGGATCCGCGCGGCCGCCCCATTCGTCGCCGTGGTTGGGTTCGTTGCCGACAAGGACCGGGTGCGTGTCGGTCGGCCAGCGCAACGCCGCCGCGAACGTGGCGAAGCGCCGTGCCGTCTGCGCATAGCCATCATCGGGGTCGGGTGGCGGCGCCGTCCAGTAGCCGGCGGTTTGATCGAACGTCGTGGCCAGTCGCAGAATCGGGCGCAACTCACGTGCGGCACACTGATCGAAGAACCCTTGCCAGCGCGACACATCGAGGTCGTCGAGCCGCACGAGTTCGACCACCCAGCCGCCGGCGCCGATCAGGCCCTGTGCCGCGGTCAGATGATCGGGCCACAGGCGCGTCGGCCAGGTGTTGCGGCCGTCATCGAAGAGCACGTGCACGCCCAGGATGTTGTCGACGGCGGTCACGGGTGTCGTGGGGCGGGGCTCGGGCTCGGTCGTTGGCGGCGGCGCCGTCGGGGCGAGGGGTGTCGGTGTGGCGCGCCGAGAGGCCGGCCGCGGCGATGCGCCGGGCGTACAGGCAGTGGCGATGAGGACTGCCGCGACAACGAGGCGAACTGGCCAGCGCATGGCGACATTGTCGCACGGACGGCCGCCGCTGCTCGGGCGCGGCGGCAGGGCAGGCGCTCAACCAAACCGGGCGTCGAACACGGCCCGCTTTCGCCTCAGCAAGCCTTGTGGGACTGAGGCGTCACACGGATGTCATCCGCGGTCAAGAGCGTTCCGCGTCGATCCGATGCGATTATCTAGATCGGCTGATTTTTCCGGTTATGGGGCGCGCCGTGCAGGAACAGGCGTATTAGGCCGGGCAGGGCAATGCGTCTAGGCGTTGCCGACCGGGATCGACCCGAGCCGTCCCTCGAGGATCAACGACTCGATATGGCGGACGGCCTGGGGGATGGAGATTCCATCGGCGACCGACCACTCGCGCGACAGATTGTCGTGCGCGCGCCGCAGCGTCGACGAGTCGACCTCATTGAGCGGCTTCAAGCGGCCGCGCGCCGTGAGGTCGCGGACGACGATGCACAGGTTTTCGAAGGTGCCCGACTTGAGAAGTTGAGTCAGATTGAGGTGCCGCTGGCGATGATCGTTCGAAAGCGCCGTCGGTTCGTCGCGCAGGATGGCGCGGTAGCGATCGAGGTCGCGCTGGCGCGTCAGCGCGCGGAGCTCGAGCGAGTCGTTGGAGTCGACGGGCACCCACACGGTGCTTTGGTTCAACGCAATCTCGTAATAGAGCTTTGCCTCGGTATCCGCGAAGCTGTTGCTGACCAGGCCGACCACGCGCCCAACGCCATGGTTGATGTGCACAACACGATCGTCGACCTGATATTGCATCGTTGTCTCCTGATTGCGTGAAGTCGCCGAACGCGCCGGCCCAGTCGAGAGGCCCCCGGTGCGTGCGATGGTGGCCTCGTGTGAAAGCTGCGGGCCGAGCGCAACGGAGATTGAGGCTCCGCGGCGCCCGGCCCGCAGTGTCATGCGATCGGCTTAGAACCGGCGATTGCCGCCGCCACCGCCGCGCTTGCCGCCGCGGTTCCCACCGCCGAAACCGCCGCCACCACCACCACCGCTGCGTTCCTCACGCGGCTTGGCGATGTTCACGGTCAGCGGGCGGCCGTTCAACTCTTTGCCGTTGAACAGGCTGATGGCCTGCTGGGTCTCCGCCTGGCTGCTCATCGTGACGAAGCCGAAGCCCTTCGACTGACCGGTGTCCCGGTCCTTGATCAGGGCCACGTCGGTCACGGTGCCGGCCTGGGCGAACAAGGTTCGCAACTCGGCCTCGGAGGTCGAATAGGCCAAATTGCCAACGTACAGTCTCGTTTCCATTCTCAGATCCTTGCTCCGGACAGGCCGGAAAGAAAAAGGCCGCCAACCCATAAGCGGTTTGGCGGCCTGAACCACACAAATCACGAACTGATCGGTCAGATTATACCACGTGAGCGCCCGGCACGAGTGGGCGAGGCCAGCCGCGCGCGCACGCACATGTGGTCAGATGTAGGGTCTCGCCGCGTGTTCGCAAAAGACGCGATATGGATGACATGCATCCATCATGTCTGAACCGAAAGAAATCGCAGAGTTCGCGGCAAAGAACGCAGCCATCTCGTGCTTGCCCAAAAGGGCGATCGCGTTCCGCTTTTGCGAGACCCACCTGAGGCGAAGACGCGGCCTAGTCAGAATCTGTCTGCGCGTCTTCGCCTGAAGTCTCGGAGGGTGCATCCTGTTGCGCCTGCTCCTCGGCCTCGCGGTCGGGCAGCACCAACAACAACAGAGCGGCGCCGGCATGCACCAACCCGGCCATGTGCTCGATGCTGCCGATGTACTCGTCCAGCGCCACAGGCACATGCCGGTACAGACGGCCGTCGCCGGCCGCGCGACCGACGTACTCGTCGGGTCCGAACCGGGCGCGGAAGCACCGGCCCGTGGCCGGCTCGACATGGCCGATCAACTTGTCGGGACCCAGATGGGACTCCCACACCCGGCCGGTGTCGACCTCGACCCGGCCCACGTAGCGATCGGGACCGAAACGTTCGGCAAATACGCGGCCATCGGGTTCGACACGCCCGACCTTCGCGTCCGGCGCCAGCGGCTTCTGGCGAAATACATTGCTGCTCATGACCACCTCCTGTCGGCCGCGCGCGCTGTGTGGGCAGCCGACCTGGCGTCGAGTCTACAACCGACGGCGGTTTCGGCCAACGCCGCCGCGGTGGCGCCCGCCGCGTTTCCTGCCCAACGGTCCGCCATGCGATGCGATCGCCTGTCAACGGTGGGCAAGCACGAGTTGTCAGTTGGTCTGCCGGCGCCCGGTTCAGTACACGGATCACGCGGATGAACACGGATGGCACGGAGTGTTTCTTCGCCGTTTCCGTGGCATCCGTCGTGATCCGTGACATCCGTGTACCAGACCCGGCCTAGGTTGTGAGCCGCCTGACAACTCACCCGTGCACACTGGCAACGGCCCACGCGGTGTGCCGAACGAAAGGTGAGACAATCGGCCTGCCACCCCCAGAGGGCAGATTCGGGAGACCCACCCATGGCGTCTGATCGACTGAAGTCCTTCAACTACGCGGTCGGGATGTTCGGCACCTCCATCCCGATCAACATGCTCAAAACCTATTTCGCGATCTTCTACGTGGATCGTCTTGGCCTGACCACGGTCCAGCTCGCGACGATCCTGGGGATATACGCGTTCGTGGATGCGATCGACAATCCCATCTATGGGTTCCTGTCGGATCGAACGCGGACACGTTGGGGTCGGCGTCGCCCGTGGCTCGTGATCGGCACGCCGCTGCTGGTGTTGTGCTTCATCCTGTTCTATTCGCCGCCGACACTGCCAGGCGACGGGCTGTTCGCGTATGCGCTGGCGTTCTACGTGCTGGCCGGCACGCTCGACTCGGTCATCAACGCCAACTATGGGGCGTTGTTCCCCGAACTCTTCCGCAGTGACCGCAGCCGCGCGTCGACCAACGCGCTACGCCAGGCATTTCAGCTTGTCGCCATGATCATCAGCATTGCGCTGACGCCGGTCGTCACCAAGGCGCTGGGCTATTCGCTGACGGCCATCGTCTATGGCCTGCTCGGCGGCGCCGTGATCCTGTACATGGCGCTGACGTCGCGCGAGGTCGACGTGCACGTCGACGAGGAGGCGCCCGGGCTGTGGAGCAGCCTCAAGGACCTGGCGCTGAACCGAAAGTTCTGGCTGTCGGGGATCACCAACGCTTTCTATAGCGCGGCGATGTCTCTGGTGCTGGTCTCGCTGCCCTTTTTCGTCAAATACACGCTCAAGATCCCGGACGAGCAATCGACGATCCTGTTCGCGTCCGTGCTGCTCATCGCCATCGTCTGCGTCGCGATCTGGGCGCGACTGGTGCGGCGCTTTGGTCTGATCCTGGTCTGGCGCGTCGCCCTGGCGGCGCTGGCGGTCGCCTACGTCCCGCTCTACTTCGCGAACTCGCTGGCGACGGCCGCGGTCGGCAGCGCGCTGGTCGGCTTCGGCTTCGCGGGCGTGATCACGACCATGGACCTGATCGGCGCCAAGGTGATGGATGAGGACACGCGGCAGCACAACGTGCGCCGCGAGGGTATCATCTCGAACGCGCTCGGCTTCATGAACCGGCTCAACGGGCTGTTCACGGCTCTGGCGTTCTATCTGGTCTTCGTGCTCTACGGCTTCGAGAGCGGCGACAACCCCGGCGCCCAGCCCGATCAGGCCGCGCGCTTCCTGCTCACCGTCGTGCCGCCGATCCTCATGGTCGTCAGCTTCGCGTTCTCGTTCCTGATCGCCTTCCCGGGCGACGAGGCGCCTCCGGCCCACAGCGACGCCGGTTGAGGACAATCATCTTTCACCCATCAGCGATCGGCAATCATTATGGCCCTCCTGCGCATCGACCATTCCCCTTCCACCGTACAGGTCAACCTGCCGCTCAACGTGATCGTGCCGGATCCGGCGGCGCTGCGCGACAAGCCGTTGCAGGCGCGCAAAGTGCTGTACCTGCTGCATGGCCTGAGCGACGACGCCAGCGCGTGGCAGCGGTTCTCGTCGATCGAGACCGTGGCCGCACAGTATGGCCTGGTCGTGATCATGCCTTCGGTCGGACGGAGCTTCTACACCGATCAGCCCAACGGCCAGAAGTATTTCACGTACCTCACCGAGGAGCTGCCGCGCTTCGTGCGTGACCTCTTCGGCCTGGATCCGGCGCGCGATGACACGTTGCTCGCCGGGCTGTCGATGGGCGGCTACGGCGCGATCAAGACCGCCTTCGCGCAGCCGGAACGCTTCAGCGCCGTCGCCAGCCTGTCGGGTGTGCTCTCGCTGCAGATCTTCAACACGCATCCCGACGATGCGCGCCAGGCGGAGTTCACCCATATCTTCGGCGACCTGTCGCGACTGGCCGGCAGCCCGCACGACCCAGCGGTTTGGGTCGAGCGCGCGGCCCAGGCTGGGGTGCGGCTGCCCCACCTGTACGTTGCCTGCGGCCGCCAGGACGATCTCTATCCGCTGCAGCCGTATTTTCTGCAGCTGTGCGCCGCGCACGGGATCGTCGTCGACGCGCACGAAGAGGATGGGCGGCACGATTGGCCGTTCTGGGATCGTCACATCCGGCGTTTTCTCGAGCGCGTGCTGGGTCCGGCCCAGGCCGCGGGGTGAGGCGTCATGTCCGAGCCGCTGATCATCGAAGCGCACATCGAGCCCGCACGGCAGGGTCGCTACTTCACCGTGCCGTTTCAAGTGCCCGATCACGTCGAGCGCTTGACCCTGCGGTACAGCTATCCGCGCCGCCCGGCCGTCGAGCACACGCTGAGCCACGGCGCCTTCGTCGCACAAACCGAGGTCAACATCGTCGACCTCGGCCTGGTTGGCCCGGATGGCGCGCAGGTCGGGGCCTCGGGGTCGGACAAGACCGAGATCGTCGTCAGCGAGACGGCGGCGACGCCGGGCTATCGGCCGACGCCGATCACGGCCGGCGAGTGGCGTATCCTCGTCGGCGCGTACAAGATCCAGCCCGAAGGCGTGACCGTCCGTTACGAGATCGGCTTTGAATACAAGCTCAGGCGTTTGTTGCGCGGCGATCTGCACACGCACACCCTCGCTTCGGATGGCGTGCATACCGCGGAGGAGCTGGCGTTCAAGGCGTTGCGCAACGGGCTCGACTTCGTCGCGATCACGGATCACAACCAGCCGATCGCGCGCGCCTCATTGCCTCAGGTCGCGGGCGTGACGCTGATCCCGGGTCTCGAGTGGACGCACTATCAGGGGCACGCCAACTTCCTGGGCGTCGAGGCGCCTTACGCCGGCACGTTCGCGACCAACACGGCGGAGGAGGCTCTGGCCAAGTTCGCGTCGGCGCGGCGCGCCGGGGCTTTGATCGCGATCAATCACCCCTTCGACGAGAGCTGCCCGTTCCTGTTCGATCTCGGGTCACTCCCATTTGATTGCCTCGAGGTCTGGAACGGCCCGATGCGCGAGTCGAACCTGCGCGCGGTCGGGCTGTGGCAGCAGCTGCTGTGCGCGGGCAAGAAGATCCCGATCTGCGGGGGCAGCGACTACCATCGCGACACGCCGTTCATCTTTCTTGGCGGGCCGTCGATGGGCGTGTATGCCGAGTCGGCCGGGGCCGGCGACATCCTGGCCGCCGTGCGCGCCGGCCATGCCTTCATCGCGTTTGCGCCGAACGGACCGAGTCTGCAGCTCTCGGCGGGGGATGCCATCCAGGGCGACACCGTGCGCTGGCCCGAGGTGCAGGTCGTTCACGTGGAAGCGGCGGGGCTGCACCAGGGCGACGTCATCCGGGCCGTGACAGCGACCCGATCCGACGTGTTGCTTCAGGCCCCGACCGACGGCGACGCCGCGCTGACCTACCCGGTCGACGGTCCGGGCTTTGTGCGCGTCGAAATCCTGCGCGCGTTTCTGCCCGGGCTTCCGATGCTGCCGGCGTTGCTCTCGAACCCGATCTACATCGACCGGTGACCGGCGGTCGTGCGGACGCCGACTTCAAGCAGGGCTGCCCGGGCGCCTGGACCTGCGGCGCCGTTTGAGCAGCGTCTGCACGATCGGCACAGCGATGCCGGTCACCACGAGACCCACGATCCACTTCCAATCCAGCAACGCCAGCCGTTGGACGAAACTGACGGTCACGTCGACGTCGCGCGTGTAGGCCACCTGGCGCCAATAGTCGCGGCCGTCGACCGTCACCAGCCGGTAGACGCTGAGCGTGAGCCGGTGGCGCCCTTCTTGATGGGCCGTGACGTTCCAGGCCCAGGTGGTGGGTTCGACCGTGCTGAGCAGCTGCTCCGCGTCCGCGTGGACCGGCTGGATCTCGAAGGCCTCTGCCGGCGACGCCACCAACTCGGCGCGCATGCGCGGCGTGACGGCGACGGCGGCGCTGATCACGGGCTCGGCCGTGCCCAGCGCCTGCTGCAATTCAGCCTCCGAGAGCGTCGGGCTCAAGAGCAGCGTGACCGTTGTCGTGTCGTCGAGGGCGATATCCGTTGGCGCGTTGAAAGCGAGGCTGCCCTGCAACGTCGCGCGTAGGGCGGCATCGACCTGGTCGAGCGCCGCGTCGGGGCCGGCTGTTGCGGACACGTTTCCATTGTCGGCGGTGCTCGCGGGCCCGGCCGTCGCGGATATGTTTCCGTTGCCGGCACGCATGGCACAGGCTGCGAGGAGCCCGGCCGTGCAGACCATTCCCAGCGAGATCCGACGCAAGGCGACGGGCGTCATGGGTCAGTTGCCTCCGCTTGCTCGCAGTATACTCGGGGCGTGATGAACGCCGCGCAAGCCGACACCCTCCGCCGCATCCTCGCCGCTCAACCCGTCGCCGCACTCGGGACCTTGCACAACGCCGCCCCGAGCGTGTCGATGGCGCCCTATGTCGTGCTGCCCGGATCGGCGGTCTTCTTGATCCACGTCAGCACGCTGGCGACGCACACGAAAGACATGCTCGCCAACCCGGCCGTCAGCCTGATGGTGATGGCGCCCCAGACGCCCGACGTGTTGCCACAGGCATTGCCCCGCGTCAGCGTGCAGGGCGTGGCCGAGCGCCTGCTGTCCGACGACGCCGAGTATGCTGCCGCGCGCGCCGCGTACCTGGCGCGCTTCCCCGACAGCGCCCCGATGTTTGGCTTCTCGGATTTCTCGCTCTTCCGGATCACGCCGAAGAACGCGCGTTTCGTGGGCGGCTTCGCTCAGGCGACTTCGGTCACCGCCGAACGGCTCGCCGAGATCCTGCGCGCGTCTTAGCCCGGGCGACGTTCTTGCGGGGCGCTGCCGCGTTCGGGGCGCGCTGAACCGACTGGATCACGGTCGCCACGCTCGTCGCGATCAAGGCCGTGTCGATCGGCTGCCCGGTGAAGAGGAGCCGGGCATACAACGCCCCCACCAGCTGTTCCACGGCCCGAGCCGGATCGATCGCGCCCGAGACCTCGCCCCGCTGTCGTGCCCGTTCGAATATCGTTGCGACATGTTGCACGCGCTCGGCCCAATACGCCTGGCGTTGGGGCTGCAGCTCGGGCCGCTGCATGGCCGTGGCGCCAAGTTGAAGCAGGGCGCTGCCATAGGGCGTTTGCAAGAACGCCGCGGCCTGCTCGAGATACGCGCTCAAGTCGGCGCGCAGCGACCCCGTGTCGGGCGGCGTGATCGACGTCTCGGCGCGGCTGAAGAGCAGCGCCATGAGCAGCGCCTCGCGGCTCCCCCAGCGACGGTAGAGCGACGTCGGGTTCACGCCGGCAAGCCGGGCAACCTCGGGGATCCCAAACCCCGCGTAACCGTTCTGCACGAGCACGGCCTCGGCGGCTGCCGCGACGGCGGCCCACACGCGCTGACTGCGGCCGCCTGGGCGGCGGCGACCCGGTTGCGCCGCCGGGCGACGTTCGCGCGACTTCATGTGACGTTCCTCCCTGGATACTTAATGCAAATAGTATTGCATTAGTTGCACCTGTCAAGTAGGCTACTTGAACCACCCCCGGCGGCGTCCCGCCCCGACGGACCGCCGCCTTTCTCGGGAGGCGCCCCATGTCAATCGAATGGGTGATCGGCCTGCTGCCGATCGTGTTCATGGTGCACGACTTCGAAGAACTGATCATGTTCGAACCGTGGCTGCGCAAGAACCGCGCGGAGATCGCCCGGCGTTTTCCGCCCATCGATCGGGTGTTAGGCGCCCACCACGATCGCCTGTCGCCGGCCGGGTTCGCGGTGGCCGTGTCGCACGAGTTCATCCTCATCGCCGGGATTACGGTCGCTGCGTTGGCCACGGGTGTCTACGGTCTGTGGTTTGGCGCCTTCGCGGCATTCGCGCTGCACCTGCTGGTGCACATCGGCCAGTGGCTCGTCTATCGCAAGTACGTGCCGTGCGTGATCACATCAGTGCTGGCGCTCCCGTACTGCCTCTATGCGTTGGGCCGTTTTCTGGCCGCGACCCCGCTCACGGTGGGCGAGCTGGTGCTGTGGGCGGTGGTTGGGGTCGTGCTGACCGTGCTCAGCTTTCCATCGGCGTTCTGGCTGGCGGGGCGATTCGAGCGTTGGAAGAACGCCGGCTATCTGGGCGAGCGGGCAGGGCGGTGAGGGATCCGTGTCCTTTTCTGAGCCGGAAAACGAAACGAGCCAGCCTGCGGGCTGGCTCGTTTCAGTTATGGACGACTGATCCGGCTCAGTGATCGCCGCCGTGATCGTCAACGAGGCGTAGCAAGATCAGCTGGCCGCCCTCGCGTTTGTAGGTGAAGTCGGGTTGGCCGTCGCCGTTGTTGTCTTCGCCGGGCGCCTTCTCCACCCACAGCGTGTGAGCCTGCACGGTGATCAAGAAGGCCGTGTAGCCGAAAGCGTCCGAGGCATCGACGATGCCTGACGACTCCCAGGCGCCTTGGGCGCCTGGCGCTCGGCCGTCGACGTCGGTCGGTCCGCCGTCGGCGCTTTGATCCACGCGCGCCACAACCTGCGGAGCGCCGTCAAATGGGACGTACCACAACCGTGCCGTGGTCGCGATCGGGCTGGTGTCCGTGATCGCGAACTGCTGGCTGCTGCCGGGATCCTCGGTGAGCAGGATGCCGGTCTGCGCGGTCTCGATGTTGTCGGGCTGGTGCACTTCGTCCAGCGTCTTGACCGGGTTGTCGTCGCCCTCGACGAACACGGTGAGCGACGTCACCTTGGTTGGATCGCGCGGATCGAGCACCATCTTCCAAACGCGTCCGTTGGTCGAGCGGAAGTTGGGGGTGTCGAGGCTCTGAGCCGCGGTGCGGCCGCGCCCCGAGTCGACGATGTAGACGACGTTGCCCATGCCCGGGCGCTTGTCGTAGGCGATGTCCTCGATACGCACGAACTGGAAGACGTTGTTGATGTCGCTCCAGTATTCGAGCACCCACTGTGGCCCGTCGATCCCGAGCGGGGTCACCGAACGCAGATCGCGCTGCCAGCTGCCGTCGTTCGGCGGGAGCGGGAAGCCGAAATCGGCCGCGTGCACCTCGGTGCCGTCGGCCTTGAGGCCCGTGGCGATGTCCCTGGGCACCTGGATGAAGTGACCGGTGACGACGGCGCCCGACCCGGGCAGCACGTCGTAGTAGTTCTTGACGCCGGGTGTGTCGGACACGAAGGCCCAGAGCTGGCCCTGGTCCTTGAGCACGGCCGACGCGCTGGGCGCGACGTAAGAATAGAGCTGCGCCTGCGCCGGGACCGCGCCGGCCGGGAAAACCCCGGTCAACGGTCCGCTGGTGAACGTGTCGTCGCCGGTGAAGACCACCGGGTAGCGATAGCCGGGGATGGCGACGCTGTTCTCGTGGTTCAGCCGCCCCATGCCGTAGATCGGACGCGACTCGCCCGACCTGATGTCGAGCGCGACCACCACGCCGACCTCGCGCTGCGCGGGATCATTGAGCGCCGGCGGCCAGGAGGCCAGCTGGCGCAGGACGTAGTCGGGGGACTCCTCGTTGGTGAAGAGGATGTCGCGGTTGAACCCTTCGCGCCGCGTCGCGAGGTAGCTCGAGCAGAAACGCTGGTACCCGGCGCTCCCGTCGATCGCGAATGCCCCGTTCAGCACGGTGGCCGATCTGGGGTCAAAGGCCAGACGCGATACCTGGGCGTTGTCGAAGTCGTTCTCGCCGTTGGCCGCCGTCGGCGCCGCTGTGTTGTAAGGGAACGGAACGCGCGCCGTCTCGTGGTTCACGTACAGGTCGATCCGACCCCGTCCGCGGGCATCGATGGCGATGCCGTCCGGGATCGACTCGAAGCGGAAGCCGTTGGGGAGCACGTCGCCAACGGTGAGCAACGGCACCACCTCGACGCCCGGTGCGACCGCGGTGAGCATCGCCGGCTGCTGGGTGCGGAAACCATCGTCGTTGCCATGCAGGGCGGCCGATGCGGCGACCGCCTGGCCCGTGGCGGGCATCACGAGCGTGACGACCGAGACGAGGCCGACCATCCGACGCAGGAATGCGTTCATGCGGGACCCTCCGTATGGCGTGATGGGATCGCGCCTGATCGGCGCGAAATATGGAGTAAAACTACCGGATTATTGGATTTTAGGTCCACGATGGTGAGATTGTCAACCACGGCGGGGGGCTGGCTTGCTTTTCCAGGCGCAAGCACGAGACGGCCGAGTCATTTACCGCGAAATTCGTGGCCAGACTCCACGCTCGTGGTCATCGGCTCACGTGCGCAAGGGCGAAGTGGGTGCGTTCTTTGCCGCGAATGACGCGAATGTCGCGCATAATGCCGGATCGGACACAATGGCTGCCCAGGTTCCAATTCGCGTCATTCGCGTCAAAAACCGGATTTCCGCATTCCCTTGCGAGCGCCCTGCAGCCGGGCCGCGTCGACCGTGGTATAACGCGGGCAATGCCAGTTGCGGGACACCACCTATGAATCAGGTCGACATTGCGCTGTTGATCGCCTACAACTTCTGGGCCGATGACCGTGTGCTCGCGGCGTGCGCGGGCGTGGCGCAGGACGACTTCACACGGGCTTCGGCGGCGGACGCCGGCTGGGGCAGCCTGCGCGGGACGCTGCTACACATCCTCGACACCGAGTTCGGCTGGCGCATGATCCTGGAAGGCCACGGGTCGACGCCCGTTCTGGGTCCGGAGGATTACCCGGATGTGGCGGCGCTCAGACGGCGCTGGGAGGATGAACGCCACGCCTGGGCGACCTTCATCGGCCGGATGACCGACGCCAGGCTCAACGTCGGCTATGGAGAACACCCGGAGCTGGGTTCCAAGGTCTGGCACGTCATCCAGCACGTGCTGTACCACAGCGCCCAACACCGCGCTGAAGCGGCAGCGATCCTGACCGCGCTCGGTCAGTCTCCGGGCGAGCTCGACTTCCTCGTTTTTCTCGAAGAGCGGCGGACGGCCTGAGCCGGCCGGGCGCGGCGCCGCTCGATCCGGCGCACCGACACGAGCGGCAGCCCCAGGTCGCGGATCCGTCGGAGCACGCCGTGCAGCGCCGCCTGATCGGCCACAGAGCCGATCAGCACGGTCTCGTCGCGCACAAGCGACACACTCAGGCCGCCGAACCAGTCGGCCCAGGCCGGTGTCAGCCGACCCTCGACCCGGATCTCATACCGCATGCGCGTCTTACGCCGTGACGTCGATCACGACCTTGCCTTTGGTGTGGCCGCGCTCGACGTGCCGGTGCGCCTCGGCGATCTGGTCCAGCCGGTACGAGCGGTCGATCACGGGCCGCAGCTTCGCTTGCGCGCAAAGATCCGCGATCTCGGCCATATCGGCCTCGTTCGCTTCGGCCAGATGCATCCGCGGGCGCTTATCGCCGATGGCGGCGCTCAAGATCAACTGCGGGATCATCGACCAGGTCTTGAGCGGGTTCTCGGTGATGTAGACGCCCGTTTCGGCCAACACCGGCTTGCAGGCGAAATAGGTGCGCTTCCCGACGGCGTCATACACCAGATCGTAGCGCTCGCCGGCGCGGGTGAAATCCTCGCGGGTGTAGTCGATCACGCGGTCGGGGCCCAGGGCCTGCACCCACGCGACGTTCGCGCCGCTGCATACGGCCGTGACATGCGCCCCGAGCGCCTTCGCGATCTGGACGGCCAGATGCCCGACGCCACCGGAGGCGCCGTTGACCAACACGCGCTGGCCGGGTTTCACCGCCGCCACGGTGCGCAGGCCTTGCAGGGCCGTCAGCGCGGCGGTGGGCAGGGCGGCGGCGTCGGCAAACGTCAGGCCCTGGGGCAGCGGGGCCAGCGCCGTGACGCGCGCGCGGACGACCTCGGCGTGCGAGCCGAAGCAGTTGCCAAAGACGGCGTCGCCGATCTTGAAGCGGGTCACCGCCGCGCCAACGGCCGTGACCGTGCCGGCCACGTCGATCCCGAGCACAGGCGTCTTGGGCTTCAACCAGCCGTGGCTGGGCCGGATCGGCAGGAAGCCGGCGCGATGGAACACGTCGAACGGGTTTACGGAGGCGGCCTTGACCTGGATCAAGACGCGGTCGGTGTGTCCGTCGGCCAGCGTCGGCGGCTCGATCTCGGCCACACGCAAAACCTCCGGCGGTCCATAGCGGTCGTACACGGCGGCTCTCATGAAGGGTTTCTCCTGTGTCATACGAGCGGGTGGCGCGTCGGCCAGTACCCAGTATGCGGTCGGATCGACCCAGGGCGTAGATACCTTGGTAGGGTTTGCCACAGGGCCTGACCCTTCCAGGCTGCGGCCTACGCTACTAGACTAAAGCCCTCTCAGCTGGCGCAGCGGCGCCGATATGGTTACAGGAGAGATGGACATGAGGCACATCGCCGTTGCAGCAAGACCCTCTGGTCGCGCGCCACGGGTGCAGGCCCTCGGGCGGATCGTGGCGTATCTGATATTGCTGGTGGTTGCGTGCGCCAACCTGTGCGTCGGGTGGCGCGGCACGCAGATCGACGCGGAGGCGCGTGGGGCGAACCTGGCGGCGCCGGGCGAGACGTCGGCTGCCTATCGGTTGGCCGTGGACCAGGCCTACGCTGAGGAGACCGCGGGGCTGGGTTTCTACACCTGGGTCTCGGGGATGACCGGGTTCTATGCCGTCTCGTTCGGTTTTCTCTTTGCCGCGGCGTTGGCGCTGGTGGGCCACGTGCCGGTCTGGTGGGCGCGCGGGGCCATCACGCTGGCCGTCCTGGTCATCCTGCTTTGCTGGCCGTACGTCGACCTGATGAGCCGGCTCTGGGTGCAATTGGATTGATCCACTCGAAGTGAAGGATCACGGAGCGCTCGCATGGGTGAAAAACTTCTGGGGGTGCCGCTCGTCTTTTGGAGCGCAGGCTGTCTGGCGCTGAGCGTCATGTGGGCGTTCCTGTGGCCCAGCGACAAGGTCGTGGCCGGTGACATGCCGCGCTTCATCATCCTGCGCTGGGCGCATGCGCTCGTCTGGATGCTGCTGGCGATCGCGGCAGCGCTGTGGGGCTTCAACCTGCTCGGCGGCACTGCCACGGCGCGCGTTGTGGCGCTGCTATCGCTGGGTGTCTATCTCGTCTTCATGTTCACGATCTTGACCGCGCGCTAGGGTCATGTCGGTCCTGGCGACTCGCCTGTGCTCCGGGTCGGTCCGGGTTGCGGTCACACGAGGCCCAGGTCGCGGGCGCGAGCGATGGCCTCGGTGCGTCGTCGAACGTGCAGCTTCTCGAAGATGCGTTGTTGATGGCCCTTGACCGTGCTCAAGGCCAGGACGAGCCGTCTGCCAATCTCGTGGTTGGAGAGTCCCTCGGCGGTCAGACGCAGCACCTCGAGCTCGCGCGGGCTGAGCGGGTCGAGCACGGCGCCCACGGCTCGGTCGGCTTCGGCTTTGGCCTCTTCGATAGCCGGGAGGACGTAGACGAAGCCACGCGCCTGCGCGAACGCGCCAGCCCGCGCGAGGATGAGCCGTGCTCCGGCGACGTCACCGCGGGCCAGACGGACACGGGCGAGCACGACCTCGCAGGCCACCGAGCGATCCGTGGTGTTGAGTTGCCGGGCGAGCGCGAGCCCGAGATCGGCTTCCGCCTCGGCGACCTCCAGGTCGCGGCGGGCGAGCGCGATGCGAGCCAACCCGAGCCGCGCCTCGGCGGCCACGGGGAGTGGCGGCTCACCGGCAAGCTGCAGCGCGTCGTGGTACAGCATCGTCGCCTCCGCGTGGCGCCCCCAGGACTCTTCGCACAACGCCAAGCCCAGCGTCGAGAGCAGGGTGATCATGCCGTGGCCGATGGACTGGCTGATCGACAACGCCTCGGCGAAGGCTTGATGCGCCAGCGTCAGCTCGCCGCGCAATTGGTATGCGGTTCCGAGCGCCCAACACGTCGCCGTGCGCACCGGCAAATTGTCCGCGCGCAGATAGGCCAGTGCGCGTTGCGACTGGGCCAGGATGGCGTCAGTCTCGTGCCGCGTGACCGCGACTGTCGCGCGGATCGACGCGATGTGGCCGATCAGGTCGCGCACCCGCGGATCGGGGTCGTCATCCGACAACGACACCTCGGCCGCGCGCAGCTTCGACTCGATCCCGTCGACCTGTGACACAAACAGATCCGCCGAGGCCCAGAGCACACGCAGCGCCGGGTTGGCGTCCAGGACCTGGGTGGGCACGGTCGCCAGCCAGTGGCGCACCGGCGCAACCACGCCACGAAAGTGCAGGGGCATGCCATCGCCCTCGACGAGCCCTGCCGCGACGGTCACATCACCTGAGGCGACAGCGTGATGGAAGGCTTCGGCATCCAGCCGTTGTGCCGCGAACCAGCGGCTGGCGCGGATGTGATCGCCGACCGGGTCGTTCGTCCCCGCCTGTCCGCGACGTTGACGCAGCAACTCCGCGAACAGGTGGTGATAGCGATACCAGCGGCGTTCGTCGTCGAGCGGAACGATGAACAAGTTCAAGCGCTCGATCTGGGTCAGAAGCTGCTGGGCCGACCCGGCCGGCAGGTCAAGCACGGCGTCGCACAATGCGCCGCAGAAGCGGTCGAGCACGGCGGTGCGCAGCAAGAACGTCTGGATCTCGGCCGGCTGCTGGCTCAAGACCTCCTCGACCAGGTAATCCATCACGTAGCGATGGCTGCCCGCGAACGACTCGATGAACCGGGCGGGATCGGTTGCGCCCTGCAACGAGATCGCCGCCAGCTGCAGCCCCGCCGCCCAACCTTCGGTGCGCGTCTCGAGCGCCCGCACGTCAGACTGCGCGAGGCCGAGGCCCAGCCGGTCGTTCAACCAGGCGGTCGCCTCGTCCACCGAGAAACGCAGGTCCGCGACGCGCAGTTCGCCCAACAGGCCGCTCGCGCGCAGACGGGCCAGCGGCAGAGTCGGATCTTCGCGCGTGGCGATCACGAGCCGGACGCACGTCGGCAACGCCTCGATCAATGCGGCGACGATCTCGTCCACGGCGACCGAGTCGACGACGTGGTAGTCGTCCAGGATGATCGTCAACGGCTGCTCGATCCGCGCCAGTTCGGTCAGCCAGGCCGCCAGCACGGGCTCGAGCGGTGGCGGTTGCGGTGATGTCAGCGTCTCGAACAGGCCGGGGCCAAGAGCGGGCTCGACGGTGCGCACCGCCGCGACCAGATACGCGAGGAAGCGCGCCGCGTCGCCGTCCTCCTCGTCGAGCGACAGCCAGGCCGCGCGGTGGCCGCCCGTCTCGATCCAGGTGCGGAGCAACGTCGACTTCCCAAAGCCGGCCGGCGCCGAGACGAGCCACAGGCGTTGTGGGCCGTCGAGTGCGAGCCGCGCGAGCAGCCTTGGGCGCGACACGACCTGATGCGGGAGCGGGGGCGCGAACAGTTTGGTGCTCAGCATGGCAAATGACCCGCGCCTATTATATGAGACCATGCCGGTCAAGAAGCACCGACGTCGCCCGCCGCCCGAGGAAATCGACTCGTTTTGGATCGGCCGGGCGATCCCGGGCAACCTCGGCTGGTTGGCGTGGCTTACCAAACGCTGCGGGCCGCAGACCGAGGCTGTTGACGCGCCGCAGCACCGGCACGGCAAATCGCGTCACGACCGGCGCGGTGCTAGAATCCCGAGGAATCGAGATCGGGAAGAACCAGCCCGATCCCCGTGCGGGCATACATTTGCGATGGACGGCGTGCGCTGCCGACGCGTTATCCTGGTTCACTCGATAAACCCGAGGCCCCGCCATGCATCGACTGTCCAGCGCGTCAGTTCGCTTTGCGTCTCTGTTCTTCGTTCTTGGCGCGGTCGCCGTCGTATCGTTCGCGACCCCGCGCGGGAATGCCTCGGGTCAGACCGGGGCGACCCTATGGTTGCCAGTCATGTTGCGATCGACCCAAACCGTGTCCGGCCGGATCGCCAACGCCTGGACATTGCCGGGCCGACCAGATCTCCTGCTGGTCGGCGTCGAACCGTTTGTGCGATACACCGGCGCACTCGACAACCAGATCTGGCTCAGCGATGACGCCGGCGTTCACTGGCGCCAACCGACGTCCCAACCCTGGATCGGGACAACCGCCAGGCATGTGTCGCCGGCGCTGCTCGATTCGGCGACCGGCCCGATCTTGATCGCCGGGCTCAATCGCGGCGATCAGGACAGCGTCCTCCTCGCGTCCTCCGACTTGGGCGCGACCTGGGTCTCTAGAGCCCTGCCGACCGACCCGGCCTGCACCCGTGTCGACCTCGTCGCACTCAAGACGACACCGGCGGCGCCCCGCGTGCTGTACGCCGAACTCGAGTGCCCGAACTCGGGCACGCCCAACACCGGTCCCTATCGGTCTCTCATTCGGACCGCCGACGCCGGCCAGACCTGGACCACCACAGCCCCGTGGTCGGATCCCGCGACCCTCTACATCCTCTCGACCCACCGGGCCGACCGGGTCTTCGCGGTGCGCCATGGAGGGCCGGTGCGTCTCACCGACGACAACGGCGCGCATTGGGGCGACGTTGGCATTGCGCCGGGCGGCCACGTCAGCTCGGCGGCCGCGACTCCTGCGAGGTTGATTGCCGTCGAGGCCGGCGGAGCCTTCATCAGCAACGACAGCGGCGATCGCTGGACCGCCCTGCGGAACCTGCCCTGCGTCCTCGCGTGGACGCCGAGTTTTGTCGAGACGACTGGGCCGGCGCCGATCGACATGATCGGATGCCAGGACGGGCGATTCGTGACGACCGGCGACGACGGTTCCACCTATTCCGAGGTGTCGGCCGGCCCCTGGCCGACCGATCAGGGTGCGACCCTGACCCCCGACTGGAGCGCTCCGGGGCGGGCCCTGGCCCTGACGAGCACGACCGACGGCGCCGCCTCCGGGCTATGGCGCACGGATCTCGCCCAACCGACGCACTGGACGCCGCTGCTGTTGGCATGGCGCCAGGAGTCGATCGATCAACCGGCCGAACGCGCGCCCATCACGCCGCCCGAGTCCCCCGACGGACCTACCCAGACAGTGCCCGGGTTTAATCAACTCGTGACGCTGGCGTCTTCGCGGATCGCCCCGGACGTTAAAGCCGCGGTCGGGGCCACGCCGGGCACGGTCGGCGCGCTGCACTACCAGCTACTGATCAGCCGCGATGCCGGCGACACCTGGGTGGCGCCGCCGAATCAGCCGTGGGCTGACATACCCGATTTCGCCCTGACGTATGCACTCCACGACGCGCTCAACGTGCGGATCCTCCAGGTGAACGGCCAGACCGTGTTGACCGCTCTGCCCATCTGGTACGCGGAATCCGCGCTGCTGGTCTCGTCGGACTTCGGTCAGACCTGGGCAGCTCGCCCGCTACCGATGGCGCCCGGGTGCACGTCGGTCGAGCCGCGACGCGCGCAGACGTCGCCGGCGGCGCCGGCGCGATTGCTCGTCGCCGCGGTATGCAGCGGACCTACCCTTGCCGCGGAGGCCCTGCTCGCCACGACCGATGCCGGGCTGAGTTGGACCCCGATCCAGCCCTGGACGCCTGTAGCGACAGCTCAATACGACACACTTGGCGGCGCCGCAAGCGATGCGCTGCTCCTGTATCGAAGTGATGGATTTCGCTGGTCGGAGAGCCCGGATGGCGGCGTGACGTGGAGCGGCCAGTCCATCCCCGGCGACCGTCTGATCGTCTCGCCGGAACAGGCCGACGTACGGCTCACCCTCAATCTCGGGATTTCGGCCTACGCCGGATACTTCTCGAGCCCGGATGGGGGCCGCACCTGGCGCGGCTGGCGGAACACGCCCTGTGGGGTGTTTCCAAACGGCTGGCCGGCCCCGATCGTCCTTCGCGGCCCAACCAACACGATCGTCGCCTATTGCGCCGGCCTGGGCCTCACCCGGAGCTCGGATCTCGGCCAGACCTGGCAGACGGTGCCGATACCGGACCTCGGCTACGTGACGCTGCTCGCCGCAGACGATGCCACGCCCGGCCTGCTCTACGTGCAGAGTGTGAACTCGCCCAGCGACGGCCAGACACGTGTGTACGTCAGCGCCGATCAGGGCGACCACTGGCACCCGATGCTTGTGTTCCCGGCGCCCTGACGCTGGAGACGGCAGACCGACTCGCACGACCGACCACTACCCCGAAACCCTACTTTGGTGCCTACGCGCGCGTACCTGACGCGCGTATCGTCCATCCATCGCCCGCGCGAGCGTTGTCTCGCGCCAATCCCGGCGATCGGATCAGGACACCCATGCGCGCTCAAGCTCATCCCGCTTCCATCACCGACTCTGGCTGGCGTTTGGCCGCCGGCCTCGCCGGGCTCGGCCTATTGGCCATGATCGTACTCGCACCGTTCGCGAACTTCTATGCCGTCGACGGCGTGATCGTGCCGGGCAACGGACCCGCCACGCTCAGCAACCTCGTCGCCGCCGGCGGTCTCTTCCGGCAGGGCATCGCGGCCTTCCTGGCCGTGGCGCTTCTCGACGTGATCGTCGCCTGGGCCCTGCATGGCGTGTTTGCCCCCGCCAACGCCCGGCTCTCGCAATTGGCCGCGTGGCTACGCGTGACGTACGCGGCGACCTTCGTGGTGGCGCTGGCCCCGCTTCTGAGCGCACTGCGTCTGGCCGGGAGCGGCGATATCCAGGCCGCCCTTGGGGCTGAGGCGACCGCCGCGCACGTGTTGCTGGCGGTGAATGCGTTCAACAATACCTGGACCCTGGGTCTCGGGGTGTTCGGCTTGCATCTGCTCGTGCTTGGGGCCGTGGCTTTCGGTTCCGGATACGCGCCGCGTTGGGTCGGCAGCGTGCTGGTGATCGCCGGCGCCGGCTACCTGGTCGACACCTTCGCCAAGGTCCTGGCCCCGACGCTCGACCTGAGCTTCCTCATGGTCACGTTCTTCGGCGAGGCGCTGTTCATGGTCTGGCTGCTGTGGCGCAGCGCGCGCGGCGCCAGGGCGGCGGGAGACAACCGCTAAGACGCCAAGCAGGCAAAGAAATCGTCGCGCGCTTCTCGTCTGGCGATTTGGTCCCCGTGTGGCTCTCTCGGGCCCGGAACGCCCCTGGCGCCCACGCCGGGAACCCGATCCCCATCGGTGACGTCTTGCCCAGAACCCGTGACCCATTCCTCGAATACACGCCCGGGAAGGGCGGTCGATGCAGCCAGGGCCTGGCTGTGGGTCGAGGCGGGAGGGTCGTTTTCTGGAGGAGTCCATGAGGATCGCACGCGCCCGGCTTCTGGTCGGGCTCAGCCTGTTGCTCGCCGCCTGCACGACGCAGCCGACGACAATGCCCGCGCCGATCGCCACGGCGCCGCCGCCTACGACGGCTCCGGTGCCCAACGCGCTCGAAGCCACGGCGACGCCCGCCGCGACGGCGACAAGCGCGCCGACGACCCAACCCACGGTCGCGCCGCCGACCGAGACCACCACGCCGGAGCCGACCGCCGCGGCGACCCAACACATCGTTGCAGCGGGCGATACGCTCTTCAATATCGCGTTGCGGTATGGCGTCACCGTCGACGCGCTACGCGCCGCCAACAACCTCTTCAGCGATCTCATCTATGTCGGTCAGGTGCTGGTCATCCCGTCCGGCGGCGTCGTGCCCACGGGCGCGGCGACCCAGGCGCCGGCGACCCAGACGGCGCCTACGGCCACGCCCCAGGCGGGTGCGCCGGTCATCACGGCGCTGACGCTGACGCAGGACACGGTCGGGCTCGACCAGCCGTTGACAGCGCGCTGGACCACGACGGGAGCCGTATCGGTGACCGTGTGGATGTGGAGCTGGACCGGCACCCTCCTTGACCCGCAGGTCGGTCTGGCCCCGAACAGTCAGGTCGTCGACACCGTGCCCGGCCGCTTCGAGGGCGAAACGCACATCCACATGATCGCGTTTGGGGCCGACGGCCGCACGGCCGAGCAGGACGCCCAGCTTACGCTGCCGTGCCGCTTCAACTACTTCTTCACCAGCACGAAGGCGTTCCTATGTCCGCGCGCGCCGGCCGAGACCGTGTCGATCGCTCAGCAACGGTTCGAGCATGGCTGGTTGTTGAGCGACCGCGGGACGATCTTTGCCCTGTACGACAACGGCTCGGTCTTCGCATGGGGAGATGCGTACAAAGAAGGCGATCCGACACCCGAGCCGCAGACACCGCCCGCCGGTCTGTACGTGCCAACGCGCGGCTTCGAACTCTTCTGGCGCACCCTGCCGGGCGTGCGCGACGGCCTGGGCTGGGCCACCGAACCCACGCCGGTCGTCTTCGACGGCCTGACTCAGGGTTTCTCGACCGGCCAGCAGATGGGGCGCGGATTTGCGACCTTCTTCCGTATCAGCGACGGCCGTGTGGTCGAGCTGATGGGCAACACGGTCTATTCGCAGTGGGCATTCGTGCCGTAGCGACCCGCCGTCGATCGACAACGCACATGCCGACGGGGCGTCTGGATCACAGGCGCCTCGTCGTTGTCATGTCGGCCCGGGCCAATGCTCGCGATCGGGGTTGCGCTGCGCTGAATGGCAGCACCTGAGTCACGTCGAGAACCTTATCGACCCCGTCGCGCGAGCGTGTCCACGGGTTCTGTGGCGCCCGCTCAACCGGGCTCAGGGCCTGTCCGACTGAGCGACTCGGCCCAGGGCCGCGCGTGCGCGGGCGACATGGCGCGTCGCGCCAAGCGCTTCGTAGATGGGGATGATCGTCTCGAGTTCGGTCACGGCCCGAGCGACGTCGCCCGGACCCCGCCGCGCCTCAAGCGCGGCCGCGCACGTCTCGCGCAGACGCGCCTCGAACCAGCGCGCCGAAAAACGGGCGGTGAGGGCGATCGCTTCCTCGAGCTGCGCGATGGCGTCGGTCTGGCGCTGCTGGGCCGTGGCGAGCTCGGCTTCGGCCCAGTTCACGAAGATCGGGGCGAAGATCTGGTGCGTGGCCGCGGCGGTGCGGCGCCGGGCATCGGCGATCCTCTCCTCGGCGGCTGCGAAATCGCCCGCCCGGATGTCCAGCATCGCCAACAGACACACGGGCGCGACGGCGTCGCCGGGGTTGCCGGGTTTGCTCTCGGCGATTGCAGCCTCGAACGCCGCTCGCGCGACGGACGGATCGTTGCGTTCGAAACCCAAAATGGCGCGCGACAGCAGCAGCCGCTCCGTCTTGACGAACGGCGAGCGGCGCGTCAGGCGGTCCGCGTGATCGGTGACGCGCGACAACAGCGTGGCTGCGCGGTCGAACTCGCCCCGATACGTCAACAGATCCACCTCGATCGCGGCCGAAGCCAGCTCGAGATGATCGGCCTGTGGCAGCGTCCGGGCCTCCTGTCGGATCATGGCGAGCGCGCGCTCGACCTCGGCGAACCCGCCCAGCGTGAGATCGTAATCTGCCACGAGCAGCGCGACCTCGAGGGCCTGCACAACCTGGCCGGCCCGCCGATACAGGTCGCTCGCGTGACGCAGGTCCTCCACGCCGGCGCGCAAATCCAGACCCAGATCGAGCTGGCCGCCGCCGAGGTTGAAGTAGGCGCGCGCGGCCGTTGCCAGCAGCCCGCTCGGCTCGGTGAGCGCGATCGCCTGCCGAAAGAGCACCAGGGCTTCGTCGGTGCCCTGACCGATCGTCAGGCCCAGCGTCGTCAGGCACTCGGCCTGGATCTCGACGAGGCTGAAGCGCTCGGCCAGTTCCAGGCCCTGGCGACAATAGGCGGCGGCCTCGGCGGGCGGATCCTGCATCGACGTCGCGGCGAAGAGATACGCGCGGCCCGTCTCGTGGAGCAGGGCGGAGAGGCCGGGCGTCGCCGGTTCCGGCGCGATGCGTTTGAGACCGTCGAGACAGATCCGCAGGGCGAGCGCCGTATCGTCCTCGTACCAGGCCGCGCGGGCCGATCGCGCGACCGCCGCCGCCGCGCGATCGGGGTTGTCGGCGACGATGAAGTCGTCGGCGGCCTCGCTCAGCATCCGGCGGGCCTCGGCGAAGCGCGACAGACGGAACAATGCCTCGCCCAGACCGGTCTTGAGCGGCGCCCGCAGCGCCTCGTCCGCGCCGCGCAACGCGCACAGCGCCAGCGCGGCGTGAAAGTGCCGTTCGGCCTCCTGGTTGGCGTAAGCCGACAACGCGCGTTCGCCGGCGCGCCGGAAGTAGCCAAGGGCGCGGTCGTCGTCGCCGGCCTGGCTGGTGTGGTAGGCCAGCGCCTCGAGGTCGTTCGGATGGCGCTGCTCGATGGCGGCGACGGCGCGGCGGTGCAGCAGACGCAGGCGTGGGCCGCTCATGCTTTCGCGCAGCGTCGACGGGATCAGGGCGTGCGCGAACGTGAACTCCAGACCGTGCCCGTTGCGGACCTCGCTCACGATCTGGGCGCGTGACGCGTGCTCGAGCGCCTCGATCAGCGCCGGTTCGGCCACGCCCGACGCGCTTTGAAGCGTGTCGAAGTCGAACTCCCGGCCAAACACGGCGGCCAGACGCAGCAGATCCTGCGCGGGCTCGGGCAGTTTGCTCAGGCGCGCCTGAATGGTCAGCCGTACGCTTTGCGGGATCTGCAACGCCTGGCTCGGCGCCCGACGCCAGGATCCGTCGGCATAGTAGATCTGGCCGTCCTCGACGAGGGCTTTGCACACCTCCTCAAGGAAGAATGGGTTGCCTTCGGTCTCGCGGTACAGGCCATCGAGGAGTTCGAGGTTGATCTCGTCCTCGTCCAGGCCGAACATGACGGCCAGCAAGCGACGGACCTGCTCGCGGCCCAGGCGGCCCAGCTTCACACGCGTCGCCAGCCGTTCGCGCTGCAGATCATGGAGCAGATCGGGCAGGCAACAGGCCGCGTCGAGTTCGGTCTCACGGTAGGTCACGACGATCAACACGCGGCTCTGCTGCGTGCGACGCGCAAGATGGCGCACGGCAGCCAGCGTGCCGCTGTCGGCCCAGTGCGCGTCCTCGAGCACGATCAACAGCGGTCTGACGGTCGTCAGCCGTTGGACCAGCACCGCCGCGGCTTCGAACTGCCTCACCTGTTGAGCCTGCGCATCCAACCACGGCCCGGACCGTTCCTCTGCGGGCAGCAACTCGGGCGCCAGGCTCAGCAGATCGCGCAACGTCGTCGTCGACAACTCGGCGCCGTCCGCGCCCGCCGGCTCGCCCGGCAATGGCAACAGACCCGCGTCGCGGGCCGCGTGCAGGATCTGAGCGAGCGGCGCATAGGGCATCCCGCCTTCGACGTAGCATTCGCCGCGCAACACGGCGGCTCCAGAGACCCGGGCCAACGCCGACAGCTCACGCACGAGACGGGTCTTGCCGATGCCGGGTTCGCCGCTGACCAGCAACACATGGCCGCCGCCCGAGAGCGTCCGACGCCAGGCGGCGCTGGCCTCCGCCAGCTCGCGCTCGCGACCGACCATTCGACCACGCACCATGCGATCGAGCAGCGAGAGTCTGTCGGGCTCGGCCGAATCATCGTCCCAATGCTCGAGCAGTCGCGACACCTCGTCGGCTGTCGCTGGCCGGTCGACCGGATCCTTCGCCAGCAACCGGAGGATGATAGCCTCCAGGGCCGTAGGGAGCGCGGGGTTGTGCGCGCGTGGCGGCATCGGCGCGGCGTACAGATGTTGCGAGATGATGGCCACCGGCTCTTCGCCCGCGAACGGCAGCTTGCCGGTGGTCAGCTCATAGAGCATGACGCCGAGCGCGTACAGGTCGGCCCGGCCGTCGATCTCGCGCCCCTGTAGGATCTCCGGCGCCAGGTAGAACACGGTGCCGGCGACCGCGCCATCTTCGGTCAGGCGCGACGACACCGAGCGAGCCAGTCCAAAGTCGGAGAGCTTGGCTGTGCCATCGGCCGAGACCAGCACGTTCTCGGGTTTGAGGTCGCGATGGATGACGCCATGGGCGTGCGCATGGGCGAGCGCCGCGCAGATCTGGCGCACGAGCGCCACGGTGCCGGGCAGGTCGCCGCGCCCCTGCAGCGTGTCGCCCTCGACCAACTCCATCACGATATAGGCCAGGCCGTCGGTCTCGCCCGCGTCGTACACGCTGACGATGTTGGGGTGATTGAGCCGGGCGGCGGAGCGCGCCTCGGCCAGCAACCGGGCGCGGCCGGCCGTCCCGAGCCCGGCGCGGTTGAGCACCTTGACGGCCACGGGGCGGTCGAGCACTTCGTCATGGGCGCGGTAGATGGTGCCCATGCCGCCCTGGCCCAGCGTTGGGCCGAGACGATAGCGGTGTGCGATGAGGTCGCCGGTCATGGTGGAAGCTCGTCAGCCGTGGGAGTCCAATCGGCGCGTATCGCCATCATACAGCAGCCCCAATCGTGTGGTGAGCGCAGTTGGACGCGGTGGGCATAGGCGAGTCGTCAGGCGCCTCAAGATCGAGACAATATCTTGAACTCGGATCGTCACGGATCACGCCGAAACCGTGTCGATAGGGTTCGCGCCATCCAGGCGCAACCGTGGAATCCGCGCATAGGGCCTGCTTGCCGAAAACGGCCCGATACCTTGTGACGGTGGCGGCGAACGCGACCGGGAGAAGCCCACAACGGTTCGAACAACGGTTCAACGGATGAAGCGGATAGACGCCGGAGCGCACCAACGTGCTCCACATCGGCGATCGAGGCGCGGCCGTCGTGGGCGGGGACCGTCCGGGTTTACCAACAAGATCGACGTGTGCTGGCACACGGGACGCAGTGCATCCGGGTGCGGTGTCCGACGCTACGTCCTGTACACGCACGCTGGGCGGACGCGACGACCTGACGCGCGGAGGCCGCGCCCGAGGCGCAAGGCATCCCGTCTGGCCTCATCGACGGTCGCTGGCTGCGTCGATGCGTTTGGCGAGCAGAAGGGTGATGTCGTCGTGCTGCGGTAGACCGCCGTCGAAACGATCGAGCGCGTCGCGGAGCTCGGCCATGATGTCGTCGGGAGGACGGTGTGCGTGTTCGCGGAGCACGGCCTTGATCCGGTCCAGGCCGAACTCCTCGCCCGTCGGGCTGAGCGCGTCCGTGACGCCGTCGCTGTAGAGGAGCACCACATCCCCGTCACGGGCCTCGGTCGCGGCCACGCCAAAGCCGGCGTCGGGCTCGATCCCAAGCGGCATCCCCGTGTGCGCGAGCGACACGAAGTCGTCCGGCGAGACGCGGTAATGCAGCAGCGGCGGGTGCCCGGCATTGACGCACTCTATGTCGCCGCTCGACGCCCGCAGACGGGCGATGGCGAGTGTGACGAACATCGAGTTCGGCGAGTCCGCGGTGATCAGACGGTTCGCGTGCGCGATCGCGGCCGCCGGGTCCTCGGCCGCGGCGATGGCGGCATGCACTGTGCTGCGAGCGAGCGCCATGAACAGCGCCGCGGGCATGCCCTTATCGGTGACGTCGGCCACGATCAAGTTGAGCCGCGCGCCATCGGGCACCACCGCGAAATAGTCGCCGGCGACCTCACGGGCCGGGAGCCAGAGCGCCGAGAACGCCCAGCCCGGGAAGTGCGGCATGGCCTGTGGCATCAGGCTCGCCTGCACTTCGCGCGCCAGCTGCAGCTCGCGCTCGAGCCGGCCTTTGTCGAGCGCCTCGCGATACAGCCGGGCGTTGTCGATCGCGATCGCGGCATTGGCGGCGATCGCCGACAGGAGCTCCAGATCGGCCGGCCCAAACACGCCGGCCTGGATGCGGTTGTCGACGTAGATCACGCCGATGACCGTCTCCTTGACTTTGAGCGGGACGCCGAGCACGGCGCGGAGGCCCAGTTGCACCACGCTCTGGCGCAGGTTGAGGCGCTCGTCGGATCGGGCGTCGCTGGTGAGCACAGCCTCGCCGGTCTGCGCCACGCGCTCGATCACGCCGCGCGACACCTGGAACATGGGTTGTTCGATGTCGAGGCGATCGAGCCCGCGTGCCACCTGAAACGTCAATTGGCCCTGGCCATCGCGGAGCATCAAGAAGCCGCGTTCGGCCCGCACGGCGGCGATGACCTCGTCCATGACGCGCGCCAGCACTTCGTCGAGGTCCAGCGACGAGTTGAACGCCCGCGTGAGGCGATAGAGCAGTGCCAGACGCCCGTCGTCGGGTGGTCGATATTCCGGCGAGTTGTCGCGCGACGCGGCAGTTTGGCCCATGGGTGATTGCCGACGCGCGGGCACATCCCGCGGCGCCGAGCGTTGCCTGCGCACCCATTGTACTCAGCGTGGTGGCGACGGGCTGAGCGATCTCGCGGCACTGCGCCGGTGCGACCAATGAGACGGGGTCACTGGCGGTGGCCTCGTACAACAAACGGGTGGTCCAGGGGCGCGATCAGCGGCGTCCTTTGGATCACCCGTTTGTCGCCTCAGCGGCCTTTGGACCGCCGCGTGCGGTGGATCAGTGCTGATCGATCAGGATCGTGTTGCCGTCCGGGTCGGCGAGCATGGCGTGCGCCGGACCGGTCGTGTTCTCATCGGCTTCGAGCGTAAAGGCGAGGCCTTTGGCCTTGAGGTTCCTTTGGATCCCGCGCACGTCGGTCGGATTGAAGGTCATGAGGTTGTTTGGGAATTGACCCTGGAAGAGCCCGATGATGGCGGCGCCGTTGCGCAGGATCAACCAGTTCTGTTCTTCCTTGCCCAGGAACGCCTCGAACCCCAGGGCCTCGTAGAACGCGCGCGATGCCTTTATGTCCTTGACGGCGAGGCTGACCGAAAACGTCCCAAGATCCATGGTGTTCTCCTTGTGATCCGGCGCTCACAGCGCCGTGATCGGCACCGCGCACGCCATGTCGTATGTCTCCCAGCCGAGCTCGGCCGGTTGCCGGTGATAGATCTCCATCATCGGCAGGTTGTCCGGCTGATACCGGCTGCGCGGCAGCCAGACCAGCAGCAGGTACTGCAGCGCCAGATACTCCAGCGACACGTCGCCGCAGATCCGGATCGCGGCGACACGACAGGCCGGCAGGGCGCGCACGCGGATCTCGCCCGCGGATTTGACACCGGCGGGCACGGCGAGCGCCCAATCGAAACGGCACAACCGCAGCGGCGTGACCTCGGGATCGTCCTGCGACAATCCGTACAGCCGCTGCGCGAGCGGGTCGACGCCAACCCGGCGCGCCCAGGCGCATAGCTGCTCATACGCGGCCGGGATCGCGCCGGGCCGGCGGAACGGATCGAACACACGCAGATACGCGACGCGTTGTTCGGGCAGGTCCTCGACTGTGACGCGCAGGCGCCTGTCGCGCGCGGCCTGTCTGACCTGCGCGAGAGTGTAGCGTGGCAACCCGTCGACGACTTGCCCGTTCTTGCTCTCTTTGAGCGGGCTCTGCCGATCCCAACTGCGGGCCGTCAGCCCATAGCGGCGCTTGAACGCCCGAGAAAAACCGGGGCCAGACTCGAAGCCACAAGCCAACGCGGCATCCGTGATCGTGACCGTCGAGCCGCGCAGGAGCGCGGCGGCGCGCTCGAGACGCAGGCGGTTCACACAGTCGCTGACCGTCTCGCCGGTCAATCCCTTGAACAGGCGATGAAAGTAGAACGGCGAGAAGCCCGCGACGCGTGCGAGCGTCGCCAGCGACAGGTCCCCGGTCAGATGCGCGCGCACGTGATCGAGGACGAGGTTGATCCGCTGCAGATAAGTGTTGGTCGATTCGCGCATGTCGAGATTATACGGGTCGGTCCGTCCGCCGCGGCTCGGGCTCGCCGACCGCCTGGGTCATCGGCGGCGTCGCGACGCGCGGAAGCACACGCGTGACCACGGTCGCCAGGCTGAGCGCCAATGTGGCGATGCCGACGCAGGCCACCAGAAGCGCCGCGCCACGGCCGGGGCCGTGACCCACCCAGTCGCCGAGCGCGCCGCCCAGGAACCCGCCGGGCGCCAGCGCCGGCTCGAAGAACCGGTCGACTACGACGCCCGCCAGCAGCAGCGACAGCGGCTGCAGGCCACGTAACACCGTCTGGCGCACGGCATGCAAGCGCCCCTGGAGGTCGTGCGCGATCATGGCCTGCCACAGCGCCTGACTTGACCCAAGCACGAGCGGAAAGGTGAAGTGCGCGGCGGCCGCGCAGGCGGCCACCCAACCGATGTTCGGGATCAGGCCGGCGCCGGTCAGGGCGACCCCGAACAGCGCGCTCCCGACCAGGATGTTGACCCGCGGCGATCCGAGCCCGCCGCGTGCGCTCATCAGCAGACCGCCCGCAAGCAGACCGACGCCCGCGATCCCTAACGCGATCCCCATGCCTTGAACCGTGGTGAGGCTCGTGAACAGCGGGATCAGCAGCGGCGGCAGGAGACCCGCCAGGAAGGCGAAGACCGCGTTGAACGCCAGCAGGCGACGCAGATCGGCGCGTTCGCGCAGGTAGCTCAGACCGTCGAGGAAGAACGCGATCGATCCGCCGCTCTGAACGGCGGTTGGTTGCGTTGGGCGCGGCAGACTCACGCGCCACAGCGTCGCCAGGGCCACGAGGAACGTGGCGACGTCGATGACCAGGATGCCCGGGATCTGAACGGCGCCGATCAGGCTGAACGCCAGCACCGGCACCGCAATGTCGGCGATGGCCTGGCTGAGCTGAAGCAGGCCGTTGACCCGGCTCAGTTCCTGGCTCGGCGCGAGCGTCGAGATCGTCGCCAGATACGCCGGGGCTTGCAGCGTGCCGAACGATGCGCCCAGGGCCGTCAGCACGCACACCTGCCAGACCTGCAGCGCGCCGGTCGTGAAAAGATAGGCGAGCACGAGCGTGCAGACCGCGGAACCCGCATCGCTGAGGATCATCACCTTGCGCCGCTCCCAGCGATCCGCCAGCACACCGGCGAGCGGAGAGAGCACGATCACGGGCAGAGACCGAAACAGCAACACAAACGCGAACTGCGTGACCGAATGCGTCTGCTGATAAACCCACAGGCTGAGCGCGTATTCGCTCAATCCTGAACCCATGAGCGACACCGCCTGACCCGCCCAGATCGGCAAGAACACGCGCCGCCAGGTCGTGGCAGCAACGGTCGACCCCTGTCCATTCATCGTGACCTCCTCGGCGGATCGGCGCGCGACCCGGCCAAAAACAAAGCTCCCCCGAGACCGCTTGAGCGATCTCGGGGGAGCTTTGACGTGCCGCGCCCGCATGAGCGGGCGTGTTTGACGCGAAGGCGTTACTATAGGTCGGACGCCGACTCGACCGGCATGGCGTTCGTCACCATATTCGGGTGATCTCCGTCAGGGTCGCGCGCCACGACGGCCGTGCGCGATCGACTTATTGGGGCGCTTGTGGCTTGAGGCGCTCGGTCGCTTCAGCCTTGCCCGATCGGTCCCGGATGGTTCGGCGAAATCCGCTTGGTCTGCGGCACGCGCCCGGGCCGGACAACTCGCCCGCGCACACCCCGAACGCCGCGACATGGCGTGGTTTGGCGCTTCGCGGTAGAGTTCACCGGACCGCACGCAGCCGATCGTCTTCATCCACACAGGAGCAGGCACAGATGGCCCCATCCACCGATGCCGCGCTGGTCGAGCAGATCGAGCGCCTCGTCGTGCCGCCCGGGCAGCTCGCGCTTTGGTCGCTGGGCCAGGCCGGGTTCGCGCTCAAGGGCGGCCGCACCATCGTCTACATCGACCCATACCTCTCGGACTCGGTGGCCGCGGTTGGCGGCCCAACGCGCCGCTTCCCGATCCCGATCGACCCGGCGACGATCCGGCACGCCGACCTGGTGCTGACCACGCACGAGCATATGGATCATGCCGACGCGGTCACGCTCGGGCCGCTGCTGGCGGCCTCGCCGCGGGCCGGACTGATCACGTCGGTCCAGGGCAGTGCGATCGCGCTCGAGGCCGGGATCGCCGCCGAGCGCGTCGTCGTGCCGCGGCTGGGCGAGGCCCTGACGCGCGGGGACGTGACGGTCACGGCCATCCCGGCCGCGCACTACGACCTGGAGGTCGACGCCGACGGTCGATCGCGCTGGATGGGCTTCCTCATCGAGCTCAACGGCGTGACGGTCTACCACTCCGGCGACACGCTGCTCATCCCCGAGATCCCGGCGGCTCTGGCGGGCCGCGCCATCGATCTGGCCCTGCTGCCGATCAACGGCCGCGACGCCATGCGCGAGGCGGAGGGCCTGACCGGCAACCTGTTGCCGGGAGAGGCGGTCGCGTTGGCCGCGCAGGTACGCGCGCGGGTGCTCATTGGCATCCACAACGACCTGTTCGCCGGCAACCGGGTCGACCCGGGTCTGCTCTTCTCCGAGCTCGATCGGCGCACGCCCTGGCAGCGCTGCCACCTGCTGCAGCCGGGCGAACTGTATCTCTACGCGGGTTGACATCCAATTTCCAAAAGGAGAGCGAGGCGATGGCTGACGAACGTTTCCTGGTGACTGGCGCGCTGGGGTGCATCGGGGCCTGGGTCGTGCGGGACCTGATCCGTGCGGGCGCCCCGACCGCGATCTTCGACCTGGCGAGCGACCCACGGCGACTGCGTCTGGTGATGACGCCCGACGAGTTGGCGCAGGTGCGCATGCTGACCGGCGACATCACCGATCTGGCCGCGGTCGAGGGCGCGGTGGCCGAAAGCGGCGCGACGCACATCATTCACCTCGCCGGGCTGCAGGTGCCGTTCTGCAAGGCCGACCCGGCGTTGGGCGCGCGCGTCAACGTGGTGGGCACCGTCAACGTCTTCGAGGCCGCCAAACGCCATCGGCTGGCCAAGGTCGTCTACGCGAGCAGCGCCGCCGTGTATGGCATCAGCGAGGACTACCCCGACGGGCCGCTCGGCCACGACGCGCCGCAGCGACCGATGACTCATTACGGCGTCTACAAGCAGGCCAACGAGGGCACGGCCCGCGTGTACTGGAACGACGACGGCGTGCCCAGCATCGGGCTGCGTCCCTATGTGGTGTACGGTCCCGGTCGCGATCAGGGTCTGACCTCGAGCCCGACCACGGCCATGCTGGCCGCGGCGCTTGGCCTGCCGTACCGCATCCCGTTTGGCGGGCGGTTCGATTTCCAGTTCGCGGACGACGTCGCCCAGGCGTTCATCCGCGCGGCGCGCGCGCCCTTCGCGGGCGCCGACGTGTTCAACCTGCACGGCCAGGTCGTGCATGTGCGCGAGATCGTGGCCGCGCTCGAGGCCGTCGTGCCCGAGAGCCGCGGACAACTCACGTTCGCGGATCCGCCGCTGAGCTTCCCCGAGGCGATGGACGACACGCCGCTGCTGAACGTGCTCGGCGAGCTGCCGCACACGCCGCTGGCCGACGGCATCGCCGCGACGTTGGCGATCTTCAAACAGGCGCTGGCCGACGGTCGGCTCGCGCCGCGTTTGCCCTAGGAGGCCGCCATGGCCATGCTCCAGGGTCGGGTCGCGATCGTGACCGCAGCCAGCCGCGAAATCGGCGCGGCGCTGGCCGAGGCGTTGGTCGGAGCCGGCGCGGCCGTGGTCGTCGCCCATCACCAGGAAGGCGAGCGCGCCGAGGCCGTCGCGGCTCGCATCCGCGCAATCGGCGGGCGGGCGCTGGTCGTCGACGCCGACCTGACGCGGGTTGCCGAAAACCGCCGCCTCGTCGCAGAGGCCGTGGCGGCGTTCGGGCGCCTCGACATCTTCGTCGCAAACGCCGGCGTGACGATGTGGTCGCCGTTCCTCGACGTTGAGGAAGCGACCTGGGACATGGTGGCGGACCTCAACCTCAAAGGCTCCTTCTTCGGCGCCCAGGCCGCCGCGCGGCAGATGATCGCGCAACGCGCCGCCGGGCCCGCGGATCGCTACGGCGGCCGAATCGTGTTTTCGAGCTCGGTCACCGGTCTGGTGGCGCTCAAGGATTGCTCGGCCTATGCCGTGTCGAAGGCCGGGCTCTGCCATCTGGCGCGGGTACTCGCGCTCGAGCTGGGTCCGCACGCCATCACCACCAACGCGCTGGCCATCGGGGCCACGCTCAACGAACGCAACCTGGCCGACGATCCGGACTATGCCGCGCACTGGTCGGGCGTGACCCCGACTGGGCGCTGCGGCCAACCGGCCGACGTCGCGGCGGCGCTGCTCCATCTGGTCGCGCCCGACGCGCACATGATCAACGGCCAGACCCTGACCATCGACGGCGGTTGGTCGCTGGTCGGACGCGTGCCGTAGCCGCTGCAGTCTATTGCTGGTCCACAAAGGAGCCACATGATGACCGTGCCTTCGACCCCACGCCGGTTCCGCTCGCGCGATTGGTTCGACGACCCCGACCGCATCGACCAGACCGCGATTTATCTCGAGCGTTTCATGAACTACGGGTTGACGCCCGAGGAGCTGCGCGACGGCCGGCCGATCATCGGCATCGCCCAGACCGGCAGCGATCTGAACCCGTGCAATCGCATTCATCTCGACCTCGCCCGGCGGGTGCGCGACGGCATTCGCGACGCGGGCGGGGTCGCGCTTGAGTTCCCGGTGTTCTCGATCTTCGAGAACTGCCGGCGCCCAACGGCGGCGCTCGATCGCAATTTGAGTTATCTCACTCAGGTCGAGACCCTGTTCGGCTACCCGATCGACGCTGTCGTGCTGACCACCGGCTGCGACAAGACCACGCCGGCGGCGATCATGGCCGCGGCCACGGTCGACATCCCGGCCATCGTGCTCTCGGGCGGGCCGATGCTCGACGGCTGGTTCGAGGGCGAGCTGGTCGGTTCCGGGACGACGATCTGGCGCAGTCGTCGGCGGCTCGCCGCCGGCCAGATCGACGAGGCCGCGTTCTTCGAGGCCGCCCTCGCGTCGGCGCCCTCGGCCGGGCATTGCAACACCATGGGCACGGCCTCGACCATGAACGCCGTGGCCGAGGTGCTGGGCATGTCGCTGCCCGGCTGTGCCGCGATCCCGGCGCCGTACCGCGAGCGTGCGCAGATGGCGTATCTGACCGGCAAGCGCATCGTCGAGATGGCCTACGCGGATCTGCGGCCCTCGCAGATCCTGACGCGCGCGGCCTTCCTCAACGCCATCGTGGCCATCGCCGCGATCGGCGGCTCGACCAACGCGCAGCCGCACCTCACGGCCATCGCGCGTCATGCCGGTGTGTCGCTCGAGGCGGCCGACTGGGCGCGCGGATACGACATCCCGCTGCTGGTCAACATGCAGCCGGCCGGCAAATACCTGGGCGAGCGGTTCCACCGCGCCGGCGGCGTGCCGGCGGTGCTGGCCGAACTGCTGGCCGCCGGCAAACTCGACGGCGAAGCCTTCACGGTCACGGGGCGCACGGTGGCCGAAAACGTCGCCGGACGCGCGAGCCAGGATCCCGAGGTGATCACGCCGTACGCCGCGCCGCTCAAGACCCAGGCCGGCTTCCTGGTGCTCACCGGCAACCTCTTCGACTTCGCCATCATGAAAACGAGCGTGATCTCCGACGACTTCCGGCTGCGGTACCTCAGCGCCTCGGAGCGGGACGGCATCTTCGAGGGTCGCGCCGTGGTCTTCGATGGCGCCGAGGACTACCACGCGCGGATCAACGACCCGGCGCTTGGGATCGACGAGCACTGCATCCTTGTGATGCGGGGCGCCGGGCCGCTGGGCTGGCCGGGCGGGGCGGAGGTCGTGAACATGCAACCGCCGGATGCCCTTCTGCAGCGCGGCATCACCTCGCTGCCCACGCTGGGTGACGGCCGGCAGTCGGGCACGTCGGACAGCCCGTCGATCCTGCATGCCTCGCCGGAAAGCGCGGCCGGCGGCGGGCTCGCCTGGCTGCGCACCGGCGACGTCATCCGGATCGACCTGAACGCCGGCCGCTGCGATGCCTTGGTGAGCGAAGACGAGATCGCCCGGCGCCGACAGGAGGCGCCACCGCCGGTGCCCGGCAGCGCCACGCCCTGGCAGGAGTTATTCCGGGGCACCGTCAGCCAGCTGGATCAGGGCGCCGTCCTCGAGGCAGCCGTGAAGTATCGCGGGCTCGCGGCGCGGTCGCCACGTCACAACCACTGAGCGGGGCGCCAATCCGGGCGGAAAATGACCGGATAATCACGGATACTCGCGGCACGTGTACGTTCGAATGACAGGAGAGCCAATGCATGGCGCATCAACCCGAGTCAACCCTGCTCGAATTCCTTCGTTACAACCAGTGGGCTAATCAGCTCCTGCTGACGGTCTGTCAGAGTCTGAGCGAGGACCAGCTCGCGGCCCCGATCCCGGGCGCCTATGGCTCGATCCGCGCGACCTTTCGTCACTTGCTGCGCGCCGAGGCCGACTACATCGGGCGCATCACCGGCGCGCGACCTGAACCGCCGTTCAACTGGGACGACGCGCCGACCCTTCAAGCCCAGCATGACTACGCCGGGCAACTCGGCCAGGCCTTTCTCGATCTGGTGGCGCGTGTCCCACCGACGCAGAACGTCCACGAAGAAGAGAACGGTTTGTGGATCGAATACCAGGCCCGGCAGTTGTTCATGCAGCATGTCATTCACGGGATCGAGCACCGGATCAACATCTCGACCCACCTGAATACACTGGGTGTGGCGCTGCCGGAGATGGACAACTGGGGCTACCTGTTCACGCACGGCGATCGGTTCGCCCTGCGCGAGGGGCGTGTCGGCGGCTAAAGCCGCACCGGACAAGGCGCAAGGCCGGCCCGCGCCGGCCTTGCTCGAGGTCAGCGTAGGGCGGGCGGCTCGCGGTCGCGCCGCGCCTGCCCGCTGCGCTGTTCGCTGCGAGGCTGGGACAAAACGCCGCCGGGCAGCAGGGTCTGGTCCTGATGGATCTCCGGGAGCCACAGCTTCTGTGACGGCACGGGGCTGGTGGTCGCCGTCGCGATCTGCGTCGCTGCGCCCGTCGCTGTCGGCGGCACGGTCTGCGTCGCCGTTGCCGATGGCGTCGCCGTGCGCGTGGCAGTCGGTGTGCGTGTGATCGTCGGTGTGGCCGTGATCGTCGGTGTCGCGGACGGTGTGGGCGTGCCCGGTGAGTTAGCCTCGTAGGCCCCGATATCGCAGCGATCGGCGCGGGCATAGCCGCGTTGGTCGACACCGACCAACGCCCCATTGATCTCGCGGCAGCCGCCGTTGTCGCCGGCGTTGAGCGCCGGGCTGCCCGCCAGTAACGCGTGCGTGAACGTCTGGCCGCCGTTGTTGGCCAGCGCGCCGATGACGGGGTCGAGCCCGAGGATGTTGTTGGAGAACCCCGCGACGGTACAGCCCGTCATGCTCTCAATCAAATTGGTCCCCAGGCTGTTGAGCGTGCCGCTGCAGTCCGCGTGGTCCGTGACGGCCGAGCCGTCGCCGTTGTTGGCGATGAGCGTGTTGGCCGCCACGACCGATGCCGCCGGATCGATCCAGATTCCGCCGCCGTCGCCGTTCTCATCGGCGTCCGTGTCGGCGAGGTTGTTGACGATCGTGACGTTGTAGAGCTCGGTCGGACCGTACAGGCTCAGCGCTCCGCCGTTGTCGGCGGCGCTGTTGCCGCTCAGCGTGACGTTGACCAGGCGCAGGGTCCCATTGTTCCAGATCGCGCCGCCGTTGGAGTCCGATGTGTTTCCGCTGAGCACAGTGTCGCGGAGCGTGACGATCGCTTCCGGGGCATTGATGAACAGGCCGCCCGGGTTGTCGTCGATCCGGCTGTCGGTGATCGTCAGCGAACCGCCGATCATGTAGATGACGTTATTCGGCCCGAGGTTGTTCGTCAGACGCACGTTGTCAAGAGTCACGGAGCCGTGCGACTGGTACAGGGCCGATCCGACCGCAGCGCCACCGGTCAAGGTGAGATCCGAGATCTGCACGCTGTTGGCGCCGAAGGAGTCGACGCTGAACGGGCGCTCCAGGCCATTGGCATGGATGACCGTCGCGGCGCGACCGGCGCCGATGATGGCCACGTCGTCGGTGAGGTTGAGGTCGCCGGTCAGCGCCTCGTGCTCGCCGTCGCCGTCCAGCAGAAAGAGATAATCGCCGGCCGGAACGGTGATGGTGTCGACACCGCTGGCCGAGCCGGCCGGGCAGGCGTCGACGACCTGATTGCGGTTCGCGGCGCGGACCGCCTCGCGCAGCGAGCAATCGCCGTCTGTGTTGTACTCGTCGATCGTGGTCGTCACCGTGATCGTCGCGGCCCAGGCGATATGCGTGTGCCAGACCGAGCCGCCGGCCACCAGGGCCAGCCCGAGACAGAGGGCTCGCCACAAGGCTCGCCGGACGGGTGCTGTGTGGGAAAAGGGGCGCATGGTAGGTCCTCCACTGCGGACCACCATAGCCCTCGGGCCGCCTCGGCCGCATCGGTAAGTGGCACCCAACTTGGCCCACGCGGTACCCAATTTACGATCGCGCCCACCTCCAAACCGCCTGCCCGCCGCTGAATGGCCCGGAGACCTGTGCGGATTCCACCTGGCGCGCAGAGGACGGCGCGGAGTGGTCCCGGCTGGGTCGGCCAGGGCCAACTCTGCGCCCGCCATGCGCCGGAACCAGGCGGTCGGCGCGCTCAGCGGCGGCTCACGGGCAAGCAGATGTCGGTGTGATGGAGGGGTTGGGCCAGATTGACGCCCGGCGTGTGATAGATCTCGACCGCAGGCAATCCCACAAGCCGGTGGCGCGGCAGCGCCAAAACCCGCGGCAGAATCTCGGCGTAAGCGTCGGCCAGTGTGGCCAGTGGACCGCTGTGTTTTGTGACGGCAAAGTCGCCGCCCGCGAGCACCTGGTGACCAATTCGCCCGCACGGCGTGATCGGTCCGGGCACGACCAGCGCGGCATCAAAGCGCAGCCGGTCGGGTGTCGTGGTCGTCGGCGCATCGTGCCCGATCCCAAGCCAGATCCAGGGCCCCGGGACACCCTGGGTCAGCGCCCAGTCGTTCAGTTCGTCGAACAAATCCTGCGGCACCGTCTCGTACGGGCCGGTGTGCCGAATGAACGCCAGATCGATGTCGCGAAATCTGACCACGCGGGTTGTCGAGAGCGCATAGGGCAGTTCGGGTCGGTCGCGTTTGGCGGCCGGGATCGCGCGCCGAATCCGTCGGCGATAGGCTTGCGGCGGTTGACCGAAGCGCCGCGCGAACGCGCGTGTGAAGGTCTCGTGGTTGCGGTAGCCGCAATCGAGGGCGATCTCCAGCAGGGTCCCATCCTGGATCGCGAGCCGAAACGCGCTCTGTTCAAGGCGCAGGCGTTCGATATATTCCTTTGGCGTTTCGCCGACGACGGCTTTGAACAGCCGATGCAAATAAGTGGGCGACAGTCGCGCCTTGCGACCGAGGGCCGTCAGGCTCAAATCACCATCCAGGTTGGCCTGGATGTACACCAGCAACGGCAGGATCGGGTCCCAGCCGGGCGTCATCGTGTGCGCAGCGCGGGTTCCGGCTCGGCCGCCCGAGCGCCGAACCACGTCGCCAGGATCTTGCTGATATAGCTCAGCGCGACAAGCCCCAGCTGTGCAGACTGCCCGGCGCTCGCAGCCAGCATCAAGACCGTGGCATCAAAGACCAGCACGATGGCGACCAGCGCCAGCGCCGTCGACCGGTTGCGCGCGACCCAGCGCGCCGCGGAGTAGAACAGCGGGATGCCGGCCACGATGGACACCCACGGCGACGAGACGAGCGCGTGCCGTTCATATACGGCGACCGGCTGCCCCGGGTCGATCAGGTAGCTGTAGATGGCCACCCAGCCAAAGGCTGCAGCGATCAGCAGCGTTTCGACGAGGATGGCGCCGGCGACGGCTCGGCCCCAGGCGATGGTGTTGAAGGTCATGTCTTCAGTATAGGGGTTTGGCGTCGGCTGTCTTGATGATTCTTGTGGACCCGGCCGCCAGCGCGCGCATCGAACTTCTGCTAAAGTCGTCCCATGCCCGAACGTCTTCGCGAACCGACGACCGACCGTCTGATCCTGCGCCACCTGGCGTCGACGGACGTCGACTTCGTGCTCGCGCACTTCTCCCATCCGGACGTCGACCGGTTCCTGGTCGACGACGATCCAGTCGCCACGCGCGAGGAGGCGCAGGCGATCGTGGACTACTTCGTCCACACGCCCGGGCCGCTGCCGAACCGCTGGGTGCTGACCCTCCGAGACGATGGGACCCCGATCGGGACGATCGGCTTCCATGTCCAACGCGAACGCGACCGACGCTGCGAGATCGGCTACGACCTCAGCCCGCAATACTGGGGCCGCGGCTACATGAGCGAGGCGCTCGGCGCCGTGCTCGCTTTGGGCTTCGATGAGCTTTTCCTGAACCGGATCGGCGCGATCGTCCATCCCGAGAACGCGGGCTCGTTGCGTCTGCTCGAACGGTTTGGTTTCTCGCGCGAAGGCGTTTTACGCGACTGGCACTGCCGCGACGGCATCTACCACGATCATGTGACGCTGTCGCTTCTGGCCCGGGAGTGGCGGCGGAGCGCGGTCCCGTAGCATGGGGCACGGACCGCCGACCCACGCTCGGCCCGTGCAATCGCTCAGGGTAGGACGTTGGGCGAAAAACGGGTAGGCCAGGGTCGAGGTTTCGCCCCGACCCTGGCCTACCCGTTATTCGCCTTGTAATCCCGTTGACGGCTGAATAGTTGCGCGAAAGACCGCATCGCACGATCCCTTCGCGAAACCCGTGACTTCGCGGTTCGCTATCAGGCGTCGACCTCGCGGCGCAAAGGGTCAGCACCCGGGAACGCCGGTGCCGATGTTCCTGTGAGGATGACCGCCTGGACCGGCGCTCGCCCGACGGTTACGAGACCTTCGCCGGCTCCGGAGCCCGGCTCGCCAGACCTTCAGGTTGAGGGATGGTCAGCGGGCGCTGCATGTGGCGTAGGAGGACTTTGGCGGCCGCCTGCAGTCGCAGGGTGCCGGTGCCGCGCGTCACCCAGGCCAACTTCTCCGACGTCAAAAAGCCCGAGTCGACCAGCTCGCCCATCGGGCGCGGGTTCTCGTCGAGCCACAGCGTCCGCCGGGCCTGTTCGAGGCTCATACCCGGCTCGGTTTCCATTGGGCGGGTCACGGAAACTTCGACAGTGTTGGTCATAGTTATCCCTCGCGGCGACTGGAGTGGAACAGCCAACACCTCGACTCTAGCCATCGCGCCGGCTTCGACGGCGAGCCATCGTTTGGGTTGGTTGGCCAACCGGCAGCCGATTGGCCCGTACCGGACGCAGCACGTTTCATGCCAGACCGGCGGCCGAGCCGGCCCGCGTCGGCAGTTGGCGCACTCGCGATGATCCTATCTGGCGATCGCGCAATCGTGTTGGGCGGTTGGGTCTTGCGCGGGCCGGCTGCCGACGGCGACGCTTTACAGCCGCGGTCCGATCCGCGATAATGCCGCGAGCCGGGCCGGTCCGCAGCGTTGCCGTCGGGGCGGCGCTGAGGCGGCCGCCCAGCCGGAGCGAGCATGCCGCGACTGACTGCGCGCGAACGGTGTGAGATCGTGTTGTCGGGCGGCGTCCCCGACCGCGTGCCCGTGTGTCTCCAGAACTTCATGCAGGCGGCGGCGTTCGCCGGGCAGTCGCTGCGCACGTATTGTCTCGACGGCGAGAAGATGGCGGAAGCCCACATCGCCACCTGGCAGAATTTCCGCCACGACATGATCGACCTCGAGAACGGCGTCACCGCGCTCGCCCAGGCGGTCGGGTGCACGGTCGAGATCTACGACGACGCGACTCCGCCCTGGGTCACCAAGCCGGCCCTCGAAAGCCTCGAGCAGGTCGACCGGCTTCGTCCGATCGACCCCTACCACGACGGAACCCTGCCCGAGATGCTCAAGGCCACGCGGCTCCTGGCGCAGGAACTGGGCGATCATGTCTTCCTGTTGGCCGAGGCCGACCAGGGTCCGTTCAGCCTGGCTGCCCAGATCGTGGGCATCGAGGAATTCCTCATGGCGCTCGTGACGCCCGAGAAACGGCCATGGGTCGAACGCCTGCTGGCCTACACCACCGAGCAGGTGATCGTCTACGGTCGCGCGTTGATCGAGGCCGGCGCGCACGTCACGATGATGGGCGAAAGCCTGGCGGGGCCGGATGTGTGTTCGCCGCGGACCTACCGCGAGTTCGCTGCCCCCTATGAGACCCAGGTGGTGAATACGCTGCGCGCCGAAGGCAAGTCGATCGGCCTGCACATCTGTGGCAACGCCACCCGCATCATCGAACCCATGGTCGAGACCGGCGCCGTGTTCCTCCAGGTCGACTACAAGATCAATCGACCCGTCTGCAAGCAGGCGGCCCGCGGACGCACCACCCTGATCGGCACGGTCGACCCGAGCGCCGTCCTGGCACGCGGGACGGCCGAGCAGGTCACGGCGGAGGCCCGGCTCGACATCGAACAACTGGCCGACGGCGGCGGCTATCTGCTCAGCCCCGGGTGTTCGCTCCCGTACACAACGCCGCCCGCGAACGTCGCCGCGCTCGTGAACGCAGCGGAAAGGTATGGGCGATATGCCTGATACGCCGCATCTCCGGATCCTGGCGCTCGGCGCGCACGCCGACGACCTCGAGATCTTGTGCGCCGGCACACTCGCGCGCTGGGCCGGGCTCGGACACCGCGTGACGATGGCCACCACCACCTGGTGCAAGTACGGGTCGTACGAGCTCACGCTCGACGAGTGCTCGCGCGTGCGTCATCGCGAGGCCGCGGCGTCGGCCGCTACGATCGGCGCGGACTACCGGGCCCTGATGATCCCGGACAACACGGTGGACCCGTATGACGACGGGCAGCAGCGCCTGGTCGTGGATCTGATCCGACGCGTGCGGCCCGACGTGATCGTCACGCACGCCGGCAACGACTACCACACCGATCACGTCAACCTCAGCGCGCTGGTGCTCTGGGCCGGGCCGATCCTGGGCATCGCGCAATACGAGACCGAGCACCCGGCGCTCGACTACACGCCGGCGTTGTATTGGATGGACACGTTGAACGGTCAGGGCTTCGAACCGACCGACTACGTCGACATCGGCGACACGCTCGAAACCAAGATCAAGATGCTCGAATGCTTCGAGAGCCAGGTGCCCTTCCTCAAGCGGTACTTCGGCATGGACATCGTCGAGCAGGTCCGTGTCACCGCGCGGTACCGCGGGATCCAGGCGGGCGTCCGTCAGGCCGAGGCGTTTCGCCGCTATGCGGGCGCAGGGTGGGGGAATCTCACGGTTCGGTACCTGCCGTAGGACACGGCGCGGCGGCTGACGCGGCCTCGCGATGCCGAAAGAGTGAGCGGGTCGCGGATAGCAGGGGATGCGAACGGCCGTTCCTGTCGAGCGACGACTCAGGCCTTTGGCGCCAGGATATTGACGAACCACATCACGCCGAAGCGATCCGTCAACATCCCAAACGTGTCACCCCACGGCGCCTGCTCGAGCGGGACCATGACCATCCCGCCCACGGCGAGCTTTTCGAAGTAACCCTTCAGCTCGGACGCGTTGTCACCGCCCAGCGACATTCGGATCATGGACCCCGGCTGGTGCACCATGCCCGGCGGTGTATCCGCGGCCATGAACATGACGCCGTTGTCGGCCGTCAGCTGGGCGTGCATGATGAGGTTCACGGCGGCCGGATCCTGCGTGACGTGGGCATCGCCGAACGTCTGCAAGACGAGCTTGCCGCCAAAGACGCCCTGATAAAAAGTCATGGCCTCGCGGGCATTGGTGGCGAAGCTGATATAGGGATTGAGCACCGAAGGCATGGAAGAGTCCTCTTTTGTTCGAACGGATGTGCGGATGCGCAGAAGATTGTAGCGTCGGCGGGCTGTCATGTCCGGTCGGCGCCGCCGGCTGTCGAGGCCGTCGCCACGGGCACGCCGCGAGGGTCGTGGCCGATCCCGCTACAGTCGCTTTCGACTCGCTCGGCGACCGAGCAGAGCGCGAACCACCAGGTCAGAACGACCTGGCGATCTTTGCGTCCTAGCGGTCCGCGCCCGACACACACCAGATCCTAACGTCGGGCCGTTGCGCTGCGTTGCGGAATCTGCAACGCAGGTCATCTACGCTGCGCGCATGTCGCAGTCGCTTCGGTCACGCATCCAAAACAGCGGCGACCCCGTCAAGCCGGGCGATCGGCTTGGGCCAGCGCAGCGTCACCACGGTGCCGCCTTCCGGCCGCGCATCGACCGACAGCGCGGCCCCGATGAGCTGGGCGCGCTCGACCATGCCGGCCAGCCCGAAGTGGCGTTGAGCGATGAGCGCGCCGAGGCTTGTCGTCAGATCGGTCGGGATGCCGACGCCGTCGTCGCTCACGGTCAGGCACAGGTCCTCGGGGTCCATGCGTCCCGCGATCTCGACCGAGCGGGCGGCGGCGTGCCGGAGCGCGTTCTCGGTCGCCTGTTGGACGATGCGATAGGCGTGTTGCTCGACCAGCGCCGAGTAACGCGGCGCGCCGTCGAGACGCACGCGCAGCTCGGGCGTCGAACCGACGCGCTCGGCCAGGTCGTCGGCCAGCTGTTCGAGCGCCTCGGCCAGCCCGTAGTCCAGCATCACCGGACGCAGACCGCTGATCATCTGCCGCGTGTGCGCCACGATTGCGTCGTAGGCGCGACCGCCCTCGCCGGCGGCGACGTGCCGGGCCAACACCGCCATCTGCTGCAGGATATCGTCGTGCAAGTCGCGCGCGAGCGCGGCGCGTTCGGCTTCGTGGCGCTCGATGTTCGCCTGGAAGAGCAGCCGCAACTGCTCCGCGCGCATGGCATGCGCCAGCGCGATGGCGGTCTGGTCGGCCAGCGAGCGCAGCGTGGCCGTCTCGGTGGCGGTGTAGACGTCGTCGGGGTCATGCGCGCCAAGCAACAACACGCCGATCGGCGCGCCGTCGATTTCGAGCGGCAGGGCCAACCGCACCCACGCGCTCGCGGCGGATCGCCGGTCGCGCCAGGCGGCGAGTTCGACCGCGGTCGGCAGCGCGTCCTTGGCGACGCCCTGCGCATACACGAGCGTCGGCTCGAGCAACTCCGAGAACTGGTACAACGCAGACTGGCGCACCAGCAGCGAGGGCAGAACTTTCTGGCTCAAGACCTGGGTGAGCGTCGAGAGGTCCGTCGAGGCCACGATCTGGGCGACGTAGCTGGCCAGCATCCGGCTCGGCTCGAGCGGGAGCCCGAACAGGTTGCGCTCGACCCAGCGCTGCACGTCCGGAAAGACCAGGATCGTGACCAGCACCGTGATCCCGACCAGCAACGTCGAGGCCGCCAGCGTGAGGCTTGGATCGCGGGTCACCGCCAGGACCGCGGCGGCGGCCAGACCGGCGACGAACATCAACACCAAAGCGTACAGATAGCCGGCGAAGGCGCGGTTCGCCCACAACTCCAGACCGCCGAGTTGGCGACGACTGGCCATGTACACGTACGTGAAAGGCAGAATCGGCAGCGCCAGCAGACCGAGCATCGCCGGTGTGGTCGGATCCTGCCAGACCGAGCCCACGATCCCAAAGACCACCGCCGGCAACAGGGTCGCGATCGCGGCGACGAGGAGCAGCCGGCCGCCCGGGATCGGCGTGCGTCGGACCCAGCGCACGATCCAGATCGCCAGCGCGCCGCCAAGCGCCGCCGCGAAGCTGATGAAGTACGCGGATTGTGGCGTGACTTGAAGCGCCTCGGCCAGGCACAAGCCGATCGGCACGCCGTAGAGCAGGCCGAGGAAGACATTGGGCAGTCGCGAGAGCGGCGTCGGCAGACTCCAGTGCAGGTGCCAATAGATCGGCACGCTGAGCAGGATCGCGATGCGCAGCACGAGGGCGCTGTCCCAGAGATGCCAGCGCGAGAGCGTGCTGGCGACCAGCCACACCGACGTGACGGCGTTGAACGCCAACAACAGCCGCCAGCGCGTATCCCGCGGCCGGACCACCAGAGCCGTCGTCAGCGCCGCCAGCCAGAACACCACGGCCAGCAGCCACTGGCTCAAGGCGTTGCTGAGCACGTCGCGCAGTGTGAGCGGCGGCAGCACGGCGCTGAAGGTCAACGTTTCATCGCCGCGTGCGACCGTGTACGTGATCGGATCGCCAGACCGCAGGTCACCCCACAGCGTGACGCGCAAATCGCGGCGAAAGTCGTCGAAGGCCAGGTCGTTCACGCGCAGCAGACGATCGCCGGCCTGCAGCCCAACCGGCGCGGAAGAACCCACACTCGCGATCGTGCCATCGAGCGCGATGTCGTCGAGGCCGAGGTCGGGCACAAAGCCAAACAGACCGACCGAATACGTCACGAGCATCGCGAGCGAGATGGCGAGGACGGCGATCGCGTACACCGCCGGTTGAGTGAGTTTCATGAGCGCAGTCTACCCGAACTGGCGCGAAACGCGGGTCTGGTAAGCCCGCGTACGCCCAGGACGTGAGCAGGCCAGCCCGCCGCGAAACGCGCGGCGGCCACAGGAAAGGCAGGTCCATACCCACAGCCGACAGGCGCCACCGACTTCAACCACCGTTCTCACAGGAGAGGCTTCGATGACGATGCAGGCTTTCTACACGACGTTGACGGGCGCCGAGCACTCGGCCTCCGATTACTGGCAACGGCTACGGACCATCGCCCGCGCCGGCGTCCTGCGTCTGGCCGACGACGGGCCGGGCTGGTTCTTCTGGCAGTAACCCGACACAGGCTGGGCGGGCCGGCGCCGACCGGCCCGCCCAGGAGGCTCTGATGAACACCGATATTGCGGCTGTCGTTGAGGACGTCCTGGCGCTCGCCACCGTGCGGCGCATGCCGGGTATGGCCGATCTCGTCACCCGGGCGGCCGGAGGCGGCCCGCGCGCCTGGCTGTTGCCCGCCGTCGTCGGCGCGGCCTGTAACACGCCGGCGCCGGCGCAGCGCGCCGCGGCGGCCGCTTTGGCCTGCTTTCAGCTGAGTGTGGTGCTGGTCGACGATTTGCTCGATGCCGATCCGCGCGGCGCCCAACACCGGGTCGGCGTCGGGGCGGCGGCCAACCTCGCGTTGGCGTTTCAGGCCGCGGCCTATGAGCCGCTGTTTGCGCTGGCGGATCGCGCCGCCGGTTTCCGCGGAGCGGACTGGCTCACGACCGCGATCGAGCGAGTCGCCTGGGGGCAGCATCTCGACGCGCTGGGCGCGCGCGACGAGACGGACTACTGGTTGACCACCGCCGAAAAGAGCGGGGCCTTCTTCTCGTTGGCCTTCGCGCTTGGCCCGGGCTGCGGCGCGGCGCCGGAAGCCCAGTGCTCGGCCGCGGCCCGGCTCGGCGCAACGTATGGCGAGTTGATCCAGATCCACGATGACCTGCGCGACAGCCTCGAGACGCCGGCTTCGCCGGATTGGCGTGAGGACCGTGGCTCGCTGCCGATTCTGTTTGCGTCGTTGGTGGCGCATCCCGAGCGGGACGTGTTCATTCGTCTGCGGTCTGTGGTCGCGCGTCAGGGTCCCGAGGCCGAGACCGCCCTGGTCGAGGCGCAGCGCATCCTGCAGACGAGCGGCGCCGTGGCCTATGGGCTCGACCAGATCCTGCGGCGGGCCGAGGCGGCGCGCCCGTTGCTGGGTGTGTTTGACGCGCCGGAACACGTGCGAGGGTTATTCGACGACGTCGTGGCCCCCGTGGCCGCGCTGCTCAATCCACCCAGGGCGCCGGTTGTGAGCCCGGCGTGATCAGGCCGCGGCGCTGGGCTTCGGCGACGGCCGCGGTGCGTGAGCGGACGTTGAGTCGGAGGTAGGTGCCCGACATCAGATTGCGCAGGGTGACCGGCGTGATGCCGACGCGCGCCGCCAGCTGTTGCGAGGTCTCGTCGGGATAGGCCATGCACAGCGAGAGCACCTGCAGCTGGCGCGGCGTCAGCGTGCGCTCGCCATCCTCGAGACGTTCGCGCCAGCGCCGGCCGGCGAGGGGGCTGAGGTGCAGGTCCCCGGCCGCGACCGCGCGCACGACGTGGTCGAGCCGATCGAGCGACTCGCGATCGTCCTTGAGCACGTAGCCGGACGCGCCCAGACGCATCACGCTCTTGATCAATCGGCTCTCGGCGTGCATGGAGATAACCAGCACCGCCAATGCCGGGTGGCGCTCGAGAAGACGCGGGATCACGTCCAGGATCGGGTAGGGGCTTGGGTTGTTCTCGGAGGTCGGCACGCTCACGTCGAGGATGAGCACGTCGACGGGCTGGTCGGCCATGCGGGCCACCACCTCCTCGCCGTACGACGTCGTCCACGCGACCCGCAGGCCGGGATCCTGGGCCAGACGGTGGCGGTAGCCGTCGATGGTGATGGAGTGGTCGTCAAGAATAGCGACTGTCACGGGTGTAAGCATCGTTCACCATCCAAAGAATAAATCGTACTCCGAGGTTGGCGGCTGGACGAAACCCATGACATACGTCTAGGGTCAAGTGTCTGGACGATAGCTTGGGCCCGTTTTTTTCGCAAGCGACGGAAAAACCGTGACAAGTGCCTACGGCCAACAAACCTTCGTCTTCGTATAGTTAGCGTGTGGACAGCGATCGCCAGCGCGGGCCGGGTGCGGCATGGGCTCCAAACGCAGCGAACTGAGCCGCGCAGAGCGTCTGCGGCAGATCGAGGACGCGTTGTACGCGGCCGCGCCGGCAGGCTTGAGCGTCGCGGACCTGGTCCGTCGTTTCCGAATCCACCGCACGACGGTCTGGCGCGACCTGCGCTCGCTCGAGCGCGATGGCGTGCCGCTCTGGAACGATGGGAACCGCTTCGGCATCCTGCGCGAGCGCTACGTCAGCCGGGTGCGGCTCACATTGAACGAAGCGACGGCGCTCTTCCTCGCGGCGCGGCTGCTGTCGCGATACGCCGACGCCCACAACCCGCATGTCGCGAGCGGCATCGAGAAGCTGGCGGCGGCCATGCCGCGCGACCTGATCCAACAACACATGCGCCTGGCCGCGACCATGGTGCGTGGTCGTCGCGAACACCCCGGACAGACCCGGGTGTTCGAGTGTCTGACCGAGGCCTGGGCCGAGCGTCGGCGCGTGCGATTGTGGCAGACCTGCCTTGAAGCGCCCGCCAACCCGCGGCTGTTCGATCCGTACTTCATCGAGCCGTCCGGCGCCGGCTACTCGCTCTACGTGATCGGCTACGACCACACTCGGGCCGACGTGCGCACCTTCCATGTCGGACGTCTGGCGAAGGTCGAGTTGACCGACACGCGTTTCGAGCCGCGGCCCGAGATCGACCTGTATGCGTTGTTGACCCGGGCCTGGGCGATCAACTGGGGCGGGGGCGGGCTCGTGCATCGTGTGCGCCTGCGCTTCCCACCCGGACGCATCACGACGCGGGTCAAGGCCAGCGAATGGCACCTCTCGCAGGAGATCGTCGATCAGCCGGACGGCGGTTGCGTGTTCGCCGTGACCGTCGGCGACTGGGTCGAGATGCTGCCCTTCATCCTGCAGTGGGGCGGCGACTGCGAAGTGCTGGAGCCTCCTGCGTTGCGCGAGGAGGTCGCGCGCAAGGTTCGAGCCGCGGCGGCGTTGTATTCGCCCGTGCCGGCGTGACGCGGCGGCTGAAGCCGCTGCGGACAAGGTGCAAGGCCGGCCTGCGCCGGCCTTTGTCGTGGCGGTCAGGGGGTTGTTCGGCACGGGCACCGCGGCCGTTGCCGGAGCCCTGTGGCCCCAGTCTCCGGCAATCGGAAGATAGCCGCCTAAAGCGATATGGCGGATCAGCGCGATGCCCGCCTCCCACCGAAACGAGGTAGGCCGGATACCCACGGCGTACGGGCGTCCATGTCCGGGCGTCCATGTACGGGCGTCCATGGGCGGGCGTCCATGGGCGGGCGTCCATGTGCGGGCGTCCATGTGCGGGCGCCCATGTGCGGGCGTCCATGTACGATCGTCCGTGTGCGGGCGGTCCCTGTAGGGGCGGCCCTTGTGGCCGCCCAGCCGGCCCGCGCATCACCCACACACCGACGCCCGTCGCCGCGTCGGTTCGCCCACCATATCACCCAGGTGGGTCAAACCGGCGAGCAGCGCGACCAGCCGGATCAACGTCGTTGACAGCGTTTGACTGGATCGCCGACCGCGCGCTCATGCCAATGGACGCGACGAGCGGTTGAATCCCGTCGCCTGGTTGCGTTTGTCCGCCACCCCGGATCTGGCTACACTCGGCGTGTACCGTCGTCCGAGGCGATACCCACTCATCGATGACCATGCTGTTCACAGGTTTCGAGACCTTCACGCTGCGCACCCCGCAGGCGGCCATTCACGGCGTTCGCAAGGGTTCTGGCCCGCCGGTGCTGCTCCTGCACGGCTACCCCCAGACGCACGTGATGTGGCACAGGATCGCGCCAGGTCTGGCCGAGGACTTCGCGGTCGTGGCCACGGACCTGCGCGGCTATGGCGATAGCGACAAGCCGCCGGGCGGGGCGGATCATGGGGCTTACTCCAAGCGCGCCATGGCCGCCGACCAGGTCGACGTCATGACGCAACTTGGCCACCGCGCGTTTCACGTCGTCGGCCACGACCGCGGCGGGCGCGTGGCGCACCGGCTCGCGCTCGACTTTCCCGAGCGCGTGCTCAGCCTGACCGTGCTCGACATCGCCCCGACCTTGCACATGTACGCCACGACGGATCGGGCCTTTGCGGAGGCGTACTACCACTGGTTCTTCCTGATCCAGCCCTACGATCTGCCCGAGCGCCTGATCGGGGCCGACGTCGACCTGTGGCTCGAGACCAAGTTCGCGCAGTGGGGCCGCGACGCAGGCGCGCTGACGCCCGAGGCGCGGGCCGAGTACCGGCGCTGCTTTGGCAACCCGGCCGCGATCCACGCCAGCTGTGAGGACTATCGAGCCTCGGCCGGGATCGACCTCGTCCACGACGAGGCCGACCTCGCCACACTGCTGACCTGCCCGGTGCTGGCGCTGTGGGGCGAGCGCGGCTTCGTCGGACGACACTACGATGTGCCGGCCACCTGGCGTGCGCGCGCCCGCGATGTCCGCGGCCAGGGCCTGCCGTGCGGTCACTACGTCGCCGAAGAAGCGCCCGCGGCGACGCTGGCCGCGCTGCGCGCGTTTCTTGGCTCGGTCTGACCGCCGCAATGGAGGCGCGTTCACCAACCGCCAAGGACCCAGCACGGGTGGAGTCGCGCGGCGTGCGCCGGCATCATGGTATGGGTTTGCGCGTTTGGCCTACGCAGAACGGCTTCAGGGTTGGGCGCACGACGACGTCTTGCGCGCATCGGCGCGCTCCGAAGAATACAGGGCGCATACCGACCTGTATTCCTGCGTACGCTGGACCTGCCGACATGACACTGGAGGTGCCTTGTGACCGTTGAACCCGAACCGACGCTGATCGAATTCGTCCTGTACAACGAGTGGGCCAATCAAACGCTGCTGGCCGTCTGCGCGACGCTCGACGCGGCGCTCCTGGATGCCGAGATCCCGGGCGCCTATGGCTCGATCGTCACGACGTTTTTGCACATCCAGCGCGCCGAGGCCGGATTTCTGAAACGGATCCACGGCGTCGCGCCGCAGCCGCCTTTTGCGTGGGATGGTCGTCCGTCTTTGGCGGAACTGACGGCCTTTGAGGCCGAGCTTGGCGCGCGACTCCTCGAGACCGTGCGCGGCGTGTCTCCGACGCAGAACGTCCATGAGGAGGCGCCGGGCTGGAGCTTCGATTACCAGGCGCGTCTGATCTTCATGTCCATCGTTTACCATGGCGTGGCCCATCGAACCGACATCACGACGTCGCTCAGTCGCGCCGGTGTCGCGCTACCGGAACTGGATGTCTGGGGATATGAAGCAGCGCATCCCGAGCGGTTCGCAGCGCGGCTGGTGCGGGTGGGCGCCTAAAGCCGCTGCGGACCGGAAGCGAGGCCGGCGTCGCAAACGGACAGCAAATCGATGGAGTGGATTCGTGCTGCGACGGCGTCTGCCGTTGCGGGTCTTGCGTCAGGCCGGCTCGCGTCGGCCCGTAGTGCCCGGCAGGCGGCCGATTGCCGCCGTGAAAGGTTGACACATGGCGAAACGAATGCGGGTGGCATTGGAGATTGGTCCGAAAGGCAAGCGAGTCGTCGCGGTCGCGCCCGATTGGCCTGGGCTCGAGCGCAGCGCGAAGACCGAGGACGCCGCCCTCGAGCGCCTGCGCGCTTATCTGCCGCGGTATGCGCCTATCGCAAAACTGGCCCGGCTTGGAACCGAGTTCTCGGCCGATAGTACGTTCCAGGTGGTCGAGCGCTATCCGGGCTCCACGTCGACCGACTTCTGGGGAATCTCGTGGGCGTTCTCAGAGTTCGATTGGAAGCCCATGACGGCCAAAATCCTCGAGCGCGAACTGGCTCTCCTGCGCGCGTCCTGGCGGTACTTCGACAAAGTGCGAGCGCGGGTATCGGCGGACATGCGGGCGGGTCCGCGCGGCGGCGGGCGCGACCGCGACCACATCGTCCGTCACGTGCTGCTCGCGCAATTGGATTGGACCAAGAAGCTCGGCGTGATGTTGCCGCCGCTGGCCGACCTGGTAACCGATCAGGGTCTGGCGGCGCATCGCGAGATGTATTGCGACGCGATCCGACAGCATCACGCCGAAGCAAAACTCGCCCGCAAGTGGCCGCTCCGCTACCTGATCCGACACACGGCGTACCACACGCTCGACCATACGTGGGAGATGGAAGACAAGGACCTGACGACATGACGCGCTTGAGGCGTTCTGGTGTCCATTCTCCCAGCGCGACTGATTCGACGGGGGTCGCGCGATCCCCGGCAAGACTCCACGCCTGACCACCCACGATCCGATGGACGAACCCGGTCTGGCCGGGGTCCACAACGGATCAGGTAACGGATCAACGGATGAAACGGATCAGCGCCTGAGGGCCACAGGGCGCCCCACAAAGCCGATCGTGGCGCTGCCTGTGTGACCACACGCCGATCGCGTTGTGCGCAGGCTGCCGGGCCACCATCCGCTTCATCCGTTGATCCGCTATCGCATCCGTTGTCGGCGTTTCATTGCCGCGCATGACGCGAGTTGGAGTCCGGGCATTCAGCGTGTCTGATTCCATAGAGTCCGCGTGATCCGTGCCGATCCGTGAAATCCGTGTACTAGATGAAGCCTCGATCGAAAGGCGCCTGACCATTCGCCCACGCCGCCCGGCGCGGCGTTGGTCGTGCACCGGCATCAGCTACAATCCCCTCAAGCGTTGCGTGAGTGGACGAACGAACGGATCGTGCGATGTCCACGCCCGTGTTGACCACGAAACTGTATCGGCCGCCGGATCGGGCGCAGATCGTTTTGCGACCCCGTCTCTTGGCACGCCTGGACGAAGGCCTCGAGCGCCCGCTCACCGTGATCTCGGCCCCGGCGGGCAGCGGCAAGACCACGCTGCTCGGCGCCTGGGCGACCGCCTGTGCGCAACGTCATCCCGCCATGCCCGTCGCCTGGCTATCGCTCGACGAGGAAGACGCGGACCTCCAGCGTTTCCTGACTTACCTCGTCGCCGCCGCGCAGACCCTCGACCCGGGCGTCGGCCAGGCGCTGTCGGCCGCGCTCCAGGACCCGCAACCAGCGCCGGTCAGGGCGGCCATGACGGCGCTGATCAATGACGTCGCCGCGATCGCGGGCCCGTGCATCCTGGTGCTGGACGATTACCACCGGGTCGACTCGCGCGCGGTAGATGAGGCCGTCGCCTATCTCATCGAGCATCAACCGCCCGGTCTGCACCTGATCATCGCCACGCGTGAGAATCCGGCGCTGCCGCTCGCCCGGCTCCGCGCCCGCGGCCAGCTGGTCGAGCTGCGCGCAGCCGACCTGCGCTTCACGTCTGCCGAGGCCGCCGACTTCTTGCAACGGGTGATGGGCCTGTCGCTCACCGAGCGCGACGTGGCTGCGCTGGAAGCGCGCACCGAGGGTTGGATCGCGGGCCTGCAGTTGGCCGCGCTTTCGATGCGGGGCCGCGACGATGCCGCCGGTTTCATCCAGGCCTTTGCAGGCAGCCATCGCTTCGTGCTGGACTATCTGGTCGATGAGGTCATCGCGCAGTTGCCGCCGGCGATCCGCGACTTTCTGCTCGAGACCTGCATCCTCGACCGGCTGTGCGCGCCGCTCTGCGATGCCGTCACCGGGCGCAACGACTCGAAAGAACGGCTGAGCCTGCTCGAGCGCAACAACCTCTTCCTCGTCCCGCTCGACGACACGCGCCAGTGGTTTCGCTATCACCATCTCTTCGCCGGCGTCCTGCAGGCGCATCTGGCCGAGGCGCAGCCCGAGCGGGTCGCCGACCTTCACCTGCGCGCCAGCGCCTGGCACGCGGCGCACGACCATCGGCCCGCCGCAATCCGGCACGCCTTGGCCGCGCAGGCTTTCGCGCGCGCTGCGGACCTGATCGAACTGGCGCTCCCGAGCCTGAGCCGCAGCCGGCAGTTCGCGGCGTTGTTCGGCTGGCTGAAGCAACTGCCCGATGATCTCGTGGCGGCCCGGCCGGTGCTCAGCACAGGCTTTGCCCTGACCACGATGGCCTGCGGCGAGCTGGCCGGAGTGGATCGACGGCTCGCCGACGCCGAGCGCTGGCTCGAAGCAACCGCCACCGGTGAGAGACCCGCGGGCATGGTCGTCGCCGATCATGACGAGTTCCGCCGGCTGCCGGGCCGCGTGCCCTTGATCCGGGCCGGGCAGGCCCTGGGGGGCGGTGACGTCGCCGCGACCATCGCCTACGCTCAGCGGGCCCGCGACCACGCTGCCGCTGACGACCTTCTGACGCGGGGCGGGGCGGCGACCCAATTGGCGTTGGCGGCCTGGACCGGCGGAGATCTTGTCACCGCCGAACGTTTGACGGCCGAGGGTCTGTCGGATTTGCGGCTTGCGGGTTACGTCTCTCCGGCAATCGGAGCCGCGATCACGCTGGCCGACCTCCAGATCGCGCTGGGCCGTCTGCAGGATGCCAGGGCCAGCTTCGAACACGGTCTGGAGTGGGCGACGGAGCCAGGCGGGCGAGTCCGCCAGGGCGCGGCAGACATGCACGTCGGCCTGGCCGCGCTGCATTTCGAACGCAACGATATGGACGCCGCTGAGCAGCACCTGCATTTGAGCCAGACGCTGGGGGAGCTGGCCGCGTTGCCGCAGAACCCCTATCGATGGCGCGCGACGTTGGCCCGTGTCCACGAGGCTCGCGGCGACGTCGACGGTGCGCTCGCGCTGCTCGACGAAGCCGAGCGGCTCTACGACGGCAACTTCTCGCCGAACGTGCGTCCGATCGCGGCGCGGCGGGCGCGGCTGTGGGCCGCGATCGGCAACCTGGCCAATGCGTCAGACTGGGTGCGCGAGCGTCAGCTGGCCAGCGACGACGAACTGAGTTATCGGCGCGAGTTCGAGCACCTCACCCTGGCGCGGGTTCTGCTCGCGCACGGCGAATACGCGGCACGGGTGGAGGCCCTCGGCCTGTTGGAGCGCCTGCTGGCGGCGGCCGAGACCGGGGCGCGGGTGGGCAGCGTCATCGAGATCCTGACCCTGCGCGCGCTGACGCACCACGCTCTGGGCGCGCGGGCCGACGCCCTTGAGTCGCTCCAGCGCGCTCTGACGCTCGCCGAACCCGAAGGCTACGTGCGGTTGTTCGTCGACGCCGGCCCGGGCATCACGGCGCTGTTGCGCGAAGGCCTCACGCGCGGCATCCGGCCGGACTACGCGCGCCGGATCCTGGCGGCAGCGTCATCGCCGAGCGGCGCAGTGCCGCGCGCGACATCCTCGCCGCTTGTCGAGCCGTTGAGCGCGCGCGAGCTCGAGGTACTGCAATTGATCGCCCAGGGACTCACCAACCACGAGATCGGCGCCCGGCTCTTCCTCGCCCTGGACACCGTCAAGGGCCACAACCGCCGAATCTTCGAGAAGCTGCAGGTGCAACGCCGCACCGAGGCCGTCGCGCGCGCCCGCGTGCTCGGGCTGATCTAGACCCGCGCCTCGCCACCGCCCCTGGCACAACCACACTCCGACCCACACCGAAGTGTCTAACGACGACGCCCGGGCCGATGCATCCTGTATGCATCGAGCGCGGCGCGGTCGCATCGACCGCACGAGCCCACGCCCGATCGGAGCAGACCAACATGAACCCCATCACGCTGTTGCGCGGTCGCATGACCCGGCTGACACTCGCCGGCGGCCTGGCCTTCTGGACGGCCAATCTCGCCATCTCGCTGACCCCGATCGCCGCCGCCTACCGGGCCGCGCTGTCCATCCCGTACTGGCCCATGACCGTTGCCGCGCTGGTCGGCGGCCTGATCCTCGCGGGTTGCGTCAGCGGTCTGCTGCTGCGCTACGGGGATCGCCTCCCCGGCGCTCTGCCGCTCGGCAAGGCCCTGATCCTCAGCATGGTCGCGCTGGCCGTCGTCGAGGCGTTTTCGCTCGTTGTCGACGCCGACCGGCTGTCGATCTACCACCTGGTCGGCGCCGGCCTGAACGTGCCCCGGTTCCTGGCGCTCGGCGCAGCCATCGGCGTGCTCTGCGGCCCCAACACCGGCCTGCAGCGGATCTCCGCCGGCCAGGGCGCCGGTGCGACCCGGTAGCGGCCATGGCGACCGAGCGCGCGCCGCGGCCCGACCCGGCCTCGGGGATCGTCTACGCGATCCGCATCGAGGGTCATCTTGGCCACGAGCTGGCCGACTGGTTCGCGGGCCTGACGGTCACGGCCGAGGCCGACGGCACGACGCGCCTTGTAGGGCTCGTGGCCGATCAGGCCGCGCTGCATGGCGTGCTCCGCAAGATCCGCGACCTGGGTCTGACTTTGATCTCAATTGTGAAGGTACAGCCCGGCGAGCCGCATCCGGTTCGCTCGATTACGGAGGACACATGATGACACACCGACAGAGCGCATTGGCCGCGGGGTTGCTGTTCGTCGTCGCCGACGTTGCCGGCTTCCTGACCTTTGGGCCGCTGGCCATCCTCGCGAGCCCGGATTATCTGGCGACGATCGCCGGCCACAGCACCGACGTGGTCATCGGCGTCCTCCTGACCCTCACTATGGTGTTGGCCTGTTCGGGCATCGCGATCTGGCTGTACCCGATCTTGCGCCGACACCATGAGGCGATGGCGCTGTGGGCCGTCGTTCTACGCGCGCTCGAGGGGATCTGCGCGATCATTGCCGCGCTTGGGCTCCTGGCTCTGATCCCGCTGAGCCGGGCGTTCCTGGCGGCCGGAGCGCCTGAGGCGTCGTACTTCCAGACGCTGGCCGACGTGATCGTGACCACGCGGGAGTGGACGCGGGATGTCGTGGCGTTGTTCGCCTGGGGCCTGGGCGCGCTCCTGTACAACCTCATCTTCTACCGGGCTCGATTGCTACCGCGCTGGCTCGCCGGCTGGGGCATCGTCGCAATCCTGCTACACCTGGTCTCCTGTCTGCTAACCGCCTTCGAAATCATCGGCCCGTCGTCGCCGCTGCAGGTCGCCATGCTGGCGCCCTCGGGCCTGCAGGAACTCGTCCTGGCGATCTGGTTGATCGTCAAGGGGTTCGACCCGGCGGCCGTGGCGCGTCTGGCGACGCCAGCCGTCCCGGCACCAGATCCGCACGACCTCACCCTGGCGCCGGCCAGAGCGAGCGCCGCAACACCGCAGACTCAACCGGTCCGCTGATCGCGTTGACACAAACACCAAGGAGCATCGTCATGAACACCGTCACCAAGACCGCCCGGACCGCCGGGGCACTGTATCTTGTCTACGTCGTCGTCCAGATCGTTGCAGACGTCGCGGGCCGCTCGAGCACGATCATCTACGGCGACGCCGCGGCGACCGCTGCGAACATCGCGGCTTCGGCCGGGATCTTCAAGGTCGGTTTCGTGATCGACCTGATCGCGGCCGTGCTGTTCCTCCTGACGGCCTGGGCTCTGTACAGGCTGCTGAAGCCCGTGAACCCGGAGGTGGCCCTGCTCTTCCTGCTGTTGAACGGAACCGGCGTCGCCGTTCAGTGCGTCAGCGATATCTTCCTGGTCTCCAGCTCATTGGTGTTGAGCGGCGTTGACTTCCTGAAGCCCTACCCGGCCGATCAACTGCAGGCCCTGGCCATGGCCTTCCTGTATCTCTACCAGACCGGCTTCAAAATCGCCCAATTCTTCTACGGCCCCTGGCTCTTTCCGCTCGGATATCTGGTCTACAAATCCGGCTTCCTCCCCAAGTTCCTGGGAATCGTGTTGATGGTGCATTGCTGCACCTGGACGGCGACGGCCCTGCAGTTCTTCCTCTTCCCGAGCTTCACGGCCATCACCTACGTCAGCTGGCCGCTCGGGTTCGTGGCCGAGGTCGGGCTCGGCCTGTCACTCCTCTTCCCGGGCCTGTGGGCGCGCCGCCCGCAACGCGCCGCGGTTGCCTGAGGTGCCGGATCCATTCAGCGGGGCGGGGTGCTGCGAGGGTCGGGGCGTCGCCTGGACCTTCGCAGCACACGCCGCTTGACCGCCCACGCGGACGCGGAGGAACCATGTTGAAAATTGGCGCGCGGGTTCTCTCGATCTGGTGCGTGATCAACGGCGCGCTCGCGCTGATCATCCTCGGCTATGTGATCGTCCTTGGGCGCGAGTCGCCGATGCTGCAGGTGGCGGGTTTTTCGGCGGCCGAGGTCGCGACCCTCAGCGCCCGAACGCTTGGCGCGCTCGACGCTTTCACGCTGCTGTACAACTCGTGCGCGCTGGCGGTGTCGATTTTGTGCTGGCCGCTGATCCGCCGCGAGCTGCTCGCCGGTGACCGGCGGACCTTCTGGCTGCTCGTCGGCGTGATCGGCTGGATCGAGGTCATGGCGTTCTGGGCCTCGGCGTATATCGGGCATGGGCGCTGGCAGGTGAACGTCCTGCAAAGCGCGCTCTACCTGGTGGGCGTCGGCCTGTGCGCCGCGGGCCGTGGCGAGCGCCGACCGATGCCCAAGCATCCGGCGTCGGCGTGATCAAATAGCCGACACCCTGGCCACCGGTCGGCGCAAGCTGACCGGCGCCAGGGTGTTGGGCGAGGCCGCTGGCTCGCGGTCCTCAACGGCTCTGGCTCAGCGCCCGTGGGTGAGCGCGGCCGTGCGTTGTTCGGGCCGATGGGCGCGTTCGCCCAACTGGCCGTTCACGAACACGATCGTGCCGATGACGAACCCGACCGTCTCGATCAGCGACATGGCATGGCCGGCGGCACCGCCCTGAAGCGCCAGGAGCAGCAGCGTCGCCCGGCCGAGGCCGCCCGCCAGCGCCGCGATCAAGAAGGACCAGCTCGCGATCTCCTTCTGACGGTCGGTCAAGGCGAGGCGGTCGATGCCGTAGCCGAAGAAGAAGTTCACGAATGCCAGGAAGACGCCATAGGCGTGTATCACCTTCCAGGCCTGATATTGGGCGGCGGTGAGCGTCGATCCGCCGAAGAGGTCGATGCTCAGGGGGATGCCGGCCACGACACCGAGGATGAGGAACAGGGCCACGCCGAAAATGATGTTCTTCCTGCCCACGTTCGTGCCTGTCTGCTGGGTGTTCATGAGTCACTCCTTCTCTCGAACGGGTTCCGGGGCGCACGCCTCGGCCCGGGTCTTCCGGCGCCGCTCGACCGATCGGCCCACGCAGCCCCGGGCGGGCGACCGGCTTCCGGCGTCGCGCGTCTTGTGGATGGCTCACACTCTAGGCCGACACGGATGTCGCGACATCGACCGGAGGTTGCAATCGGGGTTGTAATCGACGCCTGGGGCAATCCCCGCCCCTGTGTGGCGAAAATCGCTGGCACGGAACTTGCTCCGCCGAAAATGCCGAGACCCCCCCAACACTCGGCGATAGGGGCGACGCCATGAGCGACTGGCACAGCGATCTCGTCCGCCGGCAGCAGCAGGAGTTCGACACCCGCGACACCGCCGACCTCGTGACCCTCTGGCAGCGCCGTGACGACGGCGGGCTGATGGGCGAGGGCCTGGAGGCGATCCGCCGGATCCTGCTCGAGCGGCTCGGGTATCTGCCACCGGAGGCCGCCGCAACGTCGCCGGCGCCCCGCGCGCCACACCGGCGGGTCGCGCCCAGCCACGTGCCGCTGGACCGCGATGTGTTCGACGCCCCGGGCCGGAGGCGCCAGATCTCAACCGGCGCCAGGATCTTCGCCTGGCTCTACCTGCTGATCGGGCTGGCCACGGCGCTGGTGCAGGTGCTGCGGGCCGTGAGCGGCGACGGCGGCTTCACGCTGCTGGCCGCGGGGCTCAGCGCGCTGCAGGCCGCGTTCTTCTTTATCGTGCTGCAGGTGCTGGCAGAAGGCGCCCTGGCGGCACGACGGCCGAGAGCGACGGAATAGCCGGGCATTCCAGACGAAACGCAGCGCACGGACCAACGATCAGACGCGCCGGGCTACCGGCGGCAATTCGCAGCGACCGGCGTATCGGGCCGTCGGCTGCCGATCGCGGTATGCTTAGGCAGACGTCGCTGCCAACCAACAGGGCCGCCCTCGACCCGCTTCCGCGAATCGCTCGACCGGGGCGATGCCTCGACCCTCGCATTCCCCGATCGGCCTCGCGTCGCCGGCGAGAGTCGCTGTCGGTCGACATCACCCTGGCCTCATGCACGGCGACGATCGACCTGACAGGTCGACGGGTTTTCCTTGGGCGAAGTAGGCCGCCGGTCGCTGACGCGGGCCGCTGACCAGCTTCAGGAAGGCGTTGATGAACCTTCGCGGACTGGACCTGCCCGACCCGCAACGCGTCGTCGCGAGCCGCTTCCTCGACCTCTGCCTGGCCGATCGTCGCATCATCGCCGCCTTCATCGGCGGCTCGCATGCGAGAGGTCAGGCCGATCAATACGCCGACCTTGACCTGTACTTCGTGACGACGGATGAAGCCTATGAGGACTTCGTCTCCGAAAAGACGCGGTTCGCGCATCAATTGGGCCGGCTCCTCTTCTTGGAGGATTTTGGCGTGATGCATGGCGCCCTGTTCGTCCATGAGAATGGGACCGAGGGCGAGTTCTGGTTCGGGCGGCAGAGCGACTTTCAAACGATCTGCAGCGGGCCGTATCAGATCCTGTTTGATCGTCTCGGCCTCCTGGAGGGCGGCGCATTCCCAGCCCCGGCCGCCGATCGCGAACGGCAACTGGATGTGCTGCGGCGCCAGATCGACTGGTTCTGGCACGACCTTTCGCACTTCATCAAGGCGATGGGCCGCCAGCAGTGGTGGTTTGCCTACGGCCAGGTCGAGGCCCTGCGCAGGATGTGCGTCATGCTGGCCCGTCTGAACCATGACTTCAACGATGCCACGGTCGCCGAAGGCGAACCCTACTTCAAGATCGAGGAGTCGCTGCCGGTGGCCGTCCTGGAACCCTTACGGAGCACGTGTTGCGGCGTCGAGCCGAAGGCGTTGCTTCAAGCGGGCAAGGCCTTGTGCGAATACTACCGCGCTGTGGCGCCCGGAATAGCGAAAGCGCATGGAATCGCGTATTCCGTCGAGCTTGAACAACTCCTGTGGCCACAACTTCTGCGGCTCGACCCGTAAGGTCGTAGCCGCGGCTGCCCGGCTCGGTCCGGTGCGCATGGGCAAGATCATCGTTCCGTTGAGATTCAGGAGGATTTGGTCATGACGCTGTCGAAATGGGGCGCCTGGGCGTCGGTGGTCTTTGCAGCGGCCAACATCGTTCCGGCGTGGATCTACCTGACGGGAGATCTCCGGGCCGTCTTCGGACCTGTGGCCTACGGCCTGGCTGACTTCCTGGCCGGGCCGGTCTGGGCGGCCAGTTTCGTCGCTGCGTTTTGGGCGGTTCGAGCGCGCATCGGCGGCCTCGCCGCGCAGCGTGTGGCTTGGGCGACGGGCGCCGCCTGGGTGGCCGTGGCCGCGATGGTGGCGGTTGCGTGCATCCGCTCGGCCAACCGGTCCTATCACCTGGCTCACCCCGATCTGCATCTCGAAGATTCGATCACGGTGCTGGCGGTATGGAGCACCCTGGTCGCCGGGGTGCTTGGGGCGGGCTGGCATTTCTGGGGGTGGTCCCTCGTCTTGCTGGGCGCCGCCGGCTGGGCAACCCGCCGGCTGCCGCTGGGGCTGAGCACGCTGTACATCGCGGCCGGGATCCCGGCCTGGTTCGTCTATGTCGCGCCAGATCTCGAGGGCGGTGTCGTGGTGTTGGGCGTCCTCGTGAGTGTTTGGCAGGCCGCGTACTTGTTAAGAGACCGGACGACGGAAAGCCACGTGTCTGCGCCGATGATCGCCTGACTCGGCGCCGCCAGGCACTGCCTTTGGCGCGGCGCGGCTCTTCTGACCTGGATCGTGCTGTAGAATCGACGCGTCAGGGGAAGCCACGGGATGAGCTATTTTTATGAAGATCGCGTCTCTGGATCGACGTTGGTGGAGTCGATCTGGCATACGATCGCCGAAGCGCCGGGCCGGTACCTGGCCGTGGCGGACGCCAGTTGGGATTTCCTGATCGTCACCCAGGGTAGCCAGACGCAGATCCATGTCGCGGGCGCGGCGACGGCCGTTGCGCCGATCACCTACACAGCCGGCACCGAGTACATCGGTATTCGCATGCGGGTGGGCACGTACATGCCGAGTTGGCCGGCGTCGGACCTGGTCGACAGCATGCATCTTCTCCAGCGCGCCGGACGCGACACGTTTTGGCTGCAGGATGAGACCCTCCCGTTGCCCGACTACGACCAGGTCGAGCCCTTCATCGAGCGTCTGGCCCGCAAGGGCCTCGTCGCGCAGGATCCCGTGATCGCGGCCTATCTCGACGGCGAAGCGCCCGGCTCGTTGCGGTCGTTGCAGCGACGTTACCTGCGCGCCACCGGGATGTCGCCGAGCGATCACCAGGTCATCGAGCGCGCGCGGAAAGCCCAGGACTTGCTGCTGAAGGGCCAGACCATCCTCGATACCGTGTTCGAGCTGGGCTACTCGGACCAACCTCACCTGACCAAGTCGCTGAAGCGCTACCTGGGCCAGACGCCCGGCCAATTGGCCCGGGCAGCCCAGACTTCGTGAGCGCCGCCGAACCCCGCATCCCGACTGTCGTTTGAATACAAGACCCAAAACAGCGTTCCCCCTAAGATGGCGTTCGTCAACCGAGCGACGTCATCAGGGGAGAGCGCAGCATGCAAGTTCGTCCATTCACCATCGATATCCCACAGGCCAACCTGGACGACCTCGAGCGCCGGCTCCGAGCCGCCCGTTGGCCCGCCGAAGCCGAGGGCGTGGGGTGGTCGATGGGCGCCGGTCTGGGCTATATGACCGGCCTCGCCGACTACTGGTTGAACGGCTTCGACTGGGCCGCGACCCAGGCTCGCCTGAATGCCTTCGCGCAGTACACGGCTGCCGTCGACGGCCTCGATCTGCACTTCATCCACGTGCGCGGAAAGGGCCCGAACCCGACGCCGCTGCTTCTGCTGCACGGCTGGCCCGATTCGTTCTATCGCTTCATCAAGGTCCTGCCGCTGCTGACCGATCCGGCGCGGTATGGCGGCGATGCCGCGCAGAGCTTCGACGTCATCGTGCCCTCGCTACCGGGCTTCGGGTTCTCGGCGCGCCCGACCGGGCCGGGCGGCATGCGGTCGCTGATCTCGGCTGAGCGCCTGGCCCGTCTGATGACCGAAGGCCTGGGGTACGACCGCTACCTGATCTCCGGCGGCGACATCGGCGCCCGGGTGGCGCGTCTGCTGGCGATCGCGAACCCGGAGCACCTGCTCGGGCTGCATCTCACCGACATCGGCTTCCCACGCGACGTGAGCTTTCCGTCCGAGATACCCGACCCGACGCCGGCCGAGCAGCGCTTTCTCGGGTCGACCCAGGGCTGGTTCATGCAGGAAGGCGGCTATGCCATGGTGCAATCGTCCCGCCCGCAGACGCTGGCTTATGGCCTCAACGACAGCCCGATCGGGCTGGCCGCCTGGATCGTCGACAAGTTTCGCGCGTGGAGCGATTGTGATGGCGAAGTCGAGCGCCGCTTCAGCCAGGACGACCTGTTGACCAACGTCATGCTGTACTGGCTGACCGAAACGATCGCCTCGTCGGTCCGCCTGTACTACGACGACGTCCGCTGCGCGCCGCAGCTCGCGCCCGGTCAGCGCATCGACGTGCCGACGGCCGTCACGCTCTTCCCGCGCGACTTCACCCGGCCGCCGCGCGAGATCGCCGAGCGCTTCCTGAACGTGGTGCGTTGGACGGAGTTGTCCTCCGGCGGTCACTTCACCGCGCTCGAGGAGCCCGAGTCCTTTGCGGCCGAACTCCGCGCGTTCGCGGCGACGGTGCGGCCGTCATCCTGAACAACCCAGCCGATTCAGTCCATCAACACAAGGAGAAGTGATCATGATCCTCATCACAGGCGCTACCGGCAATGTCGGCCGACATGTGGTCGCGCAACTTCTGGAACAGGGTCTGGCGGTGCGGGCGCTGACCCGCAACCCCGAGAAGGCCCAGCTCCCGGCGGGCGCCGAGGTCGTGGCCGGCGACCTCATGGATCCCGCGGCCGTCGAGCGCGCCCTCGAGGGCGTCAGCGCGGCCTTCCTGTTCGCGGTGCCGGGTTCGGCTCAAGGGTTCGTGGCGGCGGCCCGGGCAACCGGACTGCAGCGCATCGTGTTTCTGTCGTCGGGCGCCGTGGTGGACGGCGTCGAGCGCCAGGCGGACCTGATTGCCGAGATGCACGCCGAGATCGAGCGCGCGATCGAAGCCAGCGGGCTCGAGTGGACGTTCCTGCGGCCGAGCATCTTCGCCGCGAACGCATTGCAGTGGGCCTGGTCGATCCGCGCGTCGGGGTCGGTCAGCCTGCCGTACCCGGGTTCGACCGGAGCCCCGATCGACGAGGCCGACATCGCGGCGGTGGCGGTTCAGGCGTTGACGACCGATCGCTGGGTCGGGCGGAAGCTGATGCTGACCGGCCCCGAGTCGCTGTCTCAGGCCGACCAGCTCGCCATCCTCGGCGACGTCCTGGGTCGGCCGATCTCGGTTGTCGCGTTGGATCCGGTTGTGGCGCGCGAGCAGATGGAGCGCCACGTGCCCGTGCCGATCGTGGCCGCGCTGTTCAAGATCTGGGCGGACGCCGTCGGGGTGACAGCGCCGGTGACGGGCGTCGTCGCCGAGGTCACCGGGCGGCCGGCGCGCACGTTCCGCGAGTGGGCGAGCGATCATCAGGCGATTTTCCTGTCGCAGTGAGCGCGGTTCGGGGTGCGGCCCGGCTCGACGCGGATGACCGGATCAAACGGGGAGACCTGTCAGGTCGTTCAGGCCCGCGCCGATTCGCGCGGAGGCCGCCGCGCGGCGTGGCGCTCCGTGCGGTGGGCGTGGGTGGGCGACCGAGATCGCGCCGACGTGGTCGGCCCTGGGGCGTGCGGAACGCGCCGCCGACGCCAGCGGCGCCGCGGAACGGGTCAGGCTTTTTCGGCCAGGCCACGGACGTACCCGATCACGGGCAGGCCCATGACTCGGAAGTCGGCCGGCCCCGTCTCGATGGTCGAGAAACCGGCGCTCGCCAGCAAAGGGGGCAACTCACGCAACTCATGGTTGAGCATCCCCCCAAACAGCCTGCGCGCGATGAACCGTTGAAGAGGCGGCTTGGGCACTTCCAGATCCAGGATGAGCCAGAGCCCATTGGGCTTGAGGACGCGATACACCTCTTGGATCCCGTTCAAGCGCGTGGCTTCCGACATATGGAAGATCATGAAGCTGCACAGCACCACGTCGAAGCGACGATCGGCGAAAGGGATCCGGTCGATACCGCCCACTTCGAATGTGATCGCCTCGCCGGCCTGGGCCGCCTTGCGCCGGCTGGCTTCGATCATCGCGGGAATGACATCGATGCCGAAGACCTGGCCGGTCGGCCCGGCCTGGCGCTTGGCCGCCAGGGTCAACGTGCCGGTGCCGCACCCGACCTCGAGCACCGAACAGCCTGGGGTGATGCGAGCCAGGCGCGTTGTCTCCGCGCGCAAAACATGCTCTCTCCCCAACGTCATACGGCGCATGTAGGCGTCGTACGTGGGCACCATCCGTTCCATTTGGCTCTTGATGACCTGATCGATATCGCCGGTTGTCGTCGTTTCGGTGTGTCCCATCGATTCCTCCAAAGGCTGGTCGCGCGGGTCGGGCAAGGCAGGGCAATCGCATCTTGTTATCGGGTTCAGAAATGTCTGCCGTGAATGACGCGAATGGATCCTGCAAAGCGCCAAGTCGCGTCATTCACAAACTCAGCTGCGACATCCGCGCTCCCCGCATCTCGATGTGATTGGTCTGTCAGGCAAGGTCGGTTGTTCGGGTCGCCGAGATTCTTTCGGCTATGATGAACGTCGCCGCCTCTCCAGTTCATCATAGGGAGGCCAGAGTCGCCCGCAAGCCACAACCCCGGCCAAAGATCCATTAATGGACACGGCCGGTGGATTGTCCGGAAAGGGAGGCCACCATGGCCGCGCCTTCGCTCGCCGACCGCCGCTCGCAGCGGACTCGCCAACTTCTGCGACAGGCTTTGATCGACCTGATGCAGACCAAGAGCTATGCCGCCATCACGGTCAAAGACGTGTTGGCCCGGGCGAACGTTGGGCGTTCGACGTTCTACACCCACTTCCCCACGAAAGACGATTTGCTCTTTGACGGGCTGCAAGAACTACTGGGGCACCTGGCCAGCCTCGAGGCGCAGACCAACGCGCCGATGTTGCTGCCCAGCCTGGGGTTTCTGCGGCATGTGGGCCAACAGCGCCGGCTCTACCAGGCGCTGTTCGGCAGTCCGCGCGGCGCGGAGGTGGCGCAGAGTCTGCAGAGTCAGTTGCGGGCCTACGCCGAGCGTCGTCTGAGCGCCGACCGGCCTGGTGTTCAGCCGCGGGTGCCCGTGCCCGTGGTCGCGGATTTCATCGCCAGCGCTTTCCTCAATTTGATGCGCTGGTGGCTGGAGAAGAGCCCCGGTCAGACGCCTGAGCAGGTCGATGAGATCTTCCGGCAACTGGTTTATCCGGGAGCGCTGGCCGGTCTGGGTCTCGAGCCCTGAGCCGGCGCATGCCCGACGGGCCGGTCCCCGACGCCGCCGCTGCGCGGTGTGGCAGGTTGGGGGCATCCTTTGGCAGCATGGGATGTGGGTGCGGACTCTGCCCGTCACGCCGGTGGCGCGCCCATGGTTAGAATTCGCGCCGGAATCCTCCGCATGCGTTTTCTGGAAGGCCTTGAAAACCCGCGAATCGTGGAGGACCTGTCAGGTCGAAGGTTAGAATCCGCCAAAGCCGTGATCCCGCGTGGCCGGCTTCTTGCAGCTGCCCGTGTGCGTTGCCCGATCATCGGGCGCGACAGGGGCATCATGGCCAAATTCCTCGACACCACCGGCGTTTCGTATCACCAGCAGCGGCTGATCAATCAGGCGCTCGAAACCCAGATACTCATCAGCCCAAACCTGCATATCAACGATCGCCTGCGCCAGTCGCTCGAGGACAAGGACAGGCTCAAGATCGACATCCGCCTGATCTATGGCAAGAACGAGCTCCAGCCTGAGCAGATCAACTGGTTGCGCACCCTCCAGTTCGTGCGCACGAGCTTTTGCGAGAACCTGCACGCGAAGTGTTATCTCAACGAGAGCGAAGCGATCCTGACCTCGATGAACCTGTACGAATATTCTCAGGTCAACAATCAGGAGATGGGCGTTTACGTCAGCAAGTCGGAAGATCCCGAGCTCTACGCCGACATCCTCAATGAGGCTCGCCGCCTGATCCGAATCAGCGGTGAGATCCAGGTCACCGTCGAGAAGGTAAAAACTCACCAGCCAGGCAGGACCGAGACACCGGCGGCCGCCGCATCTGCCGCGGCTAGCCCAGCTCCCTGAACTCTCCCGCGCCCAACTCAGCGCCCATAGAGTCGCCCACGCGAAGCCGACGATCGGCGGCTGGATTCGCTCACGCCGGCAAGAAGTCGGTGCGGCTACTTCGGCTCTGCCAGGGTCAGCCGCTCCAGCTTTTCGCGGATCCGGGCGAGACGTTCGGACGGTAGCGCGGATCGAGATCGCGCGATGGTTAGGGGCGCCTCCAACCGATCAAGCTTCCACACTGGCGTGTCCGAGTCGGCGACCTCGATCGGCGAGTCGGGATTGGCCCAGACGACGACGCCATTCACGTACTGGGCCATGTCGTCAGCCTCCAGGAAGCCGTGTAACCGGGCCGCGTTGCGCCGCGCCTGCGCAGCCGGATCGGACTTCACTGGCTCCCAGCCCCGCTTTGTCGTTCGCTCCCAGCGATTTCGCACATAGCGATAGACGCCGGTGAAGTTCTTGACTTCTAGCGCCCAGATGCCGGTTGGGCCGACGAGCACCGCGTCGAGATCGCCGCCCTTGCGCCCGGGGAGGACGATGTTGCGGAAAAGCGTCCACTCGCTATCCAGCTGAGCCCGCAGCGCCTCGACAACGTGTTCCTCGCCAAGCTGGCCCATCCGGTGCGCCCGAAGTTCCTTGTCGAACCGGTCCGTTATGCGGTTTGAGGCGATACCCCCAAGGCGATTGACCAGAAGAGACGCGGCGATCACGATGCCCATCGCTATCAGCCCGCTCGGCGAGGCGAGCAGGGCGATCGTCGCCGGGTCTTGCCAGAACGGGATGTACTTCACGAGCCAAAGACCAGTCGCGAACAAGCCGGCAGTCCCGAGGCTGCCGGCAAGCATGCCTGCGAGAAGCACAAGTTGCAGTTGTCGGACTTCCGAATACGACCGTCGCTCGCTCTTTATCACGTGCATGTGCCCGGACGGCGGTTCAACTTGCGCCAATCGATCGAGCACGAGCGTGACCGCGGCCTGGCGCACCTTGCGGTCACGGGCGTTCTCAGCCGCGTAGCTGAGATCCTTGAGCGTGAGCAGCCGGAGATCCAAGAGCTCTCCCATCGATCGGCCCTTAATCTCCCGGAAGGGCCAGATCACGTTGCGGGCGGCCTCGACCGACATCGGCGCGGGCAGCGGTTCGGCGATGGCGATGGAAGGTGCGGAACCCTCGGGTTGCGTGGGGGCACTCAGACTCGATAGGGCGACGGCAGCGTCGCGCATCCTCTTTGAGTAGGCGTATTGCGCTGTCCATTTGAGACGGTCGGTGGTCAGAAAGCCCTCATCGAACAGCTCGCCCATTGGGCGCGGATTGTCCCTAATCCAGAGGACCAGGCGTGCCTCCTCCAGAGTCATGGCGGGTTGAACAGCGGAAGGTGCCTGGGCGGGGACGTTGATGGTCGTGGTCATGGCGCAGTGTTCGCTCTTGTGACGGCCTTTGAAATGTATCGGCCATGGGAGGCCGTGGCCGGGTCCCAGTTCATTGTAGGAATTCCGAGCGCCCTGGACGCATGACATCGTTGGAGAGGGTTAGGTCGGGAACGCCCACAGAAGTCTTCGACGCGGACGCGCCGAAAGCGCAAAAGACCGGCCGTCCGCCGCCGACGCGATCGCGGGCCAACCCTTGGCGGCCGCTGACCCGGATTCACGCCAAATTAACGGGCAATCTGACCCGGAAACGATACGATCATCATTCTCGTTCTATAGCAATTCCATACACGAGGCGCCCATGCATACTCGTACTCCCTCCTGGCGCACGTTACTCCGACGCGGCCGGCGCTGGTGGGCTGGCCAGGCTCGGTCACGACAAATCCCCTTGATCGTCGGCGGCTCGGCGCTGCTCGTCGCGCTGGCGTGCGGTTGTCTCAGTCTGCCGGCGGCACTGAGCCCGACCCGTGGCGTCGCCGAAGTCGGCACCCGCGCGGCCACGGTCGCGGCTGAGGCAACCGACTCGGCCGATGCTGGCGCGGCGTCCATCGTCACTGCCACGTCGGCGCCAAGCCGCACGTCGACTCGCCCCAGGCCCTCGGCCACGTCGACGCCCAAACCGCCGACGGCCACGCGCCAGCCGACGCGCACGGCGAGCCCGGCGCCGACGCTCGACCCGATCGCGGGGGACGAACAGGTCGGCCAGGTCGTGCGCGTGATCGACGGCGACACGATCGAGGTCGCGCTCGGCGCGCAGACCTACCGCGTGCGCTACATCGGCATCGACGCGCCCGAGGCCGGCGCGACCTGCGGCGCCGATGCGTCGGCGGCCAACGTCACGTTGGTCGGCGGCCAGGAGGTGCGCCTGGTGCGCGACGTGTCGCAGACCGACCGCTACGACAGGCTGCTGCGCTACGTCTACGTCGGCGACGTCTTCATCAACGCCGAGTTGATCAAACGCGGTGTGGCTGAGGCCAAGCGTTACGCGCCGGACACGGCACAAGCCTCAGTGCTTGAAGCCGTCGAGGCCCAGGCCCGCGCAGCGGCAACGGCCTGCTACGCCCAGGGCG
>JBGAJV010000100.1:0-13700 GCA_044224715.1 Anaerolineales bacterium | reverse complement strand
GGGCACATCGACCATGGGAAGACGTCGTTGACGGCGGCGATCACGAAGGTGCTGGCGCTGAAGAAGATGGCGGAGTACCGGGCGTACAACCAGATCGACAACGCGCCGGAAGAGCGCGAGCGCGGGATCACGATCAACATCGCGCACGTGGAGTACCAGACGGACAAGCGGCACTACGCGCACGTGGACTGCCCCGGGCACCGTGACTACATCAAGAACATGATCACTGGGGCGGCGCAGATGGACGGGGCGATCCTGGTGGTGGCGGCGCCGGACGGGCCGATGCCGCAGACGCGCGAGCACGTGCTGCTGGCGCGGCAGGTGGAAGTGCCGGCGATCGTGGTCTACCTGAACAAGGTGGACATGATGGACGACCCGGAGCTGCTGGAGCTGGTGGAGATGGAGCTGCGCGACCTGCTGACGGCGCAGAAGTTCCCCGGCGAGACGACGCCGATCGTGCGTGGGTCGGCGCTGGTGGCGCTGGAGTGCCAGTCGCAGGATCCGGCGGCGCCGGAGTACGCGTCGATCCTGAAGCTGATGGATGTGGTGGATGAGTACATCCCGATGCCGACGCGGGAGACGGACAAGCCGTTCCTGATGGCGATCGAGGACGTGTTCTCGATCAAGGGGCGCGGGACGGTGGTGACGGGGCGGATCGACCGCGGGATCGTGAAGGTGGGCGAGGCGCTGGACATCATCGGTCTGCGGGAAGAGAAGATGAGCACGGTGTGCACGGGCGTGGAGATGTTCCACAAGCTGCTGGACCAGGGGCAGGCCGGTGACAACGTGGGGCTGCTGCTGCGCGGGATCGAGCGCGACCAGGTGGAGCGCGGGATGGTGCTGGCGAAGCCTGGGTCGATCAAGCCGCACACGAAGTTCGAGGCGGAAGTGTACGTGCTGAAGAAGGAAGAGGGTGGGCGGCACAAGGCGTTCTTCAGCGGGTATCGGCCGCAGTTCTACATCCGGACGATGGATGTGACGGGGTCGATCACGTTGCCGGCGGGCGTGGAGATGGTGATGCCCGGCGACAACATCAACATGTCGGTGGAGCTGATCATCCCGGTGGCGCTCGAGGCCGGGTCGCGCTTCGCCATCCGCGAGGGCGGTCTGACCGTCGGCGCGGGCGTGATCACGAAAGTCATTGACTGAATTGGGTGACTGGGCGACTGGATGACCGGGTGAGTGATCACCCAGTCATCCAGTCACCCAATCGCCGACTGGACTAGGTGTTAGAATGGCCAAAGCGAAAGACGTCCGACCGGTAATCACGTTTGCGTGCACCGACTGCAAGGAACGGAATTACACCTCGCAGAAGAACCGCCGCAACGACCCGAACCGGTTGGAGATCAAGAAATTCTGCCCGCGCTGCCGCAAGCACACGATGCATCGCGAGGCGAAGTAAGGGAGCTGGTCTGCTTGTCGGCTAGTCCGCTAGTCGTCGGGCAGACTAGACGACCAGCGACTAGGTGACTAGCCGACTGGGTTTCTAGGCCAGTAGCTCAATTGGCAGAGTACCGCTCTCCAAAAGCGGGTGTTGGGGGTTCGAGTCCCTCCTGGCCTGCACGCACAGCCGCTTGGCGGCGCCGAGACGACACCGCGGTACGTGGGCGGTGTCGTCGTCATCTTGGGAAGGATTGATCGATGTCTTCGACGAAGGCGCAACCTGAAATCAAAGAGCCCAACGCCGCGGTGCGTTATTACCGGGAGACCCTCGGTGAATTGCGCAAGGTCGTTTGGCCGACCCGCCAGGAAGCGCTCAACCTGACCGCGATCGTGCTGGGCGTGATCGTGGTCGGTTCGCTCTTCCTCGGGGCGTTCGACTATCTCTTTGGCGAGCTGATCCGCGTGCTGCTCAGCATGCGCGCGGGTTGATCGGAAAGGCGCAGAGCATGGACGAGCTTGAGCAGGGCACCGGCCCGACTGTGACGCCGGACGAGCCCGCGGTCGAGCCCAACCAGGACGAGGCCGCCGGTTCGGAACCGACCGCCGACGAAACACCTGCGACGCCTTCGGCCGCTGAGGAGGCCGCTGCGTTCTTCGGTCTGACCAACCTGGCTCCGAAGCCCGAGCCCGACGCGTTCGATCTCCCGATCCCCGTGCCGGCCGAGGCGACGGAGTCCGTCGATGCCGAAGAAGAGGATGAGGAAGAAGAGGACGAGCCCGTCGAGGAAGTGCACGAGGCCATCGCGGTCCAGCCCGAGGACAACCCCGACGGGCCGCACTGGTACTTCGTCCATTGCTATTCGGGCCAGGAGAACAAGGTCCGCCAGAACCTCGAGCAGCGCATCGCCACGATGGGCATGAAGGGCAAGATCCTGGACGTGATCGTGCCCACCGAGGAAGAGATCGAAGTCAAGGATGGCAAGCGCCGCACGGTCGAGCGCCGCGTCTTCCCGGGGTACATCCTCGTCAACATGGCCATGAGCGAAGAGACCTGGTACGTCGTGCGCAACACGCCCGGCGTCACCGGCTTTGTCGGGATGGGCAACACCCCGACCCCGCTGCGGCCCGAGGAAGTGGCGGGCATCATCAAGCGGATGGAGGCCGAGGCGCCCAAGGTCAAGGTCACGTTCAAGACCGGCCAGAAGGTGCGCATCATCGACGGCCCGTTCAACGATTTCATCGGCACCGTGTCCGAGATCGACATGGATCGCACCAAGGTGCGCGTCATGGTGTCGTTCTTCGGCCGCGAGACGCCCGTGGAGCTCGACTTTTTGCAGGTCGAGAAAGTGTAAGCCATTGGGCGAGTGGGTGAGTGTGTGATTGGGTGCTTGCACTCACCCAATCCTCCGATCACCCGCTCTCTCAATATTGTCGTGGGAGGGCGCCCAAATGCGCCCGCTCGCACCACAAGGAGCAAGAGTAACGTATGGCAAAGAAACTCAAGGCAGTCGTCAAGATCCAGCTCAACGCTGGCAAGGCGAACCCCGCGCCCCCGGTGGGCCCGGCGCTCGCGGGCTATGGCATCAACATCATGGCCTTCTGCAAGGAATACAACGCCCGCACTAACAATCGCGTGGGTGATGTGATCCCGGCGGAGATCACGGTGTTCACGGACGGTTCGTTCACGTTCGTGCTCAAGACGCCGCCGACCGCGTTCCTGCTGACCAAGGCGGCCAAGATCGAGAAGGGCTCGGCCACGCCGAACCGCGCCAAGGTCGGCAAGGTCACGCGCGCGCAGGTCAAGGAGATCGCCGAGGTCAAGATGAAGGACCTCAACGCGATCGACATCGAAGGCGCGATGAAGCAGGTCGAAGGCACCGCGCGCAACATGGGCCTGATCGTCGAAGGCTGAAACTATTGGTTGAGTGGGCGAGCTGGTGAGTGGGCGATCGAGCCCAGCCATACCGGTCACCCAATCGCCCAGTCACCCATTGTCTCGTGGGAGGGCCGCAGGGCCCGCTGGAACCACAAGGAGAAACACCATGCAGAAACACGGCAAGAAGTACAAGGCAGCAGCCGCTCAGGTCGAGGCCGACACCGCTTATTCGCCCGAGAAGGCTGTGGCGCTGGCGAAGACCACGTCGTATTCCAAGTTCAACGCGACCGTCGAGGCGCACATTCGTCTGGGCGTCGACCCCAAGTACGCGGATCAGAACGTCCGCGATGTTGTCGTGCTCCCGAACGGCCTGGGCAAGACCGTGCGCGTCCTGGTCTTTGCCGAGGGTGAGGGCGCCCGCATCGCCGCCGAAAACGGCGCCGATCACGTCGCCAACGACGAGTTGATCAAGCAGATCCAGGCCGGCTGGGCGGAGTTCGACGTCGCCATCGCCACGCCTGATCTGATGGGCAAGGTCGGCCGTCTCGGCCGCGTCCTGGGCCCGCGCGGTCTGATGCCGAACCCGAAGACGGGCACGGTCGTCCCGGCCGAAGATCTGCCGCGCGCGATCAAGGAAGCCAAGGCCGGCCGCGTCGAGTTCCGCGTCGACAAGACCGGCAACCTGCACGTGCCGATCGGCAAGGTGCAGTTCAGCGAGCAGGCGCTGCTCGAGAACTTCCAGGCCCTGATGGGGGCCGTGATCAAGGCCAAGCCGGCCACCGCCAAGGGCGTGTACTTGAAGAAAATCGTCCTGACGGCTACAATGGGCCCCGGCGTTAAGGTGGACACGTTGCAGGCTGCGGCCGGTCACGGGCCCACGGTCTAACGCAGAGACAATGCCTGCCGGGCAAGGCGGGCGCATAACAGCACGACTTCGCCGAAGACAGCTGGCTGGGCTCGCAAAGCCCGTAAGACCCGCCGAGGTAGAGCGTTTTGAAATCGGCACCGGCCAGCCATGGCCGTGTGGAAGATGACAGACGGCTCGGGCTTCGGATGCGAAGCCCGAGCCGTTGTGTTTTGGGGCGCAAGGCGCCCACACATCGCCAGTGAGGAGGTGAACGATTTGGCGCTCACAAAGGAACGCAAGGAAGAGCTCATCGACGAGTATCGTGAGCTGATCGGCAAGTGCCAGGGCATGATCCTGGTCGAGTACCGCGGGATCAACATGAAGGGCATGGACCCGATGCGCCGCAAGGTGCGCGAGGCCCAGGGCGAGCTTCATGTGGTCAAGAACACGCTGGCCCGCAAAGTGTTGGCCGAGATGGGGCGACCGGCGCCGGCGGATCTGTTTGCTCAGACCACGGCGGTGGCTTTCGCTTTCGGCGACGCTCCGGCGGTGGCCAAGGCCCTCACGGCCGTGGCCAAGGATAGCGAGTTCGTCAAGGTCAAGGGTGGGTTCCTCGGCAACGAGGTGCTCAATGCCAAACAGGTCGAGGCGTTGGCGGAACTGCCGCCGCTGCCCGTCCTGCGCGCCCAGTTGCTGGGCTTGATCTCGACCCCGGCGTCGCGCATCGCGGGCGTGCTCGCGAGCAGCGTCCGTCAGGTGGCCACTGTGGTCAAGGCGTACTCGGAGAAGGAAGCCGCTCCGGCGGCGGCTTGATGGGTTTCGCCCATCAGCACAGGCGGCTCGGGTTGGGCCCGGACCGCGTCACAACATCGACAAGAAATTTCTGAATTGGAGTTCCGACAATGGCTGATCTGGAGAAACTCGTTGAGTCGTTGAGCGCCCTCACCGTGCTTGAGGCCGCCCAGCTGACCAAGATGCTGGAAGAGAAGTGGGGCGTCAGCGCCGCGGCCCCCGTGGCCGTCGCCGCCGCCCCGGCCGCCGCTGCGGCTGCTGCGCCCGTCGAAGAGAAGACCGAGTTCACGGTCGTCCTGAAGAGCGTCGGTGACAAGAAGATCGACGTCATCAAGGTCATCCGCGCGCTGACCAACCTCGGCCTCAAGGAGGCCAAGGACATGGCCGAGACCGCGGGCGCCAAGGTGCTCGAGTCGGTGAGCAAGGAGTCCGCCGAGGACGCCAAGAAGAAGCTCACCGAAGTCGGCGCTACCGTCGACCTGGTCTGAGCCGGACGCGGCTCTGGCCGCTTCCAGACGAAGAACGACGAAGGACGAAGGTCGCCTCACCGGCGTTCCTTCGTCCTTCGCTTTCCCGAGGTCGCGGTGGGGCGGCCACATGGGCGGCCACATGGGCGCCCCTACGGCCGCCCGTTCGGCCGCCCGTTCGGCCGCCCGCCCGGTCGCCCATACGGCTGCTCGGTCTGCGCCGCGCGGTCTGATGTATATTTATCGCCATGACCAATAACCCCATCCGCGTGCTCGTCATCGAAGACGAAGAGCGCATCCGCCAATTTCTGCAACGCGGCCTGACCTTCGAGGGGTACCGCGTCGATGCGGCGGCCGACGGGCCGACCGGCCTGAACCTGGCCCGTGAAAACGCGCCAGACATCGTCATCCTCGACTGGATGCTCCCGGGGATGGACGGGATCGAGGTCTGTCGCCGGCTGCGCGCCGGGGGCCCGACGCCCGTCCTCATGCTGACCGCCAAGGATTCGGTCGCCGACCGCGTCCAGGGCCTCGACGCCGGGGCCGACGACTATCTGGTCAAGCCGTTCGCGTTTGACGAGCTCATGGCGCGTCTGCGCGCGTTGCTCCGCCGGGCTGCGCCGGTCCAGCCCGAGACCCTGCGTTTCGCCGATCTGGCGCTCGACACCGGCACGCGTCAGGCGTTCCGCGGCGAACGCGCGATCGAACTGACCGCCAAAGAATACGAGCTGCTCGAGCTGTTCTTGCACCACCCGCGGCAGGTGCTCACCCGCGAGCTGATCTATGACCGCGTCTGGGGCTACGACTTCGGCGGCGAGAGCAACATCATCGAGGTGTACGTCCGGTACCTGCGCCAGAAGACCGAGGCGTCGGGCGAGCCGCGCCTGATCCATACCGTCCGAGGCGTCGGGTACGTGCTGCGCGAGGATACGCCGCCCGTCGGTTGAGAACGCCGGCGGCTCACCAAGCGCTCATCGCGCGTTAAGGATCGGAGCAATCAGCCGTGCGATCCTGTCTGGACCTGCTATGGCCACCAGACAGACGGCGACCGCTGCCTCACCCATGAGCCTTCGTCTGCGGCTGACCCTCTGGTATTCGGGCGTGCTCGCCACCGTGCTCTTTGCGTTCGGCACGGCCGTGTACTTCCTGCTGGAGTTCAACCTCACCCGCCAGGTCGATCAGACCCTGCAGGACGCGGCGCGCCAGATCAGCGAGAACAGCACGAGCGTCACGATCCGCGGCCAGTCGATCGCCACGATCCCCAACCTCGAGAGCGACTTCGCCTCGGCCGTGTTGTACGCCCAGGTCTGGGTGCCCTCGACCGCCAACGCCGCTGATCTGCCCCGGTTCGAGGGGCTCGAGCGGTCGAGCGCGACGGCCAACCTCTCCGATCACACGACACCGCTCGACGCCGACAGCCTCAAGGGCGGCCAGACCGGCGTGCGCGACATGCGCATCGACGGCTGGCACATGCGGGTGCTCACCGCGGCGCTCACCAACTCGCGCGGCGACGTGCTCGGTTACGTGCAAACCGCGACGTCGATGCAGATGGTCGATCGCGCGCGCAGCCAGATGCTGATCGTGCTGGTTCTGGGCGGCATCGGCGCGGTCGCCGCGGCGGCCGCCATCGGCTGGCTCGCGGCCGATCGGGCGCTGCGACCGTTGAGCGTGATCACGCAGACCGCCCAGCAGATCTCGCGCGCCGACGACCTCTCGCGCCGCATCCCCGTCGAGGGCCCGGGCGACGATGAGGTCACGCGGCTGGCCTCGGCGTTCAACGCGTCGATGGAACGTCTCGAGCAGTTGTTCGTCGCCCAGCGGCGTTTCCTGGCCGATGTGTCACATGAACTCCGCACGCCGCTCACGGCCGTGCGCGGCAATGTCGACCTGCTCGAGCGCATGGGCGGCGCCGACCCCGAATCGCTGCGCGACATCCGCTCGGAGTCCGAGCGCATGACCCGGCTCGTCGGCGATCTGCTGCTGCTGGCGCAGGCCGACTCCAACAGCCTGCCGCTGGCGCGCGCCCCGATCGACCTCGACACCCTCCTGCTCGACACAGCCCGCGAGACGCGCGTGCTCGATCGCTCGATCCAGATCGTCGTCGGCGAGATCGATCAGGCCTCCGTTGTCGGCGATCCCGATCGGCTGAAGCAGGTCGTTCTGAACCTCGTGACGAACGCCATCAAGTACACGCCCTCCGGCGGCCGCGTCACGCTCGGGCTTGGCCGGGTCGAGGGCTGGGCGCGTCTGACCGTCACCGACACCGGCATCGGCATCCCGCCGGCCGAACAGACCAAGATCTTCGATCGTTTCTATCGGGTCGACAAGGCGCGCTCGCGCGCCATGGGCGGCGCGGGCCTCGGCCTCTCGATCGCGATGCGCATCACGCAGCTGCATGGGGGCCGCCTCGAGGTCACCTCGGAAGGCGTGCCCGGCAAGGGCAGCACCTTCGTGCTGTGGCTGCCGCTCCGGCCCGAGACCAAGACGCCGACGCCGGCCGTGTCACCGGCCGCGCGCCGCGACCTTCCCACCGCGCGCCCCAACACGCCCTGACCGAAAAACGCAGCGAGGGCCTTCAGGCCCTCACGTTCGCGATCTCCGAACCTGCACACCGCCAATCACAGCGCTGGCCAACTCAGCAGCATCACCTCGAGCGCTAGCCGGGCGTTGACGTTACGCCCCAGCAGATCGGCCGTTCGGCCAAGCGCCTGCAGGGCCTGACGACCCGCGGCGGGCGCGATCACGCGCGCCACGGCCTGGATGTCGGCGTCGAAATCCAGATTTGTGCGGGGTAGATCGGCGTCCGTCATCGCGAGCAACACGTCGCGCCAGAAGCTGGCCCACAATTGCAGCGTGGCCTGGATGTCGTCGACCGAGCCGTCGCGGGCGAGCTTCTCGGCCGCGGCAAAGCGCGTCACGCGGTTGCTCATCAACAGCTGACGCACCATCGCCAGCGTGGAGTGGCGCTCGGCCAGCGCATCGGGGTCGTTCGCCAGACGGAGCGCGGCGCCCGGTCGGCCGCCCGACACGCGCGCCAGCAGTTCGGCGCGTTGCGCGTCGAGGCCGTGACGCGTGACGAGCGCGTCGCGCACCTCGGCGGCGGGCAGAGGGCGCAGTTCGAGCACTTCGCAGCGCGATCGGATCGTCGGGAGCAGCGCGTCGGCGCTCTCCGCGGTCAGGATCACGACCACGTTGGCCGGCGGCTCCTCGAGCGTCTTGAGCAACGCGTTCTGGCTCTGATCATTGGCGGCGTCAAAATCGATCAAGCAGGCGACGCGCCGCCTGGCCTCGATCGGCTTGAGGCTGACGTCGTAGATCAACTGGCGCACCGCTTCGATCTTGACCTTGCCGGTTCGGATGCGCTTGCCGCTGATCTCGGGCAGGACCTTGAGCAGGTCGGGATGAGTCGAGCGGCCCGTCAGCATGCAGGCCCGGCAGCGACCGCAGCTCGACCCATCGACGGGCGCCTCGCAGAGCAGGGCGCTGGCCAGGCCCAACGCCAGGCTTTGTTTTCCGATGCCATCCGGTCCGGTGACCAGGTACGCGTGACGAACACGGCCGAGCGACAGATCGCGGCGCAGCAGGTCGACGGCCCAGGTGTGGCCGGTGAGGTCCCAGGACATGCGGCGATTATACGTGGAGCGAGGCGAGCGCCAGGGGGCGCCGGGCAATCCCAGCCTGGTGTGAGAAGACAGACGCAGCCGCGAATGTCGCGCTGTGCCACATCGCTGGGACCATCCGCGAAAGGCTCACGCCATTGGCCAGTCGCCGCCGATCGCCAACAATAGAGAAACTCGGGGCTGTGGTTTCCGAGGCGAGGCGGCGCAGCGCCGCACCCGACGTGTTTCGCGTTTCGCAATAGAATCCACAGGAACAGACCGAGGCAGGGAAGAGTCATGACGTTCTACGACGACCTCGACGTGCCGGCGTCGGCCACGGCGGAAGAGATCAAGGCCGCCTATCGCCGCCTCGCGCAGGACTATCACCCCGACCGCAATCAGGGCGCCACCGAGCCCGTTCGGCGGATGGCCGAGGAGCGCCTGAAGCGCGCCAATCTGGCGTACGCCACGCTGAAGGATCCCGAGAAGCGCCGCCGCTACGACGACGGCTTGCGGCCGACGACGAACCCGACATCGAGCGCGGCCACGGCGCCGCGACCCGAGCCAAGACCGCCGACGTCGACGGGGCATTCGTCCGCGCGACCGTCGGCTCACGGCGCCGCGCCGAACCCGCAGCAGCGGGCGGCCCAGTTGGCCGCGCTCAAGGAGCAGGTCAAGGACATCGCCCGCCGGCGTGAACGGATCGACGTGCGCTTCCAACGTCGCCTGGCACAGGCCCAGTTCGATTTCGAGCAGGCGGCCGAACACTGGCGGCTCCAACAGACAAGTCAGCGTCAAATCGATCGACACCGTCGCCACCGGCTGGTTCAGGTCTGGCTCGGCGCCGCGGTGGCGCTCCCGGTGTGGGTCTGGCTGGTCATGCTGGTGGCGCGCAGCCTTGTCGCGGGCGAGTCTTTGCCGTGGGCCCTCGGCGTTGCCGGGTGGGCGGCCACGCTCGTCTTCGAAGGCGGCGTCGGGTGGTGGACTCTCGACCGGATCCGAACCGGCGATCGACCCTGGCGAGATGACCCCGCGCTGGGGGTCGGGCCGGTCGCCGTGTCGGCCGCGTACGCCGGCGCGCACGGCCTGGCGGCGCTGATCGGGGCGTGGACCCCCGGCGCCGCGCCGGCGCTCCTGTGGCCTTTGGGTTTGCACGCTCTGATGGGGCTGCTGTTGTTCCTGATCCCGCGACCCGGCGTTGAGGCCCCGGAGTTCCCCGCCGATCAGACAACCGCCGTGCGACAGGCGCGGGAGCGTGCGCTGTCGGAGTTCGATTCGACCGTGGCGGATGAGTTGCGCCGCTTGCTGGCTCGATTGCGGACATTCGAGGCCGGCGGCCGCTGACGTCGTGATTCACCAGCAAAACGACCCTCGAAAAAACGCTTGAGGCATGCTATACTCCGCAGTCGCACGGGCGGTTAGCCCAGTTGGTTAGAGCGCCGCGTTGACATCGCGGAGGTCATAGGTTCAAGTCCTATACCGCCCACAGACGGCCAGCAGATCACTCTGCTGGCCGGTTTGTTTATGAGGGGGCCAGGTGTCTGCACGCGTAGCTGCCTGAGCGCGTCGGGCCGGTTTGTCAGCGGATTTTCCGCCGCGGGTCACGCGGCACAAAAGCAGTTGCAGCCCTGCCGATATCGGGGCCGTGTCCCTCAGCGAAATCAGCACACTGTGCGGCTGGAGGCGGCGCCTGACATCGCGCCCATGCCCCCCAGGCGCTTTTCTTGACATCCTGCCGTATAATCAACCCCACGGCATTGACCGGGACACCTCCACACTCGATCAGCTTCAGGGAGGCCGGGCCATCGACTGCGAGCCCAGCCAGCCAGAAGGTGAGGGAGACCACCCGCGAGCAGCCTGCGCAGTAGGGTCTTTAACGACCCGAACCAGGACGGGACGGCCCGTTACAGCCTTCAGAGGCCGTCGCTGCCATACCGCGAAGGCAAATCTGGGTGGAACCGCGAAGCCAAGCTCTCGCCCCAGTTCGGGCGGGAGCTTTTTTGTTAATGGGTCATGGGTGATGGGCTAATGAACACTCATTCGCCAACCACCGATGACCCACAAAGATCGTTCGAGGTGGCTATGTCTGCACAATCGGCTGTTCCTTACAACGAGACGGAGATCTACCGCATCCGTCACTCGCTGGCGCACATCATGGCTCAGGCGGTCACCGAGCTCTTCGAGGGGCACGCCAAGGTCGCGATCGGCCCGCCGATCGACGACGGCTTCTACTACGATTTCGAACTGCCCCGGCCGCTCTCGCCTGAGGATTTCGAGGGCCTCGAGAAGCGCATGCGCCAGATCGTCAACGGCAAGTTCCCGTTCGTGCGCCGCGAGGTCAGCGCCGACGAGGCGCGCGCTCTCTTCGCCGACCAGCCGTACAAGATCGAGTTGATCGACGGCCTCGAGAAGGGCGGCACCGACGAGTACGGCAACGCCATCGCCGAGAAGCCTGTCATCTCGATCTATACGCAGGACACGTTCACAGACCTGTGCCGCGGTCCGCACGTCGAGCACACGGGCCAGATCAACGCCCAGGCCTTCAAGCTGATGAGCGTGGCCGGCGCCTACTGGCGCGGTGACAGCGATCGCCCGATGCTGCAGCGCGTCTACGCCACGGCCTGGAAGACGCCCAAGGAGCTCGAGCAGTATCTGTGGCGGCTCGAGGAAGCCAAGAAGCGCGACCACCGCAAGCTCGGCCGTGACCTCGGCCTGTTCTACTTCGCCGACGCCACGGGTCCGGGCCTGCCGCTCTTCGCGCCGAAAGGTGAGATGCTGCGGCATCTGATGGAGAGCTACGTCCGCGAGGCGCAGACGCGCTACGGCTATCAGCACGTCTGGACGGGCAACCTGGTCAAGGAAGATCTTTACAAGCGCTCGGGCCACTACGACAACTACAAGGACTCGATGTTCCCGCCGATGGTCGACGAGGACGTCACGTTCCGGCTCAAGCCCATGAACTGCCCGAGCCACATGACGCTCTACAACGAGATGGGCATCCGCTCGTACAAGGAGTTGCCCTTGCGCTTTGCCGAGTTCGCTACGCTCTACCGCTACGAGAAGACGGGCGAGCTGCACGGCCTGACGCGCGTCCGCGCGCTGACGCAGGACGACTGCCACATCTTCTGCCGGCCGGATCAGATCGAGGCCGAGTTCTCGCTCTGCCTCAAGCTGATCCGCGAGGTGCTCGCGCGTTACAAGTTCACGGACTATCGCGTCAGGCTTTCGCTCAAGGGCGACGCAGGCAAATACGTGGCCGACGACGAGAAGTGGACGGCCGCCACGGCCGCGCTGCGTCAGGCGCTCGACAAGAACGGCGTCGAGTATTACGCCGAGGAGGGCGAGGCCGCCTTCTACGGCCCCAAGGCCGACTTCATGGCCCAGGACGCGCTCGGCCGCGAGTGGCAGCTCTCGACGATCCAGGTGGACTTCATCCAGCCGGCTCGCCTCGGCTGCGAATACATCGGCGAGGACGGCCAGCCGCACACGCCCGTGCTCCTGCACCGCGCCGTGACGGGCACGACGGAACGCTTCCTCGGTGTGCTCATCGAGCACTACGCCGGCAACTTCCCGGTCTGGCTTGCGCCGGTGCAGGTCATGCTCATCCCGGTGGCGGACCGGCACAACGAGTATGCGCGCTCGGTGGCCGAACAACTCAAAGCGAAGGGGCTACGCGTCGAGGTCGACGAAAGCAACTCGCGCATGCAGGCCAAGATCCGCGACGCGCAGGTGCAGAAGATCCCGTACATGCTCGTTGTCGGTGACAAGGATCAGGCGGCCGGCGCGGTGTCGGTGCGCCTGCGCTCCGGTGAGGATCTGAGGGCCAAGTCGATCGATGAGTTTCTGGCCATCGCTCAGACGGCCATTGACAACGGCGACTGAACGAGTGGGTGAGGGGGCGGTTTGAGGCTGCCGCGCGGGACCGTCAATCGCCCCCTTACTTGTTCGCCTGATCGCTCAACGCATAAGCGTTGAGGCGCACTGTGAAGGTGATGGGTTCGCCGGCCGAAACGAGCGAACCCGCGAAGAGGCGCTCCTGAGTTTCACGAGGCCAGACGTAGAGCGTCAACGGCTCTGACTGAGCCAGGGGCTTCAATCGGCCGTCAGCCACCTCAGGCTCGGCGACGGCCCACCCCGTGACGGAACCGGCTGGGCTGCCGTCGATGGTGATCAGCACTTCCTCATCGCTGTCAACGAGGTCGTCGAACAGCGCTCGCCGAGCGCGATCGTCGGCGGAGTCGATCTGGCTCTGCCCCACCAGGCGATAGCCGTCTCGGGCGGGGATGCCGCCGTAGCGCTCGTAATACGCCCAACTTGCCGCCAATGAATTGATCTGATGCCAGGCGTTGAGCAGTCGCGGGCGCTGGCCGTCGGCCAGCGAGTGCTGGATGACGAAGTTGTAGGCCGCCCACAAATCTGGCGATGTGTTGTAGATCGTCTTGAGCGCTTCCGGATACAAGGTCAGACGCCCCACGCCTAGCCCGACGTCGAGGATGCCCAGCATCAACGCCACGGCGGTCAGCGAGCGCCGACCCCGAACGGCTCGCAGGGCCAGGGCTGCCAGCGCAGCAGCCGGCGGGATCAGCAGCGGTGCGACGGTGTAAAGGAAGCGCGCGTCCTTCTGAGGCACCCAGGTCAGAACCGCGAAACCTGACACGACAGCGGCCAGCGTCTTGCGCGCGCCATCGTCTTTCAAGCGGACCGGAGCGAGTGCGATGGCTGACGCCATCAAGCCG
>JBGAJV010000099.1:0-13733 GCA_044224715.1 Anaerolineales bacterium | reverse complement strand
TTTCACATCTACGGCGACAACCTGCACGAACTGCACATGCGCAACGTCCTGATCGCCGGCACGACCGTGACGTTTTCGGTGCCCAGCAGCGGTCTGATCCATGCCGAGGTCGGTTACCACCTGATCGGATCTCTGACCGTAGACGCCGCGCATCTGACGGCCACGGGCAATGAGGGCCTTGCCCTCCTGGACGTCCAGGCGGTCACGACCGGCGTGACCTCGACGCTTTCCAGCGGCATTGTCACGGCCGCCTTCACGAACACGCTCGTCACCGATCTGCCGGCGCTTTTCCTGCCGGCCGAATACGAGCCGAGCCAGGTCACGATCACGGCCGACCACACGCTGACCGAGAGCGTGCCCGCGATCAGTACGGGCGTGATCGGGTCGCCGACGATCGTGCTCACGAACACGGTCGTCGGGCAGCCTCGGCTGGATGCCGGTTACGTACCGCGGGCCTTCTCGGCCGCGATCGACGCCGGTCGCGATGTCGGCGAAGGGCGCCCTTTGACGTGTACAAACGCGTGTATCTGCCGCTCTTGCGGAAGTGAGCCACGGAGCGTATCGTGCGCCTGATCGGGATCGATCCTGGGGGAAAGCACATCGGCCTGGCGATCTGCGACGCCAACGGCATCGCAGCGCGCCCGCTGACGACGCTGCAGCATGTCTCGCTGACGGCCGACGTGGCGGCCCTGATTGAAACGGCCCGGGCGCAGGAGGTCGAAGGGTTTGTGATCGGCCTGGCGATCTACGCCGACGGCACGCTCAGCCCGCAGGGCCGCGCCGCCGAGAAGTTGGCCGAGAGCCTGCGCACGGCGAGCGGGCTGCCGGTGTGGCTGCACGACGAGTGGGGATCGTCGCGCGAGGCCATGGCCGGCATGATCCAGGCCGGCAAGCGCCGGCGCGCCCGACGCGACGAACAACACGCGGCCGCCGCGGCCGCTATTCTGCAAAGTTATCTCGATGCGACTCCGAGAGAAACGCCGACGAACGACTAGGCTCTTCCTGTTCCTGGCCCTGACGATCGGGGTGGGCGTCATCGCCCTGTGCGCCGTGAGCGGTCTGGCCGGGCTGACCGCCCGCAACCCGCTACTCGGCGACCCGGACCCCGGGCTGAATCTGTTCGAGCGCACATACTTCTCGACGTATCTCAACCTCAAGTCGGATGTGCTCACTCAGGCCGGCGGGTCGGACCCTGAACCCCGGTCCTTCAGCATCGATTTGGGCGAGAGCGTGGCCTCGATCGCGAGCCGCCTCAAGACCGAAGGCCTGGTCGCCGACGAGGAGGTGTTGGTCGCGTATCTGCGCTACACCGGCTGGGATCAGCACATCGAGGCCGGGGACTTCATCCTCCGTCAGACCATGAACCTGACCGAGGTGGCGCGCGCCCTGACCGACGCCAAGGCACGCGAAGTCGCCGCGCGGGTCTTCGAGGGCTGGCGGCGCGAACAGATCGCCGAATCGCTGGCGGCCAACCCAACTCTGAACGTCGACGCCAACGAGTTCCTGGCACTCACCGGCCCCGGCGTGACGCCGCCCGGCAATTACGACTTCCTGGCGGACCGGCCGACCTCGGCCTCGCTCGAGGGTTTCCTGTTTCCGGATACGTACCTGTTGCGTCCCGATGCGACAGCCCAGGACCTGGTCCGTCGACTTCTCGACAACTTCGCCCTGCAGCTCTCGGCTCAGAACCGGGCCGCCTATGAGGCCAAAGGCCTCACGATCTACGAGGCCGTGACCATCGCGTCGCTGATCGAGCGCGAGGCCGTGCAGGACGAAGAACGCCCGTTGATCGCGTCTGTGATCTTCAACCGGCTCGCCGCCGGCCAACCGCTCGAGATCGATGCGACCGTGCAATACGGGCTCGGCACGGCCGCCAACTGGTGGCCGGCGCTCGCCGGCCTGGATCTGCGCAGCCAGTTCGGCCCGTACAACACCTACACCTTCGCCGGCCTGCCCGCGGGCCCGATCTCGAACGTTCGGCGCACGTCGCTTGACGCCGTCGCGCGCCCGGCACAGACGCCCTATCTCTACTACCAGGCGCGGTGTGACGGCAGCGGTTTCCACAACTTCGCCACCACCTACGACGAACATGTGGCCAACTCGTGTCCGTGACCAAGGCGCGGCGCGACGATCGGAGCCCCACGCCCCACGCTCGACGCTCCGCGTCCCACTTGCCCTGATCCTGGCGTTTCTTCTGACGGGTTGCGCCGTCACGCGACCGACCGTGAAGATCGGCCTGGTGGCCCCGTTCGAGGGCGCCTACCGCAGCCTCGGATACGACGTCATCTGGGCGGCACGGCTGGCCGTGCGCGAGGCCAACACCACCGACGCGATCCCGGGCTACGGTGTCGAGCTGGTCGCGCTCGACGACATGGGCGAGGCCGCCCGGGCTCAGGAACAGGCCGACAAACTGATCGTGGACCCCGACGTCGTCGTCGTGATCGGGCACTGGCGGAGCCAGACGACGGCGGCCGTCGCGCCGACGTACGGCTCGGCGAAGCTGCCCGTGATCGCCGCCGGCGGCATCGCGGGCGATGCCGAACACGGCGTGTACGCTTTGTGGGATCCGGCGACGTGCCTCGTGCGCGGCCCGGACGGCTGTATCGAGATGTTGGCCGGATCGACGGTCGACGCCGTGTGCGCGTTGGCGCCGCTCGCGCCCGAAAGCGCCGACCCGGGCTTCGCCGACCGTTACGCCGAAATCGCGGGCAGCGCGCCCGTGTTCAGCTCGGGTCTGGCCTACGACGCGACCCGCGTCGCCATCGCCGCCATCGCCCGGGCGGCCACGATCGGCCGGCCGACTCGCGCCGCGGTCGCCGCCGCACTCGGCGAGGTGTCGATCGAGGGGCTGGCGGGGCCGCTGGCCTGGGACGCGACCGGCGCGCGCGGGTTTACCGGCGCCTGGGGCTATCGGCGCGCGACCGATGGCTCGTGGACCAGCGATGCGGGCGCCTGTTCGACGCCCTGAGCGCGCTTCGCGCGAATTGTTAAGGCGCAACCGGATCGATCAGGTCATATTATCGAGGCGCGGCGCGTAGACCGCGTTCACGCAGATCCACCCCAGGGCAAACACGCCCGGAGGCGCAGCGGTGCCGTTGCGCCGCAACCGCCCCAGAGCGCCAGGAATCGATCACGGCCCGACGCGCTCATCGCCCGGCCGAATCTGTGAGGCACCCATGAACGAGACACTCAAGTTGCTGGCCGTCTTTCCGCACCCGGACGACGAGACCCTCGGGATGGGCGGGACGTTGGCGGCCTACGCCGCCGAGGGGATCGAGACGTACCTGGTCTGCGCGACGCGCGGCGAACGGGGTTGGAGCGGACCCGCGGGCGAGAACCCGGGTCTGGACGGGCTCGGCCGCATCCGCGAGCAGGAGCTGCGCTGTGCGGCCGCACACCTGGGGTTGCGAGACGTCGCGTTTCTGGATTACATCGACGGCGACGTCGATCAGGCGGATCCGCACATCCTGATCGCGCGTCTGTCGGCCGAGATCCGGCGCGTTCGACCGCAGGTCGTCGTGACGTTTGCGCCGGAAGGGAATTACGGCCATCCCGACCACATCGCCCTGGCACAGGCGACGTGCGCGGCGGTCGTGGCCGCCGCCGATGCGGGTTTTCTAGAACGTGCTGGGCGCGGGCCGCATCGTGTGTCGAAGTTGTATTACCTGGTGGACAGCCTTCGCCTGGTCGAGCAATTGCGCGCCCTGATAGGTGGCATCCGGATGACGATCGACGGCGTCGAGCGAAGCCATGTCGGTTGGGAGGATTGGGCGATCACCACCCGCATCGACTGCAGCGCGGTCTTCGATCGTGTGTTGAGCGCCGCGCGCTGTCATCAGTCGCAGCTCGCAGGCTTCGGCCCGCTGTTCGACCTGCCGCGCGAGACTCTGCTCGACCTGTTCGGCGAAGGTACGTTCGTGCGCGCGTTTAGCTTCGTCAACGGCGGCCGCGAAACCGAGACCGATCTGTTCGCCGGGCTGCGGCCCACGGCGCGTTAGCGCTCAACGGATGACGCCATAGAACAACGGCAGCGGCGCGACCTTCGAACCGGAGAGCACGTGCGCGGCCGCGACCCGCTCGCGTGCGACTTTCAGGCGAGCCTTGTCGTTGGCGTGCACCGTGAACAACGGGTCGCCCTTGGCCACGCGATCGCCGACCTTGTGGTGGATCACGAACCCGACGGCGTAGTCGATGGCGTCGGACTTCTTGTGTCGACCGGCGCCCAGATCCACCGCGGCCAAACCAACCTCGCGCGCATCGATCTGTTTGACAACGCCGGCGCGTGGCGCGCGCACGACCTCGATCAACGCCGCCCGTGGCAGGCGTTCCGGCGCGTCGATCACGCCGACATCCCCACCCTGTGCCTCCACGAACCGACGGAACTTGGCCCAGGCCCGCCCGTCGTCGAGCGCGGCCGTGAGGATACGACGCGCCGCCGGAAGCGATTGGGCCTTGCGCGCGAGCACCAGCAGGTGCGCGGCCACGGTCAGACAATGTTCGCGGAAATCCTGCGGCCCGCCGCCGTGGAGCGTGTCGATCGCCTCACGGACCTCGAGCGCGTTTCCGACGGCATGCCCGAGCGGCTGGTTCATGTCTGAGAGCAGCGCCACGGTTTGCCGTTTGACCAGCTTGCCGATAACGACCATCGCCCGCGCGAGCGCGCGGGCTTCGGGCAGGGTCTCCATGAACGCGCCCCGCCCGACCTTGACGTCGAGCACGATGGCCTGCGCACCGCCCGCGATCTTCTTCGACATCACGCTGCTGGCGATGAGCGGGATGCTTTGCACGGTGCCGGTCACATCGCGCAATGAATATAGTTTTCCGTCGGCCGGCGCGAGGTCGGCCGATTGGCCCGTGAGCACCAGACCGACTTCCTTGAGCTGGCGCTTGAACTCGGCCAGCGAGAGCGCGAGGCGCATCCCCGGGATCGACTCGAGCTTGTCGATCGTGCCGCCCGAAAACCCGAGACCGCGCCCCGACATCTTCCCGACCGGCACACCGCAGGCCGCCACAAGCGGCTCGACCACGAGCGTGGTCTTGTCGCCGACGCCGCCCGTGGAGTGCTTATCGACCGCGAACCTGACCGTGTCGCGCAGATCCACCGTGTCCCCGGAATGGGCCATCGCCAGGGTCAGGTCCGCCAGTTCGCGCGGGCTCAAGCCGTTGAAGTAGACGGCCATGCACCAGGCGGCCGCCTGATAGTCGGGGATATCGCCGCTGGCGATGCCTCTGACCAGAAAGTCGATCTCGGCTGTCGTCAGGGTTGCGCCGTCGCGGGTTTTGGTGATTAATTCCACGGGATTCATACAGGTATTCTACAACCGTTAGAGACACCGGGAGTGCCCCGATGTATCCCGATGTCGGCTTGCGGCCGACAGCGGGATAGTGTGCAAGCACGAGTTGTCAGGCGACATAAGAGAGTGAACCCCGGTTACTATGGAAGTGCGACCAACCATAGACCGAGGTTCACCATGACCGACTCTAACATCGAAGTCTTCAATCGCTTGGCCGAGGATTGGTGTGCGGAGATTGTGACGCAGATCGGCCAGAGGGAGCAGACCGGCCCAGGTTGCGGGGTGCGTGGCATCGAGACGGAGATCCGCCAACGGCTGCGAGCGTTGGGGGCGCAAGTTTTGTCCTTGGTGCTCAGTCGGGTCGAAGGGACCCCGGCGGCGACCCAGGCCTGTGCCTGCGGCGGGACGTTGCACTATCAGCGGAAGCGGACGGCTGAGGTGGTGAGCGTATTCGGACCGGTGCTGTATCGCCGGGGCTACTACGCGGAGTGCGATTGCGGCCATGGACAGGCGCCGATCGATGAGCAGTTCGGCCTGCAACCGGGCGCGATCACGGCCGGGTTGGCCGAGCTTTTGGCACTGACCGGGATCGAGCTGAGTTTTGCAGGCGGCGCGGAATGGCTGGAGAAGTTCCTGCTGTTTCGTGTGTCGGAGACCACCGTCCGAGAGGAGACTGAGCGCTTTGGTGCGCTCCAGACGGAGGTCGATGACCAGCAGCGCCAGATCGGCCAGTCTGAGGACGAGCTGCAGGCGTTGCAACGCCGAAAAGCGCCCACCTGCCCGCGATTGTATGGGTCGCTGGATGCGGCCAAAGTTCGCATCGAGCCCCGAAAACCCGGCGAAAAGGCGGCTCCTGAGCGCGAAGACTGGCGCGATCTGAAGCTGGGCTGTTGGTTCGAAGCCGAACCGGTGCGGCCCGCTCAACGCTCAGCTCGGCAACGCACCAAGGTCGAGCGTCATCAGCCCGCTCTGCGCGCGACGGCGATCGAGTACTTCACCGACATCGCCCCCGCCGAGACGTTTGGGCAACTCCTGTGGGGCACGGGCTGTCTACGCCAGGCCGAACGGGTCGCCGAGTTGATCTTCGTCTGTGATGGCGCCCCCTGGATCTGGAAGCTGGTCGACCGCTACTATCCCGCGGCTGTGCAGATTGTGGACTGGTATCACGCCGCCGACTGCCTCAAACGGGTCGCGCTGTCCGCCGTTTCGGCCGAAGGCGAACGCGCGGCCTGGCTGGAGCAGACCCTCGAGCACCTCTGGGCAGGGAAGGTCTCGGACGTGATCACCGCCTGCCAATCCTTGGCCGCGCGTTCGGACGAGGCGCGTCGGGCCGTGGGCTACTTCTCCGAGAACCGGCAGCGGATGCGCTACGCCCACTTCCGCGCCCACGACTACTTTATCGGCAGCGGCACCGTGGAGAGCGCCTGCAAACAGATCGTCGCTCATCGCCTCAAACGCTCGGGCGCCCAGTGGCAGCTCGCTGGCGCCACCCAAACCGCCAAAGCTCGCGCCGCCTGGCTGAGTGGCTCCTGGGACGCTCTCGCCCACCAACGCGATGCGCTTCCCCTGGCCGCCTGACAACTCGCCCGTGCACACCGATCGACCTGGCCACGGCACCGGCGCGAGGCTGGCATATAATTAAGAGTTCAATGGAGAAAGCGTTTGAGCCGAATGACCATGACCTCTTCCTCTAACCCGCTCGGCTATACGTTGGCAGCCTGGGCGCTGGCCCTGATCGGCTGGCTCGGGCTGGCCGGGTTGTTCTTCTACATCAACCCCAACATCGGCCCGTTGCCCTGGTGGAGCTTCTACGTGCTGGTGTTGATGGCCGTGACCGGGACGGCCGTGCCGTTCGTGCACCTGCTCAATCGTCGCTTCGGGCGCGAGGCGGTGCCGGCGGCCGTGATCCTGCGCCAGGCGATGTGGGTCGGCGTGTTTGCCGCCACGGGCAGCTGGATGCAACGAAGCGGCCTGCTCAATCCGGCGACCAGTGTGTTGCTGCTGGTCGCCCTGGTCGGCGTCGAATGGTTCCTGCGCCTGCGCGAGCGCGCGCAGTGGGCCCCGACGGACGACGACGACTGACCCCACGACGAGACGATCCATGACCGAACCCTCCCTCCCGACGGACATCTCGCCGGAAGATCTCAAAGCCTATATCCGCCGACTGGAAGACACGCTGATCCTGATTCGGCGGCGGCTGCGGCGCTACGAAGACGAATACGCGATGCCCTCGCGTGAGTTCTATCGCAAACTGCAGGCCGGCGAGTTGAACAATCGCAGCGACTTCGCCGAATGGGTCAGCGAACACGAACGCAGCGAGCGCCTGGCCCACCAGATCAACGAACTCAAAGCCCGTCTGCCCCGTTAGAAAGCGAGCCCGCCCGTGAAATCCAAGATCGACGCCCTGCTCAAGCAGTCTGACCTCGATGGCCTGATCGCGCTCGGCGCGAGCGCGCACAATCCGGCGATGTATTACCTCGCGAACGGCGTCATCGTCGGCGAGAACAGCCTGCTGATCAAGCCGCGGGGCAAACGCGCCGCGCTGGTCGTCAACGCCATGGAGCGCGAAGAGGCCGCGAAGTCGGGTCTGCGCGTGCTCGATCTGCACACCGCCGTGGCCGCCGCGACGCCGGGCCGACGGGCGCCGGCCGGCAACCCGGTGCGCGCCCAGGCCCGCGTGATCGCCGGGTTGCTCAAACAACTCGGCGTGTCGGGCCGGGTGGCGGTCACCGGGCTGCAGGACGCGGGGTATGCGGCCGAGCTCGTGTCGCAGTTCAACCGGGGTCGTTTCGGCGCCACGCTGACCTATGCGCCCAACGTGCTGCGTCAGGCCGCCGTGACCAAGGACAAGGCCGAAGTGGAGCGTATCCGCGCGGCGGGCGCCAAGACCGTGGCCGTCGTCGGCGACATCCACGACTTCCTGAGCGGGCAACGCGCCAGGGATGGCGTGCTCGTCGATCGCGCCGGCGCGCCGATCACGATCGGGCAGGTCAAGGCGCGGATCAACCTGAAGCTGGCCGAGCACGGCCTCGTCGACGCCGAGAACGGCACGATCTTCGCGCAGGGCCGCGACGCGGGCATCCCGCACTCGCGCGGTCAGGCCGATCAGGCGCTGCGCTTGGGCGAGACGATCGTCTTCGACATCTTCCCGGCCGAGCCGGGCGGCGGTTACTTCTACGACTTCACGCGGACGTGGTGCCTGGGTTACGCGCCCGACGCCGCACAGGCGCTCTACGACGACGTCCGCGCGATCTTCAAACAGGTCATGGCGGCGCTCAAGGTCAACGCGCCGACCGCCGGCTATCAGCAAATGACCACCGACTTCTTCGAGTCGCGCGGGCATCCCACGATCGCGTCCAATCGCGGCACAGTCGAGGGCTACGTCCACTCGCTCGGGCACGGTATCGGTCTGCAGATCCACGAGGCGCCTTCGCTCAGCGTGCGCTCCTCCGAGAAGCTCACGCCCGGAATGGTGTTCACGGTCGAGCCCGGTCTGTACTATCCAAGCCGCGGTCTGGGCGTGCGCATCGAAGACAGCGTCTGGCTCAACCCGGCCACGCGCCGCTTCGACGTGTTGGCCGAGTACCCCGACGACCTGATCGTGCCCATCCGCAAGCGCTGAGCCACCGCAGGCCATGACCCGCATCCTGGCGCTCGAGACGTCCTGCGACGAGACGGCGGCCGCTGTGGTCGCCGACGGCCGCACGATCCTGTCGAGCGTCGTCGCCTCGCAGGCCGCGCATCACGCGGCTTACGGCGGCGTGTTCCCCGAAGTCGCCGCGCGCATGCACGTCGAGGTCATCCAGGCCGTGATCACCGAGGCGCTGGCCGGGGCGCATGTCGGTCTGCGCGAAGTCGACGCGGTGGCCGTCACGCGCGGTCCGGGGCTGCCCGGCTCGCTCGTGGTCGGCGTCAACGCCGCCAAGGGTCTGGCCTACGGCTCGGGCAAGCCGTTGCTGGGCATGAACCACCTCGAGGGGCACGTGTACTCGCCCTGGCTGCTCGATCGCGAGCCGCCGGAGTTCCCGGCGATCGTGTTAATTGTCTCGGGCGGCCATACCGAGTTGCTGCTGATGCGCGGACACAACGACTATCAGCGCCTCGGCGGCACGCTTGACGACGCCGCCGGCGAGGCCTTCGATAAGGTGGCGCGGCTGCTCGACCTGGGCTACCCGGGAGGGCCGGCCATCGAACGCGTCGCGCGCGAGGGCGACCCGACCCGCCACGCGTTCAGCCGGGCCTGGCTCGACGGCACCTGGGATTTCTCGTTCAGTGGTCTGAAAACCGCGGTGCTGTACGCGGTGCGCGGCCAGCCCTACGGCAAGCCGCTGGCGGGCGCGGCCGAGGCGCTCGACCCGGCGCGTGTGCCCGACCTGGCCGCCAGCTTTCAGGCCGCGGCCATCGAGGTGCTGGCGGTCAAGGCGACGCGCGCGGCCGAGCGCTTCGGCGCCCGGGCGATCCTACTGGTGGGCGGTGTCAGCGCCAACCTGGCGCTCCGCAGCGCCCTGATCGCGGCGGCGCCCTGCGAGGTGGTGTATCCGCCGCTGAGCCTGTGCACCGACAACGCGGCGATGATCGCGGCGGCCGCGCATTGGCGCTACCTGGCCGGTCAGCGTGACGCGCTCGACTTCGACGTCCTGCCGACCTGGCCCCTGGCCGGATAATTGCTCCCGTCTTTGAGAGGACCCGCGGGAGAGGGGGCTTTTCCCGCTGCATATGGCTATGAATACACCCTCCGACCCCCTGATCCAACCGGCGCAGCCACGCGATCGCATCCTCGCCCGCCTGCCCGACGGCCGGATCTTCTCGGCCCCGCCCGGGAGTTCGCTGGCCGCGATCCTCAAGGCCGCCGGCGTGGACGCCGTCGGGGCGATCATCAACCAGCGGATCACCGAGTTGACCCAGACGTTGAACGCGGACGCCGACGTCAACCCGATCGCGCCGGAGAGCGCCGACGGCCAGCGCATCTATCGGCGCGCGGCCGTGGTGCTGCTGACGACGGCCGCCGCCGAGCTTTTTCCCGACGCCGAGCTGTGGATCGAGCATGCCGCCGCGCACGGCCGGGGCTACTTCTGCGAGGCCCGTGGGCGCGCGCCGTTCACGCCTGACGAGCTGGCCGCGATCCAGGCCCGCATGCGCGCCATCGTCGCCGAGGACGCGCCGTTCGAGCGCCGACAGGTGCCGCGCGAGGAGGCCGTGGCGCTGATGCGGTCCCGCGGTCAGCACGACACGGCCCGGCTGATCGCTGGGCGGACCCGCGAGACCGTGACTCTCTACGCCCTGCGTGGCCGTTTGGCTTTCTCGCACGGCTATCTGGTGCCGTCGGCCGGGTACCTGAACGCGTTCAGCCTGCATGCGGCCGACGGAGGATTCATCCTCTCGCTGCCCTCGCATCGCCATACCGGCATGCTGGTGGCGCCGGTCGCCGCCGGTCAGCCCTCGCCGGCCCTGCAGTACCCGCTGCTGTTCGAGGTCTTCGAGGAGGCCAACGACTGGCTCGAGAAGCTCGGGTTGCGCAGCGTCGGCGCGCTCAACGAGGCCATCACCGCCGGGCGGTTGACCGAGATCGCGCTGGTGGCCGAGGCCCTGCACGAGTCGCGCATTGCCCTGATCGCGACCGCCCTGGCCAATCACGCCGACCGGTTCCGCGTGGTGCTGATCGCCGGCCCGTCGTCCTCGGGCAAAACCACGTTCTCCAAGCGATTGGCGATCCAGCTTCTAGCCAACGGCGTGCGGCCCTTCCCGCTCGGCATCGACGACTACTTCGTCGACCGCGACGCCACCCCGCTCGGTCCCGACGGCAAGCCGGATTTCGAGAGCCTGGGCGCGGTCGACGTGGCGCTGTTCAACGACCACCTGCGCCAGCTTTTGGCGGGCGCGGCCGTGCAGGTGCCGCACTACAACTTCGTCAGCGGGCGCCGCGAGCCCGGGCACGAGGTACGGCTCGGCCCGAACGACGTGATCGTGATCGAGGGCATCCACGGCCTCAACCCGGCGCTTGTGCCGGGGCTGGACCCGGATCAGGTGTACCGGATCTACGTCTCGGCGCTGGCCGGCCTGAACCTCGACTGCCACAACCGGATCGCGACCACCGACATCCGGCTCCTGCGCCGGGTCGCGCGCGACGCCGCCACCCGCGGTTACACCGCGCAGGTGACGCTACAGCGCTGGCCCGCGGTGACGGAGGGCGAGCGGCGCAACATCTTCCCGTATCAGGACAATTGCGACGCCATCTTCAACAGCTGTCTGCCCTACGAATTGGCCGTCCTGCGTCTGATCGTCGAACCGCTGCTGCTGCAGGTGCGGCCGGGATCGCCCGAATACCTCGAGTCGAATCGCTTGCTCTCGCTGCTCGGCTGGGTGCGCGGCACGACGGCCGAAGCTGTGCCGGGCAACTCGATCCTGCGGGAGTTCGTCGGGGGCTCGAGCCTGAGCGACTTCAGGCTGTGGCGCGGGTGAGCCGAACCTGTCGATTGTCACATCGTCGCCGCCGACTCACATCGGTGCGATATGAGTAACCTCCTGAACGACAGTCAACACGCCGCGCGTGAAGCCGCGGATCGGCTCCGATTTGAAATGCGCCTTGAATCGGGCTGGATTTCGACACGTTGGAAATGCGTCTGCGCAGATTCCAACAACCGAGAGGGATCGTAAGGGTTGGTTGAGAACACAGAATAGTGATTGACTCTGCCTTGTGAAGTTCATATACTCTTGAACAAGTTTGGGTTAGGGAGGCATACGGCCTATGCGCCGAGACGCAATTCCCCAACTGAACAGTCAAGTGAATTAGACGCACGCAGCGCGCCTTACGCCTGCGTGCGTTTTTGTTTCGCCACAGTGTTTCTCGAAGGAGGCACATATCATGGACTACGGGATGATCGGAAAAATCGAGAAGGCCAAGCGCTACGCCCAGGAACGCGAGCGCTTCCGCTTCGAAGAGTTCTCGGTCACCTTTCACGGCGATAACAACGATCACCGCGTGCATTTCCACAACGGCGTGTTCAGCTGCGATTGCGAGTACTTCGTGCTCCGCGGACGCTGCAGCCACACGATGGCGCTGGAGCAGCTCCTGAACAAGATGCTGCCGGAGTCGGTCGAAGAAACCGCCAGCTGACGGCGGTTCAACTCCATAGCAGGGATGCGAAGGCGGGGCCGATCGGCCCCGTCTTTCTTTTCGTGACGAGCAGAGTGAGTATGTCACGGACCGGACGTGTATAATCAGCGGCGCTCGCGACAGGTCGGCGGGGCTGCGGCCCCGCCGCTTTTTTGACCGTTCGACACGCCGTCGCGCGCCAGGTGACCGTTTGAAACGCTGGCAATTCTGGCTCGGGCTGCTGATCGGCGGCCTTTTCCTCTACTACTCGCTTGGCAAACTGCAGCTCGACGAGGTCTGGCGGCAGATGCAGACCGCGAACCTGTGGTGGCTGCTGCCCGGGATCGCCGTGTATTTCGTCGGCGTCTGGGCGCGGGCCTGGCGCTGGCACTACCTGCTGAAACCGATCAAGCAGATCTCGACCAACGCCATGTTCCCGATCGTCACGATCGGCTACATGGGCAACAACATCTTCCCGGCGCGCGCCGGCGAGGTGTTGCGGGCCTTTGTGCTGCGCAAGAAGCACGGCGTGCCGGTCAGTGCCAGCCTGGCCACGATCGTCGTCGAACGCATCTTCGACGGCGTGGTCATGCTCATGTTCGTGATCTTCAACCTCAACGGCCTGGCACAGCTGTCCGGCGACTCGGGGTTCGTGGGCTCGATCCAGACCGTGGCCCTGGTCGGCACGATCGCGTTCGCGGGGGTGTTGGCGCTCTTTTTGCTGGCCGCGATCTACCCGCACCAGTCGCTCGGGCTGTATCACAAGTGGATCATGCCACGGCTGCCGGCCGTGCTGGGGAGCAAGATCACGCCCATGCTCGAGTCGTTCTGGCAGGGCCTCGAGTCGTTGCGTTCGCCGGCCAACATCCTGATGGTGTTCGTGACCTCGATCGTCATCTGGCTGTTCGAGACCGCCAAGTATTGGTTCGTGATGCACGCATTCGACTTCAGCCTCTACTCGGGTGGGTTCTTTGGGCTGATGCTGATGAATGGCGTGGTCAATCTCGCGACCACGTTGCCTGGCCCGCCCGGTCACGTCGGCACCTTCGACGGACCCGGCATCGCCGTGCTCTCCGCTTACGGCCTGCCGGCCGAGATCGCGGCCGGCTACACGCTCACCCTGCACGCGGCGCTCTGGCTGCCGATCACGTTGCTGGGCGCGTTCTACATGGCGCAGGAAGGCCTGAAGTGGAACGAGGTGCAGGCCGAGTACGCGAAACTCGAACACGAAGGCGCCCAACCGCCGGCAGGCTGAGCGCTTGTTGCGAATTGTATGGATCGATGTAATCGTTCGACCATCTGAAGGCCGGCGAAGAACGAGGGAGTGCGAGGGCCGGGCTCCGCCC
>JBGAJV010000012.1:0-106035 GCA_044224715.1 Anaerolineales bacterium | reverse complement strand
TCAAACATGCCTTGCGGCGCTGCCCTCCCCCGCTGGGGGAGGGCGCGACGCCGAGGGCTGCCGGCTTGTCGACCCGATGTGGCGTCGCGGGTGGGGGGACGCCCGCCGCTACAGGATCGGCGGCGTGATCATCGAAATGTAGACGGCCTCGCGTTTGCCGAGCGCGCGGATCTCGCGGACGGTGACGCCGTGGAAATAGATGCTGTCGCCGGCCTCGAGCTCGTAGACCTGGTCCGCGAGCTGCACGCGCATGCGCCCCTGCATGAGGTACAGACACTCCTCCGAGTCGCTCGACGGCGTGCGTGCGATGTTCCCGGCCGACGGGTGCGCGCGCCCGAGGATGACCTCGAGGCGGTTGCGCAGGTTCGGCACAAGCAGCTCGCAGGTGACGTTGCCCGGCGGAAACGTGATCTGCACGCGGTTGTCGCGGCGCACGACGGGGTTGTCGTCGTTGCGCTGCGAGAAGAAGAACAGCGGCACTTCGAGCGCCTCGGCCAGCCGGTGCAGCGACTGCAGCGACGGGTTGTTTTGATTGCGCTCGACCAGGCTCAAGAAGCTGGCGGTCAGGCCCGTGCGTTCGGCCAGTTCCTTCAGGCTGAGCCCGAGCTCCTTGCGCCGCTGGCGCACGCGCTGGCCAAAGGGCGACGAGACCGGAGCAGGGCTGGCGGACTTCTTCTGGGGGGTGCGTTTCTTCGTCACGCGGGGAGTGTACATCGGGCGGATACCCCCGTCAAACGCGGATCGCGAAATTGAGCATTGCTCAATTAAGTTTAGTGATGCTTGACATGGCTGTCTGGGACGTGCTACGCTCACCCTACCTTTCCTCAAGCCGTTTCCAGCAGCGTTTTCGCGGGCCAGCGGGCCCACCGGGGGGCTGGGGGCGGCCCGGGGCCGACCGATGGGAGACCTGCCTGGCTCACACGACGGGTGCGCGAGGTTGCGTGACGCGTCTCGCACACCGCTGGACTGGCCCTTGCCGATCCACCCATCCCTGACAAGACCGGAGCGCCAATGACCATCGATATCGAAGCCTACATGGAGCTCTATCGAGACATGACCCTGATCCGGGCCTTCGAGCTCGGCCTCGAGCGCGAGTTCAAGAAGGGCGCCGTGCCCGGCATGCTCCACATCGGCGTCGGGCAGGAGGCGGCCCAGGCCGCGCTGGCCGCGCAGCTGCAAGCCACCGACGCCTACTTCCCCGATCACCGCTGCCACGGCCTGAACGCGTTGGCGGAGGAGAAACACGCCGGCACCGGGCGGCGCATCATGGCCGAGCTGTTTGGGCGTGCGACCGGCGTGAGCAGCGGCAAGGGCGGCAGCTTGCACTCGGCCAACCCCGCCGTCGGCAACTTCGGCGACAACGCGATCGAGGGCTCGTTCATGGTCACGGTGCTCGGCGTCGCCCTCGCGTGGAAGATGCGCGGCGAGAAGCGCGTGGCCTGCTGCGTCATCGGCGACGGCACGGTCGGGCGCGGCGAATTCCACGAGAGCCTGAACATGGCCAAGATCTGGCAGCTGCCGGTGTTGTACGCCTGCGTCAACAACGGCTACGCGATCTCGACCGCGGTCGCGGCGTCGCACGCCAGCGGCGACATCGTCGACATGGCCCGCGGCTACGGGTTCCCGTGCGTGCAGGTGGACGGCAATGACATCGAGCAGGCCTACGCCGCGGTGCAGACGGCCGTCGAGCACATCCGCGCCGGCAACGGCCCGTACTTCCTCGAGTTCAAGACCTGGCGCTGGCAGGGCATCTTCTCCGGCGAGTTCCGACCGGCCGAGGAGGTGCGCTACTGGAAAGAGGAACGCGATCCGCTCAAGCTCGCCCGTCGGGGGCTGGCCGCGCGCGGCGTCGCGCTGGAGGACCTTGACCGGATCGATGCCGAGGTCAAGGACGAGATCGAGCGCTGGATCCAGTTCTCGAAGGACAGCCCCATGCCCGACCCGGTCAAAGCCGTGGCGGACGTGTACGTCGGCTGGGAGGTCAACCCGCGATGACGGCCAATCCCACTAACGCAACCCCGCGCATTCGAACGTACGTCCAGGCGCTCACCGAGGCGCTCGACCTGGCCATGGACCGCGACCCGAACGTCTTCCTGCTCGGCGAGGACATCGGCCAGATGGGCGGCGACTTCGGCGTGACCCGCGGCCTGTTCACCAAGTACGGTGCCGAGCGCGTCCGCGACACGCCCCTCTCCGAGGCCGCGATCGTCGGCGTCTGCGTCGGCTCGGCCATGGTCGGGATGCGCCCGGTCGCCGAGATCATGTTCGCGGACTTCCTCGGCGAGTGTTACGACCAGATCGTCAACAACGCCGCCAAGATGCACTACATGTTCGACGGCCAGTTCAAGGCCCCGATCGTCGTGCGCACGGCGGCCGGCGGCGGGTTTGGCGGCGGCCCGCACCATTCGCAGTCGCCCGAGGGCTGGTTCCTCAACGTGCCCGGGCTCGTGATCGTGGCCCCGGCGACGCCGGCGGACGCCAAGGGCCTGCTGGCGGCGTCGATCGAGAATGACAACCCCGTGCTCTTCCTCGAGCACAAGGGTCTGTATCGTCTCAAGGGCGAGGTGCCCGACGGCTACTACACGACGCCGCTCCGCCAGGCCGCGATCCGGCGCGAGGGCAAAGACGTGACCATCGTCACGGCCATGAAGCTCGTGCAGGATGCGCTCGCCGCCGCCGACGTGCTGGGGCAGGAGGGCATCGAGGCCGAGGTCGTCGACCTGCGCACGCTGCGGCCCTACGACGCCGAGACCGTGGTCGCGTCGGTGCGCAAGACCGGCCGCGCGGTCGTGGCCACCGAGGCGCCGAAGCTTGGCGGGCTCGCGGCCGAGTTGAGCGCCACGATCGCCGAGGAATGCTTCAAGGAATTGAAGGCGCCGGTGCTGCGCGTGGCCGGCCTGGATACGCCGATCCCGTTCTCGCTGCCGCTCGAGAAGTTGATCCTGCCCGGCAAAGACGACATCGTCGCCGGCGTCCGGCAGGTGCTAAAGGCATGACAGTCGTGGCGAAAACCGGATCGAGCGGGCGGCTTTGCCGCCTGCTCGATCCGGTTTTCGCCGATACCTTCCCAAGGAGTGGAGTATGGCCGAAAACGTCATCCTGCCCAAGTGGGGCCTCACGATGGAAGAGGGCACGGTCACGGTCTGGCACAAACAAGAGGGCGACGCGGTCGCGCTCGATGAGGTGATCGCCGAGGTCGAGACCGACAAGGTCAACAACGAACTGGCGGCGCCCGTCGCCGGCATCCTGGCCAAGATCGTCGTGCCAATCGGCGAGACGGTGCCCGTCGGCGCGACGCTGGCCGTGATCGCGGCCGACGCCGCCGAGGCGGCCGCCCTGCGCGGCGCCTGATCACCGTGGCCACCGAGACCACGCACCGCAGCCTGCCGGTCCGCGAGACCCGGGCGCTGGGCCGGGTCCGCCGCGTGATGGTCCAGTCCATGCGCGAGTCGGTCCAGCGCGCGGCGCTCAGCCAGGTCACGCGGTTCATGGACCTGACGGCCGTGCAGGCCGCCCGGGCCGCGGCCGGCGAGGCACGACCGTCGCTGAACGTGTATCTGATGGCCGCCGTCGCGCGGACGTTGCGGGATCATCCGCTGTTCAACGCCGAGCTGGTCGACGACAAGATCGTGGTCTTCGACGTCGTCAACCTCGGCCTGGCGATCGCGGTGCCCGACGGGCTGGTGGTCGCCGTGATCCGCGACGCTGACACCAAGAGCCTGGCCGAGCTGGCGAGCGCGGCGGCCGACCTGGCGGCGCGCGCGCGCGCCGGCAAGCTGGGCCTGGCCGATATCGAGGGCGGCACGTTCACGCTCAGCAACCTGGGCATGTTCGGCGTCGATGGCGGCTTCCCGCTGCCGCGGCCGCCGGAGAGCGGCATCCTGCTCGTCGGCCGGATGCGGTCCGAGGTCGCCCTGGTCGACGGCGCGCCGATCGAGCGCCCGATTGCGTTGTTCAGCCTGACGTTCGACCATCGCTTCATCGACGGCGCGTCGGCCGCGGCGTTTCTCCAGGACCTGCAAACGCGTTTGTCGGACGGGGAGGGCTGGCGATCGCTATGAACACCTGCACGTTTTCGTTTTCCGGACAGTGCGTCTTCATCACGGGCGCCTCGCGCGGGATCGGCGCGGCGACCGCGAAGTGCTTCGCCGCCGGCGGCGCCCGCGTGGTGGTCAACTACCGTGAGGACCGCGCCGGCGCCGAGCAGGTCGCGCGCGAGATCGAGACGGCCGGCGGGCAGGCGCGCGTCCTGCAGGGCGACGTCGGCTCGGCCGACGACGTCCGGCGCATGACCGACGCCGTCTTCGCCGACTGGGGCGCGATCACGACGCTCGTGCACAACGCCTCGGCGCTCGATCGCGCCGGCTTTCTCGACGTCGGTTTGGAGCAGCTCGACCTGATGTTGAGCGCCAACGTGCGCGGGCCGTTTCTGATGAGCCAGCTCGTCGCGAAGCGCATGATCGCCGACGCCGTGCGTGGCAGTATCATCCACATCAGCTCGATCCTGGCCCGCCAGACGATCCCCAATCGCACACTGTACGCCTCGACCAAGGGCGCCATCGAGTCGCTGACCAAGGCGATGGCCCTCGACCTGGCGCCGCACGGGATCCGCGTCAACGTGGTCGCGCCGGGGCTGATCTACACCGAGGCCCTCAAGGCCGGCATGGTCGCGATCGGCGAGGAGCACTTCAAGAAAGTCGTGCCGCTCAAGCGGTTCGGAGATCCGGACGAGATCGCAAACGTGGTGGCGTTTCTGGCATCCGACGGCGCCAGCTACATCACCGGCGCGCTCATCGGTGTGGATGGTGGCCTGGGTGTTCTGGAGGCGGGACCGAGATGATCAGTATCAATCAAGAAGCCATGCGGGTAGTACGCAAAGTGCTCGAGGCGCCCGAGCGCCTCGGCGTGCGCGTCACGACACTCGAGAACGGTTCGACCCTGATCGACATGGGTCAGCAGGCGCCGGGCGGCTGGGCCGCGGCCCGCTATTACACGCAGATCACGCTGGGCGGTCTGGCCCGGGTCAGCTACGAGCCGTTCCCGCTGGCGGGCCGGATGCTCTCGGCGATCCGCGTGATGATCGACCATCCGCTCGAGGCCTGCGTGGCCTCGCAGATCGCGGGCTGGCGGCTCGAGGGCTCGCGCGCCGGCGCCCCGATCCTGGCCGGCCCCGGCCGCGCGCTCAACCGCGCCAACCCCGATCATTACCTCGATCTGACCACGTACCGTGACGCGTACCATGAGGCCGTGGTGGCCATCCAGACGGCCGACCCCGTGACCGCCGAGACCGCCGACGTGATCGCCGCGTCGTGTCGGGTCAAGCCGCAGGACGTCTACATCCTGGTGGCCCCGAACTCGAGCCTGGTGTGCGGCGTGCAGGTGGCGGCGCGCATCGTCGAGCAGGCGCTGCATCGCCTGGCCGAGGAGGGCATGGACCTGAACGTCGTCAAGCACGCGAACGGCGTCGGCGTCATCCCGCCGCTCATCGCCGACGAGGTCGTGGCCATGGGCCGGATCAACGACACGCTTCTGTACGGCGGCATCGCCACGCTTTGGGTCGACACGGAAGACGAAGCGGCCGAGACGTTGGTGAAGAAGGTCGTATCGGTCGCCTCGCGCGCGTATGGCCGACCGTTCGTCGAGATCTATGAAGACGCCGGGCGGGACTTCTACAACATCCCGCTCGATCTGCATTCGCCGGCCGTGCTCCACCTCAACAACATCCGCAGCGGCCGGACCTTCAGCGCCGGCGTGATCAACGAGGCGGTGCTCAAGCGGTCGTTCTTCGGCGAGTAATCCGGACGTGTGGCAAGCGGCGGGGGGCTCCGTTTCTTGCCTGTTCTTTCCTCAGGAGGATCGATGACCACACAACCCCGTTTTGCCCTCTACATGCAAGACAAACACTCGCTGCGGCACGAGTTGGAGATGGCCGAATACGCCGAGGCGCGCGGGTTCAGCGAGATCTGGCAGGCCGACACCCGGCTGGCGCGCGATTGTGTGGTCCTGATGTCCGCCTTTCTGACGCGCACCAAGAAGCTGCGTCTGGGCAGCGGCGTCCTCCCGATCTGGACCCGCAACCCGGCGGTCATCGCGGCGACGTGGAGCACGATGTGGGAGCTGGGTCATCAGGTCAGCGGAGATCCGGATGAGCGGTCGCGCGTGATGCTCGGTCTCGGCGCGTGGTGGGAACCGATCGCGGGGCGCGTGGGGGTCAAGCGCGAACGGCCGTTGCAGGCCATGCGCGAGCACATCGAGGTCATCCGCAAGCTGTTCACCATGGAAGAGGTCACGTATCAGGGCGAGTTCGTCAAGCTCGATCGCGTGAAGCTCGACGTCGTCTTCGCCGACACGCGCCCGCGCGATATCCCGCTCTACATCGGCGCCACCGGCGACAAGATGCTCGAGATGGCCGGCGAGATCTGCGACGGCGTCGTGCTCAACTACGTGGTCTCGGTCGACTACATCAAGCACGCCGTCGAACTGGTCGCCAAGGGCGCGGCGAAGGCCGGCAAGACGCTCGAGCAGGTCGATCGGCCCGAGCTGCTGGTCTGCTCGCTCAGCGACGAGGACCCGGCCGCGGCCATGTTCGAGGCCAAGAAGCTTGTGGCTTACTACCTGGCCACCGAGCCGCACATCATGAAGGCCAGCGGCGTGCCGGAGGATCTGATCGCCAAGGTGCAGGCCGTGATGGGCTGGCCGGCGACCGAGGCCGAGTACCTGGCGGCGGCGCGCGTCATCCCGGACGACGTGCCCCGCGCGTTGATGGCCGTCGGCACGAGCGAGGAGTGCGTGGCCAAGGTCAAGGAATACATCGCCGCCGGCGTCACGTGCCCGATCCTGTATCCGATGATGGATGACATCAAACCCGTCGTCGACGCGTTCTCGAACGACTTCACCTTGAAGTAGAGAGTGGGCGAAAACCGCAACGATCGGGGCGGCTTTGCCGCGATCGTTGCGGTTTTCGCCAGGGATCAAGTATGTACGACCTGGTCATCCGCGGCGGGACGTTGGTGACGCGGGCTGAGACGTTTCAGGCCGACGTCGCCGTGCAGGGCGAACGCATCGTCGCCATCGGGCAGGGGCTGTCGGGTCGAAAGTCGCTCGACGCCGACGGCCTGCTGGTGCTGCCCGGGGCCGTCGACCCGCACGTCCACCTGGCCATGGACGCGGGCGTGACCATGACCAGCGACGACTGGACCACCGGCACCATCGCGGCGGCCTGCGGCGGGACGACCACGGTCATCGACTTCATCGAACCGGATCTCGACGGGCCGCTTCTGCCCGCGCTCGCCGCCCGGCGCGCCGAGGCCGAGACCGGCGCCGTCATCGACTTCGGCCTGCACATGACGCTCCGCAGCGCCGCGCCACATGTCCTGGCGGAAGTGCCGGCGGCGTACGCCGCCGGCTGTTCGTCGTTCAAGACCTATCTCACCTACGACGGCTTTCGTCTCGACGACGCCGCGTTCCTGCAGACGTTGACGGCTGTCGGGCGTGTCGGCGGGTTGGCGCTCGTGCATGCCGAGAACCACGCCGCCATCGACGCGTTGCGGGCCGAGGCGGTGGCGGAGGGGCACACCGCGCCGAAGTACCACGCGCGCACGCGCCCCGTGTCGACGGAGGCCGAGGCGATCGAACGCGCGATCACGCTCGCCGGCATCGCCGGCGCCCGGTTGTACGTCGTCCATGTGTCGACGGGGCCCGGCGCCGAGGCGGTGACGCGAGCCCGCGCGCGCGGCCAGGCCGTCGTCGGCGAGACGTGTCCGCAGTACCTGCTGCTGACCGACGCCGAACTGGATCGACCGGGATTCGACGGCGCGAAGTTCGTGTGTTCGCCGCCGCTCCGCCCGGCCGACAACCCGCCGGCCCTGTGGCGCCGGCTCGCGTGCGACGACCTGTCGACCGTGGGCACCGACCACTGCGCCTTCTTCTTCGAGGGTCAAAAAACGCTCGGCCGCGCGGCTTTCACGGCGATCCCAAACGGGCTCCCCGGCATCGAGGCCCGGCTCGCGTTGCTGTACACGTTCGGCGTGCGCGCGGGGCGGCTCTCGCTGCAGCGCTGGGTGGATGTCTGCTGCGTCGCGCCGGCGCGCACCTTTGGGCTGTACCCGCGCAAGGGCTCGCTGATGCCCGGCGCCGATGCTGACCTGGTGCTCTTCGATCCGAACCGGGCCGTCACGCTCGACCGTGGGATGCTGCACGAGCGCACCGACTACACGCCCTACGCCGGGATGTCCCTGATCGGGTATCCGGTGGCCACCGTGGCGCGTGGCGACGTGATCGTGCGCGACGGTGTCTTTCAGGGAACCCAGGGCCGCGGCCGTTTCATCGCCAGGCCCATCTGAGGGGAGTGCCAGCATGTTGATCCTGCCCGACTTTCTGATCGCGACACCGGGAGAGACCCCGCTACGGAGCTGGGGCGTGCGCGTGGTCGCCGACACCGTCACCGCCGTCGGCGCGAACGCCGATCTGCGCCGCGACTTTCCGCACGACGAAGTCTGGGACGCGTCGGGCCAGGTTCTGGCGCCCGGCTTCGTCAACGCGCATGCCCATCTGTACGGCGTGCTCGCGCACGGTCTGCCGCTCGACAAGGCCCCGTCCGGCTTCTGGCCGTTCCTCGAGGATTTCTGGTGGCCGCTGGTGGAGGACCGGCTCGATCACGAGATGATCTGCGCGGCCACGGATTACGTCTGCGCCGAGATGTTGCGCAGCGGGGTCACGACGGTCTATGACTGTCTCGAGGCGCCGCATAGCCTGCCGGGCTGTCTGACGGCGCAGGCCGAGGTTGTCCGCGCGCGCGGCATCCGCGCCGTCCTCTCGTTCGAAGCGACCGAACGCGTGAGCCGCGAGAACGGCCAGCTCGGGCTGCGCGAGAACGCGGACCTGATTCGGTCGACGCGAACGAGCGGGGGCCTTGTCTCCGGGCTGATGTGCTTCCACACGACGTTTAGCTGCTCGGCCGAGTTCATCCAGCAGGCGCACGCGCTTGGCCGCGAGCTGGATGTGCTCGTCCACATGCATTGCTCGGAGGGCGTTCACGAGCCCGAGTATGCGCTCGAGCATTTCGGCGCGCGCCCGCTCGAGTATTACGACAGGCTGGGCGTGGCCGGGCCGAGGATGCTGGCCTCGCAGTGCGTTCAGCTTAGCGAGAACGAGATCCGCATCATGGCCGAGCGCGGCGTGCGCATGACCCACATGCCGCTCTCGAACTGCGAAGTGGGCGCCGGGATCGCGCCGGTGCCCGAGCTCGCCGCCACCGGCGTGACCATCGGTCTGGGCAGCGACGGCTACGTCAACGACTTCTTCGAAGTGATGCGCGGCGCATTCCTCATCCATAAGGCATATCGCCAGGATCCGCGCGTGATGCCGGCCGGCCAGGTGTTCCACATGGCCACCGAGGGTGGGGCGCGCGCGCTGGGTCTCGAGAAGATCGGACGGCTCGCGCCCGGCTGGCAGGCGGACCTGCAACTGATCGACCTCGACGTGCCGACGCCGCCGGAGCCGCACAATCTCTACGACCAGCTGGTGCTCTGGCGCAGCCACGCGCATGTGCGCGCGGTCTGGGTCGCGGGAGCCTTGCGCGTGCGCGACGGCGTCGTGCTTGGCGCGGATTTCGGCGCCCTGCGCGCGCGCACGCATGCCGCTGCCCGCCGACTGTGGAGCCTGTGATGGACGCGCAGGGCCTCATCGATCTGACGCAGGCGTTGGTGCGCATCCAGAGCCCGAGCGGGGCCGAGGACGCGGTCGTCGCGCGCATCACGACCGAGATGCGGGCCCTGGGCTTCGACGACGTCTGGGTGGACGCGAACGGCAGCGCCATCGCCGTGATCCACGGGGCGGCGCCAGGCCCGACCCTGCTGCTCGACGCGCACTGCGACACGGTCGGCGTGGCGGCGGGCTCGACCTGGACCCGCGCGCCCTATGGCGGCGAGTTGGACGGCGGCTTCATCTATGGCCGTGGCACCGCTGACATGAAGGGGGCGCTGGCGGCCATGATCCACGCGGCCGCCTCCGTCGACCGCTCGCGGCTGGCCGGGCATGTGGCCGTCAGCGCGACCGTGCTCGAGGAGGTGATGGAGGGCGTCAGCCTCAAGACGGTGATGGCGGCCGTGCGGCCCGACGCCGTCGTCATCGGCGAAGCGACGCAGCTGAATCTGAATCGCGGCGGCCGCGGGCGGGCCGAGATCCAGCTCGAGACGATTGGCAGGCCCGCGCACTCGTCGTCGCCCGAGCTCGGCGTCAACGCCGTGCACGCCATGCTGCGCGTGGTCGACGCGATCGAGCGCATGCCGCTCGCGCAGGATCCGCTGCTTGGCCCGGCCCTGCTCGCCCTGACCGACATCGTCTCGGATCCGTACCCCGGCTACTCCGTGATCCCGAGCCGCTGCCGGGTGACGTATGATCGACGCCTGCTGCCGGGTGAGACGGCCGACGACGTGCTCGCGCATCTCGAATCGATCCCGACGCTGGCCGGCGCCGGGTTGCGTGCCGGGCTGGCGAAGGGCGAACATCGCGCGTACACCGGCGCCGTGTTGAGCGGACCGAAGTTCTTTCCGGCCTGGGTTTTCGCGGAGGCGCATCCGTTCGTGCATCAGGCGCTGACGGGTTTGCGGGCCGTCGGCCTCGACCCACAGGTGCGCGCGTATCGTTTCTGCACGAACGGCGCGTACAGCGCTGGCGTGGCCGGGGTGCCTACGATCGGGTTCGGCCCCGCCAGCGAGGGTGATGCGCACGTGGTCGATGAGCGCATCGCCGTGGATGACCTGGTGGCCGCCGCGCGCGGATACTGTGGCATCATCGACTCCGTGCTGGGCAGCGGCGGCTGACATGGCCGCCGCGCCGGAATGGGCCACAGCCGTATGGGGTGGGAGACACGCATGAGCAGTCATTCGTCGCGGGTTCGTCAGATCCATACCTTTGCCGTTGATCGGTTGCCGTTCCGCGCGATCACGACGCCCGAGGCGTTGCGCGATCTGTCCGAGGTCTATCACTTCGGTCGAACCGCGGCGGAGCCGGGCGCCGGCGCGGATCAGGTCGAGTTGTTCGACGGCCGTTTCGTCATTCGCCAGGAGCCGGTCGAGATCACGCGTCTCGCGATCGCGCCGGCCTGTATCACCATCGACGCGACCACGGTGACGGACAAAGCGTCGGAGTACGCCACCACGTTCGCCCAGGATTTCTTCCGTTGGATCCGGCGCGTGGGGCGCCTTGAGTCCGACCCGGCGCTTCGCCCCGTTCGGGTCGAGGAATCGACTGCGCCGATCGCCTGACGGCGGTCTGGGCCGCCCGACGGTTCGTGAACGTCAACAGAGGGTCCGAGGATCGGCAACACCCGATCCTCGGACCCTCTTTCTTTGCTCCGGACGGGGCCCTTTCAGGTGACGCTCGAAGTGTTTCCTGTTAGTGGACTACCTGTAAACCCTTACTTGACGATAGAGGGGGTTGCCGTATAATGTGGGCGTCTTGCCGCGACGCAAAGTGACATAATAATGCCGGAACAAATCGAACCCGACGACGAAGTACTCAAATTGGGGGCCCACATCAAGGCGCGTCGGATCGAACTCAACCTGAGTCTGCGGGATCTTGCCGCCGCCACGGGTCTGAGCGCCACTTTCTTGAGCAATTTGGAGCGCGGTCAGGCCAACCCTACGCTGGATACACTGCGCAAAGTCTCCACGGCCTTGAAGACCTCGATCCTGTACATGGCCACCAGCGCGCGCGAGGCGCGGCCCGTGGTCAAAAAGCACCAGCGGCGCCACCTCAACTTGTCTGAGGGGCACATCCGCTATGAGATCCTGACGCCAACGCTCAATCGGAAGATGGTGCTGTTTCAGGCGCGGGTCACGGCCGAGGACGGCAATGTGGTGGTGGGTCCGCTGGCCGAGCCGACCGAGGAATGCCTGGTGGTGCTCTCCGGTCGGATCGAGATCGTGCTCTCGGGCGTCACCTACGAGCTCGAGTGCGGCGACAGCGTCTACTTCGAAGGCCGCAACCTCGAGAGCATCACGGTGCCCGGCGAGGGCGAAGCCACGTACATCTCCGCGATCACGCCGCCGGTGTTCTAGAATCAACGCGAGAGCGGTCGCCCGGCGCAAAGCCCCGGGCGACCGCTCTCGCGTTTAATCTACCAACGTGGATGGACGTCGGCGCGGATCAGGCGATCGTAGATCTCGCGGGCCCGGGTCATCGCCTCGTCCGAGAGTGGCGGGGCGTCGGCCGCGGCCACGTTGTCGGTGACCTGCGCCGGGCGCTTGGCGCCCGGGATCGCGGTGGTCACAGCCTCGAATTGCAGGATCCAGCGCAGCGCGAATTGCGCCAGGGTCAGACCCGCCGGTACCAGGGCCCGAAGTTCCTCGACGGCCTTGAGGCCGGTTGCATAGTCGACGCCGCTGAACGTCTCGCCTTTGTCGAAGATCTCGCCGTTGCGATTGACGACGCGGTGATCGTTGTCCTCGAAGCGGGTGTCGGGGCGCAGCTTGCCGGTCAGCATCCCGGACGCCAGCGGCACGCGGGCGATGACGGCCACCTTGCGCCGCAACGCCTCGGCGAAGAACAATTCAGCCGGGCGCTGGCGAAACAGGTTGAACACGATCTGCACCGACTGCAGGTTCGGGAACTCGATGGCCTTCAACCCTTCTTCGACCTTTTGCACGCTGACGCCGTAGTGCCGGATCTTGCCGGCCTGCACCAGATCGTCGAGCGCCGCGAAGGTCTCTGGCCGGTAGTACACCTCATACGGCGGGCAATGCAGTTGGACCAGATCGATCCGTTCGACGCCCAACCGTTTCAGGCATTCATCGATGCAGGCGCTCAGGTTGGCGTGGTTGTAGCCGCTGGCGACATGGGGGTTGATCCGGCGCCCGACCTTTGTGGCGATCAGGATCGGCTCGCTGCGTTCGCGCTTGAGGCGTCCCAACAGCTTTTCGCTGTGGCCGTTGCCCTCGAACCCGTACACGTCCGAGGTGTCGAAGAAGTTCACGCCCTGATCGACGGCCGTGTGCAGCGCCGCCAGCGATTCGGCGTCGTCGACGCGGCCGAATTCGCCGCCGATCTCCCAGGCCCCAAACCCGATCGTCGAGACCGACCAGCCCGTACGTCCAAATTCGCGATAACGCATGCTGACCTCGATGGGAAGGTCGGGCGAAGCGCACAGTGTGATGCGCGGTTGCGCCGCGCATCACACCGTGCGCTTCGCCATCTCATTCAGAGGGTGTAGCCGAAGTACGAGCGCGCCAGCACCTTGAGGTTGATCTGGCCGCCCACGAACGAATGCCCGGTCTGCAGGCTGTTGATGATCACCTTGGCCGGCGAGTCGAGCAGATCCGGCACCGAGAACCAGTTGCGGTTGAAGCGCTCGAAGATCTCGGCAAAGGGCATGCCCCAGTACTCGCCCGAGTTGACGTCGAACGTGAAGGTGGGCAGGATCGACGTGATGGCCTCGTCGGGCACGTCGGCGTACAGCACGGTCGTGGCCCCGTAGAACAGCGCGTCGTTGGCGCGACCCATGATCTCGCCCTCGTTCTTCGAGAGCGGCGCGACCGGCGCGGTGCCAAAGCCATACTTCACGGCATGGATGTCGAAACCGCGCAGGAAGAGTTTGATCATGACCTGCTCGACGGTTCGCGACGCGACCTGCACCGCGCCCACCAGACAGGCCGTCGGCGCAAAGACCACATAGACCTGTTCGGGCGAGACGCCGCACGCCGTCGCCACGGTCTGACACAACGCGTCGGTGGGCACGCGTGCGGTCTGCAACTGCACGACCACGGCGCTAGGGTCGGGGTCGCGATACCCGTGCCCCGACCAGCGGTCGGCCAGAGCGACGGCGCGGGCCGGGCCGGAGCCGATTTCGGCGAACTCGCCTTTGCCCAGCTCCCAGCAGCCGGCCTGCGAGGCGACCACCGCGAGCACGGGATTGTCGACCCACACGTCGATGGTCGGCACCGTGAACGGCCCGATCTCCATGCGACCGTAGCTCGCCTTGCCCTGGCCGCCAAAGCCCGCCTCGACGAAGGCCTGTCCGGCCTTCCAGCTACCCGGGCAGCCGTTGCCCATGTCGACCAGCGTCGCGCCGCAGTCCGCTGTCCAGGACTTGATCTGAAACTCCTCGGCCCGCGCGATGGCGTCCCTGATGATCGCGACGCCGACTCGATTGAGGCTGATGTTCGTCATGGTGTCTCCTGGTCTTGGAAGGGGCGAGGATGCTGCGCAACGAGATGCGGGGCGTAGCCCGCATCGTTGCGCAGCATCCTCGCCCGTCGATCGCGGCCGCGTTGGACCGCGCGTGAGATCGTCTGATACTGGGCGAGCAGACCGGTATACCGTTCGGTCAGGCTCGTGTCGGGGTCCACGCGACGATGCTCCGGTTGCAATGTCGCGATCGCCGTGTCGAGATCCGGGAACGCGCCGACGCCCCAGCCGGCCAATGCAGCGGCCCCCAGCGCGGCCCAGTCGACGTCGCCGGCGACCTGCACCGGGACGCCGCACACGTCGGCCAGGATCTGGGGCCAGACGGGGCTGCGGGTCGCGCCGCCCGCCAGCCAGAGCTCGGCGACCGGGACGCCCGCCGCGCGCAATTCGTCGAGCGCCCAACGCACTTCGAACGCGCAGCCTTCCAGGATGGCGCGGCTCATGTCCGCGCGGGTGTGCGCCAGCTCCAGGCCCGCAAACCCGCCGCCCGATCGGGCGCCCGGGATCTGCGAGGGGCCGTTCATCGATAGGAACAACAGTCCGTTGCTGCCCGGCGGGCTGGCGTCGACCGCCGCGTTGAGCGCCGGGTACAACGGCGACAGGTCCTGGGGATCCGGTTCGGCCGGGTTCGCGAAACTCTGCCGCAGCCACCAATCGATGGTGGCGCCGAAACCGCCGACGAGCTGCCCGCCCAGACGCTGGTTCGGGACGGCGTGGAAATACAAGTTGACCCACGCGGGCACGCCATCGGTCGTCGTCGCATCGACCACGCTCATCAACACCCAGGCCGTGCCCGTCGAGAGCATCACCTTGCCGGGCGCCGTCATGCCCATGCCGAGCCCCGCGCACGGTTGGTCGTTGCCACCGGCGATCACGGGCGTCCCGGCCGGAAGACCCGTCAACGCGGCGACCTCGGCCGTGACCGCGCCGACCTGGCGACCCGCCCAGCCGACAGCGGATTGGTTGGCCGAGTCGACGCCGCCGATGGCGCAGAGCGCCTCGTTCCACAACCCCGTCTGGATGTCGAGCAGCAACATCTCTGAGGCCGCCGACATATCGGTGGCGAACGCGCCGGTGAGCCGGTGGATGATGAAATCGGCCGGCCCGAGGTAGCGTTTGGCGCTCGCGTGCACGTCGGGACGGTTGTGACGCAGCCACGCGATCGAAGGCAACGGCAGCCCGGCGAAGGGGTGCCAGCCGCTCAATCGGCGGATCGTCGCGGCTGTGCCGTCGACGCCCCACTGACGGGTCAGCTCCTGGCAGCGCGTGTCCAGCCACGTGATCATCGGGTACACCGGATCGCCGGCCAGATCGGTCGCGATGATCGAGCCCGCCTGTGCGGCGATGGCCAGGCCGAGCACGCGATAGCCGGCCAGGTTGTCGACGATCTCTCTGAGCGCCTGGACCAGCGCCTGCCAGACGACCTCTGAGTCCTGCTCGACCCAACCTGGCTGCGGCGTCAGCAGCGGGTAAGGCAGACCGGCGCTGGCGACCTCGCGACCGTCCAGCCCAAAAGCCATGATCTTGACGGCCGACGTGCCGATGTCGATGCCCAATACGGTGTCTTGCATTGAGACCCTTCCCGGTTTATCCATGAGCCTGGGCGTAGACGCGCGCGGCTTCGGCGGGATCGGCGCCCCCGTGCAGGATCGCGGCGAGGGCCGCGACGACGGCCCGCGGATCCTCGGCCTGGAAGATGTTGCGGCCGATGGCGACGCCGGCCGCGCCCGACTGCACCGACGCGTACACCGAGTCGAACAGACGCGCCTGCTGGTTGACCTTGACACCCCCCAACATGACGACGGGCACATAGGTCGTTTGCACGACGTGCTCGAAGCCCGCGACGTACGGTACCTTGACCCAATCCGCGCCGAGCTCGGCGGCCACGCGCGCCGACAACGAGATCGACTCGACCGTGCTGAGGTCCGGCCCGGCGTCGAAGCCGCCGGGCTGTAGCTCGGCCATCACCGGCAGGTTCCAGGTGTGCGCCTCGGCGATGATCCCGGCCATCATCTGCAACGTGTCGGCCTCCTCGGGCGTGCCCGGGAAGGCCGACACCGCGACGGCGTCGGCGCCCAGACGCAGCGCGTCTTCGACCTCGAAGAACTGCACGCCGGGGCCCATGCGACCGAGCTTGGTGCCGCCGACGTCCAGACGCACGATGAGACCCACCGGCGCCAGTTCGCGTGCGAACCGGGTGGCGACCCCGTAGCTCGTCAACACGGCATCGGCGCCGCCGGCCACGATCTGGTTGAGGATCCGCGCGGGATCCTCGAGGCCGCGCGTCGGGCCTTCGGTCAGGCCGTGGTCGAGCGCGACGATCAGCGCGCGCCCGTCGGGGCGAAACACACGGTTGAGCCGACGAATGATCATAGAGCTGGCATCTCCGAATAGCCTATGGAAACCAGGTGCAAACGGGTGCACGCTGCGTTTTATTCCTCTATACCGGGAGAAGGCGCTTGACCCGCTCCAGGGCATCGGCCTCGTTGGTCGACGGCGTGAACTCGAGCCCGATGTAGCCGGTGTAGTTCAACTCGACCAGCTTCTTGTGGATGTTGGCGAAGTTGATCTCGCCGGTCCCGGGTTCCTGTCGGGTCGGGACGTCGCCGACGTGCACGGCTTCGTACAGCCCGGCATATTGCTCGAGGCCCCAGATGAGGTTGCCGGCCTGCCGTTGCTGGTGATAGCAGTCGAAGACCATGTTCATCTGCGGGTGGCGGAAGTGCTTGACCCAATCGGCGGCGAGGTGATGCTCGTTGACCAGGATGCCGCCCTTGATGTGGAACTCGTTGAGCGACTCGACCCAGACGCGGATCGGCGTCTGCTCGACCAGCTTGAGGATCCGCTCGGTCTGGCGCAGCGTGTTGGCGTACTGCTCGGCCGGCGTGAAGTTCGACGACAACCGGCGCGTCCAGGTCTGGCCGTTGACGAAGTCGACCTGGTTCGAGAACAAGAAGAGGTGCTCGACGCCGTGCTGCACGGCCATCTCCAGGCTCTCGGCCCAGGTGCGCAGCGTCAACTCGTTGTCGTTGGGGTCGGCCAGGCTGCCCATGTCATCGTCGAAGGCCGAATTGAACACGACGCCGAGGCGGCGGCACTCCGCCGCCAGGTCGGCCATGGGCTGCTGCCGCCACGACCAGACGTCGACGCGGCGGATGCCGAGCTTGGCCATCGGCTCGACGCGCTCGACCATCGGCCGGTCACGAAACCAGAAATCGAGATAGCCCGTGTATTCCATGATGCTCCTTAGTTCGCGGGATGTCGCGCGCGACCTGGGCCGCGCCGTGCGTCCCGCGACACGTTCATGACTCTTCGCCGGCCCGGATCAGAAAATCGACGGTCAGCGGGACGAGCGGCGGCCGAACAGCGTACATGCCAACGGCCCCGGCGTCACCCTGGTTCGCGCGGGCGATGGCGGCCGTCACGCCGCGCTCGCACATGCGACCCTGGCAGTTCCCCATGCCGGTGCGTGTCAGCATTTTGACCTCGCCGAGCGTGCGCGCGCCGTCCGCGACGGCGGTCTGCACGTCGCTCAGGGCCACCTCCTCGCAGCGGCACAAGAGCGTGTCGGCGTCGGCCAGCGCCGCAAGACCGGGCGGCGGCGAGAAATAGGTCTGCAGGAAGAGACCGAACCGGCGCTGATGCGCGAGGCGCGGGCGCACGGGGGCCAGCAACGCCTCGAGGCCGGCGGCGTCGATCTTGCCCGCATCGAAGGCCGCCGTCACGCCCGCGACGATGCCCTCCAACCGGCTGTGCCCGACGCCCGCGACCCACGCGCCGTCGCCGGCCAGGTACAGGCCCGCGAGATCGGAGCGCAGGCCCGTGTCGCGCCGCGGCAGCCAGGCGCGCGCCGCCGCGTCGTACGCGAAGCCGCACCCGGCCATCCGCGCCAGGCCCGTGTTCGGCGTAAAGCCATAGCCGCAGATGACGGCGTCGACGTCCAGCGTCCGTCGGGTGCCCGGGATCGGCGTGCCGTCGTCCGACAGCTGCGCGATCGCGGCGCGCTCGACGCGCTCGTGGCCTTCGGCAGCCACCACCGACCAGCCCTGCACATAGGGCGCGCCGCCGCGGGCCAGCGACAGGCTGTAGCGCAGGCCTTCGCTCATCCGCTTCCATTCGCGCAGCAGCGTCGGGGCGTGGGCCACGGCGCCGAGCGGCGTGCGGTTCGCCTCGCACACGCGCACGACCTTGACGCCGGCGTCGATCAGGTGCGCGGCCACCGAGAGGAGCAACGGACCTGTGCCGCTGACGAGCACGCGCTTGAACGGGGCCACGCGTTGCGACTTGAGCAGTTGCAGGGTCGCGCCGCAGGTGAGCACACCGGGCAACGTCCAGCCCGGGAAGGGCAGTGGCGTGTCGTAGGCGCCAGTCGCGAGGACGACGCGCCCGGCGTGGACCTTGAGCGGCGTGCCCGAGCCGTTGTCGCCAGCAACGCTGGCCGTGATCAACCAGCCGTCGCCGGTCTCTTCCTTGAACAGCCCCCAGACCAGCGCGTTGTGGATGCGGCGCACGCCGGCCGGGCCGAGTAGATCGGCCAGGGCCTGCCCCTCGCGTTCGACCGCGGTGGGGCGGGGCGACGAGAATGACCCGGGTGGGCGGTGATAGTACTGGCCGCCGGCGTCCGGCGCCTGGTCGATCAGCACGGTCGACAAACCGGCGCGCGCCCCGGCCAGCGCGGCTTCGATCCCGGCCGGGCCGGCCCCAATGACGGCGAGTTCGCACTGTTCGCTCACGGCGCGGCCTCCTGACCGGTCTCGATCCGCATGCCGTCGGTCACCGGCGTGAGACAGGCGCGCACGGCCGCGACGCCATCGACCTTCACCAGACATTCGAAGCACACGCCCATGCCGCAGTACGGGCCGCGCGGCTCGCCGCGCTTGCGCGACCGTCTGAGCTGCCACACGCCGGCCGCCAGGAGCACGGCCGCGATCGTCTCGCCGTCGTAGGCTTCGACGGGCGTGCCGTTCACGGTGACGGTGAGAGCGGGCCCGCGCGTGAGCTCGGGCAACAGGTCGCTGGTCGCGTTGATCCTAGGCATGGCCTCGGCTCCAGTGTTGTTCGGCAGGGGCTGGGAACCGCGCCGGGGAATAGAGATCCAGGGACATTGGCGGCTCCTTCCCGGACAGCATCAAGGCCATCCACTGCGAGAGCAGCGGCACGGCCGTGATGGTCTCCATCAGGCTGGTCGCCACGAACAGGTTGTCCAGTTCCGGGGCCCAGCCGACCAGGGGCTCCTCGTCCGGCGTGAACGACGTCGGCCGGCCCCAGCTCCGCACGACGCGCACCTTGGCCAGGAAGGGATACAGCTTGACCATCTCGGTCGCGATGGCCGACAGCCCCCAGGCGCTGACGCGCTTGTGCAGTTCGGGCGTGCGTGTGACGGATTCGGCGATGGCCAGCGTGCCGTTCAACTCCGGATGAATGCCGACGGTCACGGCCTTGGGCTTGCCGTGGATGGTCTCATAGCTGTCCGACAGCCCGATGTTGTGGAAGATCCTGGGCGCGATGGGCTCGGTGATGAACGACTCGGCGTGGGCGTGGTGGATCGGCAGGTCGACGCCGGCGAGCCGCGCGACAGGCGCCTCCCAGGCGCCCGTCATCACCGCCACGGCCCCGGCCGAGTAGGCGCCGCGCGGCGTATTCACGGCCACGACCCGGCGGCCCTCCACCTGCATGCTCACCACAGGCGTGTGTCGCAGCAGCTCGGCGCCCAGCCGCGCCGCGGCACGCGCGTAGGCGTGCACGAAACGCAATGGATCGACGCGGCCCTCGACGGTGTGCACGGCGCCGAACAAGCCGTCCATGACGAGGTTGGGCTCGGCGGCGTGGAGCGGCTCGTTGTCGATGACCTCGGTCGGGATCCTCACCGAATTCAAGAACGCCGCGCGTTCGATCCACTGTTGCCGATGGCGTTCGTTGCGCAGGAGCAGGAGCAGATCCACCCGACGCCAGGCATAGTCGTAGCCGAGCTCCTCGGCCAGGACCTCATGGCGCTTGATGCCGTCGCGCGCGAGTGTGATGTTCAGCGGATCGAGGTGCCCTTCGGCCACCTGGGCGCGGCCCGAGCACGAGCCCGACGTGCCGCTGCCCAGATCCCCGGCCTCGAGCAACAGCGTCTTGAGGCCGGCCTTCGCGGCCTCGTACGCCGTCGAGACGCCGAGAAACCCGCCGCCGATGATGATCAGATCGTAGGTCGCCATGGTGTTAGCGATTGAACAGGCTCTGCAGGATGAGATCCTCGCGGATCCGCCCGGCCTTGAACATCCGGCCGGTGCTCATGTTCACGATCTGCACCGCGGCGGGCGAGTGGATGTCGAGATCCATCTTGTAGAAGTCGCGCTCGGCCTCCAGGAACAGCTCGCGGAACAGGCGCCCGTAGTCACGCGACGACTCGGTGACGAGTTTGGGCAGGATCTCGGCGATCGGCTCGTCTTCCCAGTTGACCCAGAACTCGGAGCGGCCGCCGTACAGGAGGCAGTCGTTGATCTTGCCCATCGCCGCCTCGGCGTCGACGTCGACCGGCGCGACGATGCACAGCCCGCGCGCGTAGGCGAGCGTGTTCAGGTCGAACCCCTTCTTCATCATCTTGTTGATGGTTTGCTCGAGGATGCGGGCCGAGACCTGCACCGACGCGACGACCGAGCTGGTCTTGTGCGCCAGGAAGTACACGTCCTCCGGTCGCACACGGCAGTCGCGGGCCACCTGGGCGACCATGCCCTCGTCCGGGTACTCGTTGGCCTGGATGCCGAAGATGACGACGTCGGCGGTGTCGCGGTACGTCGTGAACGCGAAGCTGTGGTCGATGTCGAGCGCGGCCTTGGCGCGGCCGGGACCCGAACCGATGGCGGCGAAGTGGCCGCTGGAGAGCGGATAGCCGCCGATCTGGCTGCACAGACACGCCAACAGCGGTTCGGAGGTGATGACTTCGACGGCCATGACCGAGACGTCGCCGGGGAGGGTGTAGTCGGTGAGGCGGCAGGTCCCGAGATCGGCCATGCTGATCTCGGCGAACAGCCGGCCGGCCTCAAAACCGCCCTTGGCGTGCACGCCCATGTCGACGACATGCGCGCCCGATGGCAGTCGGAAGTAGCGGCACCCGAGCGCCTCGGCGTGCTCGATGACGAATTTAACCTTCGGCAGCGCGTTCTGATTGAGGCTGAGCATGGTGGTCACGCCCTCGCGGCGAACGGTGCGACGACCACCGGGTGGCCGTTGATCTCGTTGCCCAGACCCACGCGCTGGCGCAGCTTGTAGGCCGACTCCTGCAGGGCGTCGACGGCTTTCGCCTCGTCCGTCGTTCGGAACACGCCGTCCTGCAGCACGATCGCGCCATGGATGACGACTGTCTCGACGCACGTCGGGTTGCCCGAGTACACCAGACACGTGATCGGGTCGGCGACCGGCACGCACGCGACGTTGCGCGGGTTGAACAGGAAGAAGTCGGCCAGCTTGCCGACCTCGAGCGAGCCGAGATCCGCCTCGCGCCCGACAACGCGCGCGCCCTCGATTGTCGCCATCTTCACGACGTCCACGGCGTTGAGGATCGTGGGATCCAGATGGAACCCCTTATGGACGAGCGCGGCCAGCTTGATGACCTCGATCATGTTTTGCGTGTCGTTGCTGGCGGCGCCGTCGGTGCCCAGACCGACGTCGAGGCCCATGCCGCGCAACGTCGGGACGGGCGCCACGCCCGAGGCCAGGATGAGGTTGGCGACGGGGTTGTGCGAGCACTTGATCTTGCGCCGCCCAAAGATCTCGAGCGTGGTCGCGTCGAGGTGGACGAGATGCGCGCCGATGAAGTCCTCGCCCAGGACGCCGGTCTGGTCGAGCAATTCGGCGGTGTTGATGCCGTAGTGGGCGCGGGTGTACGCGTCGTCCTCGGTGGTCTCGTCGACGTGCATGGTGATGCGCAGGCCGTGCATGTCGGCGTAACGGCGAAGCCGGCGATAGCCGTCGGGGTCCATGTCCCAGACGATCCCGGGCGCGAGCGCGAGCGAGACGCGCGGGTGGCCCTTGAGCTTCGCGCGCAGCCGATCGACGTCGGCGTAGAACATGTCCTCGGTCTCGTTGATCGGGCAGCGCGCGGCGTCGGGGAACCCGTCGGTCTTGGTGTGCGCGCGGCCGAGGATGCCGCGGATGCCGGTCTGTTCGAAGGCCTCCACGACCGCGTCGTCGAGGCCGGCCTCGCTGGCGTGCGCGTACATGTAGTCGAGCACTGTCGTGACGCCGCTGCGGATGTTCTCGAGACAGCCGGCGACCGCGGCATTGTAGACGTCGGTGTGCCGGATCTCGTGCAAGGCCTTGCGGACCGAGCTGTCGAGCCAATCGAACAGCGTCTTGTCGCGGCCCAGGCCCTTGAGGGCGTTCTGAAACAGATGCGTGTGCGTGTTGATGAACCCGGGGAAGACGAACCTGTCGCGGCCGTCGAGCACGGTCGGGCTGCTGTACGCCGCCAGGATCTCGGCGCTCGGGCCGATGGCCACGATCGCGCTGTCGCGCACGACCAGGGCGTGATCCTGGAGGATGCGGAGGTCGCAATCCATCGTGACCAGCGTGGTGTCTTTGATGATCAGCGTGGCGTCAATCATGGGGTCCTCGCTTGGGGCGGCTCAATCGACAGCCGAAAGACCGTAGACCAGTTTCTGCCGGGTGAACAGGAAGCCGCTCGGGTGCAGGCCGATGTAGATACACTTCGCGTGCGGATGGGCGGCCGTCGTAAACGCGCTCGCGACGCCGGGCGTAAACGAGCCGCCGATGTAAACCGACGAATAGTTGACAAAGAGTTCGTCGAGCGCCTGGTCGCCCATGAGCAACCACCAGTAGGTGGGCGACTCGATCAAGAGATGCTCGATCCCGATCCGGCGCAGGACGAGCAGCAACGCCGCGGAGTCCGGGCGCTCGTCGCCGGTCAGCACCACGACCTGGCGGCCGGCCGAACGGGCCGTCCGGATCAGCCCGGCGAGGTCGGCGTCGGGCACGTCGACGGGGGTGAGGTACGGCCCCAGCCAGAGCGCCTCGGTGAGCCCCTGGCGCTGCAAGACCTCGCCGCCGGCCCGGCTCGTGGCGATCATGGGCCGGACGTCTGCGCGCGAGAAGGCCCGGTGGGCGAGCGGAATGTCGGTGCCGTCGAGCGACACCACGATGGGGATCAGCGGATCCGGCTTGCCCAGCGCCGCGGCCCGTTCAGCGGTCAATTCGGGGTCGAGACAGGCGAACTCCGTATCGGGCTCGGCGGCCAGGGTGCGCGCGCCGATGATGCTGGCGTCGGCATGCGCCCTGAGCACGTTGAGGATCCAGAAATCGATGCGCCCACCGGCGGGGTCGAGGCCGTTGGCGGAGGCCACCCGGGGGCCGCGCGGGTCGTCCGGGAAGGCCAGCTTGCCGTCGAACGAGAGCACGATCGAGGCGAACGTGTAGGGGCGGGCGGCCGGCGGCGCCGGAAAGAACACGGCGTGGTACGCGGCCTGGACCTTGGTCAGGGCTGCGGTGGCTGTCGAGCAGGATTCGGTCGACCGGAGCTCGACATCATCGCGATAGAGCGGCGTGATGTGCAATTGGTCGCGTGTGAAAGCCATGTGGGTCCCGGGCCCCCTGAGGCATACTATTTCGCCCGGTGTGCGCGAACAGTGTACTTTGGTCGCCTTTCGATTGTCAACTATCAGTTGACAATCTTGAATGAAGATAATAGTATGATCCCCAGAATTCCGAAGAAACCGGACAAAAAAGCACCAAATTAGTAAAGTGCCAATGGACAGGGTAGGCCGATCGGGTGATCGGTGTCCTGACCTGTTGCGGGCGGCGTGTTTTGGGCCCGAGGTAGAGACGAGGCGACGGAAAAGTCGGTACGAGCGTGAGGTCGTGAATCCATCCCAGGGTGCGCAACCGGCCATGTGCCGGTATCGAGCGGACATCAGAAAGACGTTTGTCTTCAAGGAAAGGGAGATGAAGCGATGAACCTCAGATACGCCGGTCGTTTGATGTTGGTGGCCGCCTCCGTGGTGGCGCTTGTGGGCTGTGCCCCGGCGGCGACGCCCGCGCCGGCCGCTACCGAAGGCCCCAAGACCTTGCGGGTCGCCATGATCACCTCCGGTCCCACCAATGACCACGGGTGGCACCAGAACGCGCTCGAAGGCCTCAAGTCGATCGAAAAGGAACTGGGCTACGAGATCGCCTACTCCGAGAGCGTCGAGTCCGCGCAGCAGCAGAACACCCTGCGCCAGTACGCCCAGCAGGGCTACGACCTGATCTTCTGCCACGGCTACGAGTGGGGCGAGGCCCTCAAGGCCGTCGCGCCCGACTTCCCGAATGTGATGTTCGTCCAGATCAACGCCACAACCGAAGGCTCGAACATCGTGGGCACGAACTTCAAGTTCGGCGAGCTCGGCTACTTCGCGGGCATGGCCGCCGGCATGATGACCAAGAACGGCAAGATCGGCATCGTGGCCGCGCAGGACGCCCCGCAGGTGACCGCGGACTCCGACACGATCCAGCTCGGCGCCAAGGCCGTCAACCCCGATGCCGATGTGAACGTTTCGTTCGTCGGTTCGTGGGACGACGTGGTCAAGGGCCAGCAGGTCACGCAAGCCCAGATCGACCGCGGCGTCGACATCCTGATCATCATCGGCGACTCCTTTGCGCCGCCGGCGATCGAATTGGCCAAGTCGAAGGGCATCATGGTCATCGGCGGTTGGAGCGGCGATGCGCACGACCTCGCCCCCGACACCGTGATCACGAGCGCGGTCCAGGACGTTCCGGGCGTGTACCTCTCGGTCGCGAAGCAGTTCGGGGCCGGCACCCTCAAGGGCGGCACCTCCTTCGTCAGCGGGTTCGCCGAGGGGACGCAGAAGATGGGCGTCTGGGGCGACTTCGTCCCGGCCGAGGTCAAGGACAAGGTCAACCAGGCCATCACCGACTATCTCGACGGCAAGCTGGATTTCCCCGTGCTCAAGTAGCCCGTGGAGCCTGTTTGACGACCGTTGAACGTTGTGTCTGAATAGACGGGTGCCCCACCGGAGCGTGGAGCGGAGGGCGGAGAGCGTGGAGCGTCCACGCAAACGCGCCAGGTCGCGGTAGCGTGATCGCTCACCGCTCTCCGCTCCGCGCTCCACCCTGCGGTGGGGCACCCGTCTTCGTGTCCGCATGATCGGAGTGCGATTCATGGCCGAAGACGTCAGCCAGAACCTTGCGCCAGTCAAGCCCAAAACCCGCTTCAACCTGCCGGTCGCGAACATCGCCCTGCCGGCGCTCTCGATCGTGATCGCGGCCCTGGCCGGCGCCGTGATCATCCTGCTCATGGGCTATGACCCGCTCAAGGCGTATGCCGCCCTTGCGCAAGGCTCCTTTGGAAATCTGATGCAGACGTCGGAGACCGTCAAGACGGCGGTCCCGCTGCTGCTCTGCGGTTTGGGGATCGCCTTCGCCTTCCAATCGGGTGCCTTCAACATCGGCGCCGTCGGCCAGATGTACATGGGTGCACTGGCGGCGATCGTCATTGCCGGGCAGTTCGAGGGCCTGCCCGGGTGGCTGCACATGCTGTTGGCCACGCTCGCGGCCTTCGCGGCCGGCGGGTTGTGGGCGCTGCTCCCGGCGTTCTTGAAAGTGCGCTACGGCTCGAACGAAATCATTTCCACGATCTTATTGAACTACGTCGCCATCTATCTGGTCGATTTCATGGTGGCCGGTCCGATCAAGTCCGGCGGGTTCAGCGGCGCGCCGACGTCGTTCCCGGTGCTGCAGGGCGTGATGTACCCCAAGCTCGTGCCGCAGACGCAACTCCATCTGGGGCTGGTCTTTGCGGTCCTCGCGATGCTGCTGATGTTCTTCATCATGCAATACACGACGCTCGGGCAGCGGGTGCGCATCGTCGGCCAGAACCGGGTCGCGGCCGCGCATGCCGGCATCCGGGCCGATCGCGTGTTCCTGCAGGCCTTCTTCTTCAGCGGCAGCCTGGCCGGTCTGGCCGGGGCCGCCGAGATCCTGGGCTATCAGGCGCGTCTGATTTCGGGGTTTGCGCCCAGTACGGGGTATGACGCCATCGCCGTCGCGCTCCTGGGCGGTTTCGCGCCCTTCATGGTCGGCCTCTCGGCGTTGTTCTTTGCCGGGCTGCAGACCGGGGCGGTCGCCATGGAGGCGATCGCGAAGCTCCCGGCGCAACTCGTCGACCTCATCCGCGTGTTGGCGATCCTGGCGGTGTTGGCGGCCTCGTCGCCCCGAGTGGTCGAGATCGCGCGCAAGCTTCAGGGGGAGGACCGCAAATGGTAAGGGCCTGGTGGTCACGACCGTGGGTTCGGACGACAACGGCCGTCCTGGGCGCGTTGGTTGCGCTGTGGATCGTGCTCGAGCTGGCCGGCGAAGAGACGCGCAACATCGCGAACGGCATCTTCACGATCCTGGGCGCGCCCGAGTTCGTCAAGGCCGCGCTGATCGCCGCCGTTCCATTGCTCCTGGCGGCTCTCGGCGGTCTCATCAGCGAGTTGTCGGGCGTGTTGAACATGGCCCTCGAGGCCATGATGCTGGTCGGCGCCTTCGTCGCCTACGCGGTGGCCGACCATAGCGGCAGCCCCTGGGTCGGGCTGGCGGCGGCCGGTCTCTCCGGCCTCGTGCTGGGTCTTGTCCACGCCATCTTCACCGTGACGCTGCGCGCCAACCAGGTCGTCAGCGCCGTGGCGCTCAACCTGTTCGCCCTCGCCGCGACGGCCCTGGCCTTTCGCATCCTGTACGTCAACAAGGCCTTCCAGGCGGCGCCGGGTTTCGACGCGCTGTACATCCCGGTGCTCAGTGACCTGCCCTATTTCGGGATCGCGCTGTTCCAGCACAACATCATCATCTACCTGGCGCTGCTGTTGATCCCGGTGATGTGGTTCATCCTCTACAAAACGTCCTGGGGCCTGACGCTCCGGTCGGTTGGCGAACACCCGATGGCCGCCAACACCGTCGGCATCAAGGTCAACCGGGTGCGCTACATCGCGATCCTGCTGAGCGGCACGCTCGTCGGGATGAGCGGGTCGGCCCTGGTCTCGGCCTCGGGGATCAACGCCTTTCAGGAGAACCTGTCGGCCGGGCGCGGCTTCATCGCGTTCGCGGCCGTGATCTTCGGTCGCTATGACCCGATCGGCGCCTTCCTGGGCACCATCCTCTTCGGTCTGGGCGACGCGTTGCAGATCCGGTTGCAGGCCTACGGCGTGGACGTCCCATACCAGCTGCTGCTGATGCTGCCGTACGTCATCACGATGCTGGCGCTGGTCGTGTTCATGCGGAACGCGCGCGGCCCGGCCGCCAGCGGCACGCCGTTCGTGGAGGAGGGCGCAGGATGAGCGCGGAGACCATCGCCAACGGGAAGGTTCAGTCGGCCGCGAACGAGGTCGTCCTCGAACTGCGCAATATCGTCAAGCGCTTTCCGGGGATCGTGGCCAACGATCGGGTCAGCCTGCAGATCCGCGCCGGGGAAGTGCACGCCTTGCTCGGCGAGAACGGCGCGGGTAAATCGACGCTGATGAAGGTCGTGTACGGCCTGTACCAGAAGGACGAGGGCGAGATCCTGGTTCGGAACCAGCCGGCGCAGATCCGGGTTCCGCAGGATGCCATGGCGTTGGGCATCGGCATGGTACACCAGCACTTCATGCTGGTCCCCAACTTCACGGTGCTCGAGAACATCATCCTTGGGCTGCGCACGGGTCGCTACCCGTTGCTCGACCTGGGCGAGGGTCTCGCGCGCATTACCAAACTGGCCGACGACTTTGGCTTGAACGCGCCGCTGACCGCCAAGGTGGGCACGCTCACCGTGGGGCAGCAGCAGAAGGTCGAGATCATCAAGGCCCTGTACCGGGGGGCGCGCATCCTGATCCTCGACGAGCCGACGGCCGTGCTGATCCCGCAGGAGGCCGAGGAGCTCTTCAAGCTCATCGAGCATTTGCGCGCCGACGGCGTGACCCTGATCTTCATCAGCCACAAGCTGAAGGAAGTGCTGCGCGTGAGCGACCGGGTCACGGTCATGCGCCGGGGGCAGTTGATCGACACCCGTGACACGAGCGCCACGACCATCGTCGAGCTGGCCGAGGCCATGGTCGGCAAGGCCGTGGACCTGACCGTCGCCAAGCGCCCGAGCGCGCCCGGTGAGAGCCATCTCGAGCTGCGCCAGGTCTCGACGCGCGCCGAGCACGAAGCCCGGCCGCTGCAGGAGCTCAACCTCACGCTGCGCTCGGGCGAGATCCACGGCCTGGCCGGCGTCGACGGCAACGGCCAGCAGGCGCTGGTGCAGGCCATCATGGGGTTGTGCGCCCTGACCGCGGGCCAGGTGTTCTATCACGGCCAGGACATCGCCACGATGGGGACGGCCGAGCGCATCAGCCATGGCATCGAGCACATCCCCGAGAACCGCCACACCGAGGGTCTCGTGTTGGGGCTGAGCGTGACGGACAACCTGCTCCTCGAGCGCTTCGAGAAGGCGCCGTTCGCCGACCGCGGCATGCGGCAGTTCAAGTCGATGCACGAGCATGCCGCGACGCTGATGAAGACGTTCGACATCCGCGCGCCCAGCCCGGACGTGCAGACGCTGAAGCTCTCGGGCGGCAATCAGCAGAAGGTCATCCTGGCGCGGACGCTCTGGCCGGAACCGACCGTGTTGATCGCCATGCAGCCGACGCGCGGTCTTGACGTCGGCGCGGCTTCGTTCATCCACAAGCAAATGGTCGAAGCTCGAGACCGGGGGTGCGCGGTCTTGATCATCTCGTCCGAGCTGGACGAGATCATGGCCGTCAGCGACGTCATCAGCGTGATCTATGAGGGGCGGATCGTCGAGACGCGCGCGGTCAAGGACACGAACTTGAACCGGATCGGGTTCCTCATGGCCGGCGGCCGCCCGGAAGAGGCGCCCGTGGGCCCGGCGGAGGAAGTCACGTATCTGACATAGGCGAGAGCGGCGGGAGCGTGAGGCGATGCGTCCGCCACCTCACGCCCCCGCTGCTTTTCGACGTTCCTAGACCAGCCGGTAGGCGAGGTCCTGTCCGGCCAGCATTCGGACGAGGTTCTGGTAATCGTCGACGCGCAGATCGCGTTGCGCCGCGGGCACCGTGCCCGCGGCGGTGTGCGGCGTGAGGACGACGTTCACAGTCGGGGGCCGTGAGGGCGCCAGGAGCGGGCAGTCGGGCCGGATCGGTTCGTAGGTGTAGTTGTCGACGGCCACGCCGTACAGGCGGCCGGAGGCGATGGTCTCGGCCAGGGCGGCCTCGTCAATCGTGCCGCTGCCGCCCGCGCTGACAAAACAGGCGCCGGGCTTGAGCTTGGCGAAGAAAGCCGCGTTCAGGCTCTCGGCGGTCTCGGGCAGCAGCGGGAGCAGGGCGCAGACGAAATCGCTGGTCGCCAGCAGGTCGTCAAGCGGGGCATAGCGGGCGTCGAGTTCGCGTTCGGTGTGGTTCGGAAGTCGATTGCGTTTGTTGTAGAGCACCTGGCACCCGAACGGTTTGAGGCGCCGGGCCAGTTCGAAGCCGATCTCGCCCATGCCGACGATGCCCACCGTCGAACCCCACAGCCCGCGCAAGTCGGACTGCCCGGACCAGTTGTAGGCGAAGGTGTCTTCGGTGCAGCGGGTCGGCTCGAGCCCGAAGGCGTCGGCGCTCAAAACGATCTCGGTCATTTCGCGGGAGCGCTTGGCGAGGTTGAGCATCTGCATCAGCAGGTGTTCGGCGACCATGATGCAGGTCCGGATCGGCAGATAGCACACCGGGACGCCGGCGGCGCGGGCCGCTTCCAGATCGATGTCATGGGTCTGCGACCCGAGGCGTTGGATCAGGCGCAGCGATGCGCCGGCGCGGATGATATCGGCATCGATGCTGCCTGAGCGCTCGGTGATCAGGAACTCGATCCCGGGCAGCGCGGCCAGGATCTCGTCCTTGGTCGGCGTGCGCAGCACCGACATGGCCAGATCGGCCGGCGCGGCCTGAACGGCGGCCTGCTGATGGAACTGTCCGCGGTGCGTAATGAGGAGGGTCGGTCGCCTGGTCATGGTGCTCCTTGTTGGCAGTCGGCTGATCGCATTGGAGGAATCTGATTTGAGTGATACTCAAATTCATCAAGCAAAACTTGACACGGGATTTGGCCCAATGCTAAGTTGCAACCGGGGCGTTTGTCAAGCAGCGACGGGACACGCGCCAGGGTGAGTTCGGATCTCCGCGAATGGGAGCGACATGAACATCAACTTCACGCTGAATGGTGTACCGCAGGTGTTGGATCTCGACCCCGGCCGCTCGGTGGCCGATGTGCTGCGCGAGGATCTTCGACTGACGGGTACAAAGATCGGCTGTGACACCCAGGACTGCGGCGTGTGCTCCATCCTGTTGGACGAGCGGCTGGTGAAAGCCTGCGGGCTGACTGCCGCGCATCTCGACGGTCATCGGGTGGTCACGATCGAAGGGGTCGGCGGCCAGACCGGCGAGCTGAGCGACCTGCAGGTGGCTTTTCTGGATCACGGCGCTGTGCAATGCGGGTTCTGCATCCCGGCCATGATCCTGGCTGGCGAGGCCTTGTTGCGCCGCAACCCGACCCCGAGCCGTGAGGACATCCGCAAGGGGCTGGCTACGGTGTTGTGTCGGTGCACCGGCTATCAGCAGATCGTCGATGCCGTCGCCGAGACCGCGCGCAGCCGCCAGGCTGCCCAGCCCATGGTGGAGAGTGCCCGATGACCGAGTTCAAATACGTCGGTAAACGATCGCGTTCGGAAGACGGTCTGGAGAAGGTGACGGGCAAGGCCCGCTACATCGGCGACTATTCCGTGCCGAACATGCTGGTCGCCAAGGTGTTGCGCAGCCCGTACCCGCATGCCCTGATCAAGGCGCTCGACGTCGCGCCGGCGCTGCAGGTGCCCGGCGTGGTGGCCGTCGTGACGGCCGACGACTACGTTGATCACGGGCTTTGGGGCTGGCCGATCAAGGACGCCTACGCGCTGGCCTGGAAGAAGGCGCGCTACGTCGGCGACGGCGTCGCTGTCGTGGCGGCCGAAACCGAGGCCGCCGCGCTGGCGGGCATCCGGGCGATCGAGGTGGCGTACGAACCGCTGCCGGTCGTCGGCGATATCCATCGCGCGCTGGACCCGGAGGCCGCCATCGTCCCGGACACCGAGGCGCCGGGCAAAGGCAACCTGACCGGCACACACCTGGTCCGCAACGGCGACCCGGATCCGATCTTGGCCGAGTGCGAGGTGCTTTTCGAAGAGTCGTACTCGTTCAAGCATCAGGAGCACGCCTACACCGAGACCGAAGGCGCGCTGGCCATCCCGGAGCCGGGCGGGGGGCTGACCGTCTACGCCAACGACCAGTCGCCGTTCATCAACCGCAACAACCTCGCGATGATGCTGGGTCTGCCCGAGGCCAAGGTGCGCGTGATCCAGGCGCACGTCGGCGGCACCTTCGGCGGCAAGGACGATATCGGCTATCAGACCTGCGCGCAGGCCGGGGCGCTGGCGCTCAAGGCCGGGCGGCCGGTGCGCCTGATCCTGACCCGCAGCGAGTCGCTGATCGCGTCGTACAAGCGCGAGGCCATGGACGTGCGCGTCAAAGTAGGCGCCCGGGCCGATGGCACGCTGCGCGCCGCGCGTGTCGTCATGCGCGCCGACAGCGGCGCCTACTCGTCGATGACCCCGCTGTCGGCCTGGCGCGCCTCGATGCACGCGGCCGGCCCGTATCGCTACGAGGCCGTGCACGTCGACACCGACCTGGTCTACACCAACAACGGCTACTCCGGCGCCTTCCGCGGGTTCGGCAACCCCCAGGCCATCGGCGCGATCGAGCAGGCCATGGACGAGCTGGCCCACCGCCTCGGGCGCGATCCGATCGACCTGCGGCTGCAGAACTGTCTGCACGACCAGGACGTGACCATGACCGGCAACCGGCTCAATCAGGCGGTGCCGCTGGACGAATGTCTTGTCTGGGTTCGCGAGCATTCCGATTGGGACCGCAAGCGCAAGCGCTACGCAGCCGAACAGACCGGCTCGACCCGGCGCGGCATCGGCGTCGCCTGCTACTTCCACGGCAGCAGCCTGGGCGGCGAGGGCGCCGACTACGCGACGATGACGGTCACCATCGACGAAGCCGGGCTGGTGACGCTCACCACGGGCCTGACCGACTACGGCCAGGGCAGCCGCACGGTCTACCAGTTGATCCTGGCCGAGGCGTTGGGCATCGAGAAGAGCCGCATCCGCATCCCGCGGCCCGACACGCAGACCGCAGTGGAGTCGGGCCCGACTGTGGCGTCGCGCGCGTCGATGCTCGGCGGCAACGCCACGCGCGTCACGGCCGAGAAGATCAAGCAGATCCTGCATTGGGCGGCCGCCGATGCCTTGCACTGCCGGGCCGAGCAAATCCAGCGTGAGGGCGAGCTGTTCATCAGCCCGTCCGAGGAACAGCTGACCTTCGACGAGGTCGTGCGCCACGCGCGCGAGATGGGTCTGTCGCTCTATGCGCAGGGCAAATGGGAGATGCCGAAGTTCCACTGGGACTTCGACAACGGCACGGGCGTGCCCTACCACTGCTATACCTTTGGGGCGCAGGTCGCCGAGGTCGAGGTCGATCTCGACACGGGGCGGACGAAGGTGCTGGGCATCTGGGCGACGCACGCCGGCGGGCACGTGATCTTCCCGCAGGGCGCCTACGGCCAGCTGTACGGCGGGATCGCGCAGGGCATCGGGTATGCGCTCACCGAGGGGTTCAGCTATCACGCCGGCTACCCCCAGTCGATCGACCTGGGCGCGTACCACGTGCCGACCTCGCTCGAGGTGCCGCAGATGGAAGGGCACTTCATCGAGTACGACCACGCCGATGGCCCGTACGGCGCGCTCAACATGGCCGAGCCGACGATGATCTCGACCGCCCCGGCGATCGCCAACGCCATCTTCCAGGCGACCGGCAAGCGCTGGCGCAAGTTCCCGTTGACGCCAAAGGTCATCCTGACCGGCAGCGACGATCCGTCGCGCGTCGGCGAGGCGGAGTGCCGCAAGGCGCTGGGGCTCGTCGACTAGCGGCAGCGAAAAACGCGCGTCAGGTTGGGTGAAGCCGACCCGCGCTTCCTGTAAGGGTTCGCTTGTGGTTAGATCCGGCCGCCCATGGTGAGCGCCATCAGCGCCTTCTGAATGTGCAGGCGGTTCTCGGCCTCCTGGTAGATCACGGACTGCGGTCCGTCGATCACGCCGTCGGTGGCCTCATAGCCGCGATCGATGGGCATGCAGTGCATGTACGTCGCGGTCTTGTTCGCCAGACCCATACGCTGCTCGTTGCAGATCCAGTCCTTGTGCTCATCGCACATCGCCTGAACGGCCGCCGGTTCCTCGGTGACCATGATTGGCCCCCAGCTCTTGGCATAGCACACGTCGGCGCCTTCGAACGCGGCATCCATGTCGTCGACGACTTCGAACTTGGAGCCGCTGGCGTCGGCGTGCTTGCGCGCCGCCTCGAGCGTGTGCGGCATCAGCTCGAAGCCCTTGGGGTGCGCCAGGGTGACGTCCATGCCCCAGCGGGTCATCAGCATGATCAGCGATTGCGGCACCGAGAGCGGGCGGACGTACTTCGGCGCATAGGTCCACGAGATCACGAACTTCCGACCGCGCAGGTTCTGGCCGTAGTTCTCGCGGATGGTCATCAGGTCGGCCATGGCCTGGCAGGGGTGATCGACGTCGTCCTGCATCGAGAAGACCGGCACGTTGGCGTGCTTGGCGATGTCATACTGATACTTCTGGCCGATCCCGGTGCGACAGTCGCGGACGGCGATGCCCTGCCCGTAGCTGCCGAGCACGAGCCCCGTGTCCTTGGCATTTTCGCCGTGGCCGATCTGTGTGGCCGACGGGGTCAGGTAGACGGCATGGCCGCCGAGCTGGGTCATGCCGGTCTCAAACGAGTTGCGCGTGCGGGTCGACTCTTCGAAGAAGAGCATGTACAGCGTCTTGGCGCGCAGGATGTGATCGTGCAGTTCACCCATCGCAAAACGGCGCTTGAGCTCGTCGGCGAGCTTGAGGGCCGCGTCGAGTTCGGCGTTCGACCAATCCTCCGTCGTAATGAAGTCCTTACCAAAAAGCTGGGTGTTCATCGAGATCACTCCTTCAAGGAATCAATGAATGGGAACAGCGCGTAGAACGCGGCTGCTTTCTTGAGTTTTTCGAGGTCGACCTGGTCGTCGACGGCATGGACATAGCGCTCTTCTTCGGGGCCGAAGCCCAGAGTCGGGATGCCGGCCGCGCCGGCCGAATAGGTGCCGTCCGTGCTGAACCGCCAGACGTCCACCGCTGGCTCGACGCCCCACAATTGCCGACAGGTGGCCAGACCGGAGTCGATGAGCGGGTGCCCGTCGGCGAGATACCAGCCCGGGAAGAAGCTTGGCCCATCGAGCCGCTTGCCTGTGTGGGTCGTCACCGGCTGATCCGCGACCCTGGCCGACGCCCCGAGCGGCCCGACGACGGCCTCGATGCCGGCCAGGATGCTCTCGGCTGTCTCGCCGGGCATCATGCGCCGGTCGACCGCGACCTCGCACCAGCTGGGGACCGAGTTCGGCGTGTGCGGGCCCTCGATCAGCGACACCACCTGCGAGCCGCGGCCAAAGACGGGATGTTCGGGCAGGGTGGGGTTCATGCGGTCGAGCGCGGCGATCACCGGCAGCATCTTGAGGATGGCGCTCTCGCCGAGATGCGGTTGGCTGGCATGCGCGGCCTTGCCGGTCGTGCGCACTCGGATCTCGCAGCGCCCACGCTGACCGCGGCGCAGTGTCAGGTCGGTGGCCTCGGCCAGGAGGACAGCGTCCGGGCGCACACCGTCGCGTTCGACGAGGGATCGCAGCGCAAAACCCTCGGCGTCTTCCTCGAGCGTGGCGCCCATGACCCAGAGCGTAAAGTCGCCGGGGAGCTCGAGCGCCTTGAGGATCGCCGCGCCGTACACGATCGCGGCCACGCCGCCCTTGCAGTCCGAGGCCCCGAGGCCCCACATGGCGCCGTTCTCGATCACGGGCTGAAGCGGCGGGTGCGGCCACTCGGCTTCGTCGGTGACTTCGTTGGTGTCCAGATGGGCGTCGTACAGGAGGACCCGCTTGCCGTGGCCGATGCGGCCGAGCGCGTTGCCGGCCGAGTCGATCCCGACCTCCTCGCAGCCGATGTCGCGCAGTTCCTGCAGGGTTCGTTCGACGGCGGCCTTCTCCTGGCCGGTGTAGCTTCGAATCGCGATGAGGTCGGCCAGGAAGCGCTGTTGCCGCTCGTGGTAGACGTCCGCAAGCTCCTGAACGCGGGCGGCAAGTTGTGAGAGGGTGGGCAGTGTGGCCATGCAGATCCCCTAAGCGCACCCTGAAAGTGTAGGGCGGCTTGGCTCCCGGTGTCAATCCCGATTTTAGCACTGCTGAAAGAATTCAAGTGAGACTAAATCAGATCGACGCCGCCGCGGTGCGCGCAAACGCTGGAGGGTGGCGCTGCACCAGGCGGAGGCTATGCGTCCAACACGAAAACGCAATGACCGCGGAGATGAGCAGGGATGCGGTGTTCCAGCCCTGAGTGAGCATGGCGCCGGCCAATGGGCATCCGGCTGTTTCAGGTGACGCCGGCGCTCGCCCTCTGGGCGAGCAGCCTCAACCCGTGCGGCGATCACGCAACGGTAACCCGTCGGTAACTCAAATGTGGCTGGACGGTTACTCGCGGCTCGTACAGTCTTTGCATTTCGATTTGCCGCCACGCGACAGCAAGGACCGAGCATGACGCGATCACCCGGACCACTCACCGTCATTTTGGGAGCGCTATGCCTGTTCCTCGCCGGTTGCGGCGCGGATACGGCCCAGGCGCCAACGGCCATGCCGGCGGCCAGCCCGACGGCTCTGCGTCCGCAACCCACGGCGACCCGCACGGTCCGATCCTGGCCGACCATCACCCCAACACCGACACCCTCCGCGGCGCCGACGCCCTGGTGGGGCGCGACCCCAGCGCACCCGGTTGAGGCATATACGTTGACATCCTGGACCGCCGCCGAGACTCTGGCCTGGGCCCGGACCGACCTGGAGCCGTTTCCACCCGACTTCAGCCATCCCGATTACGAAAACCCTGCCGCCGGCCGTCTCGTTGCGGTCACACTGTTTCGCGAAGTCCTCGGGCGTTATCCCGATTCGCCCGAGGCGGCCGTCGCCCGGCAGACACTGCTCAACCCGGACACGCTGAGCACGTATCAGCGCGCTCCGATTGAGCCGTTTCGGGCCGCGTTCGAGCAGCGCCTCAACGCCGAAGCGCATTCGACGCCGTCATCGGCCACCTGGATGGATCTGGCGAGCGACATGCTGGGACCGGACGTGACGGTGGCGATGCAGGCACTCCCGGTCGACGATCTCCTCGGCGACGGCGCACCCGGTTGGATCCTGGACCTGCATGTCAACGATTGGAACGCGGCCTTTCTGGCGGTCGTTGGAACGGAGCGCGCCTATCATGTCTTTGCGCTACGCTCGTATTGGCTTCACTTCTTTCAAGACGAATACGCGATCACGGTGCGCGATCTGAACGCCAACGGCCGCCCCGAGGTCGTGATCCAGGACAACTACCGGGGCACCGGGTTTACGTCGGCCTGCGACAAAACCCTGACCGTCCTGGAGTGGGAGGACGACGGATTCAGCAACCTCACCCCGGGGGTCACGACCTCGGCCCAGACCGACTACGGCGAATGCCTGCCGATCGAGGTTCTTTCCGGCGGGGATGGCCCCGCGACGCTCACAACCGGCTACACCTTTTACGCCGGTTGCGACCTGAACGGGGAATGGGTGTCTCGCGAACCGAGGCTGGTCCGTCGGTTTGCATGGAATGGGACGCGCTTTGCTCTCGCCGACGAATCCTTCCTGCCACCCGCCGAACTGGACACCGACGACGTGCCGATCGACGCCTGTACGCTGCAGTGGGTTAACGAAATCGGCCCCGAGAACGCGGTCGCACGCGATGCGCTGGCGCGCGCCCTTGATGTCGAGGATCCCGCGATCGTCACGGCTTACACCGACCAATACGGCCCGGCCTACTATGACTTCTTCTCCTTCAAGTTGGGTGTCGCCCTGGCCATGACGGGCGAGGACGTCCGGGCCAGGGTAGTGCTGGCGGCGGTGCGGGACACGCCGCGCTCGTCGGAGTTCACGGCGGCGTCAAGGTTGGCCGGCGCCTTCCTGGGCGCGTATGAGGCCTATGGCGCCGTTGCCGGGTGTCGCGCCGTCGCAGGCCTGCTCGATCCGGCCGCCCACGCCATTCTGGACGACGGGGTCGTGTTCAGTCCATATGATGTCGATGCCATGGTGGCCGACTGGGGGTTCGCCGATGGCGCGTGGGGGCTGCGCGGGCGGCCGCTGTACGACAGCCCCTGGCTGCAGACCGACGCGCTCAATCTGTGCAGCCCGGCCGCGGCGTTGCGTCAGACGCTGAATGGCAGCGACATCTTTACGACGCCAGCGTTGACCCGATACCTCGAGGCCCACGCGATCCCGTACGCCGCGGTGCAAGAGGTCGACGTCGATGCCGACGGTCGACGCGATTGGATCCTGTTGATCGGCACGGGTCGCGACGATACGCTGGATGTCTGGACGCTCCTCAATCGCGTATCCGGCATCGACGCGCAGTGGGTCACCGACACGCCCAGCAAGCCCGGGATCATCCCCAGCACCGTCGCCCATTTCACGCCGGACCCGACCGAGGCGCCGCTGACCGTGTACCAATGGACCGGCGGTGTAGTTGCGTTGCACGTGGTCCGCCTGAACACGGGAGTCCGGGTCGTGGATCGGCTCAACGAGGTCCCCACGCTCGGACGGGGCAACAGTCAGGAAGGCTTGGTCATCGCAGCCGGCGACCCTTCCGGCGTCGCCTCCACCCTCACGGTGCGACAGGCACCGACACGGACCTGGACACCCGCGTGGTTCACGGTTGGCTGGGATGACCATGCTCGAGCGCTCATCGAAGTCGAACGCATCGGCGATCGCTATCGAGCGCAACTCCATGAAGCCGAACGCTTGCTCTTCGACGCGCACGATCCAGTTGCCGCGTCGACCGTTCTGCAATCGCTCGCCGAGCGTTGGGCGGAACTGCCCGACAAGATCGATCCGGGCCTCTACCGCGAACCCGCGTTTCGGCCCTACCTGACCTACCTTCGGGGCCTGGCGGCCGAAGAAGCGGGCGACATGGATGGCGCTGTGCGGGCCTATTGGTCACTCTGGCAAACATACCCGCTGCATCCGCTGAGCGCGATCGCTCAACGGAAACTGGCGTTGGTCGATCCGCCTTGACGGCGCGATAGCGGCTGGCCCACAGGCGAACCGCGACGACGTGAAGACCGCAAAGAGGTTTCCCCTTTGCGGTCTTCACGTCGTCGCGGTTCGCTCCTCACACACGAGGGGCAGGCCCGACAGCGCGAGCGCCGTTACTGCGACACGACGCCCCAAAGGCGCACCGTGCCATCGTCGCCGGCCGTCGCCAGGAGCGCGTTGTCGGGGAAGTAGAGCAGCGCCTGGATCCCGGACCCGTGTGCGTCGATCGTGGCGATCACGGTTGTCGGCGCCTCCGCGACCAATACCGTCACCCGCCCGCGCAGATCCCCCACGGCGAGCTGCGCGCCGTCGGGCGAGTAGGCCAGGGCCGTCACGCCGCGCTGGGAGATGGTGGTCAGCACGCCCGGCCGCGCGCCTTGCGTCAGGTCGTATATCCGCACGTCGCTATTCCAACCGGAGGATGCCGCCAGCCGGCGCCCCTCAGGGTCGAGCGCGACACGGTCGAACATCACACCCGACTCGGCGATCGTCGCCGCGAGCCGGCCATCGGTGGCGTTCCAGATCTCGATCGACCGGCTTGTGCCGCGCGTCACGACGGCGGCCAGATGCAGCCCGTCCGCCGACAGCGCGACGTCGGTGACGTAGCCGTCCCGCCCGTCGAGCAGCACCGTGGGGTTGCCCAGACGTCGGAGCGTCAGTGCGCCGTTGAGCGTGACCTCGACCACGGTCCGCATGTCGTTCGAAACGGCCAGCCGCGTCGCACTCTCGGCGGCCATGCCGAGCGGGGCCCCTGAGCGCGCGTCGAGCACGGTGTTGCCGGAGCCGGTGGTCCAGATCAGGGCGGGCCGGTTGGGAAGACCGGCCTGAAGCGTCTGTGGGTCTGACGCGAACGTCAGGCCGTAGTGGCCGTCGGCCATGACCGAGTAGCCGCCGACGACGCGCGTCGTGCTTTGCCAGACCTCGACCTGATCGCCGTGCGCCAGCGCGATCGTGTCGCCCCGATTGCCGAGCGCCATCACGTGGGTAGCGTCCGGTAGGGTGCGCAGCAGTTCGCCGGTGGTGTTCAAGATCGCGACGCCTTTCGAGTCGCCGACCGCGATGGCGTCGCCGTTTGGGCTCGTGGCGATGACCGGCACCGGCGGCGGCTGCAGCGCGTGGGTCCAGGCATCCCGCCCGGCCGCGTTCAGCATCGTCAAACCGGTCGGTCCGAGCAACAGCAAACCGTCAGGGCGCATGACAGCCGCCAGGAGCGGGGCGATGCGGCCCTGGAGCCCGGCGTTGGTGCCGGCCTGGGCGCCGCTTTCGCTGACCCACACACCGGTGGTCACTGTGGTGTTGATCCCGGCCCAGTTGCCCTTTAGCCCCACCGTGTCGCCATCCAGCACGGCGACAAGGTTCGTCGGCATCGGCGTGGGCGCGGGCAAAGCCTTGCCATCCTTTGTGTTCCAGAGCCGGGCCTCGGCGGCATTCCAGGCGATCAGGACCGCGCCGTTCTGCAGCCAGGCCAGACCGGTGGCCGGCTGCGTCAATCCTTCCAGAACTCTGGGCGCGGCGCCGCCAGGCAGGGCGTAGAGGGCAACCCGACCATCGGAGCGCGCCGCAGCCAGCGAGCGTCCACCGGGCGAGAGCTCGAGCGCGACCGCGCCATCGGCGACCTGCCAGGCAACAGCGTGCGTCTCGATGTCGACCTGAGCGATGCCCCAGGCGCCCGCCAGGAACAGCGCGGCGTCATCGGGCGCGAGCGCAACGGCAAGGACCTCGCCGTCGGCCTGATGGGTCAGGGCCTTTTCGGAGCCGATGCTTTGCAGCGACAGACCCGAGATCGTCTGGATGACGGCACGCGCCGGGTCCCCCGCCGGGTCCCCCGCCGTCACCCGGAAGGTCCGGATCTGACTGGCGCTCTCGGAGAGACCCGACAAAGGCGTGAGGTCGGCCGTGTTCCAGGCCAGCACCTGCACCGGGTTTGCGGCGAGCACCGTGCCACCGTCCGGCGTGAACGCCAGCTGCGGCAGGACGCTGCCGACGGGTTTGGCCAGGCAGGCCAGTTCCGCGCCATCCGCGACCGCCCAGAGACACAGATCCCCGTTCGCGGAGAGTGCCGCCAGCCGCGTGCCATCGGGTGAGAAGGCCATGGCGTTGGCCGACGGGGCGAAGCTCATGTGGGCGCTGGTAGTGGTGCCGGTGGCGGCGTCCAGCAATTGAATTTGCGACGTCTTCGAGACGCCGTCTTCGATCAGGACGGCAACGAGCGATCCATCGGCCGCGAACGCGACGAGCGGATCATCAGGGATGAGTATGCCCGGCCGAAACGCGTAGGTTCCCATATCGACCCACCGCAAGCCTGCCGGCGTTCCGAGACCTGCGCCGACCAGCGCCAGGCTCGCACCTCGTTGCGTAAAGCGCAGGCCGGTGGCGTTCATGTCGAGCGGCAGCGCGAGCCGTTTGGCGACACTGCGGGTCGCGAGGTCAAGGAACTGGATCTCGCGATCCGCCAGGACGGCGAGCGTCCGACCATCGGGTGTGAAGTCGAACGGCAACGTCGCGCGTCCGAAAGTCTCGAACTGCGGAGGGAGCGAGCCGGTCCTGTACAGGAGTTCGCCGGTCTGAACCGACCACGCTCCGATGAACGATTCGCCGTTGCCCAGCAACTCGGCGACGAGGAAGGCGCCATCCGGCGATAGGGCCAGGCGTTGCACGGGATAGTCGGTGGCGATCCGACGCAGCGGCTCAAGATCGGGAAGCGCAACCAGAGTCACGCCGATCGACGTCGCCAGCGCCGCCGTGCGTCCGTCGGCCGCGACGGCCAGGCCGCGCGTCTCGCCTTCGCCCCAGCGCGCGAGGGGCGCGAGCGAGCCGGCGGCGCCGCTCAGCAGTGCAGCCGGCGTCGGATACGCGGTTCCGGCCGAGGGCACCGCTGGGCGCGCCGTCGCCGCGGCCGGCGTGGCTGTCGCGGGCACCGCCGCGATCGCCGTCGGCTGTGGGTTCACGCCCCAGAGGTGCGCGAGACCATCCGCGCCGGCGATGGCCAGCACGCGACCGCCGTCGAGGAAACCCAGCGCCATCGGATTGACGCCGGTGTCGAACGTGAGCCCGGGTGTCGCATAGTCGGTCGTGCTCAGGAACAGGATCGTGCCGTCCTGTCGGCCGAGCACCAGCGACGCGCCGTCCGGCGTATGCGCGAGCGAACGCACATACCCGACCTTCTGCGTCCCGGCGCCGAGCACCTTGATGGGCGTTGACGGATTGCCGAGGTCGTAAATCTGCAGCCGCTCGTCGGCCTCGAGGACGAGCGCCAGCCGTCGCGAGTCTGGCGAGAAACTCAGCGCGGCGACGCGGTTCTCGTACCACGCCCCGGTGAAGGCGATCACGCCGATCTCGGCGGCCCGTTCGGTGTCCCAGATGTGCACGTTGTTCTCGTCGTTCCAGCGATATGCGGCGGCGAGCAACCGCCCATCGGGCGAGAGCGCGAGATTGGTGAAGTCGGTGCCCGCCTTCATCGAGGCCAGGACCCGCGTTTGACCGCCCCGAACAAGCGTGAGGTCGCGCCCGCTCAGGTACGCGCCCGTGGCGCCATCGGCCGACAGCGCAGCCTGGTTGATAAAGGCGCCGCCGGGTTTGACGTCGGCGCCGGTGACTAGATCGAACATCGGGGCTGTTTGATACAGGTTGCCGAAAAGCAGCAGGTCGTGCGTCGACGTCACGGGCAGCGCGGTCTGTCCCTGCGGCACGATGGTCAACGTCCGATAGTCCAGCTGCGAACGAAAGCCCGGCATCGTCGCGACCAGCGACGCCGTGGCTTCATCCCACAATTCGATCTGCAGACTCGTGTTCAGGACAAGGATCCGCCCGTGCTCGGAGAGCAGCACTTTGCGGAACGCCAGCCGCCCCGCTTCGTCTTCGCGCGCGAATGTCTGCAGAGTGGCCTGGGTCGCCGGATCGACCACGGCGAGCGTCTGGCCGTCGCGAGCCGGCACAAGCAGACCGCCCCCTTCGGCGAAAGGCGCGCTGCGGTAATCGGCGGGCGTCGCCAGACAGCCTTTGCGCGCAACCCCTGGCAACTGCCAGACGCAGATCTCGTCCTCGCTCGTCGCCGCCGCCAGAGTGGCGCCATCCGGCGAGAAACGCAATTCGTAAACCCAGTCCGGGAGCTGCTCGGTGCCGAGCGTTTGGCCTGAGGCCAGATCGAGGAACACCAGTCGGGGTGCGCTACCGAGTTCGGCGTAGGCGGCGTAGCGATCGGACGCGGCCCAGCGCATCAAGGCGCCGGATTGGGCCGTGAACAGCACCTGGCCCGTGGCCGGATCCAGTTTGCGAATCGCGGCGCTCCCACCGCTGCCGGCGACGAGCAGACTGCCATCGGGCAAGTAGCGGAGGCCCGAGAGATGCGCCGGCGCGTCGATCGGTTGCGGGATCTCGCGCACCACCGATCCGTCGCTCAGCTTCCGAATGATGACGGCATCGGCGGCCAACGTGGCCCAGGTGGCGCCGTCGGGCGCGAACGCAACAGGCACGTCGCCGTCGACGGGTTCGAGATCGGTGGTCAGCGTGGAGAGCAGGGCGCCGTCGGTCGCTTGATGGGTTTGGACGAAGCCCTTGCCGGCGATCACCAGACGCGTGCTATCGGGTGTGAAGGCGGCGTAGGCGACCGACGCGGGAGCTGTCTGCACGGCCCGTTGCCTCAATGACGGCAGATCGTAAAGCACAAAGCCGGCTGTCGTCGCGGCGGCCAGCGTCTGGCCATCTGGAGCGAGCATGAGCCGGTTCAGACTGCCGTCGCCCCAGCGCGCCAGCTCCACCACGACCTGATCGGCGGACGCGCCGAGCAGGTCGGTCGGCCGCGGGTAGTCGCCCTGCAAGCGCACCGGCAGGGCGAGGGTCGGCGTTGGTGTCGAGGTCGCGGTGGGTGCAGGCGTCGCCGTGGCGGGCAGGGCGGTCGGGGGAGCGGTGGCGGCGATCTCAGGTGTTTGGGTGGAGGCCAGTTGAGTCGGGTTTCCGCAACCGGTCAGCAGGGTCGCCAAGACGAGCAGCCGCACGACGAGGTTCGTCGGCCGCCGACGCGTGTATCGCATACGTATCCCCCTTGATCTGAATCCATCCGCAACGCGGTGTGAATGATAGTGTAGAACCGTGTATCCCGGTGTCCGTTCGATCCCGGTCGCCTGGCTCTGAGGCGCTAACTCGATCTGATCGAGAGTGACGATGTCAGCGATTGTCAGGGCTGTTTTTGGGGGCCGATAACCGTATCCCAGTCCTTACGGAAATCGTCGCTGGCCTAGTCGCGATAGGTCTGCGGCGGCTGATGCGTTGCGCGAAACGCTAGGCGTGCCTGTTCTTAAGTCGTATCTCGCGACCCACGACAATGAGGTGGCGGCATTGCGCGCGGCGCTTGGCGAAGCCCGGTTCGCCGACGCCTGGCCGGCGGGGCCATGACCGTGGACCAGGCCGTGGCGCGTGCGCTGGACGATCACAGCTGACGGGCCAACCGCGATGACGCGAAGACTCACATTGAAGTCGCCGCGCCTTTTGCGGCTTCGCGGTTGATGCGCCCCTAGCGATCGATCACGGGCAGCCGAACGACGTGCGCCGTCGGCATCACGGTCACCGTGCCGGTCAGCACCGGCACGCCCCCGGATAGGACGTTGAGTGTGACGCCATAGAGCGTGTGGTTGGTCAGCCCGGTTAACGTATAGAGGCGGGTATCGCCGGCCAGCCCCGTGATTGGCGATGCCTGATTGCCCGGCGGACCGGCGTAGGTGATGCGCCAGGTGGCGTCGGGCGGCAGCGTTGAATCGACCGACCAGCTCAAATGGATCGCCTGGTCGGCCGGCATCCCGCGCGCGTTGAGCGTCGGCTGCCACTCGTAGGCGCCGAGGTCAAAGCCCAGGCGCTGTGGGCGCGGGCGCCCATCGCGATCGAGCGTCGGCGCGTTGGCGGGGCTGCCGGCGTCGACGGCCGGGCTCGTGGCTAACAAATGGTAGTCGCCGAGACCGCCGGCCGGGTTGACGAAGTGCGTGGTCGCGGTGGCCATCGTGATCTCCAGGTTGTGGTCCGCGGTCACGCCGCCTTCGAGCGAATAGTCCGTGGCGATGTTGTTGCGCACGATCACGCCGGTCGAGGGCGTGCCGTCCTTGTGCGCGTGGACCATGATCCACGGATCCGGCTCGGGTGTTGGGTCGTTGTCGACGACGGTGTTGTTGACGATCCGGCAATTGATCGCGCCGTAGAACGAGATGCCATGCCAGTGATTGGTGATGATCAGGTTGTTCTCGACCACCCAGTTCTCAAACATACCATCGAACAATCCGATGCCCTGCAGTTCGGTCTTCTCAAACTGGTTCGGATCCTCGAAATCGATGATCACGTTGCCGCGCAACACCACGTCGCGCACCACGCCGGTGCCGACACCGCCCGCGCCGACCGACCAGGATTGAAAGCCGTCGTCGTGGTTGTCGTCGATGCCGTACGCGTTCTTGATCGTGTTGTACTCGTACACCGTGCGGTCGCCCAGGCCGCGGATGCCGTCGCCGCGGAAATTCGCGATCAGGTTGCCTGACACGAGCGTGTCGGTGCCGCTGCTGTTGATGCCGTGATCGACGGCCGTGATGGTGTTGCCGCGCGCGGTCAGGTGCGTGCCGTCGAGCGAGATGCCGTTCCCGGCCCGCGCCAACCAGTCGGCGATGGACCACGGCGTGACGTCGTCGACGTAATCGATGTGGCTGTCCTCGATCGACAGGTTGTCGCCATCGAGAATCACGGCCGTCGTGCCGTCGGCGCCCGAGGCGTAGCGCGGTTTGACGGCGACGCCCGAGACCGTCCAACGGCTGCTGTTCTGGATGCGGATGTGGGTGAAGAGCGGGGTGGCGCCGGCCGCGGCGCGGATCGTCACCGTGGCGCTGGGGTTGCGGCCGCTGATGACGAGGTCGCCGTAGCTGCCGCTCTGCAGCAGGATGGTGTCGCCACCTTGCGCCGCGGCGACCGCGGTCCCCAATTCGGTCGCGTTCGACACCGTCACCGTGTTGGCCAGCGCCGGCCGACTTGCGCTCAGCGCCAGGATCGACGCCAGGAGCACCGAGTGGATCGTCTTCATCCGTAACTCTCCCTCAGACAGGCTCCTCCCACGGTAGACGTTTCTTGACCGCGATGCCACCTCATTTTGTCGGAGGTCGGAAGTGGGGCGGACGAGGACCGATCGAGGACAATCGGCGCGACCCGGGCGGTATCCTGAACGACGAAAGGATGCCCCCATGTCCACGTCCCTGCGCATCACGCCGGACGCACTGACCGCCGATTCGCTCGCCCTCTCACAGATCGCCGCGACCGAGATCGGCGCCTGTCTCGCCGATCTGCAGCGCATCCGCCACGGCCTGGCCGGCGCATGGTCTGGCGAAGCGGCCGGCGCCTTCGACCGCCGTTTCGGCGACTGGCGGGCCCGCTACCGCGACTACGCCACCGATCTCGCCGCGATCGGCCGCTACCTGGCACGGGTTGCCGCCGCCTATCGCGCGAACGAGGCGCGGCTGGCGCGCGGCGATGCGTTCGACGCGTTTGCGCTCGGTGACAGCGACGCAGCGCCGCACGTTCGCGGCAAACCCGTCGCGCTCGACGGCGACGGCACGATCGACCGGGCGGATCTCGAACGTTACGCCAAGACCACGTATCGTCAGGCGTGGCAACGGTATCTCGAGGCGTGGCAGGCCGATGTGCCCTTCATGCTGGCGCTCAACAGCCTCAAGCCGGGCTACAGTATTCAGGTCGGCAACGACATCTACAGCCGCGTCATCGTCCAGATCGCGCCGGATGGCGCGCTGCGATTCACCGATCCCACCGGCACGCGTGAGGTGTCGCTGGCCTCACTGGCCGGAAAAGGACCCTACAAGATCCTGGACGAGAACTCGCGGCTGATCGCCGACCCGGCTTCGAACTTCGGGGCGACGGGCGGCTGGTTGTCGACCCCGATGCGCGAGGCCTATCAGCCCATCTATACCAACACGAGCACGGGCCCGGTGTTCACCGGGCATTGGCGCGTCTATGAGCCCATCGGCACGCAGATCCAGGTCACGCTGCTTGACGTGGCCATGCTCGGCGGTTCGGTGGCCACCGTGACCAAGGGCGGCAAGACGGTCATTCAAGCCTCGGCGGCCCAGCTGGTCAAGGTCCTTGGGCCGCGCGCGGCGGCCCTGTTGCCGGCATCGGCGGTCTTGGCGCCGTTGACGACGATCGCCGTGCTCGCCGTCACCGTCGACTCGACTGGGACGCTGTACGTGGATGGCTACACCGAGACCGAACTCCCCGATGGCTTTTGGAACGAGCCCGGTTGGCGTCAGCCCGCGCCCGGACCCGACCTGCCACCCGCCACGGGCGCGCCACCCGCGCCCTGGTCCAACCCCAATGGGCCTGCCTATCCCGGCGTTCCCGACGCGAGTCGCCCGTAAGCCAGATCCCCGATCGCGACAGTGGCGCGGGCGCTCGACGCGACGCCAGCCAAGCGCGCCCTGTTGGCACGGGCCGGTTCTCGCCCGCAATATCGCGGCTTCCCGCGAGCAGGCGCGACCGAACCTGACCCGCGCGTATGCGCCAGAACTCATGTGGCTCGAAACCCGCACGCAAGACTCGATTGCCCTGACCCTGGCGCGGTTCGATTGGCGCGAACCGCGCTAAGCTTACGGCGTGCGCACATGATCGGGAGCCTGGAGCGATCAGCGCTCTATACTCGCGTCTCGACGTTGCGACTGGGTTGCTCCCGCGTGGCGGATGCAAAAGAAAACGTTGAGCCGTCTGGAGCGATCTTGGGGAATTGAGGATGCTCTCGGTGAGCGCGACACAGGGGGCCGGAGAAACCAAACGCGTCTACTTGGATCGCGGCGTCGCCGCACAACAATATCACAACGGTCGGCACTCAGTGCCGACGTGCTTTCCGCCAACCCGGCCTGGACCGCATCGCGCAGCTCGTGCGTCGCGCCATGCGGTCGGGCTGGCTGATCTCGCATCGTCCGATAATGGAGCCTGCGATGACGATCAATAAAGATCATCCCGACACACCCACGCCGCAACCCGACAAAGCGCGCTGGAGCCTGCCCGTGAAGTTCCTCGTGGCGTTGGCCGGGCTTGGCCTGCTCGGAGGACTGCTGATCCAGTTCAACACCCTCATCGGGCCGGTGTTGGCGTGTTTTATCCTGGCCTACCTCCTCAGCCCGCTCGTGAGTTGGCTGACCCGGCGAGTCGGCAGCTGGAGCGCGGCCGTCAACGTGACGTTCCTGCTCGTGCTCCTCATACTGGCTGGCCTGTTCGTGGTGGCCGGGCTCGCGATCCAGGGTCAGATCACCGGGCTTGTCAAACTTGCCACGGGGCTCAGCGCCGATCTGCCCGAGATGGTCCAGGGGCTGATCAATCAGCCGATCGCGATTGGGGGCTTTGTGTTCAGCCTGAGCGACTCGAGCCTCGCGCCGCTGACCGATCAGGCGCTCAGTTATGCCCAGGCCGCGGTCGGCCAGGCCGGGTCATTGGCGTCGAGCGTGGCGTCCGGCACGCTCACCAGCGTCGGCTGGATCTTCTTCGTGATGCTCGTCGCGTACTACCTGTTGCACGACTTTCCGAAACTGGTTCCGACGTTGGAGCGCGGCGTGCCTGCTGGTCAGGCCGCCGACGTGCGCCGGCTCTCGGCGGACCTGGGGCCGATCTGGAACGCTTATCTGCGCGGCCAGGTCACGCTCTCCGTGGCGATCGCCGTGATGATCGGCGTGGGCACGACGGCGGTGGGCGTCCATTACGGGCCGGTGTTGGGCATCCTCTCCTTCTTCGCCGAGTTCATCCCGTTCGTCGGACCCGGCGCGGTGGCGCTCATCGGCGTTCTCGTGGCGTACTTTCAAGACGGCAATTACCTCGGGCTGAGCCCGATGGCGTTCGCCGGTCTTGTGCTCATCATCTTCGTCGTCATGCAGCAGATCCAGGGCAACATCCTGTACCCGCGGATCATGGGGCGCAGCCTCAATCTGCATCCGGCGCTTCTGCTCGTCGGCGCGATCCTGATGGGGCAGTGGCTCGGGTTCGTCGGCGTGATGCTGGCGGCGCCGCTGCTGGCATCCGCCATGTTGCTGGGCGGCTATGTTTATGCCCGGATGATCGACGTCGATCCGTTCGAGGATTGGCCGCAACCGCCGGTCATGGTGACCCGTCGCGGCCTGGTCGTTCCCGAGTCGCTCCGGGCGCTCGTGCTCCGCCGGGCGGCGCGGAAGGGTGAGCCGCCGGCCGCGCCGCCGTTGCCGTAGGCGCCGGCGTCTTATCCGGCGAAGGAATATTCGTTACGGTACTGCAACTTATTCGCAACACTTTGCAAACGGTTTTCCGGGCGTCCGGGATTGCGTCGAAGTCGTACCCCGGATATAAGCTGTGAGAGTATTATTGGCAAAGAGATCGCCAAAAATGTGGAGCCAATGAACCCTATTGGGTGATTGGTGATTGGCCTGAGTGGCGGGTGGGTCTGGCGATTCGAAGGGTGAGAACGCGCGCACCCGACGGCGTTGGTAAGCTGGCGCGGGGGGGATGGCCTCGGCGCTTCGGAAACGAAGAGCAGACATGGTCAATGGGCTGGTCGTGCTTCTGCAAGGGGGCGCGTCGCTGTGCTCGGCCGCAGCACTGTGGTTGCGATCGCACGGCTACGCTGTGCGCGAAGACGCGACCATGGATGGTCTACTGGCGCAGGTCTCAGAAGCCCGGCCCGACGTGCTGATCGTCGACGTCAGCACCGCGGTTGATGCGGTCGATGCCCTGTGTCGACGTGTGAAGTCGAACCCCAAGCTCGAACTTCTGCCGATCCTCGCATTGACGTCCCCTGGCGAGCCGATCGAACCCAAATCGTTGAACGGCGCCAGCGACGAACTGGCCATGCCCCAATGCTGCGACCGGATCCTGGTGCGCCGGCTCGATGCGTTGGTCGGAGCCGCGTCGGCCGAATTCGATGACCGGGAAGTCGGGTCGACCGTGCCCGGGGCCGATATCGTCCATTGGCGTCAGGTCGTGGCCCACCTGCCGCACAGCTGCGTCGCGGTGTTCGATCGCGAAACGCGTCTGGTTTTCGGCACGGGGCCATGGGAAGCGCCCGTCGGTTCACCCATTGCGGAGTGGCTGGCGCGGCTGCCTGACGTGTTCCGAGAGTCCCAGGATGTGTTGGCTGCCCTGGTCCGGCGTGCCTTCGAGACGCCGCAGGCGCGTCCCTTCGAACAGACCGAGCGATTGGGACCGTACACGTATCGCGCGCTGTCGTTGATGGACCCGACCGGGCAGGTCGCCGAAGTGATTCTGATGGTGCAGGAAGCGGTGGCCGGGCCGACGGCGGGCACCGGCGAGGCGGAGAACACGCTCCGCTTCGGCGCGTTTGTCGACGCCACGCCTGAGCCGATGGCCGTGATCGATTCGGAGTTGAACATCAGGTATCTGAACGCCGCAGCGGAGTTGCTCCTGGGTGTTCGCAAGGAAGACATCCCGGTCGCCGCGGGTTTCTCGAAGTCCTACGTCGATACATATCGGCCGTTCATCGATGCCGTGTTTCGCGACGGCGCCTGGCGGCGGCTGGTTCTACCTTTTGTCGTGGCGCGAAAACTGACCTGGCAGGACGTGACGCTCTCGCCCGTGCGCGACGAAGCCGGCCGCATTACGGCCGTCATGGCGTGCGCGCGCGACATCACCGCGCAGCAACTGGTCCGGATCCGTCTCGAGCGGCACTCACGCCGATTGCAGGCCCTCAATGAACTCGGGCAAGCGCTTGTCGCCGGCCGGGACCCTGCCGCCATCGCTGGAACGCTCCTGCGCCTGGCTTCGCCGACAATCGGCGCCGAGGCCTCCGTGTTCATGTTGCGGACGGGTGATCTGTTCCAGGTCGTCGATATCTGGGGCTCGTTTACGGATCAACAGCGCGAACGGTTCAAAGCCTGGCGCCTGCCGTCCAATCGGGTCCCGGAGCCCGGGATCTGGGATGCGGAGGCCATGCCCTCATGGGCGTTGCGCGCGCGCGACTTGACGGGCTTCGACATCGGCTCGCTGATGTTCATGCCGGTTCAGAACGGCACGGATACGATCGGCCTCGTCGGTGCGGTTCACCGTAGCCGGCACGCGTTCCACGACGAGGACTGGCAGTTCTTCCAATCCGCGGTGCAATGGGCGTCGATCGCCGTTCGCAATGCCCAGTTGTATTCGGACGTCGCGGCGGCGCTCGACGATCGCCGCCGCACCGAGGGGCATCTGGTTCAAGCCGAGAAGGTCGCGGCCATCGGCCGCTTGGCGGCCTCGTTGACGCACGAGGTGAACAACCCCTTGCAGGCCGTGCGGGGCTGCCTCGAACTGGCGGCCGAGGAACTGGCCTTGCCGCAACGGCCGGAGCAGCTGCCGCGATACGTGGCCGTCGCGCTTGAGGAGCTGGGGCGCGTGTCGCGGCTCGTCGGGGGCATGCGGGAGCTGTACAGGCCGGCGGCGCCCGAGGTCCGTGAGTGCTGTGTGCGCGAACTCGTGTCGGGCGTGCTCGAGTTGTTGTCGCGCCAACTGCGCGATCACCGCATCGATGTGGAGTGCGACATCGATCCCGGGCTGCCGAAGCTGGCGTTGAACGCGGATCAGATCCGCCAGGTGCTCATCAACGTCATCCTGAACGCCATCGACGCGATGCCCGACGGCGGGATGCTGCAGATCCGTGCCCAACTGGTGCGGCGGGCGGTGGCGGGTCAAGACGGCAGCCTGGGGGTCGAGGTGCTGGTGTATGACGACGGCGTGGGCATCAGCGAGCAGGCAGAGGCCCGGCTGTTCGAGCCCTTCTTCACCACCAAGCCGAGCGGCTCGGGGTTGGGGCTGTATACGAGCTACGGTTTGATCCAGGCCCATCGGGGCGTGATGAGCGTATGTCGACGCGTGACCGGGGGGACGCGCGTCGCTTTTTGGTTGCCATTCGACGGATCGTCGAGTAACGGGGGAGATGACGATGTCAGCGAGGATACTGATCGTTGACGACGAGGCTTCGATTCGGTTCGCGCTGGAGGAGTTTCTGACACGCGACGGCCACGATGTGGCCAGCGTCGAGGGGGGCCGCGCCGCGCTGATCCGGATGAATGCTGAACCGTTTGATCTGGTCCTGCTCGATCTACGTCTTCCGGATATCGAGGGCACGACCGTACTGGCCGAAATGCGCGCGCGCTGGCCGGATACGATCATCATCATGCTGACGGCGCACGCGACGCTCGAAAGCGCCGTCGCGGCGCTGCGGGTCGGGGCGCACGACTACCTGATCAAACCGTGTTCGACCGACTCGATCCGACTCAGCGTGAACGCCGGGCTGGCCAAGCGCGAGGCGGCGCAGCGGGCGGCCGCCGAGGCTCCGGCTTCGAACGACGGCGACATTAACCGGCCGCGCCGTCTCTTCATCCGCAAGGGTCTGACCATCGACTTCGATCGCCATCAGGTCCGCTATCACGATCGATTGCTCGACCTGACGCCCACCGAGTTCAGCCTCTTCGCCCACCTGGCGGTTGAGGCGCCCCGAGTCGTCTCGGCCCAGGAGTTGATCCAGGAGGCCCAGGGCATCACGGTCGACGCCGCGGAGGCGCGCGAGATGATCCGCTTCCACGTGCACCGGTTACGCTCAAAACTGCGCGGTCTGACCGGCGACGACGATCTGATCCAGAACGTGCGGGGCATCGGCTACGCCATCGACTGGGTCGACGGCGCCGAGCCGCCCGCGGATGAATCTGGATAAGCCCAGACCTGCCAGGGCCACGGCGCACATGCGAAGGGCGCGACTCTCACGAACACTGCGGTGTTCGCTGCGACAGATGCGCGGATTCTGGTCCTCGAAATCCGCGTCATCAGCGGCCCGTGTCCGAACCTGACAACCCGCTCGCGCCCACCAGGCAAAGTGTGCATGCGCGAGTTGTCAACGGCCAATTGCCGCTGCTGACGCCGGTTACGCGGATTTGAACACGTGGGACCTTCTGGAAGTTGCCCCGTTTCCAGAAGCGACATCGGCGTCAGCAACGACCGGGTCACGCGCCTGGCGGCCTCCTCGTGAATACTTCACGGTTCGTATCCTCACCGGTGTGACGAAAGGCGATATCATCCTCGCGGGGATTTCCCACCCAAGGAGCCCACATGCGCAAATTGATCATCGCAGAGTTCATCACACTGGATGGTGTCATTCAGGCGCCGGGCGGCGACACCGAAGACACCGATGGCGGCTTTGCCCACGGCGGTTGGACGCTGCCGTACTGGCATGACGACATCGGCGCCCACTTCTTCAAGTCGATGTCGGAAAGCGACACGATGCTGTTCGGGCGCAAGACCTGGCAGATCCACGGCACGGCGTTCGAGCCGGTCGCCGACGGCACCGACGCATTCTTCGACACGATCAACGCGGTGCCCAAGGTCGTGGTTTCGACCACGCTGACTTCGGCGGCCGCATGGCGAAACTCGACCCTGGTCAGTTCCAATGTGCTCGAGGCGGTGCGCGACCTCAAGGCGCAGCCCGGCAACACGATCCTGATGGACGGCAGCAGCGTGCTCGCGCAGACGCTGCTGGCCAACGACCTGGTCGACGAACTGCGGCTGCACGTCTACCCGCTGTCGCTGGGCGGCGGCAAGAAGCTGTACCCGGCCGGCAAACGTCTCGAGTTCCAGTTGGTCGAGTCGGAGCCCCTGCCGACCGGCGTGGTGTATCAGCGACTGACCCGGTTGTGAGCGCGATCCAGCCCACGCACGACGAGCACGACACCGCCCGGCCGAAAGCCGGGCGGTGGCTTTAGGACTGCGCGAGGCCGGCGGTCGCGAGGGCCTCATCGAACGTGGTCTGGCCCTCTGTGCCGCCTGGCCGTCGCGTCGAGTGCGCGCCACACGCATTGGCCAAGCGCAGGCTGTGCCAGACCGGCCAGCCCCGCAGATACGCGCAGAGGAACCCGGCGTCGAAACTATCGCCGGCGCCGGTCGTGTCTATCACTTCGACGGTGAACCCGGGTTCGCGGGTGAGTTCGGTCCGTGTCGCGGCCAGGCTGCCCGAGGCGCCGAGCCTGACGACGACCAGCATCGGACCCGATCCACCAGGGCTCGCGCCGCGGCGTGCATGTCGCTGCGTCCGGTCAGGGCCTGGATCTCTATCTCGTTTGGGAAGAAGACGTCGGTGCGCGCCAGCACGGCGTCGAGCCCGCCGGTCCAGGCGCCCGATGGATCGAAATTGGTGTCGAGCGACGTGGTCAGCCCGAGCGCGTGCGCGTGAGCGAACAAGCGCGGCACGTCGGCGCGCAGCCCGTCGAACAGGAAGTAGCAGCCCAGGTGCAGGTGCCTGGCCCGCGAGGAGCGCCAGGTCGAGATGGTCGTGGCGGAGCCCGGCGATGTTGCCCGAGTACGTCAGGATGGCGCGATCCACGCCGCGCGAGAGGTGCACGCTCAGGCCCGTGCGCAGATCGGGCGCGACGGTCAGGCCGCTCAGGTCGACGCCGCGCGCGATCTGCTCGCGGCGCAAATAGGCGCCGAACTCGTCGTCGCCGACCACGCCCGTAAACGCCGTCCGCAGACCCAGCCGCGCCGCGCGGCAGGCGAAGATCATGGTCAAAGTCCGGCCAGCGCGCGGGCCTGGTCCGGGATCTCGCGGAGCATGGCCCGCCAGGTCGCCGGTTGGGCCAGGATCTCGGCCCGCGTGTAATCCGATTCGGGAGATGCCATGCGTGCTCCTAGACTTGAATGACACGGATGCCCTGGTCGCGCAACGGCTGTACGCAGTCGGCCGCGGTCAGCGCATTGGTGATGACGGTGCTGACGCGCGAGACGGGTGTCAGGATGACGGCGCCCAGTTGCCCGAACTTGGTGTGATCCGCCAGGATGATCAGCTCGCGCGCCGCAGCGATCATGGACTTGTCGGTCCGGATCTCCTGGGTGTGCGATCCGGCCAGTCCCGATTCTGGATCCAACGCGAAGCTGCCATGGAAGAGTTGGTCGGCGCGCAGATCGCGCAGCGCCTGATCGGCGAGGTGCCCGAGCAGCGACAGCTCGGAGTGCCGCAACCAGCCGCCCAGCACGACCACCGTGATCTGCGGATAGCGTGACAGCGTGTACGCGATGTTGATCGCGTTGGTGATGACGGTCAGGCCCTGCTTAGGGGCCAGGTCGGGCAGCGTCGCTTCGGTGGTGGTGCCGCCGGTGATGATGATCGTGCTCGAGTCTTTAACCAGCGCGGCCGCGGCGTCGCCGATGCGGCGTTTGGCCTCCGCGTTGTGCACGCGTCGTTGTAGGGCAGGCGGTTCTTCGCCGGTGTTTTCGATGAGCAGCGCGCCGCCGTGCACGCGTCGGATCAGGCCGAGGTCTGCGATCTCATTAAGGCCGCGCCGGACCGTGGTGATGCTCGAGCTGAGCGCCTCGGCCAGCTCCGTGATCTTGGCCGAGCGGCGTGTCTGAAGATAGTCCAGGATTCGGCGGTGTCGGTCAGCAGTCAACATAGTCGCGCTCTGGCGTCTTCGGACTCTAGTCGGGCAGCGTGGACGATTTTGGCAAACCTTTCAGGCTGGGTGGATTCTGCGGATTTGGCCGCTCAAGCCTGGGCGGCCCCGCTCACGCTCACTTCTGCGTAATCGGCGACATCTGCGGCAAGAGTTTTTGCCTGACACATTGCTCATGGACATCCAGATTCGTGTGCAAGTACCAGTTGATGCTGTTGGCGAACCCGGACCGTTTCCGCCACAACGGGACTGACAATGGATGAGATAACGGATCAACAGATGAAACGAATGGATGCCTGACAGCCTGTGTAAAACGCGACCGACATGATGCCACGCAGGCAGCGCCGCGATCGGCTTATGTGGGGCGCGCTGTGGTCCTCAGGCGCTTATCCGTTTCATCCGTTGATCCGCTACACGATCCGTTGTGGGCCCCTCCCAGCCGACCGAGTTCACCAACAGGATCACGAGTTGTCAGTGGCTTTTTGCCGCAGATTGCGCTGATTACGCAGATTTGACCTCTTGAAGCCCGTCTGGCATCAGCCCAGAGTCCGTCAGCGAAGTCCGCGCAATCTGCGGCTAGATTCTGCGCCTGACAACGCGACCGTGGACACCCGGAAACTCGCCGCAACACTCCCGCTCTGTTCCGGCCTACAATGAAAGCGCATCCCCATCGTCTCCTGGTTCCAAATCCGACCCGACGCGCAAACTGGCGACGATCGCGGTCGGTCGGAGGCGCACCATGCCCAAAACCCAGACGACGCCACGTGCCTCTGCCGCGACGACGAGCGGCTCCGATCCGCTTGCGTGGCTTCTCGACCCGCAGGATCCGGGCGTTCGTTATCTGGCCCTGCGCGATCTGCTCGATCGACCGGCGTCGGATCCCGAATTGATCGCGGCTCGCGCGGCCGCGCACCGCAAAGGCCCGATCGCCCAGGTCCTCTCGCACATGCAACCCGAGGGGTACTGGGTGGAGCCCGGAGCGGGTTACAACCCGAAGTACACGGCGAGCGTGTGGTCGCTGCTCCTGCTCGGTCAGTTGGGCGCCGCGGAGGGTGACGACGCCCGAATCGCGCGCGCCTGCGCCTACGCGCTCGATCACGCGCTGACGCCGGGGGGCCAGTTCTCGACCAACGGCGCGCCCTCCGGCACGGCCGACTGTCTGCAGGGCGAACTGTGCGGGGCGTTGACCCAGCTCGGTTGCGCCGACGCGCGGCTTGACGCAGCCTTTGCCTGGATGGCGCGGTCGGTCACCGGGGAGGGCATCGCGCCGCAAAGCGAACGCGCCGCCGTCGTCCGCTACTTCGCCGGCAAGTGCGGACCGACCTTCGCCTGCGGTTCCAACAACAAGCTGCCCTGTGCCTGGGGCGGCGCCAAGGTGATGCTCGCATTCGGCCTGCTCGATCGCGACCGCCGCACACCCGCGATCGAGCGCGCGATCCGTCACGGCGTCGACTTCTTTTTCAGCGTGGATCCGGCGACGGCGGCGTATCCGTCGGGCTACGGCGCCAAACCCAGCGGCAACTGGTGGAAGTTCGGCTTTCCGGTGTTCTACGTCACCGATCTGCTGCAGGTGGTCGAGGCGCTTGTCGCGCTGGGCTATGGCCGTGACCCGCGATTGGCCGGTGCGCTCCAGATCATCCGCAACAAGCGCGACGGGCAGGGCCGCTGGGCGCTCGAGTACGAGTACACGGGCAAGACCTGGGTCGACTTCGGTCCACGCAAGGCGCCCAACAAGTGGGTGACCCTGCGCGCGATGCGCGTGCTCAAGCTGGTCGCCGCGGGCTAAGTGGCGCGCGCAGCAGCCGGGTGCTACCATTCCCGGGGCGGAGGCAGCGCCGCTGCGTCGTGTTCCGCACAGGGAAGGTGCCCATGAAGGTGACGTGGACCGTGGTGTATTTCGCCGGCATGATCGCCCAGATCGTGATCCGTGCGCCGTTTGACCGCCTCCAGCGCGGGCGGGCCAAGACGGACCGACGCGTGTCCGGCGTCGAGCAAGCCCTGATCGGCCTGATGACGGTCGCCATGCTGCTGCTCCCGGCGCTCGCCGGTTTCTCGCCCTGGCTCGACGGTCTGAACTACGGGCTGTCCGAACCGGTCGGGCTGGCCCTGGGCGTGCTCGGTGTGTTCGTGCTCGGCGCGTCGTTGTGGGTGTTCTGGCGCGCGCACGTCGACCTGGGCGCCAACTGGTCGCCGTCGCTGGAGATCGGCGACGGGCATACGCTCGTGACCCATGGCATCTACGCCGCGATCCGGCACCCGATGTACGCGTCACAGGCGCTGGGCGCCCTGGCGCAGGCGCTGTTGATCCAGAATTGGCTGGCCGGCCCGGCCGCGCTGCTCGTGTTTTTGGGTCTCTACCTTGTGCGGGTTCCGCTGGAGGAGCGCATGATGGCCGATCATTTTGGCGAGCGATATGCCGACTATTGCGCCCAGACCGGTCGCATCTTGCCCCGGCTTGGGCGCCGCGCCTGAATCCGCCGGCGCGCACACAACCGCACATCGCCGGCATGTCGGCGCAGGCCGACCGGCCTATCCTAAAGGCTGATACTTTTCAATGTTAATCAGCCGGGCCAGGGTGGTCGGCCGTGTTGCCACCGGTTCGGCGCCCACGCACGTCATAGTGGATGGGTTCCAGGGGCCTGCTGTCATTAAGACACCAGGCCCCATATCGTTCCCGCCGGGGATGTACCAGCCGCCAGGCCCAATAGCGCCCAGACCCGACAGCAGGCGCGCGCCGGTGTCGACAGACGCCGCAAATCACAGGCATGCCTTATTGACAAAGCGCCGTGATCGGGGAGGATCGGCTGCGCGGGTCGACGTCGCGCGCGTTGCGGCGATCCGCCAGGGAAAGGGAACAGCCGATGAGCGATCACCCAACCGACTTCGCATCGCGTGCCTCGTTGACCCGCTACGCCTGGGTCTCGATCGCGGCCGCGGTGTTCACGATCGGCCTGAAGGCGACGGCGTACTGGCTGACGGGCTCGGTGGGGTTGCTCTCCGACGCGCTCGAGTCGATCGTCAACCTGATCGGGGCGCTTATGGCGCTGGCGATGTTGACGGTCGCGGCGCGCCCGGCCGACGAGGAGCACGCCTACGGCCACAGCAAGGCCGAGTATTTCTCGAGCGGCGTCGAGGGGAGCCTGATCGTGGTGGCCGCGATCAGCATCGCCTGGACCGCGATCGAGCGGCTGCTCAACCCCCAGCCACTCGAACAGGTCGGTCTCGGCCTGGGCGTATCCGTGGTGGCCTCGCTCGTCAACCTCGGCGTCGCGATGTTGTTGCTGCGCGCGAGCCGCAAGCACGCCTCCGTCACGCTCGAGGCCAGCGCCTATCACCTGATGACCGACGTCTGGACGTCTGTCGGCGTGCTGGTCGGCGTCGGCGCGGTGGCGTTGACGGGCTGGCTGCCGCTCGACTCGCTCGTGGCGTTGGCCGTGGCGGCCAACATCGTGTTCTCCGGTGTCGGGATCGTGCGCAAGTCGGTCGCGGGTCTGATGGACTCGGCGCTGCCCGAGCCCGATCTGAAGGCCGTGCGCGCCGCGCTCGACGCACACCTCACGGACGGCGTGGCTTATCATGCGCTGCGCACCCGCACCGCTGGCGCGCGCCAGTTCGTGTCGCTGCATGTGCTCGTCCCCGGCGATTGGACGGTGCTGGCCGGCCATCAACTCCTCGAGCGGATCGAGGCCGACATCCGCCGGGCGCTCCCATCGGCCACGGTCTTTACGCACCTGGAAGCGGCGAACGACCCGGCCGCCATGGAAGACACGCACCTCGATCGCGCGGCGCCGCCATCGGTCTAGGGGTCTCTGCCTGAGACGAAAGAGCAAGAGCGAGGTGATGCCAGGGTCTGGGCTTCAGCGCGACCCTGGCATCGCCTCGCTTTTCGTCCATCCGTCTGGGGGCTGATTCGTTGCGCCGGAAACTGGTGGCAAGGCTCCGCAACGGCGGGTCGTTGACGGTCAGGGGTATCGGCTGTATTCTCATCGGGCGGCTCAAGCGGAGTGAGTCGGCCTCCAAGCTCACGATTCATACATATTGACGCCCGAGCCTCGAGCCCGGGTGCGCGATGAGGCCTGTCCATGACGATTCGGCGTCTGCTCGGCATCGGATGTGTCGTCTGGTCTTTGCTCGCCTGCCAGTTCCTGTCGGCCGTTGCGCCGGGCGGGTCGGGGCCGTCGTTCGACACGAGCAAGACCGCTCGCTATCAATACATCTTCGGTCAGCCGCAGAGTCCGCTGCAATTGACCGTCACGCCCGATGATGCGCATCGCGCGCAGGCGCGCATCCCGGCCGACGGGGGATCGCTCACGGCCACCGTTGCAGATGGGACGGTCTTCACGCTCGAGATTCCGGCCGGCGCATTGGCCGCCGCGACGACGGTCACGTTGACGCCGCTCTCCGCCGTGACCGGACTGCCCGGGCAGGGCGGTCCGATCGCCGCGGTCCAGGTCGAGCCCGAGGGCCTTCACCTCTACGCGGATGCCATCCTGACTATCGCCCCGGCGGCGTCGCTCCCGATGGCGGCGCAACTGGCCTTTAGCTATCAGGGCACGGGCACGAACGTCGGTCTGGCGCTGCCCGTCGTCGACTCGCCCGAGATCAAGCTGCGGCTGATGCACTTCAGCGGCTATGGCGTCGAGAGCGGATCCGCCGACGACGTCGCCGCGATCCAGGCTCAGCTGGGCGGCGACGCCGAGGCCGCGTTGCAGAGTCTCACGGCTCAGTTGTTGCGCGACCGGCGCGAGCAGGCGCTCGACAACGGCGCCGACGCCGACCCGGAGCTCGGGGCCGCCCTGCAGGATCTGATGAACCAATGGGAGGAGCAGGTCGTCAAGCCGGCCCTGGAGCAGGCCGGGTCTTCCTGTGAGGCGGGCAAAGAAGCCGTTCGTCGGGTCGTGGATCTCGAGCGGATGCGCCAGTTGATGGGCCAGGGCAGCCCGGAGGGCTCACAACGCATCATCGATCTCACGTATGCGGCGACGATCACGTGCGTGAAGGAAGAGTACCAGCGTTGTCAGGAAGAGCATCACCTCAATGGCATGGTGCCGCTCTATATTGCCGCGCTCCGCCTGCATCAACTGGTCGATTCCGCCGGCCCAGAGCCCGAGGCTGTGGCGATCGCCCGCGATCTCACCGTGAAATGTCTGACGTTCGAGTTGAAGTTCCATTCGGAGGGCCGTTTCGATGATCAGGGCTCTGGCTACTCGTCGATCGTCGACGCCACGGTCCGGTTGAAGCTCAATCCGACGACGATGCAGATCAAGGGCGACGGACCGTTGGACAGTCTCTCCTTCGAGATGACGTTTCCAAATGGACGCTGGGACAGCTGTGATGTCCGCGGAAAGCCGGGCGGAGGGACGTTCGAGGCGAAAGACCTGGCCTACGTGGAGGATGTTCGTTCCGAGACCGACCCTGAGCCGTATGTTCGAGACTTTCAACTCCTCTACTTTCCGGGCCTGACCGCGGAGGGTTACAGCGCCCATTGTGTCTCGATAGACTCCGAGGGGCACAAGAGCGAGGCGGACATCGACGGACCGCCCGGCGCTTATTGGTCGGGGCTCTTCTTCGTATTGCACTCCGAGGAGCTCACGGGTCGAGACGCCGGCGCCGGCGACACCTCAGGTCAAGGCGGCAACCCGCCGCCGTTGCCGCCCATCAACCTAAACGATCTGGGTTCGCTGGATCTTGGCGCTGTACCGGCAATGCCCATGCCCCAAATTCCACCCGAGGGCGGTTTTCTTGCCATGGATTGGACCGTGACACCCGGCGATGCCTTGGTAGCGAGCAAAGAGTGGGTCAAGGAGGATGGCGGCCTCGGTCTTACGGAGGCCGGAACGCTCAAGCTCTACCATCGACCGGGCGAGTAGCCATCGACTCTCCGATCGATCGAACCTGGCCAATGACGCGCGCGAGGGTGCGCCCTCGCGCGCGTCGGCTTAATGTCAGGGCTCGTCAAGGATCAGGGGCAGGTACACGCAGTTCGTCGTGCACGGAACTGGTGTGACCGTGGCCGTTGGCGTGGTGCACACGCGGTCGCCGCCCAGTACGCATGGGGTCGATGTGGCCGCCGGCGAGGCGGTCCAGGTCGGCGTTGGGCTCAGGCCGGGCGGCGTGAGTGTCGGCGTGGCGGAGAGTGTTGGGCTCGCCGTGCGGGTCGCCGTGCGGGTCGCGGTGCGGGTCGCGGTTGCCGTGGCGGTTGGCGTGAGCGATGGTGTCGGGGTCGTGGTCGCAGTGGCCTGGCCCGGCGAGTTGAACTCGAATGCGCCGATATCGCAGACGCCGTTGCGTCCAAACGAACGCTGATCGGCGAGCAAGATTGCATGGTCGGCGTCAATACAGCCAGTCGAATAGCCGGCGTCGATCGCGGGACTGCCAACCAACAGCCGGTGCGTCAGCGTCGGCCCGCCGTTGTTGTCCAGGACAGCGAGCAGCGGGTCGGCGCCGGTGATGTTGGTGATTGTGATACCCGTCAACGTGCAACCCGTCACCGTCTCGATCAGGTTGTTGCCGCCGCTGTCGATGACGCCGGCGCAGTCGTCGGGCGCGCCGCTGACGCTATTGATGTTGTCCGCCACGATGCTGTTGGCAAGAAACACGTCACCCGTGCCGTCGACGCTGATCCCGCCGCCCTTGCTGACAGCCACGGCGAATGACGTGTGATTGTCGGCGACAGTCACGTTGTAGAGTCGCGCCACGCCCGAAACCGCTATCCCGCCCGCGACCTGGCCCAGATTGCCGCTCACCGTGCTGTTCACAAGCGTCAACGTGCTGTTGAGACCGACACCGACGCCGGCGCCGTTGTCGGCGACATTGCCGCTGAGGCTGCTGTCGCGAATCAGGCCGGTCGATCCCGTTTGCAGATAGACGCCACCGGAGAGGTTGTCCTCGATCCGGCTGGACAACAGGGTGACGTGCGCTCCGGCCAGCGCATAGACAGCCTGGGTCCCACCACCGGATGTGTTGCGAACCCGAGCCGTGGCCAGCGTCAGGGCTCCGTTGTTTTCGATCCGAATTGCGCCGCCAGGTCCGCCGACCGTGCCGTTCCCGTCTTCGACGGTCAGGTGCGTGAGCGTCAGGTGGCTGCCGTCCACTACTTCGAAGACGCGGTCCAACTGGCTCGCCGAGATGAAGGTCCCGATCAGGCTGACGCCCTCGATGGACAGATCCGCCGTGACGTCGAGATCGCCGGTGGCTGCCGCGTCCTCGCCGGCCCCGGCGACAGTGAGCGCATAGGTGCCGCCCGCCAGCACCACGATGTCGGCGCCACTGCCGGCCGGGCAGGCGTCCACGGCCGTATCGGTGTTGGCGGCGACGACGGCCTCGCGCAACGTGCAGTTGCCGTTGACGATATTGTCGTCGGCCGTCGTGGTGACCAGGATCGATTGCGCCGTCGCCGGCGGTACGACGAAGAGCGCCGCGGCGAGCATCGTCGCGAGAGCGACGGGCGAGAAACGTTTGAATGTGTCGCGGATTGGTGAATGTTGGATCATCATCTTTACGGCCTGTGAAGTTCGGGTAGGGCCAGGCAGAAGCCTGAGCAGGTTGGCGGCATCGACGTTGCAGCGCCGATGGATGTCGCCGACGGTACGGGCGTTGGGCTGCCCGCGAGAAGCGTGGCGGTCGGGCTTGGGCCGGCGGTGGCCGTGTAAGTCGTCGTTGGCGTGCGTGTTGCGGTGGGGCTCGGTCCGGCGGTGGCCGTTTGCGTGGCGGTTGCCGTGGCCGTCGGCGTAGCCGTGCGGGTCGCCGTCGCGCCAGCATTTGGCGTGGCCGACCCTGTCGCCGTGCTCGTGCTCGGCGCAGTGGCCGTGGCCGTCCACGTCGGTGACGGGCTGGCCGTTCGGGTTCGCGTCGCGGTCGCGCTGGCGACTGGCGGGACGGTCGCCGTGGGCGTTCCGGCCGAGAGGTACTCGTAGGCGCCGATGTCACACAGCCCGTTGCGGACGAAGCCGCGCTGGTCGGTCTGCAGGAGCGCCCCGTGTTGATCGACGCACCAGTTGACCGGGTCCCCGGCGTCGATCGCGGGGCTGCCGCTCAACAGGCCCTGCGTGCGGGTATCGGCGCCGTTCAATTGCAGCGGCCCAAGGTTCGCGCTGAGGCCGATGAGATTCCCGGCGAGGTTGCCGCTGATCGCGCAGCCGGTGGTCACAGTGATCAGGTTGTAGCCCTCGCTGGTCAAGGCTCCCGAGCAATCCGGGTGCTGGGTGCTGGCGCTGCCGTCGATATTGCCGCTGAGGATCGTGTTGCGGGCCGTGAGCAGCGCGCCGAACGCGTTGAAGACACCGCCGCCGTCGCCGGATCCGTCGCCATCGGCATCGGCGCTGTTGTTGGCGACAGTCGCGTTGTAGAGATGGACGTCACCGCTGTTGGTGAAGATGCCGCCGCCGAAGCCGTTCGCGGTGTTGCCGCTGATCGTGACGTTGACCAGCGTGGCGGTGCCGCCGAACAACGCGAGACCGCCGCCTCCCGAGGATCCGGCGCGCGTGTTCTGACTGATGTCGCTGTCGCGGATCGTGGCCGTGCTGCTCGTCAACAGCACGACGCCGCCGTCCGTGTTGTTGTCGACGCGACTGTTGACGAGGGTCACGCCGCTGGAGTCGGCCCAGATGCCGGTCGTTGTGTTGGCGTGGACGCGGCTGCCGTCCAGCGTCAGTGAGCCGTCGTTCACTCGGATAGCGCCGCCGTTGCCGCCCGCCGTTCCACCGGTGAGGCGCGTGCCTACGATGGTGAGCGCGACCTGTGCCCCGACCACATCGACGACCTCGAAGATCCGATCGACGCCGCCGGCGTCGATGGTCGTGGCGGTCCGCCCAGCCCCGATGATGACGAGGTCGTCGGTGATATCCAGATCGCCTGTGCCGGCCGCGTCTTCGCCCGTGCCGACGCGGCTGAGCACGTACGTTCCAGCCGGCAGGCTGATGGTGTCGGGGCCGCTCCCCGCCGAACAGGCGTCGACGACACGATCCTCGTTCGCGGCGATGATCGCCTCGCGCAACGTGCAGTTCGCGTTGGCGAGGATATCGTCGCCGGTCGCCGTCACCGTGATCGCGGCCGCCCGGGCCGGGCTGACCGCGAAAACCAGTCCGACCAGCCAGACGAGCGCCAGGATCGGGCGCAATGGCCATCTTTTCATCGCGTGCGTCATGCCTGAACCCTCCAGGGCGCCGTGCCCGATCACGACGCCAGAATTAACACCGCGTCGATAACCACGACCGCGAAGCCCACGATCCAAACCGGGACGTGCCAGACGCTGCCGCCGGTCTGCGAGTCGAATAGCCAGCCAGGCCGCGCGCGGCGGGTTGCGCGGAGGATCCCGTCCCCCGCCGCCCACACCGCGCCAATAACCAACACCGCCTGTGGGTCGGCCAGCTTCAGGAAGTAACTGCTCATGCCGCCGAGCAAGCCGCCCACCACGAGCAGAGCGAAACCGGAACCATTGGCGTGGATCATGGCTGCCTCATCGTGACCGCTACTCAGCGCCAATTGATCAGCGCGACTCCGCCCAGCGCCAGCACAACGCCGGCAATCTGCGTCGATGTCAGAGATTCCCGGTAGAACACGAGACCCGATACCAAGACGATGAGGGCGTACAACGCCGTCTGCAGGGCGCCCAGCACGCTCAGCTTCCAGCCCGACACAAACGCGCACGCAAACAACGCGATTTGAAACAGATAGAGCGCGACCGCGCCGCCGAACCACGGGCTGCGCACTGCGGCGCCAAGATCGCCCTGTGCAGTCGCCTTCTTCAGAAAGACGTCGGCGACCGCGACGGCCGCGACCGCCAGGCCGATGGCCACCGCCTGCCCGAACCGACCAAAGCCAAAGGTGAGCGTGACGGCCTGCATGTCGTCGTCCTCCTGCGGGCCGATCAAGTAGCGACGACCGACCTGCGTGAGGAGAGCATAGGGCGAACCGGGTGGTCGGCGCGCGACGACACACCCCCTAATCCGGGTGGCGCGTTCCCTATCTTGTTGCGATGTTCGCTAGGCGGGTGGGGTGCGACGCGCTTTTTCGGCGGCGTCCTGTCGGGTGTGGACCCCAAGTTTGCGGAGCAGGGCGGTCACGTAGTTCTCGACCGTCTTGGGAGAGACGTTCAGACGCGCGGCGATCTCGGGGTTGCTGAGGCCCTCGCCGAGCAGGGCGAGGATGACGGCCTGACGCGCGGTGAGGCCGAATGGGTTGTCGCGCGTGGTCGGCCGGGGACCGCGTGGGATCCGGCGGATACCGGCGGTCTTGAGCGCCTCTCGCAGCGCGGCGGCATCGGGCGCCGCGCCGAGCCGATCGAAGAGCGCGAGCGCGGCCAACCGGGCGTCGACATCGCCATCGGCCAACGCGCGGGCCTGTTCATACGGGCAGCCGAGCGCCGCCCACGCCTCGGCTGCCGCGCGCCAGTCGCCCGTGATCTGCAAAGCAAAAGGCGGCGCGAGCCACTCGGGCAAAGGGAACACGTCGTCGCCGATGCGCCAACGCCAGTAGGCCAACTCACCGGCCACCCAGGCGTTTCGTTTCGCTAACGCCACGGTGTAGAGCTCATTGGCCTCTATGCGCGTGCGCGCGCGGTCGCCAACCAGCCAGGCGCCCTCGGCGCAGGCCGCGCGTTGCAGACTGAGCCGTTGCAGATTGCCGAGCTTCACGCCGATGGCGAGCACGTCGTTCAGAGTCGCGTAGGCGTCCGGGTCGCCGCGCCGGGCGCGGATCCGGCCCAGCGTCAACAGCGCCGGGATCTGGCCGCTGGCGGCGCGTTGCAGGCTCTGCTCGGCCAGCTCTTCGGCTTCCGACCACCGCCCCTGATGCATCCACATCAGGGCCCGCCAGCCTTCCATGAACGCCAGCAGCCGATCGAGATCGTGTTCGACGGCCAGCGCGATGCCCTCGCCCAAGACCCGCTCCGCGTCGGCGAACCGATATTGCTCGCTGTAGACCGAGCCGAGGTTCGCGCAGACCGTGGCACAGCGAAACACGGCCTGTGCCCCGCGTTGTAGCGATAGGCTGCGTTCCAGGTAGTCGCAGGCACGCGCCAGGTCGCGCCCGAGCCAGCACAGACCGACACCCTCGAGTGCGGATCCGGTCACGCTGGGGTCGCCCAGCGCCTCCGCGACGGCAAGCGCCTGCTCGGCCAGCGCGATCGCGCGGTCGTCGTCGGCATTCGCCAGTGCGAGGAGCGCCTTCGTTCGATACGTGATCATCAAGGCCGGACTCGGCGGCAAGGCCTCAAGGACGGCCAGGGCCGCATCGATCGCCTCGGCGCACTCGGCTTTGGGCGCGATCTCGTTGAGACCCATGGCGACTCGGGCGAGGTTGTCACCAAGGTGGTGCCGGTCACCGGCATCTGCCCACAGGCTTGCCGCCCGACGCCGGGCGGCGACGGCCTCCGAACGCGGCTCGATGTGCTCGCGCTCGCGAGCATAGTCCTCCCACAACTGCGCCTGCTCTGCGACCGGGAGTGAGCCAGCCACGTCCAACGCCAGCTTGTAGAGTTCGGCCGCGGCGCGGTGCGCGTTGAGTGCGGCTGCCTGTCGCGCGGCCGCGGGCGCCAGCTCAAGAATGGCGCCGTGGTCGTTGGCGCCCGCAGCATGATGCGCCAGGCGCGTGAGATCCGCCGCCACGGATGGCTCGGCGCGCAGGACCGCCAGCGCCGAGGCGTGCAGAGTCATGCGCCGCGTCGGCGACAGGGAATCGATGATCGCCTGGCGCACAAGCTCGTGCCGAAAGCCGAGACGATCGTCCGTTGTCGTCAGCAGCCCGTGTGCCAGACACGCGTCGAGCGCCACGGCATCGGCGCCGGCCGCGCGCGTCAACACATCCGACTCGACCCGCGCCCCGAGCACGGCCGCCAGCTCGAGCACGCGCCGTTCGGCAGCGCCCATTTCATCGACGCGCGCCAGAACGGCATCGGCGACCGTGACCGGCACACGCCCGTCGCCGGCAATGACCTCGGTCACAAAAAACGGATTGCCTCCGGTTTGGTGATGTACTCGGGCCGAGTCCCAGCGCGTCGGCTGCGGGGCATGTTCCGCGATTAACGCCGCCACGGCCGTTGGCGACAGCGGCGCCAAAGGCAGGCGCACGACGTCCTTGTTGCGGTCGAGCTCGGCGAGCAAAGCTCGAAAAGGATCGGCTGGCGCGCCGCCGTCCGCGCGCTGCGTGAGGATCAGCAGCGTCGCCGTCCGTTCGATGCGCCGCGCGAGGTATCTGAGAAGGTCAAGCGTGGATTCGTCTGCCCAGTGGAGATCCTCGATGACGGCGATCGTCGGCCGGTTCTGGAGTTCAACCAAAAAGGTGCTGTAGAGCGCCGCGCGCCGCTTCGGGTCGACGAGCAGCGCGGGCACCGCACCGCCGAGCGCCGGCGCCATGTCGTGCACGGGGCCGTATGGGCGCGGTGTGAATAGCGCGTCGCACGCACCCCACAACACCCGGACGCCAGGACGCGGCGTGCGCGTGAATTGTTCGACGAGCGCCGTCTTGCCGATGCCGGCCTCGCCGCTGACCAGCGCGAGTCGACCGACGCCGCCGGCTGCTTCGCGCAGGGCGGTGTCGAGCAGGGCCAGGGGGATGTCGCGCTCGAGCAGGGTCATGCGGGTCCGATGTCGCGCTCATCGTACAACCAATCTCAGAGAATTGGACCACCCAGGCGACCGGCCAGGGCAAGCGCCCCGAAAATCCGGGATTGCAGACTTCGTCGCGAATGCCGCGATTCGCCGCAACGCAGAGTCCATTCGCGAAATCGGCGTCATTCGCGGCCGATCTGCTGGCCCGGACAACCGGAGGCGATTGCCCGGGGCGACCGACTCGCCCGCGGGTCGAACCTGGCCGCCAAGGGTAGAATGCGCGAAAGCCCAGACACATCCGAATGGCTGGGTCGGAAAGGACCCGCATGGCCTTTATCGAAACGATCCCGGCTTCGACGGCGAACGGCGCCGTCCGCGACATGTATGAGAGCAATCAGGCGAGCTCTGGCTACGTGCCCAACTACGTCAAAGTCTTCAGCCATCGGCCCGACGTGATGGCTGCCTGGGGCGTTCTCATCGGGAGCATCCGGGCCAACCTCGATCTGCGCCGCTACGAACTCGTCACCCTGGCGGCGGCCCGCGCACTGAATAGCTCGTATTGTCTGCTGGCGCACGGCACGATCCTGCGCGACAAGTTCTATGCGGCCGACACGCTCGCCGCCATCGCCGCCGATTTCGCCCACGCGGGGCTGGCCCCCGTCGACGTCGCGATCATGGCCTATGCCGACCACATCGTCCGCGATGCCGCCTCGGTTCGCGGCGAGGAGATCGAGGCGTTGCGCGGGTTCGGGTTGACCGACGCCGAGATCTTCGACATCGCCGCCGCGACCACGGCGCGGTGTTTCTTCAGCAAGTTACTCGACGCGCTCGGCGCCGAGCCCGATGCGGCCTACGCGGCGCTCGAACCGGAGCTGCGCGCGCGGTTGACGCGCGGCCGCGCGATCAGTGGAGCCGCGGACGAGTGCGTGCCGCCCATCGAACCATGACCCCTGAGAAGATCCGTGCGCCACGCCTGCCGCGCCAGCTGACCGCGGCGACGCCTGACGCGCTGCGCGATCGCGACGATCCCGTGGCGTTCTCCTGGTCAGCCGTGCAATTGCCGAATCAACGCGCCGATCGTGTCGCGCTCGAACAGGGCCAACTGCGCCGCGTGACTTTGACCGGGTCGCGCCTGCCGCAGTTGCGCCTGACCGATGTCCGGATCGAGGCGTCCGATTTCTCGGGCGCGCACCTCGAGCGCGCGCACGTCAAGCGGGTCGCGTGGCTGGGGTGCCGCCTGCAGGGTCTGCAATGGCTGAACGGCGCCGCCGAGGACGTGGTGTTCAGCGAGGCAAACGCCAACAGCGCGTTCTTCGGCGCGACGACGTTTCGCGCCGTCCGCTTCGAGCGCTGCAATCTCACTCAGGCTTCGTTCGAGCGCGCGATCCTGGCCGGCGTGGTCTTCGATCGGTGCGACCTCACTGGCGCCGACCTGCGCGGCGCGGATCTGCACGACGCCGATCTTCGCGGCTCGATCCTCAACGACATCCGCCTCGAGGCGCGCGATCTGGCCGGCGCGATCGTCGACGCCGAACAGGCCGTACAAATCGTGGGGCTGCTCGGCGTCGTGGTCAGGCCGCGCGACCCCGACCCGGGCCCCGCCTTCTGACGAGGCCCGCACAAACCCGGATCAGAGTCAAGATTGACCGGGCCAGTCCATTCGGCGTACCAAGCCTCCGGCTGCGGTGTCACCCCGCACGCACCAGGAGGCCGGATGTCCACCCTAAGCCCATCGCTGGCAGCATTCTTCACCGAGTACGACAGGGAGCCAATACGCCCGGGACCGACAGGGTCGCGCGGCACTACGCCGAGTCGTTCAGGTTCGCTGTGCCGCCGGCGCGCAGATTCTGAGCCGCGAAGACTTTCTCAAAGTGGCGCCGAAGCGCGAAGGCTATTTTGAGGCGCTTGGCCTGTCGGCGGCACGCATCGCCCGGTATCGTCGCCGAAATTCGCGTCATCTGCCGCCAAGTTCGGCGCCGGGCAACTCGCCCGCACGCGCCGCACGAATCCGCAACACACGGTCGGTCGCGACGATTGTTATAATCGTCGGGTTCCTGCGTTTTCATCCAGGCATTGCCCTCTATACGAGTTGAAAGGATTCGCCATGAGCCTGTTCTCCGCCATTATGGACAAACTGGGGTTGCACAAACCTGCGCCCGCGGCCAAGCAAGAGGCTGCCAAGCCGGCGCAGGCGCACGCGGCGCCCGCGACGGGTGCGTCGATCAAGCCTGCTGGGCCGGCCCCCGCGGCACCGGCTTCGCCGAAGCCCGAGGCCCACGCGGCGGCGCCCAAGGCTCACCTCGAAGGTTCGCCCAAGGCGCATCTCGGCGATGAGCCCAAACCCGCGACGGGCAAGGCGCATCTCGAGGCCAAACCCAAGCCGGTCGTCGGACAGGATCCAAAGGCGTCTTTCGCCGGCGGTGGCGTGAGCCACGAGAAGTCGGAAGCCCACGCCGCAAGCGTCGCTCCGTCGGCGCCGCCCGTGCCGACTCCGCCTCCGCCGCCGGCCCCGGCAGCACCCGCACCCGAGCCGGCCGCGGAACCCGCCGTGGCGCCGATCTCGGTCGTCGACGTCGTCGCCGATCTCGAGGCGCGCGCCGCCAAGCACCCCGAGAAGCTGAACTGGAAGGTCTCGATCGTAGACCTGCTGAAGTTGCTCGGCCTCGACAGCAGCTTCGCGGCGCGCAAAGGCTTGGCCGAAGAGCTGGGTTGCCCGGCCGATCTGATGGGCGACTCAGCCAAGATGAACACCTGGCTGCACAAGACCGTGCTGGCCAAGATCGCCGAGAACGGCGGGAACATCCCCAAGGATCTGCTGGACTGAACGCCCGAGCCCATTGAAGGGTGCGGACCGGCGCGAGCCAGAGAGGGGCTCGCGCCGGTCTTTGTATTTCGGTCATGCTATTGGTGGGCGTATCATGTGGGCGACACAACCGGCCACACCCGGCCACGGGCGTGGACAAGCCGCCGCAACCGCATGGGCGCCTGCTCCTCCGCCGTGTCTGACGCGCCGGAGCAGGCGCATACCGCGGGTTGACTTGGCCAGACAGGTAGTTGGATACGAGAGGCGCTTCTGCCTCGTGTGGTTGAACAGTCACATCGGCGTGGGTACCGGGACCGTCGACGCAGCGCACAGACCCACTGTGCTGCTCGCTCTTGAACGAGGTGACCATGAGCGTGATGGAGCAGATCGCGAGCGCACTGGGCCGCCGCGACGAAGTGCCCAATCAGCGCCTGGCCGAACGCATCGCCGCGAACGATGACGTCTCCGGCGTGCGCGAACTCGTTCAAGCGCTCGCCAGCGGCGCGGCGCCGGTGCGCGCGGATTGCGTGAAGGTGCTCTATGAGATCGGCTACAGAAAGCCGGCGCTCGTGGCGCCCTACGTCGACGACATGCTGAAGCTGCTGACCAGCCGCAACAACCGGCTGGTGTGGGGCGGCATGATCACGCTGGCCTCGATCGCGGCGCTCGTGCCGCGCCAGCTATACGCGCGCCGGGCCATCATCCAGAGTGCCATCAAGACCGGTTCGGTGATCACCGTCGACAATGGGATCAAAACCCTGGCGCTCGTCGCAGCCGCCCGGCCCGCGCATCGACGGGTGTTGTTTCCTTATCTGTTGGACCACCTGCGGACCTGCCGCGCCAAGGACCTGCCGCAACATGCCGAGCACGTCGCGGTCGCGGTGACCGCCGGCAACCGCGCGGCGTTCGTCCAGGTCATCGCGATGCGTCTGCCGAGTCAGCCCGCCTCGCGGGTGGCGCGCCTCAAGCGCGTGGTGCGCGGCCTCTCCGAGTGACGCGGCCGGCGTCCGATCCGACAACGCGTCCCAACCGTTCCTCGCCTGTCCTAACGATCGACGTGACGGCCGTTTTCTACAATCGAGATATGTCCGTCGATACCTTTGCCGTCCTGCGCGGCGTCTTTGCCTGGGCCAACGAAGTGGTTCAGGCCCAACCCCTGACCGCGACCGTCGGCCTGAGCACGGCCGGCTTCTGGCTGGTCTGGCAGGTGGTGACGCTGGCCTTGCCGCAGCGCCGCGCGTAGGCGCCGCGCTTCACCTCATCGACACCGGCATCACGGGATGCCTTCGGCCACGCACGCCTTGAGGTCACGCTTTCCCGGCAGCGCGCCGACGCAGACGCCGATCAGCGTGATGCGATCCTCGTCGTACTCGTCCGACTCGTTCTGATACATCGCGGTCGCCGCGGTCCAATACGTCCAGCCTTTGATGTTCAGGCGATAGCGGTCGAGCGCCGACGAATCGGCCGGAACCCCCGCGAGGCGCGGCGAGAGGAAGACGCCGTTGAGCGGCGGATCGATGGCGAGGATGGCGGCGTACGCCGAACGCAATTCGAGACGGATCGGGAACATCTCCTGGACGCAGGGTTGGGTGCTGCAGAGCCGCACCAACATCTTCTCGACGCTGGGGCCGACGTCATCGACGATCAGGTCTTTGTCGGGCTGCGAGTACGTGATCCCGACGTGCGCGCCCCAGAAGATCTCGGTCGCGCCCCAGTAGTCGGCGGGCGGCGGTGTGCGGCGCCAGGCGTCGCCGGCGCGTCGATAGAACTGATCGTAGCTGAAGCGATAGGCATTGCCCTCGCCGTCGGTGAACGTACGGGTCACCTGCACCCGGGTCAGGCTCTCGCTCAGGTCGACGAATGCGATTTCGGGCGGCGCCGCGTTGGGCGTCAGGCCCGGATCGGGGCGCGGCACCGAGGCTCCTGTGGTCGCCAGAGCCTGCTGCCAGGCGACCCAGCCCGGGGCGTCCGTCTCCGATAGCGCCAGCAAGGCGTCGGCATCGCGCCGTCGAGCGGCCGCGTCTTCGTCTTCGATGACCGCCCTGATCTCGGACTGCGCCGTCTGCGCGGTCCAGAACCGATACACCCAGAACCCGATCAAGGCCAGCGCGAGCGCCGCGCAGGCGCCCAGGATCCAGGCCACGTTGACCGACAAACGGCCCTTCACATGTTGCACCGAGCCGGTTTGCTCAACGGACCCGATCTGCCAGACCAGATCGTCGTCGTCGTTCTTGTTGCTCATGGTCTCCCGTACGTCGCGAAGTTTCCTGGCCACCCCTGATTCTAGACCTGACCGCGACAAACTGCGCAGACGGGAGGACGAGCCTGTGCACGAGCAAGTTGATGCCGTTGGCAAACCCGGGCGGTCTCCGCCTTGGCGGGACGGACAACGGATGAGATAACGGATCAGCGGATGAAACGGATGGATGCCTGACAGCCTGTGTACGACGCGACCGACCGGTGGCCACGAAGGCAGCGCCGCGATCGGCCTTTTAGAGCGGGCTGCAGTCCTCAGGCGCTTATCCGTTTTATCCGCTGATCCGATAGGCGATCCGTTGTAGGCCCCGCCCAGCCGGTCCAGGTTTACCAACAAGACCGCAAGTTGGCAGGCGCAGATTACGCGGATTTCGGTGACGGAAACGGGACCGTTGCCAGCAGGGCTCCGATAGTCAAAATCCGTGTAATCAGCGTAATCAGCGGCAAAAAGCCGCTGAAACCTCCATGCACATGAACGAGCCTGCCCGGGCGAGGCCACAACGGATCGTGTCACGGATCAACGGATGTCGCGGATCAGCGCCTGAGGCACCCGTGCGCCCCACAAAGCCGATCGAGGCACGGCCACGACCGCCGTGCCTCGATCGCGGCGTGTGCAGGGTCTGCAGGCTATCAGTCGTTCGTCCGTTTCATCCGCTGATCCATATTCTCATCCGGAGTTAGGCTCGTTGTGGCGGGATCGACCCTGGTTGCCGACCGGATCAACGTCTGGTCGCAGACGGCGCCGCTCGCAGGACGGGCAGATGCCACGCAGGCCGCGGCGCGCCGAAGCCACCTGCCTACAGCCCCTTGACCGTCGCGACCAGTTGATCCAGCACGGTGCCCCAGCCGTCATGAAAACCCATGGCGGCATGGCGTTCCTGCGTCTCGGTGTCGCGATGCATGGCGCGCGCCACGTAGCGCGTGCCCGCGCCGGCGTCCTCGAGGCTGATGATCGCTGTGAAGAACGGCGCGGGCGCCGGCCGGTAGCCGGGGAGGAGCGCGTCGGTGAACACCAGGCGCTTCTCGTCGACGACTTCGAGATAGCAGCCGGCGTTCGGGAAGTCCTGACCCTCGGGCGAACGCATCACGGTCCGGAACATCCCGCCCGGGCGCAGATCGACGTCGCACTCGGTGACCGTCCAGGGCCGTGGCGCGAACCATTGTTTGATCAGCGCCGGCGTGGTCCACGCCGCCCAGACCAACCGACGCGGCACGTCGACGACGCGTTCGAGAATCAGGTCGAGGGCGGGGTCGTGCGCGGCGAGCGGGTTCATTTTGACGTCTCCTTGAGTTGAATGAGCAGCGCGTCAAGTTGGTCGAGGCGCCGGTCCCACAGACTGCGTTGCGACTCCAGCCAGTGCTCGGCCGTCTTGAGCGGCCGGGGCGCGAGCCGGCAGGTGCGCACCCGGCCGGTCTTGTGCGAACGCACCAGACCGGCCGCTTCGAGCACCCGGAGGTGCCCCAGAAACGTCGGCAAGGCCATGTCGAAGGGCTGGGCCAGATCGCTGACGGCCGCCGGGCCGCGGCTCAGCCGCGTCACAACAGCCCGCCGCGTGGGGTCCGCCAGTGCGTGAAAGACGCCGTCGAGGGAGTGATAGTTAGGCACATGACTAACTATATCGCTTGACCGCACGGGCGTCCACTTGAGGTACCAGAGGGGTTCCGGTCGAAGTCGACCGGAATTGGATCTACCTTGTCAGCGCGGGATCGCGCTTCTATGATGAGCGATCAACCAGCGTTCGGGCAAGGGGGAATAACGCCATGACCACGCCAAAGACCTCATCGACACGCATCCTCTGGGTCGTCGCGGCCGTGGTCGCGGCCTCGGCGTGCGTGTGCGGCGGCTTCGTCCTGGCCTCGAGCGGCCTGCTGCTCATGCTCGCGCCCTGGCAGGGCCGCACGGTCGCCGCGATCCAGACGCCGACGCCGGCGCCGATCAGCCTCGGCACCTGGCGCGAAGTGCCGGACCTGCCGCGTCAGGTCAACGTCTTCCTCTTCGATCCGAAAGACCCGAACCGCGTCTACGCGGGCACCGGCGAGTATGGTCAGGGCAGCGGCCTGTATCGCAGCGACGATGGCGGCGTGACGTGGCAGCTTGCGGTCGCCGGCTTGCCCGACGAGCCGGTCATGGCCCTGGCCTTGAACGCCGACTCCTCGGTCTTGTATGCCAACCTTGCGGTCGACGAGACGATCTACGCCAGCACCGACGGCGCCCAGACCTGGCACGCGGTCGGCACGGACTCCGAGGTCTGCTGCAACGTGCCGCGGCAGCTGTGGGTCGCCCCCGACGACCCGCAACGCCTGTACCTGCTGCAACCCGCCGCCGACTCGAATCTGTCGATCAGCACCGACGGCGGCGCGACCTGGGCCCGTGTGGCCGATCCGCGCGAGGAGCTCCAGCCACAGTCGATGGCGATCGATCCGGACGATCCGAGCCGCCTGTACCTGGGCACGCTCGCGCACGGCGTATACGTGTCGACCGATCGCGGCGAAACCTGGGAGCCTGCGAACACGGGCATGGTCGACTATGCCATCACGGCGCTCGCGACGTCGCCGACCGAGGCCGGGGTCGTTTATGCGGGTTCGGGCGAGGGCGAGTTGTTCGTGACCCGCGACGCCGGCGCCACGTGGACCGACCTGACCGACCGGCTTGGGTTCGACGCCTACGCGACGTTCGCGGTTCTGCAGATCGCCGTGGACCCTCGCGACAACTCGGTCGAGGCCGTGATCTCGCTGGCCGGCGTAGTGCGCTCGACCGACGGCGGCCAGACCTGGTCGCGCGTGGCGGTCCCGGCTGCCAAGTCGGCCGTCCAATTCCCGCAAGACATCGTCTTCGGGTGGTCGTTCGCGCCCGGCGGCCGCACCCTGCTCAGCCGCGACTATCCCGACGGCACCGACTCGGGCTGCTGGGTGCTGGAGCCGTAACCCGGCGCGTCAGCGCCTGAGCGACGGCAGATACAAACGTCGGTCGAGCCCCACGATCGGGGCGGCCGGGCCGCCGCCCGACCAGACGATGGATTGCGCAGCAAAACCGAGGCCGCGTACGCTGTCGCCATCGACGCGCACGACGCAGACGCGCAAATCCTGCCCGGCGCCCGGATCGACGTCGCGCAGGAACGCGACCCAGTTGCCGTCCGACGACACGCGCGGATACAGCGCCGGTTGTCCGGCGGCGCCCCGTGTCAGCTGCGCGTAGTTGTAAAGGACACCGCTGCCGTCGATCGAGGCGCGCCAGATCTCGTTCTGGCCGCTGTAGTCGGCCGAGAAGACCAACAGATTGCCGGCGTTGCCGAAGTCGGTGCCGCGCACGTTCGCCGGCGGCAGACAGGTCTCCTTGAAAACGGCAACCGGCGCGTCGATCACGCACAGTCGGTTCGAGTCGTATTGCGTCGTGCCAGGCACGGTGCAATAGAGCCGGTTGGTGTACGCGACCCAGCGACCATCGGGCGAGACGGCGATGCCCTCGACGTTGGTGTTGCTGGTCGTGACAAGCGTCGAACGCGGCGTGTTGCGCACCAGCCGCGCCTCGAACGGCACACAGGCCCCGTTGAAATCGTCCTGAAACACGCCGGCGATGATGTTGACGTCGACAGGCAAATCGAAGACGCCGATCGTCTGTGCATCGCTGAACACGGCCTTCGCGCCGCCGCCGCTTCGGTCGCCGGCGTACACGGTCCCGGTTGGGTTCCCCCGGAGATACAACGTGAGGCCGTCGGTCGAGTAGTTCGGGTACGACATCCCCGCGAGCGTCGCTTCGACACCGGGCACGCCGGACGTGAGCGTGCGCACGCCGACGCCGCCCGCCGTGTCGTAGGCGAGCACGCCGTTCAACCCCGAAACTGGCCCGCCGACCGTGACCGTCGCGCTGACAGCTGCGCTCGGCGCACTGGCGTTGCCCGTGCCGTCGATGGCCACGACGCGGTAGGCGTAGGATCCCGCCGTCAGCCCCACATCGCGGAAGAAAAGCTGCGTGACCGGGCGGGCGTTGATCCTGCTGAACGATCCGCCGGGCGTGGGCGCGCGCTGCACGTCATAGGCGGCGACGCCGTTCGCGTCGGTCGCGGCGTCCCATTGCACGAGGATGCTGGTATCGCCGCCTGTCGCGCGCGGGTTTGTCGGCGTGGAGGGCGCCAGCGAGTCGAGCGCGGCGTCGGCCGACCAGATCAGGTATTGAGTGCCCAGCGGATCACCGCGATCGTCCGCCCAGACGATGTGGGCGCGTGCGGCCGCAGCGTCGCCGGTCGTCGCGACGGCGAGGCGCGATTGCGTCGAGATGCTCAGGAATGGCTCGGGCCCGGCTTCGAGCGGCCCGGCCTGGGCGAAGGTCAGGCCGCCGTCGATCGAGGTGGCGACCTCCAGGTCCGTTTCATCCGCCGTCGACAGGGCGCCCACGGCGATCGGGACCACGATCTGATTGTCGGGCCCGACGGTCAGGTCATAGGCGAAGGTGTAGGCGCTGCCGACGGCCGTCGCCGGGTGCGCCGCGCTCCACGTCGAACCGGCGTCGGTCGACGTGCGCACGAAGACGTCCTTCTTGTCGAGATCCTTGTACGACAAGACCAGTCGCCCGTCCGGCGCGAAGGCCAGACGCGGTTCGGTGTCGGCGCCATTGGTCGACCAGCGCGCGGCCGCCGGGAAGCTGACGCCGCGGTTGGTCGAGCAGGCGCCATAGATCGAGGCCGCGTCGCGCTGATCTTCCCAGGCGACGCAGACCGTGTTGCCGCGCACCGCCAGCGCGGTCAGCGGCCCGCCGACTGTGTTGAGCCGGCCCGTGGCGCCACCCGGGGTCAGCAGCACGAAGCCCGAGGTGAGACTCGTGCCGGCACGCGTGATCTCGTGGACGACGACGTTGAAGCCGATCAGGTCACCGCCGACGTTGAAGGTCGGGTCATGCACGACCGTGTAGATGCGATCGTCCTGCGCCGCGATCTCCGGGCGCTGCGTGACGCTGTCGCCGATCCCGGCGGGCGAGCCGTTCCACAGCGTCCCCTCCGCCCAAGTTGTGCCGCCGTCGTACGACCAGGCTGCGCGCACGTCGTTGTTGAGCTCGCTCCCGCCGCACGTGATCGAGACGTCGTAACAGGCGTCAAGACCCCAGGCGATCCAGATCGTGCCATCCGGTGAGACGCTGATGCTCGGGTTGTTGGTGAAGCCGACGTACTGGCTGTTCGACACGATCGTGTTCGCGCTCCAACTGGCGCCGCCGTCGGTCGATTTGGCGAAGACGATATCGGCCTCGGTCCGACTGTCCGTGCGGCGCGCGTCGCGCCAGGTCGCGTACAGGGTCAACCCCAATGCCGCGACGTCGGGTTCGCCGACCCAGGCATCGAGCTGGCCGGCATCGGTGATGCGCGCGTTCGCGCCGGGGAGCAGAATCCCGGCCTGGGCCTGCCCGAGCGGCGCCAACGACAGCGCCGCCAGGACGGCAAGAGTGAGCGAGGACGATCGCCGCATGAAGATGCTCCTGTTGTTTCACGTTTGGGTTTCAGGCGCCGTGCGCGACAGGGCGCGCGGGTTCGTGTAGCGCCTGAAACCCGCGATCCTGCCGGCGGGCAAAAAACATCCTTGTCAGGCGGTGCGACGGAGCCTTATGTTGATCATAGCCTACCGGATCGGCCCGAAATCCGTCTGTACGACCTCTTTCGGAGGCGGAGCTCCGGACTTCTGCCGGTCAGCCCCGAGCCCGGGTACCGGCGGCCAGAACACCCAGGCAGGCGTGGTCAAACGCCCGAGGCTCGGACGAAAAAGCGGTGTGCTGCCCGGGGCGGGGCGAAACCCCATCCCATGCAGCACACCGCTGAGTGCTTTGACTCTGTCAACGAGCTGAGCGGCGGCCCAGCCCTGCGCTTTCGCGCTAAGTCACCACTGCCAGATGACGCCCGAGCACATCGCTGAGCGCCTGCCGACCGACAGGCTTGGCCACGTAGTCGTCCATGCCGGCGGCCAGGCATACCTCGCGATCGCCCTGCATCGCGTTGGCCGTCATCGCGATCACGGGAACGTGGCGCCCACGGCCGTCGTTGCGCTCCCAATTCCGCAGGGCGCGGGTCGCCTCGAAGCCGTCGAGCACGGGCATCTGACAATCCATCAAGATCAGCTGGTACAGCTCCGGCGCCGTCGTGTAAGCGGTCAAAGCGGCCTCGCCGTCGTTGACCACGTCGACCACGCACCCGAGCTTTTCGAGCTGCAGCACCGCAACCCTTTGATTGACGGGGTTGTCCTCGGCCAGAAGGATGCGCGCGCCGCGCGTCGGCTTCGCCGCTTGAACCGGCCGGTCGGTGACCCGCACTTCCACCTCGGCTTGCCGGTCCGTTGGGCGCGGCGCGGCGAGCAGGGCCGTCACCTCTGCCCGACGGAGCGGGCGAACGAGCGTGTCACCGCCCGCGGTTGCGTCGTCGGCGATGACGATGCGCCGCGCGTTGCCCAAGGCGGGCGCGCCGGCGATGGGATCAACCTGGTCGCTGACGACAACCGCGTAGTCGGCGCCGGTCGGAATCGGCTCGGCGGACGAAAACGCGTCGGCGCTCAGGCCGACGAGGGCGGCGTAGCGGACAACGGCCTCGCGTTCGACCGGATCGGCGGCCACAACGAGCACACGGCCCGCGGTCGGCGCGATCGCCTCGTGCGAGTCGAACGCGGCCGATCTCACAAAGGAGAGCTTCACGCTGACGGTCGTTCCAGCGCCCGGCTGACTTGTAAGCGACAACGAACCGTCCATCAGCTCCGTCAGGCGTTTGACGATGGCCAGACCCAGCCCCGTGCCGCCGAAGCGCCGCGTGGTGCCGCTCTCGGCCTGCTCGAACGGGTTGAAGACCCGGTCCTGGGCATCCTCCGCGATGCCGATGCCGGTGTCGATCACGTCGAACCGGACACAGACGCGCGTGTCGACGTCGGGCTCGCGCATGGCGCGGATCGCGACGCGACCTTGCTCCGTGAACTTGACGGCGTTGCTCAGCAGATTGAGCAGCACCTGTCGGATGCGGACCGAGTCGCCGATCACTTCGCCCGGGATGTCCGGGTCGACGAAGCAAGCAAGCCGCAAGCCCTTCTGGCGCGCGCGCACGGCGAGCAATTCCGTGGCGCCCTCGACCACGGCCGTGAGGCTGACGGGGTGGAGATCCAACTCGAAGCGCCCGGCCTCGATCTTCGAAAAGTCCAGGATGCCGTTGATGATGTCGAGCAGCACCTCCCCGGAGTCGATCATGATCTGGATCGATCCAATGTGCTCGGCCGGTAGCCCGGCGTCTTGCAGAATTTCGGCCATCCCAATGATGGCGTTCATGGGCGTGCGGATCTCGTGGCTCATGTTGGCCAGGAAATCGCTCTTGGCGCGATTGGCGGCCTGAGCCTCACGGGCGAGGTCGCGTGCCGTGGCCAACGCCTGCTCGAGCTCGAGGTTGGTCGCCGACAGCGCGCGTTCCATGATCTTGCGCTCGGTGACGTCGGTGAACACCAACACGGCGCCGATGACCTGGTCGTCGCGCAGGCGCGGCGACGTCGTCACGAGCAAATCGACGGTGCGTCCGTCGTCCAGCGGGTGCCGGAACTCAAATGTCGCGGCCGTGTGAGGCGCCGTCGCCGCCGCCTGGGCCCGGTGTTGACCGGGCGCCAGCGCGGCGAACGAGCGGCCGATCAAGCCCGCTGGGTCGACACCGAGCATACGCGCGCCGGCGGGGTTGATGTATTCGACCCGAGCGCCGCTGTTGAACACGACCACGCCCTGGCCAAGCGTGTTGAGCACGAGCTGGGCGAAGTCGCGCTCCGCCCGCACCTCGGTCTCGAGGCGCTTGCGTTCGGTGATGTCCTCGATCAGGCCCATCACCTGCTTCACGGTGCCGTCGGCGTTGCGCTCAAAGACGATATCGCGACCGCGCAGCCAGCGCCACTCGCCCGACGCGTCGCGCAATCGGTACTCCGACTCGTGCACGGCGCCATCGAGCAACGCCATGGCCGCCGCCACGTGGCCGGGAAACGTCGCGCGATCGGCGGGGTGGAGATGCGTCAGGAGGAACTTCTGCCAGCCCATTTCGGCGACGAGATTGCTGGGATAGCCCAGCGCCTCGGCGAGCGATCGATTGCTGTACACCACGCCGCCCCGGCCAGTATCACTGGTGAGGTCCACCACATGGAGCACGTTGGGCACGGCCTTCGCGACGCGGCTGAGCCAGCGTTGGCTTTCGGCGCGCGTCCGCTCGGCGGCGCGGGCGTCAGTGATGTCGTCCCAGACGACCAGCAGCTGCACAGGGATGCCCTGCGGGTCGCGCGTGAACACGCGATAGCGAAACTCGACGTCGCGCCAATCGCCGCGTTCGCCGCGCACCCGCACGCACAGTGTGGCCGTCTCGTCGTCGGCCAGCCTGACGACATCGGCCAACGCCTGCACGAACGCGGCGAGGTCGTCCGGGTGAACGTTGCGGCAGACCAGATCCTGCATCCGTTCGCCGTTCGCGCCGTCGCCCAGATGCGCGATGGGGAGCGCCCAGTGACCGTTGGCATAGATGACCCGGCCGGACAGGATCTCGAACACCACAACGTGGCTCGGGATCGCCGACGCCATCTGCGAGATGAAGCGTTGGCTCTCCTCAAGTTGCAGCTGCGCGGTCTTGCGATCGGTGATGTCGACGCTTTGGCCGAACAACACGCTGGGCTGCCCATGTGCGTCAAACAGAACCCGTTGACTGTCCTGGACCCAGATCGTGCGCCCATCCTTGCGCATGAACCGATAGTCATACACGATCGGCATCGGGTGGTCGGGGGTGACCGTCGCCAGGGCGTTGGCCTCACCGAGCACGCGTTCCAGATCGTCCGGGTGGATCCGGGACGTCCATAGCGTGGGGTCCGCCCGAATTTCGTCGACCGTGTAGCCGAGCACGTCGATGGTGTTCGCGCTGTGATAGACGAAGTGCCAGCCGTCGACCGAACTTGGGTCGGGCACGCCTTGGAACAAGATGGCCGGGCTGTTGCGCACACTCTCGTCCTGGACCTCGCGGCTGTCGGCCAGCGCCTGTTCGGCGAGCCTCCGGTCGGTGATGTCGAGGCTCTGCCCGAAGAGCACCCTGGGTCGACCGGTGTCGTCAAACAGGATGCGCTGACTGTCCTGGATCCAGATCGTTCGCCCGTCCTTGCGCATGAACCGATAGTCGTACACGATCGGCATGGCGCGATCAGCCGTCACGGTGGCCAGGGCGTTGGCCTCGGCCAGGACGCGGTCCACGTCGTCGGGGTGGATGCGCGCCACCCACAAGCCCGGCTCCGCGTGGAGCTCATCGACCGTGTACCCGAGCACGTCGACCGTGTTGGCGCTGTGGTATTCGAACCTCCAGCCCTCTTTGGCTTTGGGATCGGGCACGGCCCGAAAGAGGATCGCCGGGCTGTGGCGCACGCTTTCGTCCTGCAGACGGTGGCTCTCGGCGAGCGCGCTCTCGGCCTGGTGCCGGGCCGTGATGTCCAGGTTCTGGCCGTACAGCTCGGCCGGTCGTCCGTCCGGACCGGCCACCACGCGGAGCGTGTCCTGCAGCCAGATGACGCGCCCGTCCTTGCGCAGGAAGCGGTATGCGTGCACCAATGGGGCGCCGGCGCCGGCGGCCTGGCGGAATGCTTCAATGGCGCTTGCCTGGTCGGCGGGATGGATGCGGCTGGTCCACAATCGCGGGTCTAGCTTCAGGTCGACGTCCGAATACCCCGTGACCTCGAGCGCATTGGGGCTGTTGAAGACGAACCGCCAGCCGAGCGCCACGTCGGAATCCGGGACGGCGCGGAAGAGCACGGCCGGGCTGTTCTTGCTGATCTCGGCGAGTTGACGCTCGTTTTCGGCGAGCCGCGCCGCGCTGCGTCGTTGTTCGGTGATGTCGACCACGTGGCCGACGATCTCGATTGCCTGCGCCGAGTCGTCGCGGATCACGCGGCACGTGTCACGCAGCCACAGTTCGCGACCGCCCGGCGTGGTGAAGACGTAGTCCAACGCCGTTTCGCCGCGATGATCGAGCTCCGCATGCCAGTTTCTGATCTGCTCAGGCGGCACGCGACCGCACAGGCCGATCAGGTCGTCGGAGAGCGTGTACGTCGCCGGATCGATCCCGAGCAGCGCGACGGCGTTGTCGCTGATGAAATTGATGTGGTAGCTCCCCGGTGACTTCGGGTCCGGGGCGAGGCTGTACACGACGCCGGGGTTGCGCGTCAGGATCTCGTTCAACCGATGTTGCGCCTGGCTCTCGCGGATGGCGCCAGCGCGGGCGTCGCGCACCAACCGGGCGATGATCTCGACCAGAAGCACGAGCCCGATCGCGCTCAGCGCGTTGAACAACCAGATCTGAGTGTGACCCAAACGGTGCTGCAGGAATGTCGGGATCCAGGCCAACTCAAACAGCGCGGCCGTGGCAAGGTAGACCCAACGGGGATACCAAAGGGCCGCCAGCACCACACCGCCGATGAGCAGATTCAACGCCACGCCGGGCCCGTTGACGGCGACGACACCGAGGCTCGCGAGTGCACCGACGACGGCAAACAGCGTCAGAAAGATCAAGGGGTGGGGCCGGTTGATCGACCGAAGAAGCGATACTGAGCTGTCAGCACGACGAGACATAGAAAACTGACCTGAGACCCGCGACGGTCAATATCATGCCACGGGCCGCGCATACCTGCGCACGGCAAGCGCCGTGACGGCACGCCGACGGCCAAACATGTCGGCCCGTTGTGTTTGGAGGGATTGTAGGGCGCATTGGCCGCGGGCGGCCTGAAGCGCACATAAAATGCAACGGAAAACTAACGCGGCGTTCACGTCGGAGGCGGATATCCCATGAGCCCGGCGACCAATGGCAGAACCCGATCCACGAAAGCCGATAACGTCGATTGGCGTCGCGTGCCGCCCCACAGCTGTGCGAGACCATACATCGCCCAGCTGGCGGCAGTGGCGCGCGCCATCGCCGTCTCGGCCGCATGACCCTCCTTTTCGAGCCACATCTTGAGGATCTCGCGGTTCTGGGTCTTGATCTGTGGTTCAACCAGCGTGTTGAACTGCGGGTCCGGGCGCGTGCAATGGCCCGTGGCCTGGTTGACGAACTCGCAGGTCACCTCGACCAGGGCGCGCAACGCCTCGGGGCTCCCGTGGCAGACGGTCAGGCCGCGTTTCTCGATCTCCTCGCGAAACGCCTGCCGGATGGCGTAGTCGAGCAGAGCCACCTTGTCGGGGAAGTGGAGATAGAACGTGGTCCGGTTGACGCCCGCCTTCTCAGCCACGTCCTGAACCGATACGGCCTGGAACCCCTTGGTCGAGACGGCCTCCATGAACGCCTGGACGAGCGCGGCCCGCGTCCGCCGAACGCGCGGGTCCAGGTGCTCGTCGCCTGGCAGGGTCAGGGTGGCTTCTTTTTGCAACATTTCGCCTCGTTTGTCGATTTCTCGACACTGGCCCCGATCTGATGGTTGACGACGGAGCCCTTGGCCGATAAATTCTACACCTGTCGTGTAAACAACAGATGTTGTCAAACTAGCACGGCAACGGAGAAACGTCAATCATGAATATCGTCTTTTGGATCCTTCAGGGTTTGCTCGCGCTCCTCTACCTGGCGGCCGGCGGGTTCAAGGCCCTGCAGCCGGCCGCGGCGCAACAGCGCATGGCCTGGGCGAAACGGCGCTCACAGACGTACATCCGCAATGTCGGTCTGGTCGAGGTCCTCGGGGCGCTGGGTCTCATCCTTCCCTGGGCAACCGGGATCTTGCCGTGGCTGACGCCGCTGGCCGCCCTCGGCCTGACGGTGGTCCAGGTGCTGGCGATCTTCCAGGAGCATCTGCCGCTTGGCGAGACAAAGGTGATCCCGGCCAACGTCGTCCTGGGCCTGCTTTCGCTCGCTGTGGTCGTCGGTCGCGGTCTGGGGATCGCGTGAGCGCAGCCTGATAAATCGGGCCGTCGGCTCGCGCCGCCGCGTTTTTTGAGTACGATGTTCCTTTCTCGGCACCGTATCACCAGAGGATCGACATGACCGACGCTTCTCTTGCCCCGGTTCGCATCGATGCGGCCACCCACATGGGGCCCGTGCATTACACGGCCGCCAGTCTCGACCGGCAGATCGCGTTCTATCGCGACCGGCTCGGTTTTGCGCTCCTGGGTCGCGACGGCGACACCGCCGTGCTGGGCGCCGGGTCGCGCGAGCTGCTGCGGCTCACCGAGGTGCCCGGCGCGCGGCCGGCGCGTCGGACGACTGGGCTGTACCACACCGCCTTTCTCGTGCCGTCGCGGTGGGAGCTGGCCAATCTGGTGCGTCAGATCGCGGAGACGCGCACGCCGATCCAGGGTCACTCCAACCATCACACGCACCTGGCCTTCTATCTGCCCGACGCCGAGGGCAACGGCATCGAGCTGGCCTGGGACTTCCCGCAGGCGGTCTGGCCCATGCGCGACGGCCAGCTCTACCCCGACGGCATGGAGCGCGCCGGCGTCGACATCGACGACCTGATCCAGGAGCTCGAGCGCGATCAACGGCCGTGGAAGGGCCTCAGCCCCGAGACCGTCGTTGGCCATGTGCATCTGCACACAGCGGACCTCGACAAGGCGCATGCCTTTTACCGCGACGTGCTTGGCTTCGACATCACCCTGCGCAGCGAGTCGTTCCAGGCGGTGTTCGCGAGTGCCGGCGGTTACCATCACCATCTCGGCATGAACGTCTGGAACGGCGTCGGCATCCCGCCGGCGCCGCCCGGATCCACGGGTCTGCGCTATTTCACGGTGCTCGTCCCGACCGACGCGGCGCTGCAGGAAGTGGTTGGGCGCCTGGAGCGCGCCGGCGTCGCTCTGACCCAAACCGCCGAGGGCATCGGTCTGGTCGACCCAGCTGGGATCGGCGTCCGTCTGGTCGTCGGCTCTTGAGCGGACCCGCGACATGACCCGCATGCACGTCAACGAGGTCGACACCAACGTCGACCTCGTTCAGCGTCTGTTGGCCGCACAGTTCCCGCGCTGGGCAGATCTGCCGCTCGTGCCCGTGCCGTCGTCGGGCACCGATAACGCGCTCTACCGGCTCGGCGCCGATTTCGTCGTTCGGTTGCCGCGCATCGAGTGGGCCACGGGCCAGATCGAAAAGGAGCGGGTCTGGCTGCCGCGGCTGGCGCCGCGACTGCCGCTGCAGTTGCCCGAGCAGGCGGCCATCGGTTCGCCGGGCGAGGGCTACCCATGGCAGTGGGCGATCTATCGCTGGCTACCGGGTCAAAGTGCGACGCTCGCCACGCTCGCCGATCCGGTCGAGGCGGCGCGCGACCTCGCCCGATTCGTGTCGGCGCTGCAGGGCCTCGACCCAGGCGGCGGCCCGGATGCCGGGGCGCATGGCTTGCGCGGCAGACCGCTCCGGGTGCGGGACGCCGAAACGCGGCGCTGCATCGCCGAACTCGCCGGCGAGCTCGATACCGCCGCCGCGCTTCGTGTCTGGGAGGCTGCCCTCGCCGCGCCCGACTGGGGCCGGTCGCCCGTCTGGTTCCACGGTGATCTGCTGCCCGGTAACGTCCTCGTCGACCACGGCCGCGCCAGCGCCGTGATCGACTTCAGCGGGCTGGGCGTGGGCGATCCCGCGCCGGACCTGATGATCGCCTGGGGCCTGTTCACCGGCGAAAGCCGCGCGGCCTTTCGCGCCGCCCTGCAGGTGGACGACGCCACCTGGGCCCGTGGCCGCGGCCACGCGTTGGCGCAGGCCGTGATCTTCATCCCGTACTACGTCGACACGAACCCGCTCGGCGTCGCCAACGCTCGCCGCCAGATCGCCGAAGTCCTGGCCGAAGCCTGATCCCTCGCTCGACAAAGCAGGGCCCGGCGCATGCGATGGCTGCGGCCGGGCTCTGCCGTTCATAGCCTCCGTCACCCCACGTTACGTCGTTGAGGCGCCACTCGAGAGCTGGAATTGAAGCTCGAACAGGTTGGCGTACACCCCGCGCTGAGCCAGCAACTCCTTGTGGCGACCCGCCTCGGCCACGCGGCCGGCGTCGATGACGTAGATGCGATCGGCATTGAGGATCGTCGACAATCGATGCGCGATCACCAGCGTCGTGCGCCCGCGCATGAGCGCCTCGAGCGCCTGCTGCACGACCTGCTCCGACTCCGAGTCGAGCGCCGACGTCGCCTCATCGAGCAGCAGGATCGGCGCGTCTTTCAGCAGCGCCCGGGCGATCGCGATGCGCTGCCGCTGGCCGCCCGACAGACGCGCGCCGCGCTCGCCCACCACCGTCTGATATCCCGCCGGGAACTCGCCGATGAAGTCGTGCGCGAAAGCCGCGCGCGCCGCCGCCTCGATCTCGGTCGGGCCGGCGGATGGCCGGCCGTAGCGGATGTTGTCGTAGATCGTGCCCGCGAACAGATACGCGTCCTGCGGCACATAGGCGATCTGGTCGCGCAGCTCGCTCAGCCGCAGGCCGCGCAGGTCGCGCCCATCGACGCGGATCGCGCCGCGCCGCGTCGGATAACAGCCCAACAGCAACTTGAAGATCGTGCTCTTGCCGCCGCCGCTCGGTCCCGCGAACGCGACGACCTGGCCGGGCGCGGCCGCGAACGACAAACCGTCGAGCACGTCGACGCCATCGGCGTACGCGAACGCGACGTCGTCGAAGGCGACACGGCTGTCGAGCGCCGTCGGCGCCGTCGCGCCGCCGAAACGTTCAGGCTCCGCCGGCTCGGGCGTCTCCGCTGTGCCGAAACGTTCAGGCTCCGCCGGCTCGGGCGTCTCCGCTCTGCCGAAGCGTTCAGGCTCCGCCGGCTCATCGAGCACCGTGAGCACGCGATCCGCCGCGGCCAGAGCGGTTTGGATCCGGCTGACGGTGCCCCCGATGCTGAAGACGAAGTAATTGATCTGGTTGCTGAGCTGAATCAGGCCGATCAGCACGCCGATCGTGGTCTGGCCGATGAGCACCAGGTAGGCGCCGACCGCCATGGACAGCAGGTTGAACAGGCCGCCGAAGTTGTTGGCGCCCTCGAGCAGCGCCTCGGTCCGCACCCGGCGCAGCGCGTTCTCGCGCACGCGGTCGTTGGCCTGCGTGAACCGATCCAGGATCCAGTCGCCCAGGTTGAAGCTGCGCACGACGGCGAACCCGGCGAGCAAGTCGGTCATGCGCTCGGTCAGGCCGCCAAGCGATTGTTGGACCGTCTCGCCGATGCGGCGCAGCGGGCCGGCGAACACGGTGTTGACGATCAGGGGCACGACGCCCGCCAGCACGATCACGAGCGTCAGCGGCCAGCTCAGCCAGAGCATGAAGATCGCGGCCGACAGACCCTGGGCCGTGGCCTCGACCAGCACCAACAGATCGTCCTGATAGGCCCGCTCGGCGGTGACGACGTCGTTCGTCAGCGTCGAGAGCGCGCTCCCGGAGTGATGGCGCTCGTGATACCCAAGCGGCAGACGCTGCAGATGCGTGAACACGCGCTCGCGGATCCGGGCCGTGGCCTCGACGATCGACGAGCGCCACAGGTACAGGACGAACGGTGCGACGACCAGATACCCGGCATAGAACACGACCCATTGGGTGAGCGTCCCAAAGAACGTGTTGACGTCGCCGCCGTTCATGGCGTCGAGCGAGAGCTTGGCGACGTAGGCGATGTACAAGCGCTCGATGGTCGAGAGCGCGACGCGCCCGGTCAGGCCGAGCAGGTATTTGCCCTGCCCGGGCTTGAGCAGGTCGAGCAAGCGCAGCAGGCTGGGCGCCCGGCGCGGGGCGGGGCGGGTGTCCTCGGTCATGACGCACCTCCCTCGGCCCCCGTCAGGCTGAACTGGCGTTGATAGAGATCGAGATAGACGCCGCCCTGGGCGAGCAGTTCGGCGTGCGTGCCCGCCTCGACGATGGCGCCTTCTTGCAGCACGAGGACGCGGTCCGCGGTCTTGATCGTCGAGAGCCGGTGCGCGATCACCAGCGTGGTGCGCCCCTGTGTGAAGGCGGCGAGCGCCTGCTGCACCAGCGCCTCGGACTCGGTGTCGAGCGCCGACGTGGGCTCATCGAGCAGCAAGATCGGCGCGTCCTTGAGGATCGCGCGCGCCAGCGAGATCCGCTGTCGCTGCCCGCCGGAGAGACGCGCGCCCCATTCGCCGGCGTTCGTGGCGTAACCGTCGGGCAGGGCGCTGATGAAGTCGTGGATGTTGGCCAGTCGAGCCGCGCGCTCGACGTCGGCCTGCGTCGCGTCTGGCCGGCCGAGCTTGATGTTGTCGCCCAGCCCGATCGGGAACAGATACGTGTCCTGGGCGACGAGCGCGACCTGATCGCGCGCGGCCGCGAGTCGCCAGTCGTTCAGATCGCTGCCCAACAACCGCACCGTGCCATTCGCGATCGGGTAGTAGCCAAGCAACACCTTGATGAGCGTCGACTTGCCGCTGCCGCTCGGCCCGACCAGCGCCACGGTCTGACCGGGCTCGACCGAAAACGAGACGTCGCGCAGCACGGGCTCCGGGCTGTCGGCGAAGGCAAAGGTGAGTCGCTCCACCGCGACGGCCGGCCCCGGTCTGGCGGCGACGACGTCGCCGTCCGTCCGTTCGGACGGCTGGTCGAGAAGCTCGAAGATGCGCTGCCCGGCGCCGGTCGCCTCCGTGATGCCCGCCAGGATGTTGGGGATCGACGACAGCGGGTTGATCACGAAGTTGAGCAGATTGATGAAGGCGAAGAGCGCACCGAACGTGACCTGACCTTGAAGGACGAAGTAGCCGCCCAGACCGACCGCGAGGATGAACGGCGTGATCGACATCGGCAGCGCGGCGCCCTCGATGATCGCGCGCAGCCGCGCGATCTCGCGCCCCTTGCCGAGCGCGCTTTGATTGGCCTCGCGAAACCGGTCGTCGAGCAGGCCGGTCAGGTTGAAGGCCTTGACCACCATCGCGCCGGTCAACCCGTCCTGCGCGACGCTCACGACGCGGCCGATCTCGGTCTGCATCTCCTCGCTGCGTTTGCCGATCGGCTGGGTCATGACCGAGATCGCGATGAAGATCAGCGGCGTGAGGATCGTGGCCGTGAGCGCCAGCACCCAGTTCACCGACAGGATGTAGCCGAAGGCGGCGAGGGCGCGCGCCGACTGCCCGACCAGATCGACCAGGTGCGCGCTGAGCAGGATCCGAAGTTTCTCGAGATCGGCGTTGAGCACCGACACCAGGTCGCCCGAGTGGCGGGCTTCGAGCGCGCCGATCGGCAGCGACGCGGCACGGGCGGCGATCATGGTCCGCAGCCGCGCGAGCGTGTTCTCGGCAAAGCGCCCGACGCCGCGCACCTTGAGATACGCGAGCGGGATGTTGGCGGTCGACGTGCTGACGGCCAATCCGACGTACAGCCAGAACACCTGCGCGTCCTGGCTGGCGACGGCCTCGAAGAAGCGTCGCGTGAAATGATTGCCGATGATCAGGAGCGCGGCCAGCAGGAGGTCGACGGCGATCGCGGCCACCAGCCAGCCGCGGGCGGGCCCGGCGATCGACAAGATCCGGCGCACCAGCGCGACCGAACTGTTTCGGGGAGCGGGGGACGTGGCCATGGTCGCGTTACCCGGCGGTCCGTTCGGCCACGACGCGTGAGAAGCCCAACGTCCGGCCCTGATCGGCCTCGAGCAGGGCGAGCTCATCCGGGCTGGCGCGATGCCCGAGATCGCGGCACACCTCGAGCCAAAGCTTCCAGTCCTGCCAGCCGTCGGGGACGACGTCGGCGTGCGTGACCGATACGCGGCCGGTCTTGTCCCAGTGGCGGCGCCACCAGGCCGGGCTGTGGAAACTCCCGAACTCCCAATCCCAGAAGGGCAGCGTCCGCGGCGGCGTGCCGTCCGGGAACTCGGCCTGCAGCCCCGGCACCACGATCCCGATCCGGCCGCCCGGCTTCAACAGACGCGCGGCCACGCCGATGTAGAGATCGTTGGTGCCGAAGTAGTGATAGGCGTCGAGGCTGACGATGGCGTCGAAGAAGCCGTCGGCGTAGGGCAGGGCGTGGGCCTCGGCGTGGAGCGGAAACACGCGATCCGCGACGCCGGCGGCCTCGATCCGGGCGAGGTTCTCGGTCGCCGGGATCCACAGGTCGGTCGCCCAGACCTGCACGTCGAATTCGCGCGCGAGAAAGATCGAACTCAGGGCGGTGCCGCAGCCCAGGTCGAGCACACGTTGGCCCGGCTTGAGCGCCATGACCTGCGTCAGCGCCTCGGCCAGCCACAACACGTTCGGGCCCATCAGGTGCTCGAGGGCCCAGGCGGGATCGTATGTCGCGGCGCGCGGATAGCGGGCCGGGCGCAGGCGATCGAGTTGCTCGGGGGTCAGTTTCATGAGTGTCTCAACTTCCCTGGAATGAACTTCGGAGACAGTGTAGCAACTTGCCTCAATTCGGCCAGACGCCTGGCTAACAGTCGCCTAATAGGAAAGAGAAGCGACTCTGAAACCCACCGCCCGGCGGCGCGTACTGCCCACTGTAAGCCAACGTCGAAAGCAGCAGGGAGATCCGTTGAAGCGTTTCACACTTGGCCGGCTCGGCAAACAGCTCCTCAAGAGCGTCCATCTGACCATCGCCGTGATCTGGCTTGGCTCGGCGATCTCCATGAACGCTCTACGGCTGGGCTGGGTCCCAGTTGCGAACACGGACCTCTACTCGGTGGATCATGCCATCGCCGTCATCGACAACTGGGTCGTCGTGCCTGCGGCGATGCTGACTCTGGTCACGGGCTTTCTCGAGAGCTGGCTCACCACCTGGGGCTTCTTCTGGCACCGCTGGGTGACGGTGAAGTGGGTCCTCACCGCGGCGCTCATCGTCTCGGCGCCGCTGTTGGTCTCGCGCTGGAGCAACGTCCTCGAGGCCATCTCGCAGGTCGAGGGCCTCGCCGCGCTGAAGAACCCGGACTACGTCCAGGCGCGGGCATGGTACTCGATTACGGGCGTGTCCTACATCGCCTCTCTGGCGTTCATGTCTGTGATCTCGACGCTCAAGCCCTGGATGAAACCAGAGCGCGGCCGAACCAGGGCCTGACCGTCACCGGATGATCGCTACCTCAGGTCGATCGAACGCGAAAAGTCCGTCAACCCGGACCGTCGCTTCACAAAGAGATCGGAAGGAAACCAGGATCATGTCTGTTCCAACGTCACCGTCTGCCTCACGCCGGTGCTGGCCGCTGACGATCGTCGTGGCCGTGATCGGCGCCTGCGTCATCGTCCCCGGTTGTCTGTTTGCCGCGATCCAGCTCAACGCCGGATACTGGTTCCTGGTGCGCAACGTGGCCGGCGCACGACCCGCGCAGGCCCAGGCACTGTCGGAGCCCGCCGCGACCGGCGACGGCGCAGCCCTCTTCGAGCGCCATCAATGTTCCGCGTGTCATGCGCTGCAGGCGGGCGTGACGCTTGTCGGCCCGTCCCTGGCTGGTCTTGGCGAGCGAGCCGGCGACGCGGTCCCCGGTCAAAGCGCAGACGCTTACGTTCGTGAGTCGATCGTCGACCCGGGCGCGCACGTGGTCGCCGGGTTCTCCGATCACATCATGCCGTCTGGGTTCGGCGATCGTCTGACGCCGGCCGAACTCGACGCACTCGTGGCATATCTGCTGACGCGATGAGATCGCGTCTCGCTGCTCGCCTTGTCCAGCCTCACTGGCTGGCCGGTGCCCATTCGCGGCAAAACGAGTGGGCCGAACAGCCTTGCGCGCTCGGTCCAAGGACTTGAGTCCGACACGCGGTTGTGTTATCATCTCCCGCGCTGTCCGCCCCCATCGTCTAGTGGACCAGGACGCGGCCCTCTCAAGGCCAAAACTGGGGTTCGAATCCCCATGGGGGCACACACACCGCCAAGACGCACAGGGCGCGAAGATTCAGACATGAATCTTCGCGCCCTGTGCGTCTTGGCGGTTAAGTCACCCGCTCCTGCCCCAGATCGAACGCCGCCACAAGGAGAGACCCGGCCCAACCGGCGAGGCAAAGGAGCCAGCCGATGCCGGTCGGCGCGGAGCCGATCAGGCCTTGAGCCAGCGGCTGAGTGAGCATCCAGGCCTGATACGCCAACCACGCACCCGCGACCGCCAACCCGACCAGGCCGAGGCGCGCGAGCCAGCCCGGCGCCACGACGCCGACCAGGGCCAGCCCCAGCGCCCCGATCGCGACCAGCCACTGCCGTTGCCACTCGGGCTCGCGCCAGCCGATGAGCGCGTGCGGAAAATACGGCAAGGTGGTGAAGAAACTCGCCGCCAGCCCTGCGGCGAGCGCCCAGGTGCCCGGTCGTGAGAACCAAACGCGCCAGCCGCGGCCGAGGCGGGCTCGACCCAGTGCGAGGCCAAAGGCGACGGTCAGGCAGGCGGTGACCGCCAGGAACGACAGACGGCTGAGCGGATACGCGCGGTAGAGCACGTCGGGCGACAGCATCACCCAATCCGACAGCTCGAAGCCGTTGAGCTGCAGCCCGACGGAGTCGGGCGCCAACCACGGCAACCAGAAGCCAAGCAGGGCCAGACCCAGCGGCGTCAATAGCGGCCAGGCCGCATAGCGTTTGCGCATAGCCAAATCGAGAAGACCCCCATGGCCACCGTGGTCGACTCATCGTCGCCCCGGTGTCGTCAAGCACCATTATCCATCGAACCCGCCGGTCGTGTGTCGCAGTGCCGTCACGGGGCGGCTGGTCAACTTGGCCGCCGACGCCAGCGTGGGCTGACAACGGATGCTGTAACGGATCAACAGATGAAACGGATGGTCGTCGTCAACGCAATCGAGTGTGGCGTTGGCGGCGAGTCACGTATAACGACTGCTCAATCGAGGACCCGAGCGTCAATGGACGCAGCCGATGTGCGCCCGACGACGGATCGATGATTCGGCCGGTCGATGGGCGCGGATGGACTCTGCGGATGGACTTTCAGGAGCCTCACGCCGCACATCGCTGCGGCGTCGATGTGACGCAGGGAATGTCACCAGGCGCACGCCGGCCGGACCCGCAAATTCTGTGACCACGAGAGCACATCCGCTTTGGCTCTTCTCGAGCGCTCTTGGGGGCACGGGTCAGGCGGCTGGTGAAGTATCAGCGACCACGCGCAGGGCTCAGGCCCCGAGCGCCGACGTGATCCTGGCCTTCAGGCGTTCGTCCTCGGCCGCCTGATCCGCCAGAAACGTCTCGAGCGCGGCTGACCCGCGCATGCGCAGGGCCAACGGCGCGACGGCGCGGACGTCAGCGGGTTCGGCCACGAGCCGGCCGTCGGCGGCGGCATGCGCCCGCGCGGCCTCGAACAACGCGATCTCGGCGCGCAACGACCCGATGCGCAGGTCTTGGATCAAGGCCAGACCGCGCTGCTCGGCTTCGGGCGTCAGCGTCACCTGCGCCAGCCGCGCGCGCGCGGCCTCGACCTCGGCCCGCATCGCCGCGACCTCGTCGCCATAGGCGACGACGAAGGCGCGTGGATTGGTGCGGAACGCCTGCGCTCGGTGATAGGCCTCGAGCCGATCTTCGGCCGATTCGAGCCCGGCCGCGATCACGCGCAGACCGAACCGGTCCTGGATCTGCGGCCGCAGCCGACCCTCCTCGGGGTTCATGGATCCGATCAGCACGAAGCGCGCGCGGTACGTAGCCGACACCGGTCCGCGGCGCACGACGGCCAGGCCCTGCGCGGCCGCGTCGAGGATCACGTCCACGACGTCGTTGGCCAGCAGGTTGACTTCGTCGACGTGCAGCAAATTCTGGTCGGCCTGCGCCAGCAGACCGCGCTTGATCTGCACCCGTCGGTTGGTCGCCGCGCGCTCGTCGAGGCCGCCGACGACGTCTTCGAGGCGCGCGTTGAGCGGCAGCTCGATCAACCGGCACGGATCGTCGTAGGTCAGCGGGTCGCCCTGACCGTACTTGCGCGCGCAGTCGGGGCAGACCGCGTCGATGCCGCCGGCCTCGACGTCCTCGGGCAGACAGCCGTACGGGCACAGCGAGCGCTTCACCGTCGGCGCGAGATCGGCCAACGCGCGCACGGCCGTGGTCTTTCCCGTGCCGCGTGCGCCGACCAGCAGCACGCCGCCGATTGCCGGGTTGATGAGCGCCAGCAGCAATGCGGTCTTCATCTCGGTCTGGCCCACCAGCGCCGCGAACGGGAAGCGCACGTCGTCGGCGAGCCCACGATCCCCCGGCGTGACGGCCTCGGTAAAGCGCCGGCTCGAAACCTGGTCGAGGAGCTCCTGCAGGGTCAGAGATGAGTTCGGTGTGTCGCTCATGGGATTTCTGATTGCTGATTGTTGATTGCTGATTGGGCATTGTGCGCCAATCAACAATCAGCAATCACTTTGTCGTCAGACGTCTTTGCCTGCGCACCTCGGCCGCCTGCCAGCGCTCGCGCTCGGCGTCGGTCGAGAGCGTCAGACCCGGCACGGCGGTGGGGCGCCCGTCTTTGTCGATGGCGACGTACACGAAGTAAGCCGTGTTGGTGTGCGTGGTCGCGCCGGTCAATAGATTGACCGCGGTCACGGTCACCTCGGCCTCCATCGACGTGCGCCCGACCCAGGTCAGCTCGGCCGCCACGGTCACCAGATCGCCCAGCCGGATCGGCTCATGAAAGACCATCTGGTCCACAGCCACGGTGACGACTTTGTGTCCGGCGTGACGGATCGCGGCCGCCGCGCCGGCTTCGTCCATCAGCTTCATGATGTGCCCGCCGTGCACGTTGCCGAGCGTGTTCGACGAGTCGGTGCCCATCAACTGACCCAGGCTCACGCGGGTATCGGCGGGCGATTTGGCTGAGGACATGAGGGGCGATTATAGGTCAAATGCTGATTGATGATTTCTGATTGGGTGTGCAAGCACGAGTTGATGCCGTTGGCAAACCCGGGCGGTCTCCGCCTTGGCGGGACTGACAACGGATGAGATCACGGATCAGCGGATGAAACGGATGGATGCCTGACAACCTGTGCACGACGCGACCGGCCGGTGGCCACGAAGGCAGCGCCGCGATCGGCCTTTCATCGTGCGCTGCGGCCCTCAGGCGCATATCCGTTTTATCCGCTGATCCGTTAGGCGATCCGTTGTAGGCCCCGCCCAGCCGGTCAGGATTTACCAACAGGATCACGAGTTGTCAGGGGGGCTTATGCCGCGAATTCGGCCGTGACAGCCAGTGCTGGGTTGGCAGAGTCCCATTCGCGTCATTCGCGAAATCCGCGGCAAGAATCCGCGGCTGACACCATGCCGTGCACACGCTGATTGGCCCGCAATCGGCAATCAACAATCAGCAATCAGCCATGATGCGCTGGTACAGGCCAAGCAATTGCGCCGCAGAGTCGTTCCACCGGAACGCGGCGGCGCGGCGGCGGCCGAGGTCGATGAGGGTCGCGCGCAGGGATTCGTCGGCGTGGGCGCGCGTGAGCGCCTCAGCCAGCGCGGCGACGTCGTACGGGTCGATCAGCAGGGCGGCGTCGCCGGCGACCTCGGGCAGACACGAGGCCGTGGACGCCACAACGGGCGTGCCGCAGGCCATGGCCTCGAGCATGGGCAGACCGAAGCCTTCATAGAGCGATGGATACGCCAGGATGCGGGCGGCCGAATAGAGGGCGGGCAGGTCGGCGTCGTCGACGAAGCCCGCGAAGGTCACGCGCTGGCGCAGACCGAGCCGCTCGACGGCGGCAAAGATCGAGTCGTACAGCCAGCCCTTGCCGCCGGCGAACACCAGACGCAGATCCGGGTCCGGCATCCGCGCCAGGGCCTCAAGCAGGCGCACGTAGTTCTTGCGCGGCTGAAGCGTGCTCACGGCCAGCACGAACGGCGCGCCGCCGAGGCGATACCTCGCGCGCACGGCGGCCAAAGCCTTTGGGTCGGTGATCGGCCGGAACACGTCCTCGACGCCGCAGTACAACACCGAGATCTTGTCGGCCGGGGTCTTGTACAGGTCGATGAGATCGTCGCGCGTGGCGAGCGAATCGGCGAGCACGTGATCGGCGCGCGCGACGGAGCGCGGCACGACGGCGTTGAGGTACGTCAGCAGACCGGGCGCGGCCGAGCCCGGGTCGCGCACAAACGACAGGTCGTGCACGGTCAGCAGCGTGCGTGTGCCCCGTCGGGTGGGGGGCAGCGTGAAATCGGGCGAATGGTACACGTCGACCTCGCCCGTGATCCATTCGACCGGCGCGGGCACGCGCGCGCGACCCCACAGACGCGCCAGCCAGATGTCGTGGAAGGGCAGCGCGCGGGTGTGGAAGTTCGGGCCAAGCGGCGGCAGCGCGTGACGCGGGTCGCGGCTGGCGTAGAACAACGCGTAGCGGTTCGCGGCGTCGACGCGCGCCAGAGCCCGCAGCAGCTCGCGCGTGTAGCGTCCGATCCCGCCGCCCTGCGTCACCGCCGCGGTGACCTCCATGCCAACTCGCATGGGCCGATTCTACTCTTGAGACGCGATTGGCGAAAAGCGGATACGGAACGGGCCGGGGTGGAGCCCCGGCCCGTGCCATTTCTGCCTCTGATTGCCTTCACTCAGCGTCGTCTACCGACGAGAGCGCGTTTGACGTGGTCGATGAGCGAGTTGGCGTTGATCGGTTTGGTCAGGAACTCGTCCGCGCCCATCGACCGGGTCTCGTCGCGGGTTTCTTGATCGGCCTTGGCCGTGAGCACGACGACCGGCAGCTGCTTGGTCGGTTCGTTCGCGCGCATCTTGCGCAGGATGGTGAAGCCGTTGATGTCGGGCATCATCAGGTCGAGCAGCACGAGGTCGGGGCGATTGCCCGTCAACCAATCGAGCGCTTCCTGCCCCGAGTTGGCGACGTACGTGTCGTAGCCGGCGCTCGTCAGGATCAGGCGGATGATCCCGGAGAGATCGACGTCGTCGTCGACGACCAGGATGACGGGGCGCTCAGCGTTTGACATCCCGATAGGTCCAGTAGCGATTGACGAAGAAATTCCACAACAGCAGCGTGCCGACGCGGGTCATCAGCGCCAGGTTGCCGGCGATGTTGAGCTTGAGCCCGCCTGGCAGCAGCGCCTGCAGGTTGAGCGACGCGACGGTCGGCTGCCAGAAGGCCAGCGCCAGCGTGAACACCGGCACGCCGACGATCAGACCGGCGACGCTCACGATCAAGAACTTGACCATCTTCTTGGCCTGGTTCGCGCCGCGCGCTTCCGGGTAGATCCAGAAGTAATTCCACAGGAAGTTGCTGGCGACCGCGCACGCGAACGACAGCGACTGCTCGATGATCTCGGGGTGATTGGCGAAGTCGAAGATCTGCGGCAGACCGGTCGGGATGAACGCCGCCAGCGCGCGCCCGATCCCCAGGGCGTGAAACAGATTGAAGCCGCCGAAGTCGACGAGGAAGCCAACGGCGCCGACGATCAGGAATTTGATGAAGCGCTTGCGCTCCGTCGGTTGACGGCGCGCAGCCGCAAGGACGGCGTTAACGGGTCGTACGTTGCTTGCCATAGAAGACGGCCAGCAACCCCAACAAGGCCGCCAGCAATAGGTGAATGTTGTTGACGTAAAGATTATCAAACAACTGGTGTAGGCTCAAGTGTCCCCACGCGCCCAACAGACCGATCAGGACGCCGCGCTCGAGCCCCGAGCTTTGACGCAGTCCCGTGATCGTAAACCAGACCACGCTGGCCCACAATGCGAAATAGGTCACCAGCCCAAACAGGCCAGTCTCGGCCCACACGTTGAGGTAGATGTTATGGGCGTGGCCCAGGGCATTGGGCCAGTTGAGCAGTCGGAATTGCGGATACGCGGCCGCGTAGTTTCCGATACCGACGCCCAGCCAGGGATGCGCTTCGATCATGCCCAGGGCGGCCTGCCAGTGCGCGAGGCGCTCGACCACGGCGAAGTTGTCGTTGGTGATGCTGACGCCGCGCACGTCCTGCACGCCGATGAAATCGGTTGCGCTGGCGAGCCGCGCGGCGATGGTGGCCGGAACCAGGTTCAGGCTGAGCGCAAGAGCGCCGACGACAACGACGCCGGCGACGGCGCCGAGCGACCAGCCGAGGCGGCGCGGCAGGAACACGGCCATCAAGCCCGCGGCGCCGACGGCGCCGATCAGACCGCCGCGCGACACCGACGCATACACGCCGCCCAGACCCAACCCGGCCGCGACCAGGGCGAGACCCAACAGCGCCCAACGCACGCCGTCGACGGGCAGGGCGCGCCGCGATCGCCACGACGCCCATAGCTCGATGGCAAGGCCAATGGCCGCGCCGGCCGCCACGGGCCAGAGCAACCCCACAAAGCCCGCGAACGGATTGGGCTGCTCGAAGGTGCCGAGCGCCCGGTAGCGGTTCGGTCCGACCAGGAACGACGCCAGCAGGTTGGGCGGAAAGCCCAGGCTTCCGGCGCGGCCGACGTACTGCAACAGCCCGAGACCGCCCTGAAACGCCGCCAGCGCGCACAGACCGGCCAGTAGCCAGCGCCAATCGATCGCCCGCGCTTCATCCACAAGGATGACGATGATGGCCGCGATCTGCACCCACTTGATGAGTTCCGGCAGACCGTCCTCGTACGATGGCGCGCCGATCAAGGACAGCGCCGCGACCCCGATGTACAGACCCAACGGCAACAGCAGGATCGGCAGCGGCAACCGAAAATCGCGGGCCAGCAACTTGCGTGTTGCCCAACCCGCGATCGCGATCACCAGGAAGATCTGGCCGAAGTCGAACAGGACCCCGCCGTAGCCGAGCCGGGCGAGGAAGGCTTTGGTCACGCCGAGCCCGACCGCCAGCACCACGGCGGCCATGGGGCGCCAGAGCGCCGTGGCGAGCACGGCGCTGCCGGCCAGCGCGACAACGCTCCAGCGCGTCGGCGCGACGGCGACGGCCACACCCGCGGCCACCGCCAGCGCGGCCCAGATCAGGCCCTGCCAGGGGCTGGTACGGCGTGCGGCGGTCGACGTGAGCATGATGCGCGGCGTTCGGCGCGATCTGTCAGCCGCGCGCGCCCGTGTCGACGACGGTGCGGAAGTACGCGATCGTCTGACGCAGGCCCTCCTCGAGCGACACCCTGGGCTCCCAGCCCAAGATCGCCTTGGCGCGCGTGATGTCGGGCTGGCGCTGCTGCGGGTCGCCCTGTGTGCGGCCGTCTGGCACGTAGTGAACGCCGCCGGGGTTCCCGGTGACGCGGTTGATCGTCTCGGCGAACTCCTTGATCGAGAGCTCGGTCGGGTTGCCGATGTTGACCGGGTCGTGCTCGTCCGAGTAGAGCAGCTTCACGATGCCGTCGATCAAGTCGGCGCAGTAGCAGAAGCTGCGGGTCTGTGCGCCGTCGCCGTAGACGGTCAGCGACTCGCCGCGCAACGCCTGGCCGACGAAGTTCGGCACGACGCGCCCGTCGCCGAGCTCCATCCGCGGGCCGTAGGTGTTGAAGATGCGCACGATGCGGGTGTCCACGCCGTGCGTGCGGAAGTAGGCCATGGTCAGGGCCTCCGCAAAGCGCTTGGCTTCGTCGTACACGCTGCGCACGCCGTTCGGGTCGACGTGGCCCCAGTAGGTTTCCTTCTGGGGGTGCTCGAGCGGGTCGCCATAGACCTCCGAGGTCGACGCCAGCAGGAAGCGCGCCTTCTTGGCGCGCGCCACGCCAAGGGCGTTGAGCGTGCCGATCGCGCCGACCTTCATGGTTTGTATCGGCAGCTGCAGATAGCCCGTCGGCGCGGTCTTCGAGGGGCTGGCCGGCGAGGCGAAGTGCAAAACGGCGTCGATCGGGCCGTCGAGGTAGATGTAGTCGTAGACGTTGTGTTTGATGAAGCGGAAGTCGTCGCGCCCGATCAGGTGCTGGATGTTGCGGGTGCTGCCCGTAATCAGGTTATCCATGGCGATCACGCTGTGGCCGTCGGCCAGCAATTTGTCGCACAGATGTGAGCCCAGGAATCCGGCGCCGCCGGTGATGAGGATGCGCATGTTGCTCCGTTCGTGTCTCAGATATCCGAACGATTGTAGCAGAAGGGATTTCGTGAACCCGATAGACGTCGGCCTCCGTACACCCCGCCCGACCCCGCAGGGGCGGCCCTTGTGGCCGCCCTCTCGGCCCCGTCGCTCGCCCGCCGCGCCACAGGCCGCCGCCCTCTCATTCCCGTCGATCGCTCGCCGTCTCGCGCCCTCTCCGCCCCGGCGCCCGCCCGGCGCCCGCCCGCCAGCCGCCACACAAAACGAGCGCGTGGGAGACGACCCCTCAGGATCGTGTCCCACGCGCTCGATCGGTGCGATTTCGATTGTGCGCGGTCCGACGTTCAGGCCGATACGCCGGGCGAACCCAGACGGACTAGAACAGGCCCCAGTCTGCGCCGGCGCCCTCTTCCATCATCGACGGGTCCCAGATCTCCATGCCCATCTCGATCTTGGCCGGGCCGTCGGTGGCGGACATGACCTTGATCCGGGTCTGCTCGAGCATGGCCGGGCCGTACGGGCAGAACGGCGTGGTCAGGATCATCTTGATCCAGGTCGACTTGTCGTCGTTGAAGGCGAGGTCGCGCACCAGGCCAAGCTCGATGATGTTGAGCCCGATCTCGGGGTCGACGACTTCGCGCAACGCGGCCTTGACGGCCTCGGATTTTTCGGGGTCCTGCGTGTCTGATTGCCAGACGAGTTTGTTGGACGCTGCGGTTTGGGACATAGACCTGTGTTCTCCTCTAACGTGCTCAGCTCGCGGGCTTGATGATCGGGCGGATCAGGAACTCGCAATGCCCGCCGCCTTGCAGGACGCAATGGGTCTTTTCGACGTCGACATCCAGCACGTGGCGGATGATCGCCGCGTCGAGCTGGCAGACTTCGGGATGACGTTGCCCGATGCGCACATACGGGCAGTTGTATTCGCTGAGCGCGATCGACTCGCCGGTCTGATTCCAGCGGGTGGCAAAGCCCTCGCGTCCGAGGATCCCGACCAGCGCATCCAGCCGTTCGGCCAGCGACTTGTCGCGCAGATCCGACTGATGCTGGGCCGCGATGCCCTCAGCGATGCGGTTGAACATCTGCTCGAGCGCGTCGGCCGGGAGCATGGCCTTCAGCTCGTCGAGCAGGCGCTCGCTGAACTCCACGTACCGGGTGGGGTAGCGCTCGCGGGCAGCATCGGTGAGCGAGTAGTGCAGGGCGGGGCGACCGACGCCGTGCCGCACTTCGCTGGATTTGACCAGCCCTTCGGCCTGCAGCCCGGCGACGTGGTGGCGCACGGCGACCGGGGTCAAGCCGACTCGCTCGGCGAGTTCGGCCACGGTGGCCTGGCCCAGCGCCCGGATCTCGTTCAGCACCTGATCGCGTGTCGTTGCCATCTTGAATACAGACCTGGCTGCGACAATCTGCAGCCGGTTTTGCCAAAGGACTCCGTCAATCCTAGCACAATCGCCCAGAAAAATCAAAAGACCAGATATTTATAGGGTTTATTGACGCGGGCCGTTTCTGTGGCTATAATCCCGCTCATCGCAGACTATCTCGGCTCGCAGTGTGCCGGTTCTTCCAACCGGTCCGGGGCCGCTCAAGATCGTAGGAGACCACACATGAGTTCCGTGCTCGAAATCCGCAACCTGCACGTATCGGTTGAGGACAAGCCCATTCTCAAGGGCGTCAATCTCACCGTGCGTCAGGGCGAAGTGCATGCCTTGATGGGCCCCAACGGCACCGGCAAGTCGACGCTGGCCTATACGTTGATGGGCCACCCCGGCTACACGGTGACGGCCGGCCAGGTGATCTTCAAGGGCGTCGACGTGCTCGAACTCGAGCCGGACGAGCGCTCGCGCCTCGGCATCTTCCTGGCCTTCCAATATCCTGTGGCGATCCCGGGTGTGTCGGTGGCGAACTTCCTGCGTACGGCGATCAATGCCCGGCGCAAGGCCGAGAAGCCCGGCGACAAGGGCATCTCGATCCCGGAGTTCCGCAAGCTGCTCAAGTCGAAGATGGATCTGCTCCAGATGAACCACGACTTCGCCGGTCGTTACCTGAACGACGGCTTCTCGGGCGGCGAGAAGAAGCGCGCCGAGATCCTGCAACTGGCGACGCTCGAACCGCAGATCGCGATCCTCGACGAGACCGACTCCGGCCTCGACATCGACGCGCTGCGCATCGTGGCCTCGGGCGTCAACACGCTCGCCGGCCCGGAGCTGGGCGTGCTGGTGATCACGCACTACCAGCGCATCCTGAACTACATCAAGCCGCAGTTCGTGCACGTCATGCACCAGGGCCGCATCGTCGAGACCGGCGGCGCCGACCTGGCCCTGCATCTCGAAGAGCACGGCTACGACTGGGTCAGGGAGAAGTACGTCGACTAGTCAGCTGGCCGGCCCGTCCCCGACCAGCCGACCACCTGACTACGCGACTACAACGGAGGTAAGCCATGCCGGAACTAGAGAAGGTCGATGTCAACGACCAGTACAAAGAGAAATACGGCTTCCACGACGAGGAGAAGCCGGTGTTCAAGACCCGCAAGGGGCTGGACCGCGAGATCGTCACCCAGATCTCGCAGCTCAAGGGCGAACCGCAGTGGATGACCGATTTCCGCCTGCGCGCGCTCGAGATCTTCCAGAAGAAGCCGATGCCGCAATGGGGCGGCGATCTGAACCAGATCGACTTCGATAACATCTTCTACTACCTCAAGCCCTCCGACGACAGCGTCCAGTCGTGGGACGAGGTGCCCGACGATGTCAAGCGCACGTTCGACAAACTGGGCATCCCCGAGGCCGAGCAGAAGTTCCTGGCCGGCGTCGGCGCCCAGTACGACAGCGAGGTCGTCTACCACAACGTCCAGAAGCACCTGGAAGAGCAGGGTGTGATCTTCCTCGGCATGGACGACGGTCTGCGCCAATACCCGGACCTGGTCCGCGAATACTTCGGCAAGACCATCCCGCCGACCGATAACAAATTCGCGGCGCTCAACAGCGCGGTCTGGTCCGGCGGCTCCTTCATCTATGTGCCCAAGGGCGTCAAGGTGGAGATGCCGCTGCAGGCCTATTTCCGCATCAACGCCAAGAACGTCGGCCAGTTCGAGCGCACGCTGATCATCGTCGACGAGGGCGCGTACGTGCACTACGTCGAGGGCTGCACGGCCCCGATCTATTCGAGCGACAGCCTGCACTCGGCCGTGGTCGAGATCATCATCAAGAAGGGCGGCCGCTGCCGCTACACGACGATCCAGAACTGGTCGACCAACGTCTACAACCTGGTCACCAAGCGCGCCGTGGCGTACGAAAACGCCACGATGGAATGGGTCGACGGCAACCTCGGCTCGAAGCTCACGATGAAGTACCCGGCCGTCTATCTGATGGAACCGGGCGCGCATGGCGAGGTGCTCTCGATCGCGTTCGCGGGCCCCGGCCAGCACCAGGACGCAGGCGCCAAGATCGTTCACGGCGCGCCGAACACCTCGAGCAAGATCACGTCGAAGTCGATCAGCAAGGGCGGCGGACGCACCAGCTACCGCGGCCTGCTCAAGGTCTACAAGGGCGCGTCGGGCAGCAAATCCAACGTGGTCTGCGACGCGCTCCTCATCGACGACAAGAGCCGCTCGGACACGTACCCGTACATCGAGATCGACGAGGAAGACGTGACGGTCGGTCACGAGGCTTCGGTCAGCAAGGTCGGCGAGGATCAGCTCTTCTATCTGATGAGCCGCGGGCTCAACGAGGAAGAGGCCGCCACCATGGTGGTCTCGGGTTTCATCGAGCCGCTCGTCAAAGAGCTGCCGATGGAATACGCGGTCGAGATGAACCGCCTGATCCAACTCCAGATGGAAGGAAGCGTCGGCTGATCGTCAGCTCGTCCGCTGGTCCGCTGGTCGGCTGGTCAAGAAATTGATCGATTGCCGCCCGGCCGTCAAAGACCAGCCGACCAGCCGACCAGTCGACCAGTCGACTATGCTTAGCGAAGCACCCAAAGAAAAGACGATTGGCGCGGGTATTCTGCCGCGCACGGTGATCACGACCGGTCGTGGCGGGAGCGCCGCGCCGGCGGCCGAGCTCAAGGTGACGGCCAACGACGTGGCCGCGCTTTCGAAGCTCAAGAAGGACGCGCCCTGGTACGCCCGGCGCCGTCTGGCCGCGCTGAAGACCTTCAACGCGTTGCCCATGCCGGGCCTGGGCGATGAAGCCTGGCGGCGCACCGACATCCGCGCCTATCGCTGGGGCGACGTTGTCCTGCCGGGCGTCGCCGCGAAGTCGAAGTCGCCCGCCCGCATCCCCGCCGCGCTGCTCAAGCCCCTGGTGGGCAAGAGCCAGGGCGGCCAGCTCGTTCAGGTGCCCGGCGAGTCGCTGAAGAGCGATCTGGCCGCCGCGCTCAAGAAGCAGAAGGTGGTCTTCACCGACTTCCTGACCGCGACCAAGAAACACCCGGACCTGGTCAAGAAGCACCTGGGCAAGGTCGTGCCCACGGGCGAAGGCAAGTTCTCGGCCCTGGCCGAGGCCATGGCCGACTACGGCCTCTTCGTCTACGTCCCCAAGAACACGGCGGTCGAGCTGCCGCTGCATTCGGTGGCCTGGCTCGCCGGCAAGAGCCACTTCGGCCGCATCCTCATCGTGGTCGACGACGGCGCCAGCGCCACGGTCGTACATGAGACCTCGTCGCCGACGGGGCGCGGCGGCCTGCATGCCGCGACGGTCGAGGTCAAGGTTGGCAAGAAGGCCCACCTGACCTTTGTCGAGCTGCAGTCGCTGGGTGAGGACGTCTGGAACTTCACCCATGAGCGCGTCACGGTGGCGAAGCAAGGCCGCATCGACTGGATCTTCGTCGCCACGGGCTCGCGCCTGACCAAGAACTTCTCCGAGTTGGCGCTCGACGGCGACGGCGCGGTCGGCAAGATGTCGGGCTACTACTTCACCGAGGGGGAGCAGCACCTCGACCACGACACGCAGCAGAACCACAACGCGCCCAACACGACGAGCGACCTGCTGTTCAAGGGCGCGCTCAAGGACAAGAGCCGCTCGGTCTGGCAGGGCATGATCTACGTCGCGCCCGGCGCGCAGAAGACCGACGGCTACCAGGCCAACCGCAACCTGGTGCTCTCGAAGGCGGCCCGTGCCGACTCGATCCCGGGTCTGGAGATCATGGCCGACGACGTGCGCTGCACGCACGGCGCCACGGTCGGTCGGCTCGAGGACGAGCACCTTTTCTATCTGATGTCGCGCGGCATGACCCGCAAGGACGCCGAGCGCACCGTCGTCGACGGCTTCTTCGACCCGATCCTGCAGCGCATCCCCTACGAGGGCGTGCGCGAGCGCCTGAAGCGCTCGATTGAAGCGAAAATGATGTGATATTTGTGATTGGCGATTGGTGATTTGCGATTTGACCCGATCGCCAATCACAAATCGCCAATCGCCAATCGCAAATGCCAAAGTATTCCCCCGGCGACCGCGTCGAACTCCGCTGCTGGCACATGCGGCCGAGCGGGTTGACGCGCGACTGGGTGCCCGGGGTGGTGGTGCAGGTCGATCATCGCATGGCCGCGATCGAGGTCGAGGCCGAGGTGTTCTCGAACACCGGTTGGCCGATCCCGGACCGGATCCTCTGGAGCGCGCACGGCTCGCCAAACCTGCGCGCGGCCATGCCCGCGGAGCTCCCCTGACATGTTTGTCGGTCTGGCCTGCTTGTGTACCAATGCGGGGAGGCCCTTTGAGCCGGGCTTTTCCGCGTTCGCCGGCGGCTGACGTTCGGCGCCCCTCTGCATCGGCGCCTGGCGCGGCCTGCTCGACCGTCATTC
>JBGAJV010000011.1:0-106036 GCA_044224715.1 Anaerolineales bacterium | reverse complement strand
CTGCGCTCACCCACTTCTCTATGACCGAACAACCCGAGCTCCCCAAGATTCTGTCGCTGTATCTGCAGATCACCCAGTATCCGATCCTGGCGCGTAAGATCCGGGATCGAATGCGCGAGGAGTTGATCCGGCGCGGCGTGATCACGCCGCAGCGGCTCGAGGAGGAGACCCGCGAGAAGGCCGTGCTCTCGCAGCACCGCGAGGGCCTGATCGATCCATTTGGCGAGGAGGACTCGGCCAGCTGGGATCAGCGGATGCAGCAGATCCGCGATCACCTGACCGATTTCTACTTCGCCTACAACCTCCCGCTCGAACTGTTCCACCACATCGTCGACGACCTGTTGTCGACACGGCGACCGCGCGGCACCGAGCCGTTGAACCGCTTCGACGAGATCACGCTGACGTTCAACCCCGAGCTGGCGCCGACCGATCTGCTCATCCGCAAGATCGAGCAGTACGAGGCCCTGCCGACGCCGGAGCGCGAGCGCGTCGCCCATCACATCGAAGAGATGCGCGTGGTGCTGATCAAGGCCCTGATCAGCGACCAGCTCGGTTTCATCGGGCGCGCCAAAACCTGGCTCGACGTCGACGACTTTCGCTACATCCTGCAGCGCCGCATCGGCAACGGCAAGGTGGGCGGCAAGGCGGCCGGCATGCTGCTGGCCTGGAAGATCCTGCAGGGCGAAGGCGTGGTCGACGGCATCGACCTGCGCGGCCGCGTGGCGATGCCGCGCTCGTATTTCATCGCCGCCGACGTCTTCTACGAGTACCTGGCGCTCAACAAGGTCGAGTACATCAACCAGAAGTACAAGCCGATCGACCAGATCCGGGCCGACTACCCGATGATCCTGTCCGAATACGAGCAGGGCCGCTTCCCCGAAGAGATCGCGGATCAGCTGCGCGAGATCCTGCGCGAGGTGGGCGATCGGCCGTTGATCGTGCGCTCGTCGAGCCTGCTCGAGGATAACTTCGGCACGTCGTTCGCGGGCAAGTACGATAGCTACTTCTGCCCGAACCAGGGCAACGACAAAGAGAACCTGCGCGACCTGACGCGCGCGATCCGGCGCATCTACGCCAGCGTCTACAGCCCCGACGCCCTGATCTATCGCCGGCGCATGAACCTGATCGATTACGACGAGCGCATGGCGATCCTGCTTCAGGAAGTCCAGGGAGAGCGCTATCGCCAGTATTTCTTCCCGACGCTGGCGGGCGTCGCCTTCAGCCAGGCCCCGATCGTGTGGAACCCGCGGCTCAAACGCGAGGACGGCTTTCTGCGGATGGTGACGGGGTTGGGCACGCGCGCGGTCAACCGCGTGGGCGAGGACTATCCGCGTCTGGTCTTCCTCAGCCACCCGACGCTGCGACCCGAGACGACGCCCGAGGCGATCACGCACTACGCGCAACATCTGATCGACGCCATCGACCTCGATCGCAACCAGGTCGTCACGCTGACCGCCGGCGAGCTCTTCGGCGACGACTACCCGCCGCTGCGCTACCTGGCGTCGCTGCGCGAGGATGACGGCCTGACGCCGATCCGCAGCCTCGGGCCGCGGCTCGACCGCGACAAACTGGTGCTGACCTTCGAGACGTTGCTGGCGCGCACCGATTTCGCGGCCGGAATGCGCGTGATCCTGCAGCGCCTCGAACAGAAGTACGGCTTCCCGGTCGACGTGGAGTTTACGGCCAGCCTGCGACCCGCCCCGGCGGGGAAGCTGACGCCGATCTTCCATGTGCTGCAGTGCCGACCCCAGAGCCTGGCCCGCGGCGGCGACGTGCCGACGATCCCGGTCGACGTGCCCGAGACGCAGACGCTGTTCGCCGTCGCGCGGATGGTGCCGCGCGGCAAGGTCGACGGTGTCGCCTGGGTGGCCTACGTCAAGCCGGAGGTGTATCGCACCCTGCAGCCGCGCGCGCGGGCCGACGTCGCGCGGCTGGTCGGCCGTCTCAACAAGAAGCTCGAGGGCCGCGCCTTCATCTTGATCGGACCGGGGCGGTGGGGCTCGTCGAATATCGAGCTCGGCGTGCCCGTGTCGTACGCCGACATCTTCAACGCCCGCGCGCTGGTCGAGGTGGCTGGCGGCCCGGGCGACGGCGTGCCCGACCCGTCCTACGGCACGCACTTCTTTCAGGACCTGGTCGAGTCCAACATCTTCGCGCTGGCCGTCGCACCGGAACAGCCGGGGGATCTGCTCAACCTGGCTTTCCTCGACGACGCCGTGGATTTCTGGGGCGAAGAATTGCCCAACGACGCGGCCGCCGCCGCGACCCTCGGGCTCAAGCTGATCCAGGTCGCGCATGAGCGCCCGGGCCACAGCCTGCAGATCCTCATGGACGGCGACAAAGCGTTGGCGCACTTCGTGTGATGCGCGCCTGAAACGCCGGAGTGGACAGGATAGGGCGCGTGCGCGCTCCGGGCGCGGGCACACGGGAGTTGTCTGCGTTCTTTGCCGCGAATTGCGCGATAACGGCCGGATCGGACGCGATGGCTGCAACGGGTCCAGTTCGCGTCATTCGCGAGTTTCGCGGCAAAACTCAACGCCTGACAACTCGCCCATGCGGGCTCCAAGCCTTCTGCTGAATGCGAATTCCAATTCGTTGTATACTCGCCGAGCGTTGGGGACGCCGCCTCAACTTCACAGCCTTTTCTGCAACCAACAACCGCGATGAAGTTTACGTGCCTGCAAGACAACCTATCGAAGGGCCTGGGCATCGTCTCGCGCGCTGTGTCGGCGCGCAGCACGCTCCCGGTGCTCGGCAACATCCTGCTCGCCACCGATAACGCCCAGGTACGGCTCTCGGCCACCAACCTCGAGCTGGCCGTCACCTGCTGGATCGGGGCCAAGATCGAGGATGAGGGTTCCGTGACGCTGCCGGCCAAGACCCTGGTCGACCTGGTCAACACGCTGCCGGGTGAGCCCGTCAGCCTGGCGTTGACCGCGCGCACGCAGACCGTCAACCTCAACTGCGGGCGGATCAAGGCGAGCATCAAGGGCATCGACGCCCAGGAGTTCCCGACCATCCCGCCGGCGGACCTCGACAAGGCGATCCAACTCAACGTCGAGGACCTCCGCGCCATGATCACGTCGGTGATCTTCGCGGCCGCCGCCGACGAGACCCGACCGATCCTGACGGGCGTGCTGGCGCGTCTCGAGGGCAACCGCTTCGTGCTGGCGGCCTCGGACGGCTTCCGCGTGGCCGAGCGCACGGCGTACCTTTCCAGCCCGGTGTCCGACCCGATCACGGCCGTGATCCCGGCGCGGGCGCTGGCCGAGCTGGCGCGCATCATCGATCCCGAGCAGCCCGTGTACATGCAGCTGCCGCCCGGTCGCGGTCAGGTGATCTTCCACAACGGCACTGTCGAACTGGTGGCGCAGTTGATCGAGGGCGCCTTCCCGGTCTATCAGGGCATCATCCCCAAGGCGTACCGGACGCGCACGGTGGTCTCGACCGACGAGTTCCGCAAGGCCTGTCGGTCGTCGGATATCATCGCGCGCGAGGCCGCGCACACCACGCGGCTCAAGATCAAACCCGGCGAGGAACTCACCCCTGGGCACGTGACGATCTCGGCCACGGCGGCCGAGACCGGCGATAACGTCGCCGACCTCGACGCCACGATCGAGGGCGATGCGGTCGAGATCGCGTTCAACGTCAAGTACCTGGTCGACGTCCTGGGCGTGATCGACACGCCCAACGTCGCGCTCGAAACCGCCGGCGCCACGAGCCCGGGCGTGATCAAGCCCGTCGGGCGAGACGATTACATCTACATCGTCATGCCCATGCATCTTGGCAAGTAAGACGGCCTGAAACAAAACAGCGCGGCCCCGGAACTCCGGGGCCGCGCTGTTTTCCTTTTCAAGGCGCGCCAGTCACGGCGCCGGCTGCAGCACGTATTCGATCATGTGGATCACGCCGTTCGTCGCCTGGATGTCGCCGATCAGGATGCGGATGTTGTTGACCAGCGTTTCCTCGCCACGGCCGCGGAAGATCAGACGATGGTCGGGCAGGGCGGTGTCGGTCGATTCGCGCTCGATCAGGGCCTTGGCGCTCAGCACCTCCGGTACCAGGTGATATCGGAGCAGATCGGCCGTCGCCTGAGCGTTCTCGGGTTTGAGCATGGCCTCGACCGACCCGGCCGGCAACGCCTCGAACGCCGCGTCGCTGGGCGCGAAGAACGTGAACGCCCCTTCGTGCTCGAGCGTGTCCGCGAAGGCGGCCGCTTCGATCAATTCGACCAACGTGTGAAAGCGGTCGTCGGCCTGCAGCGTCGCCATCAAGCCCTGCGTGTGGCCGGTAAAGGTCGGGATCGGCGTGGGTACGACCGTGGGCGTTGTCGTCGCTTCGGCCGGTGTCACCGCCTCCGGCGTGGTAACTGTTCCGCTGCCGCAGGCCGTCAGCAACAATCCCACGGCCAGGCCGAAAATGAAGTGCGGGCGCTGCATGGTGCTCCTTGGCGCTCCTTGGCGCTCGTGCGCGATCCCGTGTCGTCCTCAGCGGGACCTCGCTTCCCTGCGCTGGCTCAAGTTTCCAATAAGCCACGCCCATCGGCAAGCATCCCCGGCGTGAAAAACGCGTGCAAATCGGCTTAACGCAAAAGCCCCGGCGGATGCCGGGGCTTCGATCTGCGCAGGGGCGAACGGGGTTATTTGCCCTTGGCCAGCAGGTCGCGAATCTCGGTCAGGAGCTTTTGATCGGCCGTCGGCCCAGGCGGCGGGGGCGGCGGCGGCGGCGGGTTGAGCTTGTTGGCCATCCGAACGATCTGGAAGATGACGAAGGCGATGATCAGGAAGTTGATGATCAGAGTAATGAAATTGCCGTACGCGAGAACGGCACCCTGGTCCCTGGCGGCAGCCAGGGTCTTTTCGGTCACGGCGGCGCTGAGCGGGATGAAATAGTTCTCAAACGACAGGCCACCCAACACGAGCCCGATCAAGGGCATGATGATGTCGTTGACGAGCGATCCAACGATCGCGCCAAAGGCGCCGCCGATGATCACACCGACCGCCAGGTCGAGCACGTTCCCCTTCGAGATGAATTTGCGGAATTCTTCAAGCATGGTCTTGGTCTCCTTGTATGAGCCCGGCCCCGTACCCCCGGAACGCAGAAGCCGCGACTATAACCGAAAGACCATCACAATACAAGCATTGTACGATTTAAGATTCGTTGCAATTCGGCCAAGTACACGATTTCGCGCGCGGGGGAAAACCCCCTACACCGTATCGGCGAACACCTGAAAGTCCGCCAGAGTCTGGTGAGCCGTGAGGTCCAGGTCGAGCGGCGTGAGGGACGCCCAGCCGTGCGTGACGGCCCAGACGTCGGTGCCCTCGATGGCCTCGCCGGTGGGCTCCTCGCCGCCGATCCAGTAATACGGGCGGCCGCGCGGGTCCTGACGCACGACCACTTCGTCGTGGTAGATGCGCCGTCCCTGGCGCGTGACCTTGAGCCCTTGCGGATTGCGGGGGACGTTGAGATTGACGAGCACGCCCGACGGCAGGCCGCGCGTCAGACACAACGCCACCACGCGACGTCCCCAGGCGGCCGCGTCGGCATAATCCGCCAGCGCGCGCGCCGATGTCGACACGGCCACCGCCGGCACGCCCGAGATCACGCCTTCCATCGCGGCTGTGACCGTGCCCGAATAGGTCACATCCTGCGCGAGGTTGAAGTTCGAGTTGATGCCCGAGACCACCAGGTCGACCCTGTCGGTCAGGAAGCCCTTGAGCGCCAGGGCCACGGCGTCGGCGGGAGCGCCCGAGCAGGCCCAGGCCGACGTGGCCCCGTCGGCCAACGTGGTGGCGTCGATGCGCAGCGGCTTGTGCAGCGTTTTGCGGTGCCCGACCGCGGACATGTTCTGCGCCGGCGCCACGATCGTGATGCGGTGGCCAAGCGTGCTGAGTTCGCGCCACAGCGCCAGCAATCCTGGCGCGGCGACACCGTCGTCGTTGGTGAGCAAGAGATGCATGGTGATCAATGGGCAAGTGGGCGAGTGGGTAAGTGGACGATCACCCACTCACTCACTCACCCAATTCCCTGAGTCGTTTCTCGATGAGGGCCAGGATGTCGACTTTGAGCTGCGCGCCTTCGCCGTGGCGCGAGCGGGCGATGAGCATGAGCTCGGCCTGTTCGCCCACCGGCGTATCGGTCGCGATGACGCGCCACGGCTCGAGCAGATCCGGCAGCAACGACGGCGCGTCCTGCGCGATCGCTTCAAGAGCCGGCAGCGTGCGCTGCAGTTCGGCGACCGGGACCAGCAGCTTGAGCCGCACGCCCGAAAACGCGCCGCGGGTGAAGTTGCGCACCACCCGGATCTCGCCGTTCGGCACGGTGAACGTTTCGCCGGACGGGGCGCGCAGGACGCAATCGCTGACGTTGATCCGCTCGATCACGCCTTCGATCGGCACGCTGGCGCCCAGGATCATGAACTCGACCTTGTCGCCGACGTCGAAGGTGTCGCGGAAGATGAAGCTCAGCCCGGCCATCCAATCGCTGACGACCGGTCGCGCCGCAAAGCCGAAGGCGGCCGAGAACAGGCCCACCACCCAGATGAGCGTATCCGGCGCGACATAGCGCGACAGGACGAACACCGCGGCCAGCACGAAGGCCAGCAGACTGATCGCGCTCGAGGCCAGGGCCTCGACCGTCTTGCGGCGCTCGATGGCCGGTTTGCCGTTGCGGAGCGTCATCCCGCTCAGCCGGGAGAAACGCCGGGCGAACCAGCCGCTCAACAGCGAGATCACGTAGGCAATGAAGAAGGGCAGGGCGATATACAGCAGAAACGGCGGTCCATTCAGGGCCAGCCAGGCCTGTGTATCGCTCCAAAAACGATCAAGGGACATGGGGTCGATTCTACTGCACCCAGACGCGACGACCCGCGGGGCACCTGCTGGGCTGACACAAGCAGGAAACGAAGTGATCCAAGGGTCGGGGCGAAGCCCCGATCCTTGGATCACTTCGTTTCCTGCCTCACTTTTTCAAGCGGCCAAATGCACTCAGGCCGTCGCGCGCAGAGAGGCCCGGATCGCCTCAGCCGAGGGCAGAGTCAGCGCGTGTTGGGCGCGGGCGCGGGCCGTGTCGAGCGTCAACTCGCGCACGATCTGCTTGGCACGCGGGATGGCCGGCGCCGACATGCTCAGTTCAGTGATGCCCAGACCGACCAGCAACTCGACCGCGAGCGGGTCCCCTGCCAGTTCGCCGCACACGCCGGCCCAGATGCCGCGGGCCGCCGCGGCCGCGGCCGTTTGGCCGATCAACTCGAGCACGGCCGGCTGGAAGGCGTCGGCCAGCCGGGCCACCCGGGCGTTGCCGCGTTCGGCCGCGAGCGTGTATTGCGTCAGGTCGTTGGTCCCCACCGAGAAGAAATCGACGAGCTCAGCGAACTGGCGCGCGCGCACCGCGGCCGATGGGATCTCGACCATGATGCCGGTCGGGATCTTCGCCGTGACCGCGGTTTCCGCCAGTGATTCGGTCAACAACGTTTTGGCGCGCACGAACTCGTCGGGCGTCGCGATCATCGGAAACATCACGCGCACCGGAAACTCGGCTGCCGTGCGGGCGATGGCGCGCAACTGGGTCTTGAAGAACTCGGGCTGATCGAGCCCGACGCGAACCGCGCGCCAGCCCAGGAACGGGTTGGCTTCCTGGCCCATGTCGACGTAGGCCAGCGGCTTGTCGCCGCCGACGTCGAGCGTGCGGATGATGACGGGCCGGCCCTCCATCGCCGCGCAGACCGCGCGATAGGCGGTGGCCTGTTCGTCCTCGGTGGGCGCGGTGTCGCGATCGAGGAACAGGAACTCGGTGCGGAACAGGCCGACGCCTTCGGCGCCGGCGGCCACCGCCGCGCGCGCATCGGCGACCGAGCCGACGTTGGCCACGATCTCGATCCGTTTGGCGTCACGCGTGACGGCGGGTTCCTGGGCGGCGGCACGGGCGGCCGTGGCCGCCTGAGCGGCCGCCTGCCGGCGCGTCTCGACGGCGGTCCGTGTCGCCGCGTCCGGGTTCGGCACGATCAAACCGGCGTCGCCGTCCAGCACGAGCGGCGTGCCCTCCGCCAGGTCGCGCAGACCCGTCCCGAGGCCGACCACGGCCGGGATGCCAAGGCTGCGCGCCAGGATGGCGCTGTGCGAAGTCGGGCCGCCGAAGGCCGTGGCGATGCCGTGCACGATCCGCGGGTCAAGCCCGGCGGTCTCGGCCGGCGTCAGATCGTCGGCCACCAGGATCCCCGGTGCGGTCAGGGTAGGCCGCGTTTCGACACCCAGCAATGCCGCCAGCACCTGCTGGTTCACGTCTTCGACGTCGGCGGCGCGGGCGCGAAGGTAGGGGTCGTCGAGGCCGCGATACGTGTCGGCCAGCGCCGACGCGGCGTTGTGCCAGGCCTGGGCGGCGTTGCTGCCCTGGCGGCGGATCGCGTGCTCGGCCGGCTCGCGCAGGGCGGAATCGTCAAGGAAGAGCAGATGCGCGTCGAAGATCTCGGCGCTTTGTTTGTCGCCGTGGGCCAGCACGGCCCGGCGCGAGGCCTCGATCCGCGCGCGCGCGTTGGTCAGGGCGGCCGCGAGACGCCCGAGTTCGACATCGGGCCCGTCCGCTGAATCCGCCGGCGGGGTCAGTCGGGTTGCCGCGAAGCGACGCACGGGGCCGAGCGCCAGACCCGGTCCGGCGGCGATGCCGGGATGCGGTGTGTTGTCGACCAGCGCGACGGCGACCTCAGGTTGTGGCGCCGCGGTCGTTTCGGTCGTGGGCGCGGCCGGCCCGACGTCCTCGGGTGGGTCGCCAAAGTTGTCATTGGCCAGACGCTGAACGGCCGCCAGGGCTGCCTCGGCCTCGGGGCCACTGGCGCGGAGCGTGATCGTATGCCCGGAGCGCACGCCCAATGTCGTCACGCCGTTGATGCTGAGCGCGCTGACCGGGCCGCGCCCGGTTGTGTCGTTGGTCACCGACACGTCGGCCTTGAAACCGCCGACCGTGCCGACGAAGCGCGCGGCGGGGCGGGCGTGCAGGCCAAGGCGATTGCGGATGGTCAGCGTGAGCATCTGGCGCGCGGCCAGGGTCTCGGGCACCGGCGTGACGGCCGCGGTCGTCGGCTCGGGCGCCGCGCCCAGTTGGACTTGCTTGGGCGCCAGGGCGGCGCGCGCCTCCGCCGCGACCTGTTGCAGCGGCGCGCCGAGGCGCGCCTGGACGGCGGCCGCGATCGCGCCTTCGGTCAGCGGGGCCTCGCAGAGCAGGATGCGTTCCGCGACCTCGGGCGGGAGCATATCGCGCGCCATCTCGGTGCTGAGGATGGCGCTGCCCAGGTCCATCAATACCAGCACGCCGTCGCCCTGGTCGGCGGCGTCGAGCGCCTCGCCGATGATGGCGATGTCGGTGCCGATGGCGCCGGCCGGTTCACGCAGCCCACCGGCGGCGAGGATGGGCACATCCGGCCCGGCCATCTGGCGCGCCAATTCGACCACGCCCTCGGCCAAGCGCTGGCTGTGTGAGACGATCACGATTCCGACCATGAAAAGCCGCTTCTTTCCTGACGTGTATCGCGGTTCGAGCTAAGCCTGAGCCTCGATCGCGGCGACAAGTTCGCGACAAAAATCGGGGATATCGGCGACCACGCGGCCCCACACGAGATTGCCCTCGCGGAAGGCGGCCTCGTCGACCCAGACGGCGCCGGCGTTGACCAGGTCGTCCTTGATGCCGAGCGAGCCCGTCGCGCGACTGCCCTTGGGGATGATCCCGGCCGAGATCGCGACAAGGCCGGCGTGGCAGATCAGACCCACGATCTTGCCCTGCCGGCTGACGCCGCGCACAAGCGCCTTGACCGCGTCGTAGCGTCGCAGCTTGTCGGGCGCCCAGCCGCCCGGAACGACCAGGGCGTCGTAGTCGTCGGCGGAAACCGCCGCGGCGGCAAGCTGTGTGGTGGCCGTCAGCGCGTTTTTGCCGCGCACGGTCTTGTTGGCCTCGGTGCCGACCAGCGCGACCTTGGCGCCTTCTTCTTGAAGGCGCATCACGGTCACCCAGAATTCGAGGTCTTCGAACCCTTCGTCCAGCAACACGGCTATTCGCTTGTTTTTGAGGCGCATGGCAGTGATACCCCCAACGCCCCAATTATCTCGCGTTTCCGGGAATTAGGGGCTGTCGCTCAGGGTCGTCTGCACGGGCGAGTCGATGCGTTTGGCGTGCTCGGCCGGGAGAGACCCACAACGGATCGTGTAACGGATCAACGAATGAAGCAGATATGCGCTTGAGGGCAGCAGCGCCTCCCACAACGCCGATCGAGGCCCGTTCGTTGTGGGCATTTTGGTTCGTGCCGAACGCAGGGGATCCAGGCAATCAGGCATCCCTCCGTCACATCCGCTGAGTCGTTGTCTCGCCCGCTATTGGTTCCGTTGTGGCGGAGACCGCCCGATTTCACCAACAGCGTCGCGAGTTGTCCGCCGCGGCAGACCTCAATCGATCATGGCCATGCCCGCGTAGTTGAGGACGACGACGAACAGGTTGAGCGGAAGGATGATCAGCGCCAGCGCGCCGGCGCTCGTCCGGCGCCACCGGGGCAGCGTCAACGTCAGGCTCCAGGCCGCGACTAAGGCCAGGACGCTCGTGACGGCCAGGATCGCAAACCCGATCGGCAGCCAGAGTTGCTCGGAGAGACCCAGCGCCACCAGGGTGACATCGCCCGGCGCCAGACGCGCGGCCACGTCGACCGGCGCCGTCACCTCGGCCACGCTGTGAAAGTAGCCGAACCCACGCAATCGGCAGGGCAGCGCCTGGCCCGCCCAGGTGGCGAGGCAACTCGGCGACGTATTCGCACGGGTCTCGACCCGCAAGGTCCCGGCGGGCAGCGCCAACGCGCAGCCGAGGTCGAACGCCATCGTCGCGGAGAGCGGTCGACAGGCGAAGCGGCGACCCTCGAGATAGACGTCGTTGACTCGGATCACGGCGATGGCCCGATCTGGGCTCGGCGGTTTGAGCCATAGGCCGGTCAGCCACAGCGCGATCCAGATCGACACCAACACGATGCTCGGAACCCAACGAGGGAGTGAAGCGGTGAGACGTTGCATGGGCCAAGTGTAAAGAGCTTGGCAGCAACCAACCAAGAGGGCAGGATTGCGTCGTCACACGATTGTGACGCTTCGACCGGCTCGGATCAGGTCGGCGAGCAGTGCGGACAGGTTGCGACGTCGACGGCTCCGCGCAGGGCTTCGGGCGTGATGGCGTCGACCGGCCCTGCCGCAAAGCCGACCGCGCCGCAATCGCAGGCGTACCAGCGCGCCCGCACGTCCGCGAAAACAGTCCGCGGCGCCAGCAGGTCGACCACCTCGACGCCCATGCCCCAGCGGGCGTTGGTGATCAGGCGCCCGGCTCCGGCCGCGCGGAGCCGTTCGGCATAGGCTCGATAATGCGTGCAGTGGCGCATCAACAGGACGCCGACCGTCAGCCCGCTCGGAAAGGGCCAGATCAGCGCGTCGGCGATCACGATCTCGAGGGCGCTGGGCCACGGGCCAGGGCCGATCAATTCGGCCCGCCGTTCGACGGCGATCACGCGCCGGGCGCGCGCCGCGGCCCGCGCCGCGAACCGCAGATCGCCGGCGCCGATGTCGAGCACCACGTCCTCGGCGCCGATCGCCGCCAGCGCCGGGCCGTAGGTTGAGTCATCGTAGGGCGCCCAAACATCTTCCATCGCTGATTTATGGTTGCTGATTGTTGATTGACCGCCAATCGGCAATCAGCAATCATAAATCAGCAATGCCGTAGGCCGCGGCCAAAACGGCGACCGGGTGCACGGCGCGCACGCCCGAGCCGTGGGTGATCTGCCAGCGGCAGGTCTCCGAGTCGCAGGCGGCCACGTCGGGCTGCGAGGCCCGAATGTCGGCGAAGAGCGGGGCGCCGACGTCCATCGCGATCTGGTACTTCTCTTTCTTCAGGCCGTAGGTGCCGGCGATGCCGCAGCACGCGGCGGTCATCTCGACCACGCGCAGTTCGGGGATCAGGCCGAACAGATCGAGGGCGGGCTTGCCGATGCCGTGGCCCTTCTGCTGACAGGGGGCATGGTAGGGCACGGTGAGCGGAACAGACTGGAAGTCGGTCTTGAGTTCGCCCTGTTCGTGTAGGTGCCACAAATACTCACAGATGTCCCACATGCGTTCGGCCACGCGCCGATACTCCGGCGCGTCGAGGCCCAAGATCTCAAGGTACTCGCGCTTGAGCATCAGCCCGCAGCTGGTGGAGGTCGCGACGATGTCGAAGCCGGCTTCGGCGTAAGGCAGCAGCGTGCGCACGAGGCGTTGCGCGGCGGCGCGCGCCGCCGGGAAGTCGCCGTTCGATTGCAGCGGCAGGCCGCAACAGGTCTGGCCGCGCGGGACGATCACGCGGCAGCCGTTGTGCTCGAGCACCTGCACCGTCAACTGGCCCAGACCGGGTTCATAGTAGTTCGTGCTGCAGCCGTGGAAGTACGCGACCGAACGCACGGCGTCGCGCACGCGGCGATGCCGGCGCGCCCATTGCTGAAAGGTCCGACCGGCGAAGGGCGGCAGCGGCGCCTCGGCATGGATGCCGAGCACGCCCTCGACCACGCCGCGAACCGGCGGACTGGCGAGCGTGGCGTTGGCGATCGGCGCGAACGGGGTCCCGAGCGTCCCGAGCAGGTCGGGGCGCGCGATCAGCTGATTGCGCAGCGGCAACTGTCCGCCGACATACGCGGCCCGCGCGCGGGTATTGATCTCGGCGATCTTGACGCCCTGCGGACAAACCTGCGAACAGATGCCGCAGCCCGAGCAGTAGTCGATCGAGTGGTCGGGCGAGGGCGGGGCGCCGCCTTCGGACGCGATCATGGGTTCCAGGTCGATGCGGAAGCGCTCGGCCTGCGGGCCGACGTACTTCGGCCCCGGGAACAGCGGCGTCACCGCCGCGACCGGACAGGCCGTCGTGCAGATGTTGCACTTCACGCAGTGGTCGAGGGTCAGGCGAACGTCTACCATGGGTCGATTGGGTGAATGGGTGAGTGGGTGAGGGGAGGAGATCGCCGATCGCCCGATCACCCATTCACCATAGTTCCTGTTCTCCAGCCGCTGGCGAGGCTGATGCCCTCGCCGGATTTTTCGCGCCAGGGCTCGGCGCCGGCGAGCAGCGCGCCGACGGCGTAGAGGTTGAGATAGGCGGCGGTGCCGTAGGCGTCGATTGGACGCAGTGCGGCGTCGACGGCCAGGCCGGCCAGGCTCGGCGTTGGGCGCTCGAAATACGCCGAAGGCGCCGATAGCCCGTTGACCGTTTCAGGCGCGGCGGCGGCCGCCACGACCGGCAGGCCGAAGACGGGCTCGCGGGCGACGCGATGCGAGTCGACGACGATACCGCCGCTGGCGACACCGCCAGTCGCAAGCACGACCGCGTCGCACGTCCAATCCTTCTCACGGGCCGCGCTCTGGCTGGTGACGGCCGTGACCCGCAGACCGTCGGTCTTGAAACCGATGGCCGGGTGCCCGATCTGCACGCGCGCCCCGGCGCGGCGCAGCAATCGGTCGAAGGCGTTGAAGACCCGGATCCCGGGGATCGAGGGCGGCAGCGTCGGGATCTCGAAGACCGGAACGCCCAGCCGCGCTTCGAGATCAGCCATGGCCTCGAGCGAGGCGTTGAGGCCCAGCACGGCCGGGAAGGCGACGCGCTCGCCCGGGCGCAGGCGCGGCGCGAGTTGCGCGGCCAAAGCGGCGCGGAACGGCGCTTTGTCGAACGCGCGGGCCAGCGTCAGCGCGGGCAAGTCGGCTTCGTGCTCGAAACCCGGCGCGGCGAATGACAGACCGCGGGCCGGATGCCCACCCCGGCCCAGGTTCTCGGCGATCAGCCCCGGGTAGAAGTCCTTGAAGTTGTCGAAGCCGACGACCAGGATGGGTTCCGGGCGTCGTAAATCGCCCGCGACCATCGTCCTCGGCGCGAGCGCCGTCGGTCGGGCCGCGCCAAGCGCGCTCGGGAAGATGAAGTTCGTCTGGCCGTCGCCCTCGAACGGATACCCGGCCGAAGCCATCGCCAGCTTGAACGCGATCAGGGCCGCGCCGACGGATTCAGCGCCGACCGCCGCGTACGGGTGGCTCGGCCGGGACGCGGCGAACTCGGCGAGGGCGCGCAGCGGCAGCTCGACCCGTCGGCCGTCGACGTACCCCAACACGTCGATGCAGCCGGTGCGCAGGTGCGTGCCGCCGTAGCCTTTGGCGATCAGCAGCGTTCGGCGGCCCGCCTCCGTCGCGGTGAGCGCCGTCATCAGCCCGGCATAACCGGCCCCGACCACGATCAGGTCGTAGCTCGCGCTCATGCCTCGCCCTCCGGTTTCGTCGCCTTGCGTTTCCGCGCACCAGTCGGGCGTTTCTCCTTTGGCGCGGTCGGCCCGGCGCTGGATGGTTCGATCGGCGCCGCAGGCCCGTCGCTCGACGCGCCCGGCAGGTGCTCGATGTCCAGCAAACCCTGGAAGATCTGATCGTCGAGCACGGCCTGGCGCAACTGATCGCCCCAGAGCAGCGGCTGGATCCCTTTCCAGCGTTCGGTGACGAACCGGAGCAGGTGGGCGTTGGTCGCGGGCGCGTCGGAGACGGCCGCCGCATGACCGATGCCGGCGGCGCGGTAGATGCAGAAGCCGCCCTGGCAGGGGCCCATGCCGAGGCGGACCGTGCGGCGGATGTCGTCGAGGTCGCCGCCCCGCACGCGCATCGCCTCGACAATGCGCGTGCGCGTGATCATCTCGCACTCGCAGATCAATTGATCGCCATGGAGATCCTGCTCGCGACGTTCGAGCCGGGCGCCGAGCCAGTAGAACCGGCCTTCCTCCGAGTCGGGCAGGGCCGTCGTCGCCGTGGCGCAGACGCGGTCGACGCCGAGATGTCGGCAGGCGGCGTCGACGGCCACCTCGGCCATCTGGCGATAGGTCGTGAACTTACCGCCGGTCATGGTCAGGAAGCCGCTCAGGCCGTCGGTCTCGGTGTGGTCGAGCAGCGTGTAGGTTCGGCTGACGTCGCGCGTGTCGCTGACGGCGCCCAGGTTCGGCGGCTGGTACAACGGCCGGACGCCGCCCCAGACGCGAAGCGCGCGGGTCTGGCGGAAGCCCGGCACAAGCTTCTCGCCCTCGTCGAGCATGTACTGGATCTCACGCTCCTCGATCGGCCAGTCATCCGGGTCCGCCACGCGCACATCGGTCGTGCCGATGACGCACACCGTGCGGATCGGCACCAGGATGTCGCCGTCCGCCGGGCGTTTGAGGCGATTGACCACCATCTGAGTGAGACGATGGTTCATGGCGATCATGATGCCCTTGCCCGAAAGCACGGTCACGGGCAGCCCGGCGAGCGCCGCGATCTGACCGGCCCAAGCGCCCGAGGCGTTGACCGTGTAGTCAGCGTGGATCGTGACCGACTCTCCGGTGCGGGCGTTGACGACGATCGCGCCGCGGATGGCGTCGCCCTCGCGGATCAGAGCCGTGACTTTGTGGTGCGACAGGATGGTCCCACCATGGGCCTGGACGTCTCGGGCATTTGCCCAGACGGTCTTCCACGAGTCGATGGTCGCATCGGGCACCCAGAAGACACGGGCGATGCGTGGGTTGAGGCGCGGCTCGCGGCGCAGCGCCTCGCCGGGCGACATCTCCTGGATGGGGATGCCGGCGCGCTGGCATCCGGCCACGAATTCGGCGGCATAGTTGGGGTCGTCGTGCTCGGTCTCGACGAACAGCCCGCCCGTGTCCTCGACGCAGTCCGCGGCGATACGCCGCAGGACGTAGTTTTCGTCGATGCACTCTTTGGCCGAGACCGGGTCCTTGACGACGTAGCGGCCGCCCGAGTGGAGCAGGCCATGGTAGCGCCCGGTCGTGCCGGTCGCCAGGTCGCCGCGATCGAGCAGGATCGTCTTGAAGCCGCGTAAAGCCGCGTCGCGGGCGATGCCGGCGCCGGTCGAGCCCCCGCCGATCACCAGGATCTCGGTTGTCAGGCTGCTCATGGACGGATTATAGCAATTGCAACCCGATTCAGTCGGATTCGTGACGGGCTATTTCAGATCGGAGACGTCGAACACGTAGGTGTGTGAGGTGTTGACGTTCACACCCAGAGCCTCGGCTTGTTGCGTGAACGTGACCTCGACTCGCGTCACCGCATCGATGCCGGCGTAGTGTGCGACCACGAAGCGCGCGATATCCTCCGCGGTCCGGGCCTGTTCGTCCTTGTCGGCTTTGCCCCATTGCGAGTTCACCAGGCCGACGCCAAGCGTGTCGCCGTTCTGGATCTGGATCTGCACGGCTTCGGCCGGATACTCGGCCGCGACTTCCTGCTGCAATGCGACCATATCGCCGAACGCATCGGCCGCGCCTTGAACGAACTGCTTGACGTCCGGGTTGTTCAGGGCGAAGTAGGCCGCGGCGGCCGTGACAGTCGGGCAGAGCACCAACACGGCGACGACGACGGCGATCACGATCCAGGTGTTTCGGCTGAGTTTCATGGGGCCTCGCTGAATACCCGTGGGCTGACTCTCAGGGCATCGCGCGCAACCTCGCGGTCACGTCCTCGGTGCTGATCCAGTTGACCGGTTCGCCGCAGGAGCCATCGCAGCCCATCAGTTGCGCAACGATCGACGGATCGTTTCGGATCTCGTCCCGTGCCGACAGAACGCGGTCAAACGCGACATCCTCTAGGGAATGCTCCGACCCTGAGAACGTCCCCGAGATCACGGGCAGGCCGTCATCGAAATACAGGGTCAGTCGGCGTCGGCCTGGCGTGGTGGCATCGTCCGCCAACGCGAAGCCCGCGGGCTGGCCCACGCAGCGAGCGATCAGCTCGTGGCGAGCGGGCACCGCCGTCCAGTTCCACCAGGTGTACACCGATGTCCCGTTCGGCCCAACGCCGCGAAGGTACGACGCGCGGAACGTCGTCCAGGCAAGACGCGTGGCGCCCGGACGCAAAGGATCCGGGACGACGAGGACCGAGTCGCGACGCACAAAATACATCTGACTGACCGCCGCGACATTCTCCTGGTCGGTGTAGCCCCAAAGCAAAAATCGAGGCGCCGAGAAATCCTGGCAAGTGGGGAGCGGCGTCAACAGACCGAGCCAGCCATAGAGATGGATCGCGAAGCGCGTCGCGACATAGGCGGCCAGCGTTGCAATCGCGATCGGCCTGACGCGAAAACGCCTGAAGAACCTACGCTGCCACCTGGAGTCTTTGAACCACAAGGCGAATATCAGCATGCCAAAGCCGCCGACGTCCATGGCGAAATCGATCGGGGTCGTGTAACCGATCCAATCGGCCAGTTGATCGACAACCGTCCAACACGCAAGCCACACGGCCAGGTAAACGATCATGACGCCGCTGTAGATGGCAAGCGAGGGCAGGCAGCCGTCGGCGGGGTCGCGGGAAGTCGGCTTGGGTAGAGGCGAAGCATCTGTCATGAGCGTCCAACGGTATCGCAACAGTTCGCAAGGTTATGAGGGCATTGTACCTGGACGCCATCGAGACGGCGGCTGTGTCCACACGCGCAACCGGACCGGTTCAAGCGAACTCCGGAGATTGGATCATGCCGCGATCGCACGGGTGCCCGCAAAAAAAGAGAGCCAGGCACGACACGGAGTCGGCCAGCTCTCAAGAGGCCAATTGAGTTGGAGCCTGACGCTACGCCTACGGCAATAGCGGCACGGCGGGCAACTCATGCGCCATCAGGTTGTCGCCTGGCAGGGCCTGGGTGTTCGTGAGTTGGATGTACCCCGTGAAACTCTGGTCTGACGTGATTTGCAGCGAACCGACCCACCCATCGGGGAGCGCCTCCTCGACCTGCGGACCGGTGCCGCCCAGTCGATGATTGCGGATCAGGATCCCGGTCGAAGGCACAGTGAGCGGGCCGACGATGATGGGTGTCCCACCACCGACCGGGATGTAGCGGAGTGTCACTGTGGCCGGTACGGGATTGTCGTCGTTGTCGAGGTCCTCATACAGATCCTGGATCGTCACGGCCGTCGCGAAGCCGTTCGGTAGACGCCTGGCTACGAGCGGCACGAGCGCCGACATAGTGCCGCCGTTGCCGGCTATGCTTGGAAAGACCGTCGCCTGGTAGGCCGCGGCGTCGTCGCTGACCCCCGGTCGACGCTGTTGAATGAGGACGGCCAGATCTCGGAAGACGGTATCGGGCACGATGACACAGGAGCCGTACCAGTTCGTCGGAAGCGTCAGATCGGTGACCGGGTTGACGTAGAAGGCCCCGGCCGCCGGGACGTCGACCGGGTTGCTGATCGTGAAGGTATTGGTCGCGCTGGAATCCGTGCAGGTGATGTCGATCCCGTTGGCGGGGATCGTCGTGCTGTCCATATTCTGGATGGCCAGCGTGGTGCTCGTGCCGTTCGACAAACGCGACATGAACAGCGGCACCGCGTACAGGTTGATCCAGTCCTGACCTGGGGAGTAGTTACGGGTGAAACCGCCAAACGTGTACAGCTGGTGTTGACCCGAGAACAGATTGGCCACCAGCGCCACCTGACCGGTCGGGGCATTGGCGGTCACCTGGGCCGATCCATAGAAGCCGTCGGGGATGTTCGTCTCGGTTGACACATCGTACATGTAACTCGCCCCGGCCGGGATCGTGACGTCGCCGCGCGAGTACACACTCCCGGGGCTGCCCGGCGCCGGCACGAACGATACAGTGGCCGTGATGGCCGACGTCCCGGGGTTCTGGATCGCGAGCTGGCTGTTCGACAGACCGCTCGCCGTGTTGAGGTTGCGCACCACGAGCGGCACGAACAGCGAGCGGTTCGTCGCGACGCCGCCATACGCGCCGCTCGAAGCCACCTGGCCGTTGCGCGCCAGGATCTGGACGACGGGCACCACCAACCCGAACGCGTTCGAAACCGTGAGGCTTCCCGAGCCCAGGCCGTCGGGCATCGCGGGGTCGTCGTACTGACGTAGGATCGCCGACGAACCGGGCGGCAGCATCGCACTCGAGAACGCGGGGCTGCTTGGCCAGGTGCTCCCATCGGGCCGGATATAGCTCACCGTAGCCGTCACGGTCTGGCTGTTGCTGACGTTCACGAGCGTGAAGTTCGTGCTGAACGTCTTGCCGTTGGCGGCCGTGAGTTGCGTATCGACGGCCAGCAGTGGCAGCGATCGCGAGAGAAATTGCGCTTCGACAGTCTGGAAGTTCGGGGCAAGCAGACAGGCAACCAGCACGAGCACGGACAATGCGCGCCGCGGCGATGGGGGCATGAGTCGTCTCCTGAGGACTGCTTTGGGGGCGGCTCGATGCCGTCAGGCCAAACGCGCCATGGCCTGACGGCGTCGGATTATGCGGTTGAACGTCGGGCGCCCGAGTTTTAGGGCACCGTTGCCGTGTAATTCCAGAACCAGTTGTAGCTGTACCAGCCGCCGGGCCCATCGAGGCGGATGGCGATCAGGCTCGCGCCCTTGAACTCGGCCGGGATGTTGAACGTGCCGGACACCGTGCCGTCGGCGTTTGTCTTGACCGTGCCGGCTTGCGGGCCAGTGGCCGCCAGTGTGCCGAAAGCGCCCATGCGCACCGTGAAGGTGCTCGATGGCGGGAAGTGCTGGCCGGCGATCGTCACGTTGGTGTCGCGCGTCACGGCCTTGATCGTGAAGACCGGGATCGTGATCGGCACCGGCGTGGCGGTGGCCGCTACCGGCGCGGTCGTTGGCGTGGCGGCTGGCTTCGTCGGCGCCGGGGTCGGCGTCGCCGCGGGCTTGGTCGGCGTCGGGGTGGCGGCGACGGGCGTGGTGTTCGCCGCGGGGATGCACAGCGATTGGCCGACAAGGATATGGTTGGGGTCCGCAAGATTGTTCGCTTGCGCGATCATCTGCCAGGTGACCGGGGCGAAGCCCAGCGAGATCGAAAACAGCGTGTCTCCTGTCTTGACGACGTACGTCGACGCGCAGTTCTGCTGGGCCAATGCGAGGCCGGGGCTGGCCGGAAACAGGGCCGCCAGCCCGAGCGCGACGGCGCTCAACGCGGCTGAGACGGCGGTCGTCCAGTTCTGCATGGGAACCTCCTTGAGCGAATGCGACGCCGCAGAGCGGCGATCATACCCACTGAGACGAAACGACCGGCGTCGGTGTTCCGTCAACTTCGGTTCGGTAGATTGTGTCGTGAGGATGGGCGGCCCCGACTGGTATCGTCTGGGCCGGAATGGACAAGATATCGAGATTACCTGGGATTATATCAGGTTGACATACTGTCGATGGCCTCGCCCGAGCCGGTGTGCCCGGTAATCGCATCTAAATGTGGGAATGACGGATGCCGCGGATATGAAACACTGACAACCTATGATGCCGTTGGCAGACTCGGCTGAGTGGGTCCCACAACGGATCCTGTAACGGATTAGCGGATGGATGTAGCGGATGGACACCTGAGGGCCGCCGCGCGCCACACAATACCGATCGCGGGGCGGCCTTCGTGGCCGCTTATCGGTCACGCGGCTTCGGAAACAATTCGATTTCGACCAATGGCAACAACCTGCGCTTGGACACCCAACCCGCATGCCCGAGCGAGTGTCAGGCGCGTCTGCCCACCGGGAACGACGCCCGGAAGCGTACAATCAGAGTCGCGACACCTCGTCGCCCGACCGCCCTACAAGGAGCTCCCCTATGACCTTGCGCGTCAAAGATGTGATCGCCCGAATCGTCGCCGACGTCCCGGGTGCGCCGTTCGAACGCACCGTTGATACGCTCAAAACCGGTGATCCCGAGCAGGTCGTGACCGGCATCGCCACGACCTTCCTGGCCACGTGCGACGTGATCGAACGCGCCGCCGAAGCCGGCGCCAATCTGATCATCACCCACGAGCCGACGTTCTACGAACACGCCGACCCCGTCGACTGGCTCGTCGACGATCCGGTCTACACCGCAAAGATCGCGCTGATCGATCGCCACGCCATGGCGATCTGGCGCTTTCATGACTACCTGCATTCGCTCAAGCCGGATCCGACGTTCGCCGGCTTGTTCGACGCCCTGGGCTGGACCGACAGCGTCGATCCCGACACGTTCTATGTCGCCAATCGACCCAAGACGACGCTGAGCGACCTGATCGCCGAGCTCAAGCGCACGCTGGGGCTGAGCGCCGTCCGGACCGTCGGTGACCCGGCGCAGGTCGTTTCCCGTGTCGGCCTGATGGTGGGCGCCCCGCCCGGACGCTGGCACATCGAGGCGCTCCGCAATGCGCGGGTCGATACCCTCATCGTTGGCGAGATCAACGAGTGGGAGACAAGCGAATACGTGCGCGACGCCCTCTGGTCGGGCCTGGCGAAGTCGCTCGTCCTCATCGGCCATTCGATCAGCGAGGAAGACGGCATGCGCGTCATCGTTCCCTGGCTTCGGGCGCGCATCCCCGAAGTGCCGATCACGCACGTGCCCGCCGGCAACCCGTTGAAGATCGTTTGACGAAAGGCGCGTCGCCGCGCCCGAGCCCCCGGCGTGATCGAAAGGACCCAAAAACGACAAAGGGCGAATGCCGGAGGGCGTCGCGACGACCTCCGGCATTCGCCCTTCGATAACGTTCCCCGTACTCCCCGTGTCGTCACCCCCCCACGATGGCGTAGGTGAGCCAGGCGCCGTAGGCCACCGAGGCGATGCCGACGACGATCAGCGCCAGATCGATCAGACGCGCGAGGCGCGGCGATGGACCGAGATCGACCAGGATGGCGCGGACGCCGAGCAGGGCGTGGCTGACGACGCTGGCGAGGAAGAGCAGTTCGATCGGCCAGACGATGGGGTTGCGCAGGTACGCCTGCACCTGGTCGAAGCCGCGCAGGCCGCCTTCGACCACGAAGTGCTGGGCGATCATGTGCAGGCCGGCCAGCGGGATCAGGGCCGCGCCCGTGATCACCTGCCAGATCCAGCCAAGCGAACCGAGCGCACCGCGCGAACGGGTTGGCGTGTTGAGGGCTGCAGTGGTTTGCATCGGGTTCTCCTCGGCGTGGGACCGGTTCAAAGCGTGAAGATCAGGTAGGCGCAGAACGCCAGGACCACGGCGGCGATGATCATCAGGCCGTAGAAGATCGCCTTCTGCTGGCGCACGCCGATGCCGAAGCCGTTGAGCGCGACGCGAAAGCCGTTCAGACCATGGATGACCAGGCCGGCGAACAGCACGACGTCGAAGACCAGCACCAACGGCGAGCGCGCCAATGCCACGAACGAATCCCAGGCGGCCCGGCCCTGCAGAAGCTGACTGAGCATGACGAAGTGCAGATACAGGTATATGACAAGGCCGATCCCGGTCAGGCGGTTCAAGGCGAAAGCCCACATGCCGGTCCGGCGGCCGCGAATATCGATCCACTGCCAGGGCTTGCGAGGCCGGGCGCGGTTGGTTGAATGAAGGCTCATAAGGTCTCCTCGGGTGCGTGCGCTTGCGGGCTCAGCGGCGGCCGAACAGCGCGCCGACCTTGCGGCGGATGAGCGCGCGGCGCAGATCCATGATTGCGCCGGCGGGGTCGAAGTTCTGTGGGCAGGCTTCGCTGCATTCGAAGGCGCCGTGGCATTGCCAGACGCCGCCCTCGCGATCCGCCAGATCCAACAGCGCGCCGCGCTCGACCTCGTTGGTCGACTTCTCCCAGGCGCGGTGGACGGCGGCCAGCCCGGCCGGGCCGAAGAAGCCGTCGGTGGCCGAGAGGGTGGGGCAGGCGCTCAGACAGATCCCGCACTCGACGCAGTTCTCGAAGCGGTTGTAGTGCCGGCGCTCGAGCTTGCCGTCGGATTGCAGCAGTTCGCTGGCCTCGAACGGGTGTCCGTCGATGGTCTCCTCGGCGTCGCGGGTGATGACCATGCCGGCCGCGGCCTGGCGCTGGAAGAAGGCCGAGACGTCGACCACGAGGTCGCCGACGACCGGGAAGTTGCGCAGCGGCTCGATGGTCATGTCGCCGCCCTTACAGGCCGCCAGCGGCACGATGCACGGCAGCACTTCCTTCCCGTCGACGCGCACCGCGCAGGTGCCGCACGAGGCATGGTGACAGGCGTGGCGGTACATCAGGTTCTGGTCCTGCCGCCAGCAGGCCTCGATCACGTCGATGACGTTGGCGTCGTCGGGCACGTCGACGTCGAAATGATCGTAGCGGGGCTGCGCATCGGGGCGCTGGCGCTGAACGCGCACGTGAAGTTTGGGCATGAGCCTCTCCTGCGGGCGGCAAGCGGCCGCCGCTCGGCGTTATTGATAGAACAGGCGGTACGACAGCAGCGGCGTCGTGCGCGTGCGGCACTCGACCGACAGCCCGAGCTTGCGCGTGACCAGGTCGGCGAGTTTCTCGGCCATGCCGCGCGCGGTCGTGGTCTTGCCGCCCGAGATCGAGACGAAGCCCTCGACGCCGTTGCGGGCGTGGTCGAAGCATTCGAAGGTGCGGCTGACATCGCGCTCGTCCTGGCTGGCGCGCTTGATCAACGGGCGGGCGGCAGCGCCGACCCCGCGTGTGATGACCGTCGCGATCTCGGGGATCAGCTCGATGCCCTTGCGCAGCATCTTCTGGATGTGCTCCGGCGGGATGTCGATCGCGTCGGGGTCGGTCACCGTCCACGAGGTCGTGCCGATGATCGAGGTCGTGCGCTGCGGCACGACGATGTCGCCGTCCGACGGCTTGTCGAGCCGGTTGACGACCATGTTATTCATGCGCCGTCCGACCGTGACCATGATGCCGGCCGTCGGCTGGACCGGGACGTCGATGCCGCCGAAGCCCGCGACCTCGCCGGCCCACGGCCCGGCGGCGTTGACCACCAGATCGCAGCCGATGGTCTCGGTCTTGCCTGTGACACGGTCGAGCACCTTGACGCCCGTGACCGCGCCGTTCTGGCGCACCAGTTCGACCACCTCGGTGTACGAGCGGCAGACCGCGCCGTTGCTGCGCGCCGTGGCCAGGAAGGCCATCGAGAAGCGCCAGGGCTCGAAGACCCCGTCGGGCACCTGCACGGCCGCGAGCAGACGCGGGTTGAGCAGCGGTTCGCGTGCCAGCGCCTGGGTGGGTGTAAGCTCGCGATAGGGGATGTGGCAGGCCTGGCAGCCGGCCACGAAGCGGGTCTTGAAGTCGAGATCCTCTTCGGTGAGCGCAACGAACAGACCGTCGTTCAGTTCGAGCGCGTCGGGCATGATCTTGCGCAGGATCAGATTCTCGTCGATGCACTCGATCGCCGACTCCTGATCGGTGACGGCGTACCGGCCGCCGGAATGAAGCAAGCAATGGTTGCGGCCGGTGGTGGCGTTCGAGAACTCGCCGCGCTCGACCACGGTCACGCGCAAACCGCGCAGCGCGAGGTCATGGGCGCAGGCCGACCCGGTGGAACCGGCGCCGACGACGACGACATGAGGGGCGGGCATGGGCTCTCCTTGACTGCGGAATACGCAGTCGGGCGAACAAAGGTCGCGCATCGAACCAGGGAATGCTCAACCGACGGCGGCTTGCGCCGTTACGGCGGTCATCACGCCTGGTTGAAGCAGCCTCGATTTTCACGGAAATGCCCGGGGCTTCGGAGTGGTAGAGGTTTGGTATTTCGCGGGAAGATTGTCACACCTTAAGGTTGTGCACATCACCAAAATGGGGAGGCCCGCGCGCCTGCAGGTGGGCAGGACGCCGGCGTCAACGCCCGCGCAAGATCAAATCGAGCCGATGACATTCCGCGCAGATTTTGCTGCGACCCGACGATTGACAGCCGCGTCGCGACCGCTATCCTTGTCCAAGCCGACAACCGTCTGATCAACACCGAGCGTATCGGTGCAAATAGGCCGTCAATCAGCGTCTGCGCACAGGCGACGCCGCGCAGGTGCCGTCTGGCACGGCGACGAACCGCGTCTTGCGCCGCACGCCGATCGGCCGAGGACGTGTCGGGTCATCATCTTCATCATCGATTGAGCAGGAGAGGAGCATCGCCATGGCATCGCAATCCAAGGGCACACCACAACAGGCGGCTGTTCGGCCGTCCGGCTTCATGCCGGACGACGTCCCTTCGTGGGGCGCCATGCTCAGCCTGGGCTTCCAGCAGGTGTTGACGATGTTCCCGGCCACCGTGCTGGTGGCCATCCTGACCAAGTTCGACGTCGGCGTCACGCTGCTGGCGAGCGGGCTCGGCACGATCGTGGCGCTGCTCGTCGCGCGCCGCCGGATCCCGATGTACTACGGCTCGAGCTTCAGTTACATCACGGTAGCCGTGACCACCATGAGCCTGTATGCCAAAGACTGCTTCAGCAACCCGGCGACCAATTACTGCCCGGAGGGCGTGCGACTGATCCAGGTGGGCATCCTGGGGACCGCGGTGCTCGAGATCCTGGTCGGGCTGCTGATCATGCGGCTTGGCAAATCGGTGCTCGACAAAGTCCTGCCGCCGATCGTCACCGGCTCGGTCGCGATCGTCATCGGCATCGCGTTGGCCGGTTCAGCCCTCAATATGGCCGGCGGTCTGAACCCCGGCGAGGCCTCCGTCAACTGGCTGGTGGCCTTCATCACATTGGTCGCCACCGTGATCTTCTCGGTGTATCTGCAAAACCGCGGAATCTGGGGCATGCTCCCGATCCTGTTCGGCGCGATCACGGGCTATGTCGTCGCCTACTTGTTCGGATTGGTGAGCTTCGACGCCGTGGCCGCGGCCGAGTGGGTGCAGGCGCCCAAGTGGACGCTGCCGGCGTTCGAGGATCCGCGCGCCTGGGGCGCCGTGTTGAGCATCTCCTTGATCGCGATCGCCACGATCCCGGAGAGCACGGCGCATCTGTATCAGATGAGCCTGTACATCGACGCGCTTGGCAAGGAGCTCGGCCGCAAGCCGTTCGAGATCAAGAATCTGATCGGCCTCAACCTGGTCGCGGACGGAGCCAACGACATCATCAACGGCCTGGTGGGTGGCTGTGCGGGCACGAACTACGGCGAGAACAACAGCCTGATGGCGATCACACGCAATTACTCGACGGCCGTGCTGATGGTCGCCGGCGTGATGGCGATCCTGCTCGGCTTTGTCGGCAAGCTTGTCGCTCTGGTCGGCACGATCCCCGTCGCGGTGACCGGCGGTCTGGCGATCTACCTGTTCGGCGTGATCGGCATGCAAGGCGTGGCGCTGATCCAGAGCGAGAAGGTCAATCTGTTCGAGCCGCGTCAGCTGGCGATCGGGTCGATCATCCTGGTGCTTGGCATCGGCGGGAACCTGTTCATGCCCTCTGGCATCTTCCCCTTCAAGGTGGCGGGCATCTTCCCCGACGGCATCCCGGCGATCGTCTTCGCCGCCCTGGTCGGCATCCTGCTCAACCTGCTCTTCGTCGTCGTCAATCCCGCGCGCTTTGGCGTCAAGGAGCGCGAGAACCTCAACGCCTGAAGGGACCGCAGACGGCGGACCGCGGACGACAGACCGTCGTGCGGCCACCGTTGCCTGCTATTAAAGAAACACAACCGGCCCGCGCCTTGGCGCGGGCCGGTTGTGTTTCAATCACTCACTCAGCAAATCACCCAGTCACCAGCTAGTCGACCCAGGCGAACGACTTGCTGACGGCCTTTTTCCAGCCCGCGTACAGCTTCTCGCGAGCGGCGGCCTTCATGGCCGGCTTCCATTCCTTGTCCTTGCCCCAGTTGGCGCGCAGGTCTTCGACCTTGCTCCAGTAGCCCACGGCCAGGCCGGCGGCGTAGGCCGCGCCGAGCGACGTGGTCTCGGCGACCGTCGGGCGCACCACGGGCACGCCGAGGACGTCGGACTGGAACTGCATCAGGCTGTTGTTGTAGACCATGCCGCCGTCGACCTTGAGGGCCTTGAGCTTGACGCCCGAGTCCTTGTTCATGGCGTCGAGCACTTCGCGCGTCTGGTAGGCCGTGGCCTCGAGCGTCGCGCGGGCGATGTGGCCCTTGTTGACGTAGCGGGTCATGCCGGCGATGACGCCGCGGGCGTCGTCCTTCCAGTACGGCGCGTACAGGCCCGAGAAGGCCGGCACGAAGTAGATGCCGCCGTTGTCTTCGACGGTGCCCGCCAGGGCTTCGACGTCGGAGCTCTTCTGGATCAGGCCGAGGTTGTCGCGCAGCCACTGGACCAGCGCGCCGGTGATGGCGATCGAGCCCTCGAGGGCGTAAACCGCCGGCTGGTTGCCGATCTTGTAGCCGAGCGTGGTGAGCAGGCCGTTCTTGCTGATCACGGGCTTGTTGCCGGTGTTGAGCAGCATGAAGCAGCCGGTGCCGTACGTGTTCTTGGCCTCGCCGGCCGAGAAGCACGTCTGGCCGAAGAGCGCGGCCTGCTGGTCGCCCAGGTCGCCGGCGATCACCGTGCCCTCGAGCGCGCCGGTGCCGTTGCCATAGACCTCGGACGAGGACTTGATGGCGGGCAGCATGGCCTTCGGGATGCCCATGACCTTGAGCATGTCGGCGTCCCAGTCCAGCGTCTTCAGGTTCATCAGCATGGTGCGGCTGGCGTTGGTGACGTCGGTCACGTGCACGCCGCCGTTGGGCCCGCCGGTCAGGTTCCAGATCACCCAGGTGTCGATGTTGCCGAAGAGCAGCTCGCCTTTGGCCGCGCGGGCCTTCAGACCCTTGACGTTGTCGAGGATCCACTTGACCTTCGGGCCCGAGAAGTACGTGGCCAGCGGGAGGCCGACCTTCTTCTGGAACCGATACTGGCCGCCGGTCTTGGCCATCTTGCCGACGATGTCGGCCGTGCGCGTGTCCTGCCAGACGATGGCGTTGTAGACGGGCTTGCCCGTGGCCTTCTCCCAGACCACCGCGGTCTCGCGCTGGTTGGTGACGCCGACGGCGGCCAGGTCGCTGGCGGTGATGCCGGCCTTGGCCAACGCGCCGCGGATGACGTCCTGCGTGCGCTCCCAGATCTCAAGCGCGTTGTGCTCGACCCAACCGGGCTTGGGGAAGATCTGCTCGTGCTCCTTCTGATCGTACGCCACCACCTTGCCGGAGTGGTCGAAGATCATGAAGCGCGTGCTGGTGGTGCCCTGGTCGACGGCACCCACGTACTTGGTCATAGTTGTGTCTCCTTAAGTCGTGTCGTTCGTCTTGGAAGATCGGACTTACTTGAGAGTCTCGGCAGCAGCCTGCAGCAGGAGATGCGACGACGTCGCCCCGGGATCCTGATGGCCTGCGCTCCGCTCGCCGACGTAGCTGGCGCGGCCTTTGCGGGCCACCAGCGGGATCGTGCTGTCGCGGCCGGCAGCGGCAGCCGCCGCGGACGCCTTGAGTGCCGCCGCGATGTCGCCGCCCGCCGAAGCCTTGAGCGCCGCCAGCGCCGGGGTGAGCGCGTCCACCATGGTCTTCTCGCCCACGGCGGCCTTGCCACGCGCGATGACACCGCCCAGGGCGGCCTCGACCGCGGCGGTCCAGTCGGCCAGGCTGAGCTCCATCTTCCCGGCGGTCGACGTGCCGAGCTGCATGAACAGCGTGCCATACAGCGGCCCGCTGGCGCCGCCGACGGTCGCCACCAGAGTCATGCCGACGGTCTTGAGGATCGTGCCGATGTCCTTGTCCGCAACGGTCGGCAGCTTGCCGACGGCGGCCTGCATGCCGCGATGCATGTTGGCGCCGTGATCGGCGTCGCCGATGGCGGAGTCGAGCTCGGTCAGATACTCCTTGTTGGCCTCGATGGCGACCGCGAAGGCCTTGATCCAGTCGACGATGGAATCGCGAGAGATGGTCATTGGTGATTTGCGATTGGCGATTGGTGATTTGCAATTGATGTTGGCTGTTGAGCGCCGATGGGCCTGCTCAGGTGATCGCCAATCACCAATCACAAATCACCAATCGCAAATGTCTTAGGCTCCCCAGCGCAGGCCCGGCGTCTTCACCGGCGCGTCCCAGAGCTTGGTGAGTTCGTCATCGAGCTTGACCAGCGTGATCGAGCAGCCGGCCATCTCGAGCGACGTGATGTACGAGCCGATCAGCCGGCGCGCGACCTTGATGCCCTTGCCCTTGAGGTAGGCCTCGAGCTCGTTGTAGACCAGATAGAGCTCGATGAGCGGCGTGCCGCCCATGCCGTTGACGAAGGCGAGGACGTCATCACCCTGTTTGTAGGGCAGGTCTTCGACGACCGCGGCGGCCATCATCTCGACGATGTCCTTGGCGCTCGCCAGCTTCATGCGCTTGCGGCCAGGCTCGCCGTGGATGCCGATGCCGATTTCCATCTCGTCCTCGGGCAGCTCGAAGGTCGGCTTGCCGGCGTGCGGGACGGTGCAGGAGGTCAGGGCCATGCCCATGCTGCGGCCCAGGTCGTTGACCTTCTGGCAAACGGCGGCGACGTCCTTGAGCGAGCGGCGCTGCTCGGCGGCGGCGCCGGTCATCTTCTCGGCCAGGACGGTGACGCCCACGCCGCGGCGACCCGCCGTGTAGAGCGAGTCCTTCACGGCCACGTCGTCATTGGTGACGACCGCCGCGACTTCGATGCCCTCGGCCTTCGCCAGGTCGGCGGCCATCTCGAAGTTCATGACGTCGCCCGTGTAGTTCTTGACGATGTGCAGGACACCCGCGCCGCCGTTGACGGCCTTGGTGGCCTCGAGCATCTGATCGGGGGTCGGCGAGGTGAAGACCGCCCCGGGGCAGGCGGCGTCGAGCATGCCCATGCCGACGAACCCGCCATGCATCGGCTCGTGGCCCGAACCGCCGCCGGAGATCACGCCCACCTTGCCCTGCACCGGCGCATCCGCGCGCACGATGTAATTCGGGTTGGTGAACACCTTGATCATGTCGGCGTGCGCCAGCGCCATGCCGGAAAGCGCCTCAGGAACGACATCCTCAGCCTTATTGATCAGTTTCTTCATGGATTGATCTCCTTAGATCGTTGCGTCAAAAGCAGCGAACACGGTGAACGGGAGAGGGAGGGCGTCTGTCGTGCGGTCCGCGCCAACCCTCCCCCGTTCAGGGGTTCGACCGTTACAGATTAGAGGCCGATGGCGACACGGACGAGCATGGCCAGGACGGCGCCGATGATCGGGCCGGCAACCGGGATCCAGCTGTAGCCCCAGTCGCTGTCGCCCTTACCCGGGATGGGCAGGACGAAGTGCGCGATGCGCGGGCCGAGGTCGCGGGCCGGGTTCAAGGCATAGCCCGTGGGGCCGCCGAGCGAGAGGCCGAGGCCCCAGATCAGGCCGCCGATGGCCAGCGGTCCAAGACCGGCTGTGCCGCCGATGCCGACCTTGCTCGAGAAGATCGCGCCGGCGACCAGGATGAGCATGAAGGTCGCCAGGATTTCAGTGACCAGGTTCCACATGGGGTTGCGGATGGCCGGGCCGGTCGAGAAGACGGCCAGCTTGAGGCCGGCGTCGCTGGTGGCTTCCCAGTGCGCGTAGTACATCAGGTAGACGACGATGGCGCCGACAAAGGCACCCGCGAACTGGCCGAGGATGGTCACGACATCGGTGCCGATGTTGGCCGCGCCGCCAGGGGCGACCCACCCGGAAATGACGCCCGCAGGGTTCAGGCTGCCGGGTCCGCCGAGCGCGCTCGACACGAAGACGCCGGCCATGACCGCGATGGCCCAGCCAGCGGTGATGACAATCCAGCCGGAGTTCTGGCCCTTGCTCTTGTTGAGCAGGACGTTGGCGACCACACCGTCGCCGAGAACGATCAGTGTGAAGGTGCCGAAGAATTCAGCGAGAAACATGTTGCCCCTCCAAGAATGAGAATGAAACGACCAATGCCGATGGGATGGGATCAGCAGCGAAAAAGGTTTTGGCAAACCTCCTGGAGCCGGCATCTCGGCCGGACACCCTCGCTTCGTCGGATCGCCGCACAAGAGGATCTGGCCGTCACCACGGTGACGGAAGCACAGCAAACCGACTGATTGGATTGGGGTGGAACGCATTGACAGTACGAGACGCGGCCCGCCCTGTCAACGTAAGTGAGCCTGTGTTTCAAAACAGAACAACGCTATTGGGGCATTGTGTTCCAAAATGGAACACGGCTCGCCGCTGGATTGTGGGCGCATATCAGGGGAAATCGAGCTTTCTTAAAGAAGGAGGCGCCGGCGCGTCACGCCAGGCGTCGGACAACCGGGTTCAGATCGAAATGCCGTAGGCCTTGAGCTTTCGCCACAGCGTGCTACGACCGATGCCGAGCATCCGGGCCGCCTGGCTGGTGTTGGCGCCCGATGCCTGCAGGGCCAGGACGATGGCGCGTCGCTCGGCTTCGGCCAGCGAGATCGGGTCGTTCGAGCCGTTTTGCTCGCCGCGGTTCGCCAGGGCGCTGCGAGGCTGTCGGATCGTCTGGGGCAGATGATTGAGGCCGATCACCGGCGCTTCGACCGTCAACGCCAGTCGCTCGAGTACGCTCTGCAATTCGCGGACGTTGCCGGGCCACGGGTATGCCAGCAAAGCGCTCTGCGCCTCGGGCGCGATGGTCAACGGGCGTCCGAGCTGCGTCCGCAGACGGATGAGCACCTGCTCGATCAGCGGTCCGATGTCTTCTTTGCGCTCTCGCAGCGGCGGGATCGAGATGATCACGGCGCTCAGCCGGAAAAACAGATCGCGCCGGAAGCTGCCCTCTTCGACAAGGGCTTCGAGATCGCTGTGGCTGGAGACGATGATGCGCGCGTCGACCGGCCAGACGCGTTTGCCGCCCAGCCGGATAACGTCGCCGGCCTCGATCACGCGCAGGAGCGCGGCCTGCATGTCCAGCGGCAACGCGTCGACCTCTTCGAGGAAGAGCGTGCCGCCGTTGACGAGTTCGAACTTGCTCGGTTGATCGCCGACGCCCCGGCTGCCGTAGGCCCCAGCCTCGTACCCAAGGAATTCCTGGAGCGCCAGCTCGCGCGGCACGGCGCGGCAATTGATCGCCAGGAAGGGTCGGGCGGCGCGCCGGCTGCTGTTGTGGATGGCGCGCGCGAGGATGTTTTTTCCGGTGCCGCTCTCGCCCAGCAACAGCACGCTCGCCTTGGCGTCGGCGATGGCCAGCGCCTGACGTCGCACCCGCTGAGCGGCCGGACCGTCGCCGCCGAGGTCGTCGATCGTCAGTCGCGCCTGCGCGCCCACCATCTGCGACACCAATTCGCGCACCGTCTCGGCCTGGCGCAGCGTCGCGATATAGGTCGCCGGCTGCTGTCCCGGACCATGCACGATCCGCAGGCTGAGCAGACACTCGCGCGTCCCACCGGGGACGTTGAGGTTAACCATCACGTCGCTCAGTTCCTCTCCCCGCGATAACGCGCGCGCCACGCCCTCGGGCAGGGTGACGAAGTCGGCCAACGCACGACCCAGCAACTCGGCCGGCATGATGCCCAACAGCTGTCCGGCCTGGCGGTTGAGGTGCGTGACCCGACCTGTGGCGGCGTTCCAGGCCAGCACGCCCTCGGAGATCGCGTCGATGGTGGCGTTCAGCTCGGTTGATTGCAGATGCGTCTCGAGCAGGAGTTGATCGGCGGTGAGCTGGTTCTCGATCGACTTCGCGGCCGCGACGACCAGGCTGAGCATGTGCCCGGCGCTCGTGCCGGCGCGCCCGATCGCGCCGATCGCGCCCTCGGCATGTCCGTCGAGACCGAAGATCGGCGCCGCGGCAGTGGCGACGTCGTGCCAGACGGTCAAGAAGTGTTCGCCGCCCACGACACAGGCCGGGCACGCCTGAAGCTGGGTGATGCCGAAGGCGTTGGTGCCGATGTGGCTCTCGTCGAGGAACACACCCGGGCGCAGACCGGCGGGCGCGGAACCGCCGCCGCGGGCTTCGTCGCCGACCACCAGCAGCACGCAGTTCGTGCTGTCGACGAGGAGCAGCATCGCGCCGCTGCCCTCGAGCGTCTGTTGCAGGTCCTCGAGCAGCGGCTGGGCCTGACGAATCAGATCCTTGTGCTGATTGAGGCTGAGCCTGAACACCTCGGGGTTGAGGGCCGTCCAGCGCGGCGGCGCAAACGGGTTCAGCCGCGGGCTACACCGTTGCCACGACGCGATCACCAGGGGGTCGAGCAGCCGCGGCAGCCGCCCCGTGCGCACGAAGTGGTCGTGCGCGGCGTGCAGATCGTCCAGAGACCACGGCTGGTTGGGCTGCATGAGGGCATTATGCCTCAAAGGGCCGGCGTACGGTGGTCCGTGCGGAGCAGTTCGCTTTCGCGTCGCCAGCCTGGGCTGGACGGGGCGCTCAACTCGCGACGATGATCTCTCCCGGCACACGAGGACTCTTCGATGCTGCCGGCCAGAGCCATCGCATTACAGTGGAACCGATCCGAGGCCCAGAGCGACGGCACCCGTTCCAGCGTCGGGATCAAGAGAAGGGGGATTTGCGCACGATGGACGACTCCGTCATTCGCGTCGAGCCCGCGCGTCTGCGGGCGGCAGCGCGCAGCCTCAGCGCCCTGGCGCGCGGTCCGCTCGCGGACGCCCGCCAGTCATTGGCGGCTTCGGCGCAGCGCATCGATGCCGCCTGGACGACTTCGGCCGTGACCGAGTTCAGAGCACGGGTCATGGCCGGCCTGATCGCGCGTCTCGACGTCGCCGCCCGCGACCTGCAGTTGATCGACGTCTTCCTGTCGCAGATCGTCGACCGCTTTGTCGACATCGACGCGGGTCTGGCGCGCGACGGCGCGATCCCGACCCGACGCGTGAGCAAGACGCCGGGTCTGAGCCGTCTCGTCGCGCCGGCCGCCGAAAACCCCGGCACGTATGTGATCGTCACCGGCGACACGCTGTGGGACATCGCGCGTCGATTCGGCACCACGGTGGAGGCCCTGCGCCTTGCCAACGGCCTGACCGGCGACCTGATCTTCCCCGGTCAGCGTCTGATCCTGCCCGAGCCGGCCGCGGAACCGCCGCCGGAGCCCGACCCGCCGACACCGGCCGGCACCGTGACGGTGCGCACCGGCGACACGCTCTGGGGGATCGCCCTCGCGCACGGCACGACTGTGGCGGCGCTGCGGGCCGCGAACGGCATCCTCGGCGATCTGATCTATCCGGGTCAACATCTGGTCGTGCCGGCGCCAGGGGTCGGGGCGGTCGAGCCCGCGCCGATGCTGCCGGCCGGGAAGGCCGAGCTCTTGCCGGACGCGTACATCAGCGGTTACGCCTGGCTCGGGCATCCTGGTCATTATGCGATCGACCTGAACACGTTGAGCGACGACAAGATCCTGCGCGCGCCGTACACCGCGACGCGCATCGTGTCCGACCCGTGTCCGGCGCTCACCATCGACGGCAACACGAGCGGGCAAATGGCGCCCGGCTCGGCGTTCGGGCCGGACAACAACTGGGGATACGGCGCGCTGGCGATCGTGGAGACACGGTTCGACGAGTTGACGCCGGAGCAGGTCGCCGAACTGGCGGCGCGCGGCGTGACATTGGCGCCGGGCCAATCGCTCTACGTGATGACGGCGCATCTTCAGCCCGATCAGGTGCCCGCATCCGGCGCGGTCCTGCTGCCCGGCGACGCGATCGCTTTGCTGGGCACCTCGGGCAACTCGACCGGTCCGCACGCGCACGTCGAGCTCGCCGTGGCGCCGAGCCTGATGCGTCCGGCCGCCGGGCAGAACAGCGCGTCGTTCTGGATCGGCACGGTCGTCGGCGTCACGAACGGCGCCCTGGCGCAGGGCCGGCGTCTCGATCCAACGGCGCTCTTCGTCGGGCGCTAGATCGCGGAGGAAAAAGAACAAGAGGCGCAACGACCCGCCACGAGCGGCTCGGGCGCCTCGCCGTGGGGTGTTCGTCAGAAGCGTGTCGTGGACTCGGGCATGCGCCAGATCGGGCCGGTGAGGCCGAAGCGCTCGAATATGGCCCGGGCGTCATCGGTCGTCCACTTGGTCCAGTCGGGGCTGAGGTGGTTGTCGTACCAGACGCGCGCGAACTCCCAGATGCGTCCGATCGGCTGGACGTCGCCGCGGGCGATGCCGTGGCGTGCGCTCCAATCGACCACCTGAGTCTCGTTCTCGAAGAGCAACATCGTGCTGCAGGTGTAGATCACGTTGTCCCAGGCCTGCATCATCGGCACCGGGAAGTGCACGACAAACGAGTCGTCGACGAGGCGTCCGTGCCGAATGCGCACATCCACCTGGCGCCCGTTGGCGCCCAGCGCAGTCGTGATCGTGACATCGCGGTTCAGCAAGACGGCGCCGCCGAGCGAGCACCACGCCGTGGTACTCCGCGAGCGCACGCAAGGCCTTGATCATGACGTCGTCCGACACGCCGAACTGTGCCGCCAGCGCATCCGCCTCCGGCGCTACACCGTGATCGACGACATGGCGCAGGATCGCGGCGTGGAACTGGCCGTGGGTCAACGGGGGAGAAGCCGTGCGTCTTGTCGTCGAGCAATCAGGCGGTCGGCCGCAAGGGTCGCCCCTATCGCACCGTGATCGTCACGCGTTCGCTCTGAACGAAGTTGCCGGCGCCGTCATAGACGCGGATGAAGAACGTATGGGCGCCCACCGCACCCTTGATCGGCCAGCGGGTGGAGTAGGGCGCGGTCGTGGCCGTGGCGAACTCGCGCTCGTCGGCGTAGAAGACGACGCGGGCCACCGAGAGGTTGTCGCTGACCTGCGGCTGCAACACCACGGTCTCGTTCTGGCTCGAGTCGATCGTGGCGCCGAGGGCCGGGGCGAGCAGTTGCCCGGTCGGCGCGATATTGTCGATCGTGACCGGCACGGCGGCCGTGTCGAGGATCGGCGGCCCACCGTTGGGGTCCGAGCGCGCCACGATGAGCTGCAGGGTGTAGACGCCGTCGAGGCCGGACGTGTCCCAGAGGCCGAGCACGTTGCCGTCGACCGTCGTGGTCACGTCCGGGCCGAGCGCCGTGAACGCCTGCGGATACAGGCCCTGACCGATCTGCAGGCGATAGAAGGAAAAGCCGTCGCCGTGCGCGGTGCCCGAGATCTCGACCGTGCCGTGCAAGGTCGCGAACGGCTGCGGCGTGGCGAGGATGGCGTTGCCGCTCGTCAGACAGGCGCCGCCGACGGCGTCATATTCGCTGGGAGGTTGGGCGACCTGGCCCTGAGTGGCCCAATCGGCGGCCTCGGGCGGCAGCACCTGGTACACACGCGCCTCAACCAGCTCGGGCGGCGTGCAGGCCGTCGCGCGTTTGCCGGTTTCGCGGTTGATCATCACCGGCTGCCACTGGTTGTCGGGCGTGGTCGGGGCCGTGCCCTGCAGGAAGATCTCCTCACGCACCTTTGGGCAGTAGCTCGTCGGCAGCAGACCCGAGCTCTCGCACACCTTGACGCGCTCGATGCCGACCGGCTGCGTCCAGCCCTGGAGCGGCAGACTCTGCGTCGCGTACGTCATCAACGCATGCCAGATCGGGGCCGCGCCGGTCAGACCGCTGACGCCCTTCATCGGCGTGTTGTCGGCGTTGCCGACCCAGACCCCGATCGCCAGCTGCGGCGTGAACCCGATCGTCCAGTTGTCGCGGAAGTCGTTGGTCGTGCCCGTCTTGGCCGCGGCCTGGCGGCCCGGCAGATACAACGGGTTGTCGCGGCCGAACGCCGCGGCCCGGGCGTTGTTGTCCGAGAGCACGTCGTCGATCAGGTACGCCAGCTCGGGGCTGAGGATCGGTTGCGTGGTCGGCGATTCGAAGGAGTACAGCACCTTGCCGTTCGCGTCTTCGACGCGCAGGATCACGGCCGGGTCGAGCTGGCGAAAGCCGGGTTTCTGCCGGTCGACGGGCACGGGCTGGCCGGCCATGACGCCGCCGTTGGCGAAGACGCTGTAGGCGTAGGTCATGTCCATCAGCGTCACCTCGCCGCCGCCCAGCGTGAGCGCGAGGCCATACTGGCCGGTCTCGAGCGTGTCGATGCCCAGACGGTGCGCGAGACGGATGACGTTGTCGACGCCGACGCGGTTCATCAGATCGACCGCCGGGATGTTGTAGCTGCGCTGCAAGGCCTGGCGCAGGCTGACCGGTCCGTGGAACTTGCGATCGTAGTTCTCGGGCGCGTATACGCCGCCGTCGGCCGTGACGAAGTTCATGGGCACGTCGAGCAGCATCGTGGCGGGCGAGTAGTTCAGGCGCAGCGCCTCGACGTACGTGAACGGCTTGAACGACGAGCCGGGCTGACGCTGGCCGTCGACTGCGATGTTGAAGGCGCCGTCGATGCGCGCATCCCAGTAATCGGCCGAGCCGACCATGGCCAGGATCTCGCCGCTGCCCGGGCGCAGGATCAGCGTCGCGCCGTTCGTGACGTGGTAATCCTGCCCGGCCTGTTCACGCGCCAGCTCGGGCAGGAACGCGGCGGCCGTGCACTCGGGAGCATCGCCCTCGGCCGCGACGACCGTGCCGGCCGGCGCACCGGAGAGACGCGCCACCTGCGTGCGCAGCGTGCACTCGGCCTGGCGCTGCAGGGGCAGATCGAGCGTCGTGATGATTCGCAAACCGCCGCGGTTGACCAGGTCCTCCCCGTCGTAGCCGGCCTGATCGAGCAACTGCTCGACCTGTTGCCGCGCATACACGCTGAAGTGCGGGGCGACGATGTCGTAACGCTGGACCGGCTCGCGCACGGAGAGCGGCTCGGCTCGCGCGGCCTCGGCCTGCGCTTCGGTGATGAACCCCTCGCGGGCCATGACGTCGAGCACGACGTCGCCGCGGCGGCGCGCCTCCTCGAAATCCGTGGCGGGGTTGATCCCCGGCGATTGCGGGATCGCGGCCAGCAGCGCGGCCTCACCGAGCGTCAGGTCTTCGGCGTGCTTGCCGAAATACACGAGCGCGGCGGCGTCGATGCCGTACGCCAGGTTGCCGTAGAAGTTGGTGTTGAGGTACCACTCCAGGATCTGCTCCTTGGAGTACAGGCGCGTGATCTCGGCCGCCAGCAGGATCTCACGGACCTTGCGCGGGTACGACTGCACGGCGCGTTCCTCGGGCGCGATCAACGTGTTCTTCACCAGCTGCTGCGTGATCGAACTGCCACCCTGCACCTGGCCGCCCTGCAGGTTGGAGATCAACGCGCGCGAGATGCCGTACAGGTCGTAGCCTGGGTTGGTGAAAAACGTCTTGTCCTCGAGCGCGACGGTCGCGCTGACGACGGCCGTGGGGAGGTCGCTGAGCGCCTTGTATTGCCGATCGCCGCCCTGAGGATCGATCACTTCATAGAGCAAGGCCTGGCCGGTGCGGTCGTAGAAGCGCGAGGTCTGGAAGAAAAGCGGATTGTCGGGGCTGAACACCGCCTGCAGCCGGTCGGCCGGAGGCAGGTCGCGTGTGAAGTAGGCGTAGGTGGCCGTCACCGCGCTGACGAACAACGCGATCACGGCGGCGACGACCAGCGTGATTGTCAACAGACCGCTGGCCGCCCAACGCTGAGCGCGAGCCGCGCCCTGGCGAGTCTTCAAGTCGCGCAGCTGGCGCCGTCGGATGATCGCGTACGCGCGGGGCATCCCGTTATTCTATCCTCGGCCGGGTTGGGCGCCATGGGGCGCGGGGGCGACTAGGGCATACCGCAGTCACACAATCTCCCAATCACCCAATTCTCTCCGCAACCAGCCAATGCGAGAGGCCAAAGAACCGCAGCGGTGTGGATTCGGCGCCCTGGAGGGCGGCGCGCAGGATGCGGCCGAGCGGGCCAAAGCGATAGATGAGGTTGTCGTACGCCCCAAAGATGCGGGTGTGGGTCACGATGCGCAGCGGCAGGCCGATAAAGAGCCGGCGCAGACCGTGTGCCGTGTAGACGCGCACGTGCGGGGCCAGGCGGTTGCGCAGCGGATCGGGCAGATAGTTGACGAGCGGGATGTTGCCGAACACGTAGCGGCCGCGCCAGTACACACCGTGTTGCTCCACGGGATACCAGCGGTTCGGGCAGAAGAGCAGCAGACGGCCGCCGGGTTTCAGCACACGCGCCATCTCGGCCAGCGCGGCGCGATCATCTTGCACGTGCTCGATGACCTCATTGGACAACACGGCGTCGAAACTGCGATCCGCGTAGGGCAGGCGTTCGCCGGCGGCGTTGACGAGCAACTCGAGACCGAGCTTGCGCGCGCCTTCTACGGCCCGTTCGCGCTCGTACTCGAGGCCGTGGCTGCGCGGCGTGTCGGCCAGGAGCTTGTGGACGTACAGGCCGAGGCCGCAGCCGTCATCGAGGATGCGGCCGTGCGGGCCGAAGCCGGTCGGCAGCGCCGAACGGATCAACGCGAGCCGGCGGTCTTGACCGGCGCGCCAGACGTAACTGGGTTCGCCGCGTTCGGCGGCCTTGTCGGAGGGCTGGGGCACGCGTCGATTATAGCGAGGCCGGGCCGTCGGACGCGGCGCGATGGAGGTAGACCCACTCGGGGTCATCGTCGTCGAGACCGTCGATCGTGCCACACCGCAGGTAGCCGAGCCGGTCCAGCAGCGCCTGCATCGGCGCATTCGAGGCGTTGGTCGACGTGAACAATTTGGGCGTTCGGCAGATCGCGCGTGCGTGGCGCATCAAGGCCGCGCCGATGCCGCCGCGTCTCCGGTCTGGCGCGACGACGAGCAGTTGAACGAACCCATTGCCGAAGAACGCGTGATGGAGGATGAGGTAGCCGACCGGTCCATCGTCCACGCAGGCGACCGAGACCTGCTGCTCGACGACGGCGTGCGCCACTTCGGAAAGGCGCTCGGGCGACGTCGCGATCAGGGCGTCGATGGCGGCCAGGGTGGGGAGGTCGTCGGGCGTGCCCGGGCGGATGTGCATGCGTGGAGTGTATGCCGGCCCTGAACCACGCAAGGTTAGAATATCGACGCGATTTCGCCGCATGCGTCTTCTGAGATCCCTTGAAAAGCCGAGAATCACGACTCGATCTATCAGGTCCAACGTTAGAATCCCCAACCCGCAGCGGGCCCGGCGACAGCGGTAAAATCCTCCCCCTATGCGCAAGCGACGCGTCCGAACTCCCTGGCCGCTGGCGGTCGCGGCATTGTCGATCGGGATCGTGCTGATGGCCTCGGTCGTGGGCCTGTACCTGTATCAGACCAACGACTCGGTCTTCTTCCGGGTCCAGCAGGTTCAGGCACAGCTCTACGCCGCCGCCAACCCACAGCCTGGCGTGCTGCCGACCGCCGTGGCCGGCGCCCCGATCGCCGCGGCACGAACCCCGGTGATCGATCCGGAGTCGGGCAGCGGCGATCTCGCTGGCGGACTGCCAACGCCGACGGGCACGCCGAGCCCCGCCGCCACAGCCAGCCCGACGGTCGGCCCGACCGCGACACCGTCGTTCACGCCCACGCCAAGCCCGTCGCCGACGCCGCTGCCGAGCAAGGTCGAGCTTACGGGGTTTCGCTGGGAGAAGCAGAAGTTCAACAACTGCGGCCCGGCGTCACTGGCCGTCGATCTGAGTTTCTGGGGCTGGAGTGGCACGCAGGACGACACCGCGGCGGTGATGAAGCCAAACCGCCAGGACAAGAACGTCTCGCCGATCGAGCTCTACAACTACGTCTCGACGATCGGCTTCAACGCCTACATCCGCAACAACGGCGACGTCGAACTGGTCAAGCGCTTCATCGCGGCGGGCTATCCGGTACTGATCGAGAAGGGTCTGCAATGCGCCCCGGACGAAGGTGCGCGTTGCCAGGGCTGGTTCGGCCACTATTCGGTCTTCGGTGCCTACGACGACAGCCGTAAGGCCTTCATCATCCAGGACACGTTCCGCGGCGCGAACACGGTCATGACGTACGACGAGTTGATGACGCTCTGGCGCTCGTTCAACTACAACTACACCGTGGTCTTTCCGCAGTCGGCCGAACGCGAGGCCCAGGTCGTGCAGTTGCTCGGCGACGCCGTCGACCTCGACGTCAATTACAAGCAGGCGCTCGCGCGCGCCCAGGCCGAGACCCAGAACCCCGACCTGAAAGGTCAGGACCTGGCTTTTGCCTGGTTCAACGTCGGGACCAACTTGCATTACATGCAGGACTATGCCGGCGCGGCACAGGCCTACGACAAGGCGCGCGAGATCGGGCTTCCTTACCGCATGCTGTGGTATCAGTTCGGCCCGTACCGCGCCTACTATTTCACCGGCCGGTATCAGGACGTGATCGATCTGGCCTCCGCCGCGATCAAGTCGACGCCCAATCCGGGTCTCGAAGAAGCCTATTACTGGCGCGGCCAGGCGTATGAAGCGCTCGGCCAGTACACCGAAGCGATCGCCGATTACCGCACCGCGCTCGAAAAGCGCCCCGGATACAAGCTGCCGACCGACGGCCTGGCCCGGCTCGGCGCTACGCCCTGACACACCCGCGCTGAACAAAGGCCGCGACAGGCTTACAATCAGCCTATCACGGCCTTTGTTCGTTTAAGCATACTGTTGAGATGAGGGCGACATGGAAGACGCGTTTCGATTGAGCGGCCTACGTCGGTTGTTACGATCTCCGTTTGCGGTTCCAGACGGCCAGAACCGGTTTCTGTTGGGCTCGGCGCTCTGGTTCTGCGGCGCCTTCATCCCGATCCTGCCCGGGCTTGCCGTGAACGGCTATCTCGTCCGCGTCATGCGGAACGCAATCCGCGGCGAGGCGGCGCATCTTCCGCCCTGGGAGGATTGGAGCGGTCTCCTCCTCGATGGGCTCAAGGCGACGGTGATCGGGCTGGCGTACCTGCTGCCCGGTCTGCTGGTCATCACCGGCGGGTTTGCGGCCTACTTCTTCATGAGCCCGCTGTCCATGATCTACCTGGGCATGACGCGGTCTCGGGGCGACGACTCCGCGATGCTGCTGGTATCGCTTCTCCTTGGCATGGCGCTCCTGTTCCTGGGCATGGCCGTCGGTTCGTTGTTGACGATGCTCGGGACGGTTCCGTTGCCCGTCGCGCTGGCGCGTTTCGTCGACAGCGGCCGGTTGTCGGATGCGTTCAGCGTGCGCGTGATCTGGCGCCTGATCCGCGGCGATGCCTGGAGCTATCTGACCGTCTGGGTCGTGGTGATGGGTCTGATCGCGATCGTGTATGTGCTCTATTCGATGTTCTACATGACGATGGTGCTGTGCGCGATCGGTCTGATCATCCTCGCGCCCGGTGCTTTCTATGCGGCCTATGTCGCCGCGACGGCGTTCGGCGACTTTTATCGACAGCGAAGCGCCGCGAGCTCACCCGCCCCGATCGCGCCGGTCGACCCCCCCGCGGCCACGTGACGGTCGCCGCGCGCGGGCTGAACGGGAAGGAGGGTCTTGCCATGACACATGCGCTGCATCCCAGTCCTCGCGTCTCGCAACCCTGGTGGGTCACGATCCTCGTTCTCCTGCCGGTCAGCCTGCTGGCGCTTGCGGTCACGGTCGAAGGTTTCCCGAAGCCGCCCATCTCCGGCGAAGGCGCGGTCGCCGCATTTGCGGGAGCCCTGAGCCTGCTGGGTTTCCTGCTCTGGAAGCGCTGGATGAGCGTCGAGCTGGCGGTCTTCAGCCTGTTCCCGTTGGTGCTCTTCGTCGGGTTTGACGAGATCACGACGGCGTACAAGACGCCCTTCATCTTCGTGTCGACGCTGGTGCTTGTGGTTGGGGCGTTGATCTATCAACGCTGGCATAACGAACGGGCGTGGAACTGGCTGATCTTGATCGCCACGCTGGTCGTTGCCAGTTTCCTGGCCGCGCACGCCGCCGCCGCGTTCTGGGACATGGTCGGCGCCATGCACATCGGCGAATGTTTCCTCGATCAGGTGGGCTGTCCGTCGCTCACCGGAACCGAGACACCCTGGTGGATACTCTTTCTGACACCCTGAACCGATGTCCGGAGCGCCACGCCAGCCGCGCAGGAAGCCCACGCACGCTTTCAAAGCCGTGATCGAAGACGCCGGCGGCGGAGGCGCGTATGTCGTCGTGCCCTTTGACGTCGAGCGCGTGTTTGGTCGAAAGCGCGTCAAGGTGCAGGCGTGGTTCGACGACGTGTCGTATCGTGGATCGCTGGTGCGGATGGGCACGGCGTGCCACATCCTCGGCATCCGAAAGGACATCCGCGCCCAACTCGGCAAGTCAGTCGGCGACGCGGTCGACGTGACCGTCGTCGAAGACACGAAGGACCGTGTCGTCGAGGCGCCCGCCGATCTGCGCCAGGCTCTGAGGGCCAGCAAAGCGGCACGCGCTTCGTATGCCGAGCTGGCCTACACCAATCAAAAGGCCTACGTCGATTGGATCGAGGCCGCGCGGCGCACCGCCACTCGCCGCGATCGCGTGGCGCGGGCCGTGGCCCTGCTGGCTGAGGGGAAGAAGAGGCCGCGGGCGGCAAGTCGATGACCGCCGCCCGCGGTTCATTCACGGGATCTGCTCGAGCTCGGTCAAGATCGCGGAGTCATCGGCCGCGCCGCTGCCCAGGGTGTTTAGGAAGTTGTCCAGCGCGTCACCGCCCGTGTCGTGCTGCACGGGCGTGGCCGTGGGCTGTGGCGGAAGCGTATTGACAGCGGTCGGTTGGGCCGTTGCGACAGCGGGTGACGTGGCCGTCGACACGGGCAGGGCGGTTGGCGGCTCGGTGGGCGCCGCAACTTGAGCCTCGGTCGGCGCGGCCTGTGTGGTCGCGGGCACGACCGCCGTGAACGTCGCGGCCGCGGCGGGATCCGCGGCGCCACCGCGATCGGGGCGCAACCGTCCGCAGCCGACGGTCAACGCCGCGATGGCCAACAGGCTGCTCATAACCGACAGGCGAGAAAGCGTTCGAGCGTTCATAGATCCTTGAAGGTCGACGTGGCCCGGCAATCGCCGGGCCACGGATATTTCGACGACTGGAAGTGGCGTCCGCGTTACGGAGCGCCGGGCAGGTTGTTGGCCTGGCGGAAATCGCGGATGGCCTGGCGCAGGGTGAAGACCGCGTTGACCATGCGGACGCGCGCCTGTTCGAGGGCCGTCGCGCCGTCGGCGATGGTGACACGCGCCGCAGTCACGTCGGTGACCGTGCCGGCATCGTCGAAGCCGCCATGCGTGCTCAGCACGCCCACGGCCTGATCATGGAAACTGTGCGCCTCGCCGATCGCCGTCTGATACGCGGCCAGCGCCGCCTCCAAGGAACTCGTGTCGAGCCCCGCGGCCTTCTTCTCGTCGATATAGCTCTGCGTCTTAGCCACCGCCTCGTCGGCGCGCGCCAGGTTGTCGGTCTGGCGATCGCGCCAGTTCTCGGTGCGCTGGTACAGGCGCTCGAGCCGTTGCTGCCGGATCTCGGGCCGTGTGAGCTCGGACGGCGTCGGGGTCGGCCCGCCCTCCTGCGCGAACGCGGGGCTGACGTTGACGACGACCAGGCCAAGCGCCAGCGCGCCGCTCGCGAGACCGGCCAGAAGTTTGCGGGTGAAGGTGTGGGTGTTCATGTCGATGTGCTCCGTTTCGTTACCTTGCACGCAGAGTAATTCTCGGCTGTCAGCGCCGTTCCGTGAGTTTGTAATAGGCGTGTAAACTGCTGGGACGTTCGAGAGGTGGATTACCATAATGCGATCGCTCTTCAAAGCCTCGCTTCTGGTCAGCGCGCTTTTCGCGTTCGACAAAGTCGTCAGCCTGGGCGTGCAGTTCCTGATCGCGCGCGCGTACGGCGTCGGCCATGCGCTGGACGCGTACAACGCGGCCAACAATCTGCCCGACACGCTCTTTCTGCTGATCTCGGGCGGCGCGCTCAACCTGGCCATGATCCCGGTGCTGCGTCAGGCGCTCGAACGCGACGGTCGCCCCGGGCTCTGGCGCCTGTTCTCGCAGATCGCGAACCTGGCCTTCTTGCTCACCGGCGCGATCTCGATCCTGATCTTCCTTTTCGCGCCCTGGCTTGTCGCGCACGTCGTCGCGCCCGGATTCGATGCCGGCCAGCAGGCGCTGACGACCAACCTGATGCGGCTCAACCTCGCCGCCACGCTGATCTTCTCGGTCAGCGGGTTGATCTCGGGCAGTCTCCAGGCGCACCAGCACTTCCTGCTGCCGGGTCTGGCGCCGATGATGTATAGCCTCGGCCAGCTGGTCGGCGTCCTCGTGCTCGGGCCGACGGGCCAGCTCGCGGTGTCGTTGGGCCGGATGAGCGTGATCGGCCCGCTGCTCGGCCCGGCGCTGAACGCGCTGGCCGCCATGACGCCTGACCTCGGCGTGTATGGCCTGGCCCTGGGCGTCGTCCTGGGCGCCGCATTGCACCTCGTCGTGCAGGTGCCCGGGCTGCTGCGCTATGGGTTCAGCTGGACACGCGGACTGGGCTTCGACCAGCCCGACATGCGTCGCATGCTGGCGCTGATGGGGCCGCGCGTCGTGACGATGGCCTGCGTCAGCGCCGTCTTCATCGTCAATGATCGCATCGCCTCCGGTCTCGAGGAGGGCGCCATCTCGGCATTGAGCTTTGGCTGGCGCATCCAGCAGATCCCGGAGACCCTGCTCGGCACGGCGCTGGGCGTCGCGCTGTTGCCGGCCCTGGCCGAGTTGGTGGCCCGCAACCAGCATGCCGAACTGACGCGTATGTTGCGCCGCGCGCTGTGGATCCTCCTGGCGCTGACCGTGCCGATCACGATCCTCGGCGTGGTCCTCATCCCCTGGGTCGCGGGTCTCATCTTCGAGAACCGGGCCGGGCTCGTCGCGATCGCGACTCAGGCGTATCTGCTTGGCCTGATCGGCCACAGCCTCAAGGAAGCGACCACGCGAACGTTCTATGCATATCAGGATGCGCGCACGCCGTTGATCACGGCCGCCGTGAACCTGGTCGTCTTTGCGGCGCTGGGCTGGTTTCTGACGCCGCTCTACGGCGTCGCCGCGCTGGCTCTGGCAAATAGCCTTTCATTTACGGTCGAGGCCGGGCTTCAGGCGGTGTTGTTACGGCGCCGCGGCGTGTTGTGACCCGGCACAGGCGACATTAACGCGCGTCTGCCAGGCTCATGGCTCCGGTCAGACATGTTGATGGAGGGACCCACCGATGACGCCTTTCGAACGACGGCTGCTTGTGTCGACGCTGCCCATCCTGATCGGCGCCTGCTCGTTCGCGTCGCCGACGGCCACGCCGGTGCCGCCGATCGCGCGCATCAGCCCGACACCGCTCGCGCCCACGGCGGCTCCGACCGAGACGGATGCCGACATCGTCGCAGCCGCGGCCACTGAAACCCCTTCGGCCGAACCCACAGCCACGCCCGTGCCAGCCGCGGCCGGCACGCCGGACCCCGGCGCGCTGTCGCTCGATCAGTATGCGCTTCAAGAAGTGGCCAAGGACCTGGACCGGCCGGTGTTCGTCACCCACGCCGGCGACGGTTCAGGCCGTCTGTTCGTGGTCGAGCAGCCCGGACGCATCCGCGTGATCCGCGACGGCGAATTGTTGACCGAACCGTACCTCGACCTGACCGATCGCGTGACGGATTCCGAAAACGAGCAGGGCCTGCTGGGCCTTGCCTTCAGCCCGACCTTTGCCCAGGACGGGCGTCTGTACGTGTACTACACGGCTCAGGACGAAGGCAAGGACACGATCGCGCGTTTCACGGCCGATCCGAATGCCGACACCGCGGAACGCGACAGCGGCATGGTGCTGCTGGCCGTCGACGACCCCTATGGCAATCACAACGGCGGCATGCTCGCCTTCGGCCCGGACGGGTACCTGTACGCCGGCCTCGGCGATGGCGGCTCGGCCGGCGATCCCGAGGACCGCGCCCAGGATCTCGACGCCTTGCTCGGCAAGATCCTCAGGCTCGACGTCAGCGGCGACGCCTACACGATCCCATTGGACAACCCGTTCGCGAACGGCGGCGGGCGGCCCGAGATCTGGATCTACGGCGTGCGCAACCCCTGGCGTTTTTCGTTCGACCGTCTGACGGGCGATCTGTACATCGGCGATGTCGGCCAGAACCAGTACGAGGAGATCGACTATCTGCCGAACGGCGAGAGCGGGGGCCGCAATCTGGGCTGGCGCGTTTTCGAAGGATTTCACGACTACGACACCACCCGCCATGCCGGCGCCGATCCGATTCCGCCGATCCTCGAGTACACCCACAGCGAAGGCTGTTCCGTGACCGGCGGTTACGTGTACCGCGGTTCGGCGTTGCCGGCGCTGAACGGCGTGTATTTCTATGCGGACTTTTGTAGCACGACCCTCTGGGCCGCCTGGTCTGACGGGAGCACCTGGACCAACCAGACGTTCGGCACGGCCCATTTTCCGGTGAGTTCGTTTGGAGAGGATCAGGCCGGAGAGCTCTACCTGGTCGACCTTGACGGCATCCTCTACCAGTTGGTCGGAAGGTAAGGTGTCGGCGCGATGGATCCCTTTGCCAAACCCGTGGCGCCAAGGCGTTACCCGGTCGAGATCCGGTCCGTCCGTGAGGCGATGCTGATCGGGCGGGCGGATCTCGCCGTCTGGCGTCGGTTTCTGCAGCCCGAGGCATTGACGCCGTTCGCGGCAGAGGGCGCGGCCCAGCTCGTGTGGACGGCGATATCCGCACGCTGGCTGGGCTATCGCTTTCGCGAGTGCTCGCTTTCGATCACGGTCTCGGCATCGCCTGATGGCGCGACGGCCGACGGATTTCGGCTGCTTCAGGCGTACAACGACTCGGCCGCCTTTGCCTGGGTCGAGCGGACCTTCTTCGGAACGCCCTACGACCCCGCCCGGATCGATCTATCCATCGACGCACCCTGGCAACTGGCCGTGAGTCGCGGCGCCCAACGCGTCTGTCACGCGCAGGGCAGGGAGGCCTCCGCGGCACCGACGGCTGCCGCGACCAGCGACTGGGAAGGCCCGATCTTCATCGCCGGTCGCGCGACGGGTTCGCCGGTTCGTTTCTTCTTCGCACGTTTCACCGGCGTGGCCCGCCAGGCGGCATTCGAACCCGCGGTCGATCGGTTCAGCCTTGGCGACGACGACCAGTCTCCAGCGCTTCGCGATCTGAAGGCCTCGGGCTTCGTGCCACACACCTGGCAGTTCCGGGCCACTGCCGTCCATGGCCGGACAGCGACCTTTGACCAACCGGCGCTTGGACGTCGCACCGGTTGACTTCGTGCTGGCCCGGGCGATCGCAACCGGGGTGTCCTGACGCGAGATTCGTTGCGGATAGCGTGAAGTGCCGTATGGCGCAGCCATTCGCAAAACCAGCGCAATGTGCGCCGGATCAATCCCGTCCAGGAACAAGATCCCATGGCTCTGTCGGGTGGATTGCCCGAGGTTGAGGGCTACACCTTCCTCCTGTATAATGAGTTCTCCAGACGCCACAACATCCTCAAGGCTTGTTTCGTACTCCTGCGATCTTGGCCACTTGATAAGGAGGTGATTCTTTCGCGATTGCTGAATCCGCCTACTCTCTGATTCCGTCACTTCTTTTCCCTTAGGAGGGGAGATTTCTATGCGCTCGACAACTGCCAAGTTCCTTTCGGCCTTTTCGGCTGCCGCGCTGATGCTCGCGGCCTGCGCCCCGGCCGCCACGCCGACGGTTGCGCCGACGGCTGCCCCGACCGAGCCCCCGGCGCCCAAGGGCTCCGTGTGCGAAGTCACCGACACCGGTGGTGTGGACGACAAGTCGTTCAACCAGTCGGGTTGGGAAGGCGCGCAGCAAGGCGCCGCGGCCGTGGGTTGGGAGGCCAAGTATCTCGAGTCGAACAGCGACTCCGACTACGCCACGAACATCAACGAGTTCGTGTCGCAGAAGTGCGACCTGATCGTCACGGTCGGCTTCCTGCTCGGCGATGCGACCCTGGCCGCGGCCAAGGCGAACCCGGATCAGAAGTTCATGATCCTCGATTATGCCTACGGCGAAGACGTTCCGAATGCCTACCAGCAGGTTTACGCCACGCAAGAAGGCGCGTTCCTGGCCGGCTACGTCGCCGCGTCGTTCAGCAAGACCGGCAAGGTCGGCACCTTCGGCGGCATCAACATCCCGCCGGTGGCTGACTTCATGGTCGGCTTCCAGCAGGGCATCGAGTACTACAACGCCCAGAAGGGCGCGAGCGTCGTGCTCCTCGGCTGGGACAACGCCAAGAAGGACGGCCTGTTCACGGGCGACTTCAGCGACCTGGTCAAGGGCGGCGAGCAGGCCAAGGCCCTGATGGCCGAGGGCGCGGACATCATCCTGCCCGTGGCCGGCCCGGTGGGTCTGGGCGCGGCGGCCGAGGTTCAGAAGGCCGGCAACGCCTACATCATCGGCGTCGACAGCGACTGGTACGCCAGCGCGTCCGAGTACAAGGCCATCGTCCTGACCAGCGTGCTCAAGCGCCTGGATCAGTCGGTGATCGCCGGCACCAAGGCCGCGGCCGACGGCTCGTTCAAGGGCGGCGTCGTGGTCGGTAACCTGGCCAACGAGCAGGTCGGCATCGCGCCGTTCCACGATTTCGAGAGCCAGGTCGACTCGAATCTTGCCGCCGAGATCGAGGCCATCAAGGCCGACATCATCTCGGGCAAGATCAAGGTCATGGCGTTCGCGGATCTGCCGTAACCCGATACGATCCCGAGTTTGAAGGACGAGGCGGCAGCAATGCCGCCTCGTTTGATTCGGGGATCCACCCCCCGGCCCCCTCCCGGAAACACGTCACCCGTTGATGGATGGCCCCATGAGTCGGGACGTGTTTCCTCGGAGGGGGAGCGGGAGGTCGGATTGCCGCCATGGGGCGGATATGGCAGAGGTCGTGACCTGTTCGGCTGGGGATCGCCAGTCACGGTGACGCCTGCCAGAGATCGCCGGCTGCAATATGGAGGGCCGGCGACGAGAGGTCGCGCTGCCGTCAGCCATAGGCCTCGGGGTCAGTAGCGCACAGAAACCCTGCATTGCATGCGCACAACCGTGACGCAGGTCCGAAGGCGAGATGCGGGTAGGATGGCATGACGCCAATCCGAAGGCGAGATGCGGGCAGGACAGCGTGACGCAGGTCCGAAGGCGAGACGGACGAGTTGTTAGCACGACGGCTTCCACGCCAGCCCTTAAGAAGCCTTCCCCGCCCAACCCCCCGGAAAACGCGCCGCGAGGCGACCGCGGTTGCGACGACAAGTGGCGTGCTCTTCTGGCGGGTGTCAGGGGGCGGCACCGCGTCGGTGTGCACGAGCAAGTTGTCGGGCGCGGGATCTGGCCGCAGATTTCGTGGATTTCGCTGACGGAAACGGGCCCGATGCCAGCAGGGCTCCCTTAGCCAGTATCCGCGTAATCAGCGTCACCAGCGTCAAAAAGCCGCTGACAACTCGTGCCTGCACGCCCGCGTCGCGCCTACGCCTCCGTCCGCTGGCCTCATGATAAACTTGAGCATCCCGACACAGACCCCATAAAACGACATGGCCCCTGTCCTCGAACTGCGCGGCATCACCAAACGTTTTCCCGGAGTCCTGGCGAACGATCATATCGATCTGGCCCTGGAGCAAGGCGAAATTCTGGCCTTGCTCGGCGAGAACGGCGCCGGGAAGTCGACCCTGATGAACGTGCTCTACGGCCTGTACAAACAGGACGAGGGCGAGATCAGCGTCCGCGGCAAACCCCTGCACACGACCGGTCCGAACGATTCGATCGCGGCCGGCATCGGCATGGTCCACCAACACTTCATGCTGATCCCGGTCTTGACCGTGACCGAGAACGTCATGCTCGGACAAGAGTCGCTGCGCGGCGGCGTCTTCCTCGACCGACGCGCGGCCGCCGACCGCATCCGCGAGATCTCGAAGGCCTATGGTCTTCAGGTCGACCCGGACGCGTATATCAAAGACCTGCCCGTGGGCGTCCAGCAGCGCGTCGAGATCATCAAGCTGCTCTATCGCAACGCCGATATCCTGATCTTCGACGAGCCGACCGCGGTGCTGACGCCGCAGGAGGCCGACGAGCTGGCCAAGGTCATGCGCTCGCTGGTCGCGGGCGGCAAGTCGATCATCTTCATCACCCACAAACTGCGTGAGGTGCGCGAGGTGGCCGACCGCGTCGTGGTGCTCCGGCTCGGCAAGGTCGTCGGCGGCGCCGACCCGAAAGCGGCGACCGAGACCGAACTGGCCTCGATGATGGTCGGGCGGCAGGTGCTGCTCACCGTCAACAAGGCCGAGGCCAAACCCGGCGCGCCAGTGCTGATGGTCGAGGGTCTGCGCGTGCTTGACGACCGCGACGGCCTTGTCGTCGACGGCGTCGGCTTCGATGTGCGGGCCGGCGAGATCGTCGGTCTGGCAGGCGTTCAGGGCAACGGTCAGACCGAGCTGGTCGAGGCGTTGACCGGGCTGCGCCGGGCGCAGGGCGGGCAGGTGCGGATCCTCGACAAGGACACCACACACGCCAACCCGCGCACGGTCACCGAGCTCGGCGTCGCGCATGTGCCCGAAGACCGACAGCGCGACGGCCTTGTGCTGTCGTACCCCGTCGCCGACAACATGGTGCTAAACACCTACTACCTGCCGCCGTTCGCGCGGGGCGTCGTGACCCAGCAGGCCGAGGTCGACCAGGCCGCGACGGAGCGTGTCAAGCAGTTCGACGTGCGCACGCCCGGGATCGGCACATCGGCCGGTTCGCTCTCCGGCGGCAACCAGCAGAAGGTCATCATCGCCCGCGAGTTGTCGCGGCCGATCAAACTGCTCATCGCCGTCCAGCCGACCCGCGGTCTGGACGTCGGCTCGATCGAGTACATCCACCAACGCATCGTGGAAAAGCGCGATCAGGGCTGCGCGGTGCTGCTGGTCTCGACCGAGCTGGACGAGATCATGGGCCTCTCGGATCGGATCGCCGTGATGTACCACGGGCACATCAACGGCATCGTCAACGCCAGCGACGTCACAAAGGAACAGCTGGGTCTGCTGATGGCCGGCGTGCAGCCGGAACAAGTTCTGGGCAAGGAGCCGAACGCGGCGGCCTGAACGGCTGACGGACAGCCCCGCGACGTTCATCAACGAACATGACGGCAAAAAACACACCTGCGAAAACCCCGTTCGCGCTTCCGGCGCTTCGGAGCGATCTGTTGATCCCGGCGCTGGCCATCCTGACCGCCTTGATCCTGGGCTCGATCGTCATCGTCTTCACCAACTTCACCGTGCTCGACATCCTCGGCGGCAAGGCCTCTGGAGATTTGTTCGGCGCGATGTGGACGGCGATCGCCACTGCCTATGGTTCAATGTTCGAGGGTTCGATCGGAAACTTCGGCGGGATCGCGGCGGCCTTCGCCAGCGGCGACAGCGCCGCCATCGGGCAGGCGCTGTACCCGATCTCCGAAAGCCTGTCGACGACGGCGCCCTACATCCTGGCGGGTCTGGCGGTGGCCGTGAGTTTTCGGTGCGGCATGTTCAACATCGGCGTGACCGGCCAGATCTTCCTGGGCGCGGTCTTTGCCACGTTCGTCGGCTATGCCTTCACCGGTCTGCCGGCGATCGTGCACATCCCGCTGGCGATCCTGGCGGGCGCGCTGGGCGGCGCGCTGTGGGCCGCCATCCCGGCGTTGCTCAAGGCCCGCGCGGGCGCGCACGAAGTGATCACGACGATCATGATGAATTACGTGGCGTACCGCCTGACCGATTGGCTCCTGGCCGGGCCGATGCAGCGCGAGGGCAGCACCAACCCGATCAGCCCGCTCATCGCCGACACGGCCAAGCTGCCGACGTTGTTCCCTGAGCCCGCGCGGTTCCACATCGGATTCTTCGTCGCGCTCGCCGTGGCGTTCGGCATCTGGTGGCTGCTGTTCCGGACGACCATCGGCTTCGAGATCCGCACGGTCGGCGCCAACCCCGACGCGGCGCGTTATTCGGGGATGAGCGTGACGCGCAACATCATCCTGGCCATGTGCCTCTCCGGCGCGCTGGCCGGGTTGGCCGGCGCCAATCAGGTGCTTGGCCTCAACCATACGTTGACGACGGGCATCGCCGGCGATCTGGGCTTCGACGCGATCGCCTTGGCGTTGCTCGGCAAGAGCCACCCGGTCGGCGTGGTCGCCTCGGCCTTCCTGTTCGGCGTGCTGCGCAGCGGCGCCACCAAGATGCAAAGCATCGCCGGGATCCCGGTGGACCTGATCTCGATCATCCAGGCGCTGGTGATCGCCTTCATCGCCGCGCCCGCGATCGTGCGCGGGCTGTATCGCCTGAAACAAGGCGGCGAGGGCGATCGAGCCGTGTTCATGCGCGGTTGGGGGCGCTGAGCCATGACGACCGCGACACCTTCCACGTTTCTGACGGCGGCCAAACAGGGCGACGTGCGCGACGTGCACAAGACCCGCGCCCGGGTCTACGGCGCGGTCACGGTGCTCGTCGCCCTGGCCATGTACTTCTTCTTCGCCAACGGCGTCGACTCGTCGCTGCAGTCGACATTCGGGTTGAACCAAGGCGCGGTGCCCAAGGAACAACGGGTGCCGGATTGGGTCGTGCCGAGCTACGCGACCGTGTTGGGGCTGGCGGTCGTGACGGGGCTGCTGGGCGCCTATCAGGTCGTGCGCGGCGACTCCCGCACGGCCAATCTGTTCCTCGGTTTGGGTCTGTTGATCTTCGTCTTCGCCATGCTGGTGTGGGCGACGCGGGACGCGACGATCAATCTCGCTGGTCTGATCAAGACCGCCCTCAATCTGGGCGCGCCGATCACGTTCGGCGCGCTGGCCGGCATCCTGTGCGAACGGGCCGGCGTCGCCAACATCGCCATCGAGGGCATGATGCTGGCCGCGGCCATGACGTCGACGATCGTCGGCACGGTCTCGGGCGACCTGTGGGTCGGCCTGCTGGCCGGCATGGCCACCGGCGCCGTGCTGGCTGGCGTGCACGCCGTACTGTCGATCCACTACAAGGTCGACCAGATCATCAGCGGCACGGTCATCAATATCTTCGCGACCGGAACGACCAGCTACATCTCGTCGCTGTTCATGCAGCAGATGACCGACCAGCTCAACAACCCGGGGACGTTCCGCAACATCGTCGTGCCCGGTCTGGTGGACATCCCGGTGCTCGGACGGGTGCTGTTCGAGAACACGATCTTCACGTACGTGATGTTCGCGTTGCTCGTGATCATCCACGTCGGCCTCTTCTACACGCGCTGGGGGCTGCGGGTGCGCGCGGTCGGCGAAAACCCCAAGGCGGCTGACACGCTGGGCATCAATGTGTTCCGAACGCGTTACATCGCCGTCATCCTCGGCGGGCTGGTGGCCGGCATCGGCGGCGCCAGCTTCACGCTCGGCGCGGTCGGACGTTTCGACGAAGGGATGACCGCGGGCAAGGGCTTTATCGGCCTGGCCGCCATGATCTTCGGCAACTGGTCGCCTTTCGGCGCGTTCGGCGCGTCGCTCGTGTTCGGCTTCGCAGATTCGCTGGCCAGCCGTTTGGCGATCCTGCAGGTGCCGATCCCGTCGCAGTTCCTGTTGATGGCGCCGTACATCGCGACCATCATCGTCATCGCTGGCCTGATCGGGCGCGTCATCGCGCCGGCGGCGGATGGGCAACCGTACGAGAAATAACGCTTGAGCGATGGTCAAGGGGCGTGTGTTTCGCCCTATAATGTGCCGACGTGACCCGGGCGGATCTCCGTGGGGGACCGTAGCCGGGCGTGTGTATACCGGACCGTCGTTTCTTTTTTTTGGAGGAGAGACCCTATGAAGAACCTTTCGTTACGCGTCTTGAGCGGCGCCGCGGCCCTGGCTTTGATTGTGGCCGCCTGCACGCCGGCTGCGACGCCCACCGCGGCCCCCGCCGGTCTGAAGATCGGGCTGGTGACGGACGTCGGTGAAGTCGACGACAAGTCGTTCAACCAGAGCGCCTGGGAAGGCGCCCAGGCCGGCGCGAAGGCGGTCGGCGGCACGGCCGAGTACATCGAGACCCAGGACGCCAAGGACTATGCTCAGAACATCGACAAGTTCGTGTCGCAGGGCTACAAGGTCGTCGTGACCGTCGGCTTTGCGCTGGGCGAGGCCACGATCGAGGCAGCCAAAAAGCATCCCGACATCCTCTTCATCGGCGTCGACCAGTTCCAGGGCGAGACGCTGCCCAACGTCGCCGGCCTGGTTTTCAATGAAGACCGCGCGGGCTATCTGGCCGGCACGCTGGCCGCCAAGCTGAGCAAGACCGGCACAATCGGCGCCGTGCTCGGCACCGATCTGGTCCCGCCGGTGGTCGCGTTCGGCGAGGGCTTTAAGCTCGGCGCCGCGGCCGCCAACCCCGACATCAAGGTCCTGCTGACCTACCACCCCGGTCCGCTCGACAAGGCCTTCGTCGACCCGGAGTGGGGCGCGACCACGGCCAAGCAGGCGCTCGATCAGGGCGCGGACGTCATCTTCGGCGCCGGTGGCAAGACCGGCAATGGCGCGCTGATCGAGATCGCCACGGCGGCCAAGGCCAACCCCGGCTCGGTGTACTGCATCGGCGTCGACAGCGACCAGTGGGAGACGGTCCCTGAGGCGCACGACTGTCTGGTGAGCAGCGCCATGAAGCTCATCACCCCCGGCGTCGAGGCGTTGATCAAACTCGCCAACGACGGCAAGTTCCCGGGCGGCAACTACTTTGGCCAGGTCGGGCTCGCGCCGTTCCATGACTTCGACGGCTCGGTCCCTGCCGACCTCAAGCAGTTGATCGTCGACACCGCCGCGAAGCTCGAGAGCGGCGAATTGAAGACCGGCTACACGCCGTAGGCCTAACGTCAACACAGGAGGGGCGGCGCGCCGCCCCTCCTGCTTTTCCCGCAACCTCGCGCATGCCGCGTTTCAAACTCCAGTCGCTCCTCATCCCGCTGCTCTCGGTGATCCTGGCGGTCGCCGTGGGTTCGCTGTTTATTTGGGCCAACGGTTACGACGCCATCGCCGCCTACGGCGGCATGCTGTCGGGCTCTTTGGGCTCGCCAACGGCCATCGGCCGGACGATCCTGAACGCCATCCCCTTCGTCTTCGCGGGTCTGGCGGTCGCCTTTGCCTTCAAGGGCGGATTGTTCAACATCGGCGGCGAGGGTCAGCTCTTTCTCGGCGCCGTGACGTCGGCCTGGATCGGCATCGCCCTGGCCGGGCTGCCGGGCGTGGTGTTGTTGCCGCTGGCGCTCCTGGCCGGTGGGCTGGCCGGCGCGCTGTGGGGCGCGCTCAGCGGCGCACTCAAGGCCTACACCGGTGCGCATGAGGTCATCACGACCATCATGCTGAACTACATCGCGCTGGTGATCACGGGCTGGCTGGTCTCGCAGGGCAGCAAGTCGCAGGGCATCGCGCCCGGGCCGCTGCGCGACCCCAACCCGGCCAACATCGTCCCGCGCACCGCCAAGATCGCCGAGGCCGCGCACCTGCCGGTGATGTTCAACCTGGGCGACGAGTCCATCCATCTCGGTCTGGTGCTGGCCGTGGTCGCCGTGATCGTGATCGCGTTCTTGATCTGGCGCACGACGATCGGCTTCGAGGTGCGCACCGTGGGCCAGAACCCGGCGGCGGCGCGCGCGGCCGGCATCAACGTCGCCCGCGTCACGATTTTGACCATGGCGATCTCGGGCGGGCTGGCCGGGCTGGCGGGGGCGGTCGAGACGCTCGGGCGCAACTACTACTTCGCTCCGAACTTCAACGTCGGGTATGGCTTCGACAGCATCGCGATCTCGCTGCTGGGTGGCAACCACCCCGTCGGCGTTGCACTGGCCGCGTTGTTGTTCGGCGGCATGGACGCGGGCGGCACCGACATGCAGTTCGCGTCACACGTGCCGACCGAGATCCTCCAGGTCGTCCAGGCGCTCGTGCTGATGTTCGTCGCCGCGCCAGCGATCCTTCGCTATCTCTTCCGGTTGCGCGCAAGCGGCACCGACGCCACGACGTTCAGCGCGGGGTGGGGGAAACGATGAACGGCGTCGACATCAACCTGATCCTGATCGCCGTGCTGAGCGGCACGCTGCGCCTGTCGACGCCGATCACGTTGGGCGCCCTGGGCGGGATCTTCTCCGAGCGCGCGGGCGTGGTGAACATCGGCATCGAGGGCATGATGCTCACGGCTGCGTTCGCGGGGTTCGTGACCGGCGCGAGCACCGGCAACGTCTGGCTCGGCGTCGTGGCCGCGGTGTTGGCCGGGGCCTTGCTGTCGCTGCTGCACGCGGCGTTGAGCATCCACCTGCGCGTCGACCAGATCATCAGCGGCACGGTGATCAACATCCTTGCCGTCGGTCTGACGGGCTATTTCTACACGTCGGACGTGACCCTACCCGGCAAGCTGCCGGCGATCCCGATCCCGTTGCTGTCGCAGATCCCGATCCTGGGGCCCGTGTTGTTCGAAAACCCGCCGATCACGTATCTGGCCTTGATCCTGGTGGTCGTGACCCACATCGTGCTGTATCGCACGCGCTGGGGCCTGCGGATGCGGGCCGTGGGCGAGAACCCGCGCGCTGCGGACACCGTCGGCATCAACGTCATTCGGACGCGCTACGCCAACGTCGTCATCGGCGGGGCGCTGGCCGGCCTGGCCGGCGCGTTCCTGAGTCTGGAGGCCGTTGGGTCCTTCGAGCGCTTGATGACCAACGGACGCGGCTTCATCGCGCTGGCGGCCATGATCTTCGGCAACTGGAACCCGTTTGGCGCCTGGGCGGCGGCGCTCCTCTTCGGTTTCTCGAATGCCTTGCAGAGCCAGTTACAATTCCTGGGGTTGGGCAACGTCATTCCGCATCAATTCATCGGTCTGTTGCCCTATGTGTTGACGATCATCGTCCTGGCCGGGTTTGTCGGTCGGGCGCGGCCGCCGGCGGCGGTCGGGCAGCCTTATACAAAAGAGTAGCCGAACGAGCGCACTGGCTCGTATGATGATCGCGGGATGCAGCAGTGACCGGGCCGGTCGTTGTCCGGGCCGGCCGTCACGTCCGACACAACAGCAAATCAGGAGCAAACATCATGGATGAACTCGTAAAGGTCGTTTCGCAGAAGACCGGGCTGCCCGAGGCGCAGGCCAAGCAGGCCGCGCAGGCGGTGCTCGACTTCCTCAAGAGCAAACTGCCGGCCCCGATCGCGCAGCAACTTGACGGGGTCCTCGGCGGCGGTCTCGCCGGCGGCGGCATCGACGCGCTCAAGGGCCTCGGCCTGGGCTGATCGACTGGAGAGGGCGGAGGCGCACGCAACACGGCGCTCCCGCCCTCGGTCGTCGGCCCGGCGGCACACGATCGGATCCATCGCATGCACGGCATCTGGCTCGAGAACGGGCAACTGGCCCTGCGCACCGACCTGGCGGAACCCGCTGTGGAGGGCGAGACGCTGGTTGCCGTGAGCGTGGCCGGCGTGTGCAATACGGACCTCGAAGTGCTGCGCGGCTATCGCCCGATGTCCGGCGTCCTCGGGCATGAGTTCGTGGGCGTGGCGGTCAGCCCGGGGCCATTGCAGGGCAAGCGCGTCGTCGGCGAGATCAACATCCGCCCAGCTTGCTGCACCTGCCCCGCGTGCGCGCGCGGCGACTTCACTCAATGCGCCTATCGTACCGTGCTCGGCATCAACGGTCGCAACGGCAGCTTCGCCGAGCGCTTGAGCCTGCCGACCGACAACCTGCATGTCGTGCCCGACTCGGTGGCGGATCATGAGGCCGTCTTCGTCGAGCCCCTGGCGGCCGCGTGTGAAGTGCTCGAACAGGTGGCCGTGCGCTCGACGGATCGCGTGGTCGTGGTCGGCCCCGGCAAGCTCGGTCTGCTCGTGGCGCAGGTGCTGGCCACGACGGGCTGCATGCCGATCGTGGTTGGGCGTCGACGGTCGGCGCTCGACCTGGCCGGCCGGATCGGACTGGCTGCGCGCGGCCTCGACGACGCGCCGACCGGCAACGATCTCGTCGTGGATTGCACCGGCACGCCCGAAGGCTTCGAGGCCGCGCGCAGCCTGGTTCGGGCGCGCGGCACGCTCGTCTTGAAGAGCACGTACGTCGGCGACCTGACCGTCGACATGAGCCGGATCGTTGTCGACGAGATTCGGCTGATCGGGTCGCGCTGCGGGCCGTTCCCGCGGGCGATCCAGTTGTTGGCCGATCGTGCCGTGCAGGTGACGCCGCTGATCGAGGCGCGTTACCCGCTGGCGCAGGCCCTGGCCGCGATCGAGCACGCCGAGCGGCCCGGCGCGCAGAAGATCCTGATCGACATCCCGGCCTGAACCGAGATCGACGATCGATCGAACGTGCGCGCCCTGGTACACTCCCGTCGGGCATCACCCCGCGCTTCGCACCCAAAAAGGAAACCGCTATGAACTCAGACACCGGCTGGTTGCCGTGGGCTTTGCTATCCGCGGTGTTCGCCGCGTTGACCACGATTTTCGCCAAGATCGGCCTCAAGGGCGTCGATTCGGACATGGCCACGCTGATCCGCACGTTCGTCATCGTCTTCGTGCTGGGCGCCTTCGTCGCGTTCACGGGCAAATGGAGCAACCCATTTGCGCTGTCTGGCCAGACCTGGCTCTTCCTTGTGCTGTCGGCGTTGGCCACCGGGGCGTCGTGGGTGTCGTACTTCAGGGCCCTGCAACGCGGCGCTGCCGCGCAGGTCGCGCCGGTCGACAAACTCAGCCTGGTGCTTGTCGCGATCATCGCCGCGCTCTTCCTGGGCGAGCGACCGTCGTTGCGCGAGTGGGGCGGGGTGGCGCTTGTCGCCGTCGGTGTGTTGGTCTTGAGCCTCAAGTGAGCGGCAGCGAGCCCCGGCGCGCCACGCCGGAAGACGCCGAAGCCGTCGCACGACTGACCGACGCCGCCTACGCCGGCTACATCCCGGCGCTGGGCCGCAAGCCGCAGCCGATGACGGCCGATTACCAGGCCGTCATTCGCGATCATGAGGTCTGGCTGGTGCATGGCGAGCGCGAACGGCTCGTGGCCGTGCTTGTGTTGATGGTCGAGCCCGACGCGGTGCTGATCTACAGTTTGGCGGTGGATCCGGCCCAACAGCGCGCTGGCCATGGTCGGCGGCTGCTGGCCTGGGCCGAGGCGCGCGCGGGCGCCCTGCAACGCCCGCGCGTGCGGCTATACACGAACGAACGGATGGGGCGCAACGTGGATTGGTATGCGGCGGCTGGCTATCGCGAAGTGAAACGCGAGCCGTACCTGGGCTCTACCCTGGTGCACATGGAAAAACTGCCGTCGCGAGAGTGAGGGCATCATGGACGATCGTTGGATCGAACGCATCGAGCGTGAGAGCGGGCTGCCCGGGCTGCTCGACGCGTTGGCCGACCGATTGGCGCCATCGGACCTGAGTTCGTTGTGGCTGGCGGTGGCCGAACGCCGCGCCGCGCGCCGCGCGCCCGCCGCCGTGCTGGCCGAGTGGGCGCGAGACCGGTTCGTCAGACCCTCGAGCGCGTCGCCGACCCGGCTCAATGCGTGGGAGCGGGTCGCGCTCGACGCGCTGCCGGAGGGGTTCGAGGCGCTGGCCCTGTCGCCGCTGTGCCCGCTTGGCACGACCTCGACCGTGGCCTCGCTCAGCCAGAATCTCGCGGTCGCCACGGGGCGCGGCACCGAAGTGATGTCCGACTCGACGAACGTGCTGGCGCTCGAGTGCGCGGTGCGCCGACGTGCCTTGCTGCGGGCCGACCCGCGTTCGTCAACGCCGATCCATCTCGCGACCAGCCAGCGGCTGGTCCGCGCTCAACGCTTCAACGACCCGCGCGCGTTGGCCCACTTCGCGACGTTTGCCCTGTGCAGCGCCGGCCGCGACCCCGGCCGGTTCGGCTTCGAACTCGAGACAATTCGGCTGCACATCGGCTTCTACCTGCGCGCGTTGCGCGCCCAGCTTGGCATCGCCGCCGGGCTGCGCGTGTCGGTCACGCCGCTGGTCGAGGCGCTGTCGACGGCCAGCATCGAGGCCGGGGTGCTCGGCCCGTTGCGGGCGGCCTACCCCGGCGTGGACTGTGGGTTCGACCTTGAACGAACGCGCGGCCGGGGCTACTATGACGGTCTGTGCTTTCACATCCACGTCGCGGGTCGTGCTGATGGCTGGCTCGAGCTGGCGGACGGCGGCAGCGTGCCGTGGACCCGCGCGCTGCTCAGCAACGCCAAGGAGCGACTGGTCGTCAGCGGGATCGGTAGCGAGCGGGTGGCGGGATTCTAACTTTGGACCTGACAGGTCGACTCGCGATTCTCGGGAATCATAGGCGTTTCCCAAAACGCCTTTTGCCAAACATCGCCGATTTTCTAACCTGCAGCGACGCCGGCGCCGACGCCCTGCCTGAATTGGACCAGTTATGAACGCCGGTTTCACCCTCTCGTTCGACTCGACCTCGGCCACCCTCGACAGCGCGGGCGGGAAGGGCGCCAACCTCGTTCGGCTGACGCGCGCCGGGCTTCCCGTGCCGCCCGGCTTCATCGTGACGACAGCGGCCTATCGCGCGTTCGTGTCCGCCCACGGGCTGGGCGAGGTGATCACGGCGGCGCTCGCCGATGTGTCGGCGACGGACGCCGCCGGGCTCGAACGCGCATCCGCCACGATCCGGTCCGCGTTTGCGGTCGGCGCCATCCCTGAGGCGATCGACGCAGCCGTGCAGGCCGACTATGCCGCGCTGGGCGCCGGGCCCGTGGCCGTGCGCTCATCGGCGACGGCCGAGGATCTGCCGGATCTGTCGTTTGCGGGCCAGCAGGACACGTACCTCAACGTCGTCGGCGCCACTGCGCTGCGCCGGGCGATCGTCGATTGCTGGTCGAGCCTGTGGACCGCGCGCGCCATCGGATATCGCCAGCGCAACGACATCGCGCACGATACCGCCGCGCTGGCCGTCGTCGTGCAGATCATGGCGCCGGCGACGGCATCGGGCGTGCTCTTCACGGCCAACCCGTTGACGGGTCAGCGCGGCCAGACCGTGATCGACGCCACGCTTGGGCTGGGCGAGGCCCTGGTCTCGGGTCAGGTCGAGCCCGACCATCTCGTGGTCGACACGGCGACCGGCGCGATCCTCACGCACACCCTCGGCCGCAAACAGGTGGCCACGCGCGCGCTGCCATCGGGCGGCGTCGAAACCCGCGCCGAAGCGGCCGGCGATCGCGCCGCGCTCGACGACGATCAGGTGGCGCAACTGGTCACGCTGGGTCGCCGCGTTCAGACCGAGTACGGCGCGCCGCAGGACATCGAGTGGGCCTTCGCCGACGGCCAGCTGGCGTTGCTGCAATCGCGCGCGATCACATCGCTCTTCCCGATGCCCGCCACCGGCGACGCGCACAACATCTGGTTCTCGTTCGGGGCGGTGCAAGGGTTGCTTGGCCCGATGACCCCGCTCGGTCAGGATTTCATCGCGCTCGCGTTCGCGGCGGGCGCGCATGCGTTCGGCGCCCGCTGGACGTACCGCACGCAAACCATCGTGGTGAGCGCCGGTGAGCGGCTGTGGTTGCGCTTGAACGACGTCCTCCGTAACCCGCTTGGCCGTCGCGCCGCCGGCGTCGCGCTGCCGATGGTGGAGCCGAGCGTCGCCAGGATCGTGCTCGATCTCGAGCAAGAGTCGGGTGCATCCGGCGATGGAAAACTGCGCGTCGGCACGCTGTGGCGTTTGTTTGGCTTTCTCGTGCCGGCGGCGCTGCGGATGCCGCGCGCATTCTTGTTCCCCGAACGGGCGCGGGCTGCGATGGAACGCTACGTCGCCGAATCGCTGGCGCGTGTGGCCGGTTTCACGACGCGTGGCGCCGCCGGCGCCGTGCCGGAGCCAGCGCGCCTCGTGAACGACCTGGCGACCTTCGCGGCCGAGGTCGTGCCCGGGCTGCTTCAACGTTTCGTGCCGGTGGTCGGACCCAGCATCGCGCTCCTGCGTGTGTTGACCGAGATCGCCGACCAGGCCGAGACCGGCGAGCATGGCATCGCGGCATTGGCGCTCGAGGTGACGCGTGGCTTGCCGGGAAATGTCACGACCGAGATGGATCTGGCGCTCTGGCAAACGGCCATGGCCATCCGGGCCGACCCCGCCGCGCGCGACCGGGTCGCGACCGGGGCCCCGGACGAGCTGGCCGCCGCGTTTCTGGCCGGCGCATTGCCGGCGGCGGCCCAGACCGCCGTGGCCGCCTTCCTCAACACGTACGGCATGCGCGGTGTGGCCGAGATCGACCTCGGCCGACCGCGCTGGCGCGAGGACCCGACGCCGCTCATGCAGACCCTGCAGAGCTATCTGCAGATCACGGACCCGGCGCGCGCGCCTGACGCCGTGTTTGCGCGAGGGGCCGCGGCCGCCGAGGCAGCCGTCGAGCAACTGGCCACGGCCGCCAGGCGTCAACCGGGCGGCTGGTTCAAGGCGCATCAGGTGCGGTTTGCGGCCCGCCGGATCCGCGTGCTGCTGGGTCTGAGGGAGGCGCCCAAGTTCTTTGTCGTGCGGTTGATGGGCCACGTGCGCATGGCGCTGCTCGAGAACGGCCGAGCCCTGGTCGCAGCCGATGTGTTGTCCCGGCCCGATGACCTCTGTTTCTTGCGCATCGACGAACTGGAAGCGCTGGGGCGCGGCGACGCACGCGACTGGAAGGCGCTTGTGGCCGAGCGACGCGCGCTCGACGCCCGCGAGGCGCGGCGCCGTCAGGTGCCACGCGTGCTTCTGGGCGACGGCCGCGCGATTTACGAGGGCCTGGGCCCATTGACGGCCGCGACCGACTCGGCCGACGGCACGTTGGGCGGCAGCCCGGTGTCGCCCGGTGTGGCCGAAGGCGTCGTGCGCGTCGTGCTCGATCCGCACACGACCCAGCTTCTACCGGGCGAGATCCTGGTGTGCCCCGGCACCGACCCGGCCTGGACACCGCTGTTCATGGCGGCCGGTGGTTTGATCACGGAAGTGGGCGGCATGATGACCCACGGCTCGGTGGTCGCGCGCGAGTACGGGATCCCGGCCGTGGTCGGCGTTCATCAGGCGACGCTGCGCCTCAAGACCGGTCAGCGCATCCGTCTCGACGGCACACGTGGCGTCATCGAGGTGCTGGGGTGAGATGGGGAGCGCGTGGAGCGACTTAAAGGCGCGTTGAGCTTGCCAATCAGCAATCACAAATCACAAATCAAATGCCTCTCATCGACATCATCACCCGAGATCCTCAGCCCAGGCCGTGGGCCGAGGGGGACAAGATCCCGTGGAACGAGCCGGGGTTCAGCCGACGCATGCTGCGCGAGCATTTGTCGCAGGCGCATGACGCGGCAAGCCGGCGCACCGAGACGATCGAGCGCCAGGTGGCGTTCATCCATCAGACTCTGCTGGCGGCTCGTCCCGGGCGCATCCTGGACCTGGGTTGCGGCCCTGGTCTGTACGCCAGCCGGCTGGCCCGGCTCGGCCACGTCGTCGTCGGGTTCGACTTTTCGCCCGCGTCGCTGGCTTACGCGCGCGAACAGGCCGCGGCCGAAGACCTGACCGTCACGTATTTCGAAAGCGATTTGCGGCAGGCGGCTCTTGGTGATGGGTTCGATGCCTGTCTGTTCTTGTTCGGGGAGTGCAACGTCTTTCGCCCGGATGACTTGCGCGACATCCTGACCCGCGCAGCGCGAGCACTGACACCCGAGGGGCGTTTGCTGCTCGAGCCGTCCACGGCCGCCGCGATCGCGGGCATCGGCCGTCAGCCGGCGACCTGGTCGGCGCATCCCGAGGGCCTGTTCTCGGATCGGCCGCATCTCCTCCTGCACGAGGCGTTTTGGGATGAGGCGTCGCAGGTCGCGACCGACCGCTACTTCGTGATCGACGCCGAGAGCGGCGCGGTGCAGCGACATGCGGCGAGCCAGCGCGCGTACAGCGACGCCGCGCTGCAGGATCTGTTGCGCTCGGCCGGGTTCGCCGCCGTCACGCCGGTCGAGGATTGGGATGCAGGTCGGTCGTTCAGCGACAGCTTCTTCGCCGTCATCGCCGCGAAGTGACCGGTGCGATGACGCGACGTGAGGTGACAGGATGATCCGAAAAGCGTGGCAGACCTGGATCCTCGTGGCGGCGATCGCGTGGTGGCTTACGGCCGGCGTATCGATCGCGCAAAGCACGTTCTCGGCGACGTACCTTCGACAATGGGGTTCGGCCGGCGCAAGCGCGGGTCAATTCAACGCCGCGCACGCCGTGACCGCCAACGTCGCGTTGGGGCGCGTGTACGTCGCCGACGAGAGCAACCATCGCATTCAATACTTCGACCTTGACGGCGCTTATCTGGGCGGGTGGGGCACCTGGGGCGCAGCCGCCGGTGAATTGAAGTCGCCGGGCGGACTGGCCTTCAACGCCGCAAACGATCGGCTGTACGTCGTCGAACGCGACAATCATCGAGTGCAGTTCTTTTCGCCGGCCGGCGGGTCGTTGGGGCAATGGGGCAGCCAGGGCTCCGGCGACGGCCAGTTCCAATTGCCCGGGGGCGTCGCGGTTGCGCCTGATGGCACGGTGTACGTGGCCGACAAAGGCAATCATCGTATCCAGCACTTCACGGCCGATGGCGTTTACCTGGGCCAGTTCGGCGCTGCCGGCGCCGGGGCCGGGTCCTTCAACGAGCCGATCGGTGTGGCTGTCGGCCCGAGCGGCGTGATCTATGTGGCCGATAGCAAGAACTTCCTCGTTCAGGCGTTCACCGCCGGCGGCGTGTTCATCAACCAGTGGGGTGGAAATGGCTCGGGCGCGGGGCTCTTTGGAAATGAAGGCCCGACCGGGGTCAGCGTCGCGCCGTCGGGATTGGTGTTCGTCGCCGATCCGGGCAACAGCCGTGTGCAGGCCTTCACGCTCGACGGTGGCTGGGTGGGCACGTGGGGAAGTTACGGCACCGACCCCGGCCGTTTCTATTACCCGAATGGCGCCGCGCCCGGAGCCGCGAACACGCTGTATGTGGCGGACGAACTCAACAACCGGGTTCAGGAGTTCATGCTGTCGGTGACGCTCGACCTGCCCGAGCGGCTGTATCTGCCTCTGATGCGGCGATGAGTCTACAACGATCGGCCGGCCTGTCGGGCGCGTTCCGCCGCAAACCACCCGGGCACCACCGCTTGACAGGTAGTCGCCTGGGTCTCCCCGCTCTATTCAACGATCGGCCCTCGTAAATAACGTTTCTATAACATAAGCGCGGGTGTTACCGGGCATGCCCCACTGATCGATCCCCGATCCTAACCCGGCTCTGACCCGCAATGTGTGGGGATTCCTGCATATTTTCCGATCTTTCGGGAAATATTACTGATTTCGGAGAATTTCACTTGTTTAGGCCGTAACCTCGTGCTCTCATGAGTCACTTAACACCAGCGGGGACCGTCGGCTCGCGTTGCCAACGGTGGTGTCTGTCAACTATTGACCCAGTCATGATGGTTTTCTACTTATCCCTTTCCCTTTCGAACGTTCAGCCAACTGCCACCGGGGAGGCCATCCGCCATGGATGACTCCCGAGAGCTCATGGCCAGCCTTGTGGTCTGCCTGGTGATCAGCGGTGGCTACGTGGCGTACGCGCTGTTGCTCGAGCCGAGCGGCGGCAACCCGGTCGGCCATTGGATGGGCATCGCCGGCACGATCCTGATGGTCTTCACCGAAGTCTTCTACAGTGTGCGCAAGCGCACGGGGTTGTTGCGTTGGGCGGGGCCGGTGCGCTACTGGCTGTCGGCCCACATCTTCACGGGCATCGTCGGCCCATTCCTGGTGTTGGCGCATTCCGCGTTCGAGTTCCGCGGCCTGGCGGGGTTGACGATGCTGCTCACGGCCATCGTCGTGCTCAGCGGCTTCATGGGCCGTTACCTCTACACGGCCATCCCGCGCTCGCTGGCCGGGGTCGAGGTGTCGGCCGTCGATCTGGCCCGCGCGATCGAACGGGCGCAGCAGGCCGTGATGGAAGCGGCCGGGCAGCTCTCGCCGGCTGTCCAGCAGCTCGTGGCGGCCGACGCTGCCCGCGAACGACGGCAGCGCGGCGATTGGTTGCTCGTCCTGAGCCGCGGCTGGGATGACTTGCTCTATCGCCAGGGGCTGCGGTCGCGGATCCGCTCGATCGAGCGGACCGAGAACGTCAAACTCGACGCGATCGAGCGTTTGCTCAAGGCGCGCCGCGATCGCGAGCGGCAGCTGCGCATGATGCAGGCGGCCAAACGCCTGCTCAGTTTGTGGCACGTCGCTCACGTTCCGATGGGCGTGGCGTTGTTCGGCTCGGTCATCATCCACGTGGTGGCCGAAATCTACTTCGGCGCGGGGCTGATGAAATGAACCGCACCGCTCACCCGATTCTGTCGCCGATTGGCTGTCTGGGGGGCTCGTTGCTCATCCTGGGCATCCTGATCGCCGTCTGGCTATCGGGTGGGGCGATCTTCAGCCCAGGCGAGTTGACCGTGTATGCCGAGGGCAAGCCGTTGAAGGGCTTCGCCTCGCATGCCGAGTTCGAGAACGATTGCACGCAATGCCACGAACCCGCGCTGGGCGTCTCGGCCGAGCGCTGTGAAGTCTGCCACACGCCGGTGGCCGTCGAACGCCGCTCCGCCACAGGGCTGCACGGCAAACTCGAGCCGGACCAGGCCGCACGCTGCGCGGGCTGCCATCCGGATCATCGCGGCCGCGACTTCGACGCCAACGCCCACGCCATCCGCACGTTCGATCACGCGGTGCTCGGTTTCTCGCTGGCGCGGCACGCCCTCGGTTACGACAACAAGCCGCTCGGCTGCGCGAATTGCCATACGGGCCTCGACTTCAATTTCGAACCGGCGACCTGCGTGGGTTGCCATGGCGACCACGACGCGACCTTCATGGATGACCACGTCAAGGCTTTCGGCCCGACCTGCGCCGACTGCCACGACGGTATCGACAAGACCTCGGATTTCGATCACGCCAAGACGCAGTTCGCGCTCGAGGGCAAGCACGTCACGACGGACTGCGCCGGCTGCCATACGTCGCAAACCAAGGCCGCCGAAACGCCGACCGATTGTGCGGCGTGCCACGAGGCGCCACCCAGCCACGCCCAGTCCTTCGGCACGGACGATTGCGCGGCCTGCCACACCCCGGCCGACTGGAAGCCCGCAAAACTGGGCGATCGCCCGGCTTTCGCCCATGCTCAGACGGCGTTCCAGCTCGGCAACCATGTCAAGGACTTCGCCGGCGCCGCGATCACGTGCGCGGCCTGTCACCCCGGCTCGACCACCGGCGACTTCTCGGCGAGCGACACTGCCTGCGCGAATTGCCACGCGGGTAAAGACTCGGCGTTTATGACCGATCACATCGGGAAATACGGTCCGAACTGCGCGAGCTGTCACGACGGCGCCGGGAACATGAAGGATTTCGATCACAGCACGGTGTTTGTGTTGGACGGCGCGCATGCGAACGTCGATTGCGCGGCCTGTCACAAAGGTCAGGTCTTCCGCGGCACACCGAGCGCGTGTGCGGAGTGCCATGCCGAGCCCGCCATTCATGCCGGCATCTTCGGGCTCAAGTGCGACTCGTGTCACACGACCGGCGCCTGGGCGCCGGCGCAGTTGATCCGGCATACGTTCCCGCTCGATCACGGCGATCAGGGCGAGATCGCGTGCGCGACCTGCCACCCGCAGACGTACACGGAGAACACGTGCGCGGGTTGTCACGAACCGGAGGAGATGGAAAGCAAGCACGCCGAACTCAACCTGACGCCCGCGGAGCTGGCTGACTGTGCGTCGTGTCATCCGCTCGGGGTGTTGCAAGGCGGACCCAAACCATGAACCTGCTCCAACGGCTTTTCGGGCCGCGGCTCGATCCCAACAGCTACGCGGCGCCGTCGCCGGATGCGCACGTGACGCCCGACCCGACGCGCTGTGTGCAGTGCGGCGTGTGCGGCTTCAACTGTCCGGTCGGCATCCCGGTGCGCGACTACGCCAGCCGCGGACGGATCGTCGATGACATCCGCTGCGTGCAGTGCGGCAAGTGCGTCGAGGTCTGTCCGCGCGGCACGCTGCGCTGGACCCGCCCGGCGACCCATCTCGAGGGCGTCGACGCCGACGAGGCGATGCGGCTGATGGCCGAGTTCTTCGGGGAGAAGGCATGACCCGCTATCTGATCGTGGGCAACGGCGCGGCGGGCGTCTCGGCTGCCGAGGAGATCCTGCTCTCCGATCTGACGGCCGAGGTGACGATCATCAGCGCCGAGAAGCATCCGATGTACTCGCGGCCGGGTCTCGCGTACGTGGTCATCGACGAGATCCCGGACCGGCAGGTCATCGCGCGGCAGCCCGAGTGGTACACGGCTCACGGCATCAAGCTCGTGCAATGCGCGGCGAAGAGCGTCGACGTCGAGGCGCGTCAGGTCGAACTGACCGACGGGCGCCGGCTGCCGTACGACAAGCTGTTGATCGCAACGGGCGCTCGGGCCGTGTCGCTGCCTTACCCGGGCGGCGATCTGGACGGCGTCGTCTATCTCGACACGCTCGATGGCACGCGCGATCTGCTCCGGCGCGCCAAGCGCGTTCGGCGCGCGGTCGTGGTTGGGGGCGGCATCACGGCCTTCGAACTGGTCGAGGGGCTGGCGCATCACAAAGTCGAGACCCACTTCCTCGTCCGCAAAGACACGCTTTGGAGCGCGGTCTTCAACGACAAGGAGTCGCAGACCCTGGCCGAGCGCATGGTCGCCCATGGCGTGCACATCCATTACCGCAGCGAGGTCGCCGAGGTGATCGGCGACGCCCGCGGCCGGGTCACGGGCGTGCGGCTCACCTCGGGCGAGGTGTTGCCGTGCGAGCTGGTCGGCGCCGGCATCGGCGTCAAGCCGCAGCTCGATCTGCTGCGCGGCACGCCGATCAAGATCGACAAGGGCATCCTGGTCGACGAGTTCCTGCAGTCGATCGTGCCGGATGTCTACGCCGCGGGTGATTGCGCCCAGGTTTGGGACCGTTGGACCGAGCGGTACACGCTCGACTCGCTCTGGCCGACGGCCGTGGCCGCCGGGAAGATCGCCGGTCGCAACATGACCTGCCGCTATCCGGGCATGCGCACCGCCTACGCCAAGGGCATCCCGTTCAACGCCTGCCTGCTCTTCGGGCTGCACATCACGGCCATGGGGCAGCTCGGCGGTGGGCGCGAGACGGTCGAGCCCGAGGTCGTCCAGCACATATCGCGCGGCGCTTCCGAAGTCTGGGAGAGCACGCCGCACGCCTACACCAGCGCCTGGTCGGTGCAGGGCGCCAATTCGTTACGGCTCGTGCTGGGCAGGGATCGTCTGATGGGCGCGTTGATCGTCGGTCAGCAGACGCTGGCGGATCCGCTGCGCGATTTGATCGAGTGGAACACCGATCTGGGACCGCTGCGCGTCGATCTCGAGCAGGGTGGGCCGGCTTTGACCGATCGCGTGTTGAGGTTTTGGAAACTCGCCAAGATGCGTCGTTCGCCTGACTTCGCGACCACGGTGCATCAGGGTGTTTGGGAGTAAGGTCCATGCGACAACGCATCACCTGGCTGCTTATCACCGCCATCGCCTGCGTGCTCGCAAGCGGGGCGGCGCTCACGGGCCTCGCGGTCGCTGAGCCCTTCGCCCCGGGCGAATTCCTGTATCCGGTCCAGGAATGGGCTGCGGGGGTTCGGCTGCTCACGGTCACGGATCCGGTCGAACTGGCGGGACGGCTGCTCGACGACCTCGAGAAGCACGTTGCCGATCTCGAGGCACGCGCCGGACAGGATGCCGAGCCCGCGATTCTGGCCGCGGCCGATGCGGCGCTGGATCGCGCCGTGGAAGCCGTCGATGCGGCGCCCGATGATGCCCGGGGCGGGCTGCGCCAGAGATTGTTCATGATCGTCGCCCGATACGAGGACGCTCTGCGCCGCCTGGCCGTCGTCCCCAAGACCGATCCGCGCGCGTATGCCGCCGCCGTGATGAAGGCGCATGCCGTGGTCGCGGCCGTCAGCGCGGACCAGAACGGCTCGGAGCCGCGGTCGATCGGCGAGGCGCTGCGGCTGACCGCCGCGACCGGCAGCGTGCCGTCGGCGACGTCGGTCGCGCCCGCCCGGGCCGTCGCCGCGCACGGCGTGCCGTTTCCGCCGCAAGCCACGGCCGGTCCGCATGACTTCTTCCCGCTCGTCGGCCAACACGCCAACGTCGCCTGCGAGGGCTGCCACAACGGCAACGTCTACAAGGGCACCCCGACCGAATGCTCGGCCTGCCACGCCAAAGACGCTCCCGACCCCCACTTTCCCGGCGAGTGCTCGAGCTGCCACACGGCCGACGGCTGGAAACCGGCCGTGTTCAACCACACCGGCTTCACCGATTGCGCCAGCTGTCACACCAAGGACAGACCCGCCAACCACTACACCGGGCAGTGCTCGTCGTGCCATACCACCCGTGCCTGGCGCCCGGCGAATTTCAACCATACCGGTCTGACCGACTGCGTCAGCTGTCACACCAAGGACAAGCCCGCCAATCACTATGCCGGCCAGTGCTCGGCCTGTCACATGACCGGCGCCTGGCGCCCCGTGCACTTCAACCACGCCGGTCTGACCGACTGCGTCAGCTGTCATACCAAGGACAAGCCGGCCAAGCACTATGAAGGCCAGTGTTCGCTGTGTCACAAGACCGACAAGTGGAGCAACGCCACCTTCAACCACAGCGTCATCGGCAATGCGGATTGCACGACCTGTCACCAGGCGCCCGTCGGGCACTGGCCCGCGCCGTGCGCGCGCTGCCACATCGACACCGGCAACTGGAAGACCGTGCGTTTCGATCACAGCGTGATCGGCGCGTCGGACTGCGGCAGCTGTCACGCCGATCGCAAGCCGGCCAACCACTATCCGGGCGCGTGCCGAACCTGCCACACCAACACGTCGAACTGGAAGACCGCGAGCTTCAATCACGCCAACATGGGCGCCTATGATTGCGCGGCCTGTCACGTCGCCAAGAAGCCGGCCAACCACTATCCGGGCGCCTGCGCGACCTGCCACAAGGACACGCGCAACTGGCGGAACGCGTCGTTCGACCACAGCAACATCGGCACGACCGACTGCGCAACATGCCATACGGCGCCGGCCGCGCACTACCCGGGGGCCTGCCGCACCTGCCACACCGACACCGGCAACTGGCGGAACGCGTCGTTCAACCACGCCAATCGCGGCAGCACGGACTGCGCGGCCTGCCACGCCAACAAGAAGCCCGCCAATCACTATCCGGGCGCGTGCAGCACCTGCCATGGCGACACCGGCAACTGGAAGAACGCGTCGTTCAATCACAGCACCATCGGCAGCACTGATTGCGCGACCTGTCACGCAGCGCCAGCCGCGCACTACCCGGGGTCTTGCCGCACCTGCCACACCGACACCGGCAACTGGAAGAACGCGTCCTTCAACCACGCCAACATGGGCGGCAACGATTGCGCGGTCTGCCACGCAGGCAAGAAGCCGGCCAATCACTACCCGGGCGCGTGCGCCGCGTGTCACAAGGACACGGGCAACTGGAAGAACGCGGTGTTCAGCCACGCGACGATCGGCAATACCGATTGCGCGACCTGTCACGCCGGCCGCAAGCCCGCCAATCACTACGCCGGGGCCTGCAGCGCCTGCCATAGCGACACGGGCAACTGGAAGAACGCGACGTTCAACCACAGCACGATCGGCAGCACCGACTGCTCGGCCTGCCACGCCGGCCGCAAGCCCGCCAATCACTACGCCGGGGCCTGCAGCGCCTGCCACAGCGACACGAGCAACTGGAAGAACGCGGTCTTCAACCACAGCACGATCGGCAGCACCGACTGTTCGGCCTGTCACGCCGGCCGCAAGCCCGCCAATCACTACGCCGGGGCCTGCAGCGCCTGCCACACCGACACCAGCAACTGGCGCAACGCGACGTTCAACCACAGCACGATCGGCACCACCGACTGCTCGGCCTGTCACGCCGGCCGCGCGCCCGCTAATCACTACGCCGGGGCGTGCAGCGCCTGTCACAAGGATACGGGCAACTGGAAGAATGCCACGTTCGATCACAGCACCATCGGCAGCACCGACTGCTCGAGCTGCCACGGCGCGCCGGCCAATCACTTCCCGGCGCCGTGCGCCAACTGCCATAAGGACACGGGCAACTGGAAGAACGCCACCTTCAACCACACGTTCCCGACCGACCATCACGGCGCGAGCTGCGCGTCCTGTCACCCCGGGAACAACTACAGCGGCTGGACCTGTGAGGCCTGCCACAGCGGCAGCGCCATGACGCAGAAGCATCGCGAGGTGAACGGGTACGACGGGAACTGCATCAAGTGCCACGCCGATGGCAAGGGCGGCGATTGATGCGCGATGCATCCGCAGCCGTTCGCGCCTGGCTGGCTGGCGCGCTCCTGGCGCTGCTCCTGGCGTCGGCGTCCAACGCTGTGGCGCAAGGCGAGCCGACGCTCAGCGCGCTGACGCTCGAGCTTTGGCCCGAGTACGACCGGCCCGGCGTCCTGGTCATCGTGCGCGGCACGCTCTCGCCTGAGATCACGCTGCCCGCGTCGGTCACGGTGAACGTCCCGGCGGCATCGGGCGGGCCGTTCGCCGTGGCCGTGCAGCAGCCGGATGGGTCGCTCGTCAACACGCAGTTCGTGACCTCGGCCGTCGGCGGTGACATCGCCGTGACGCTGCAGGCGACCGCGGCGAGTTTTCAGGTGGAGTACTACGACACGGCCTTGACCGCCGCGACACCGGATCGCGCGTTCGTCTTCGATTGGGCGCCCGGTTGGCGCGTGACGGCCGCGTCACTGCGGATCCAGGAGCCGCGCGGCGCAAGCGACCTGACCGCGCAGCCGCCGGTCATGCTGGCGGGTAGCAGCGACCTCGGACTGAACTACTACACGGCGTCGCTCGGGGCGCTTCAGCCCGGTCAGGCCGTGCACGTCGAACTCAAGTACGTCAAAGCGACGCCGGGGCTGTCGGTCGAGGAAACGCCGGCCGAGGCCGGCCTGCCTACCGTGGTCCCGGCCGTCGCGGTCCAACCGGCGACCGCCCCGGCGCTCAACCTGCCGAGCGGGCCGGACGCCTGGCGCGTGTGGGCCGCCGGCGGCCTGGTCGTCGCCGCGCTCGGCCTGGGCGGGTGGGGCGGCTGGCTCTGGTGGCGTGGTCGTCGGGTCCACGGCGTTGCCCCGGACGTCGTTCGCGCGCCCGACCATCAGACAGCCCGTCCACGTCCGGCTGTCGCCCGGGTCGAACCCGCGCCGCCGACACGGCCAGCGCCTTTGCCCGGATCCACTCCGGTCGAACGCACACGCGCGGCGCAGAACTTCTGCACGCAGTGCGGGCGACCCCTTTCCACAACGGATGGGTTCTGTCGCCAGTGTGGCGCGCCGGTGCGCGCCCGCCAGAACGCCTGACTCCAACCCCAAAGGAGCGTCTCATGTCACAAGCGTCTCAGGTCTTTCGGCCGGCGTTGCCGGCATCGCGTGGGCTTCCCCTCAAATTCTGGATCGGCGGCGGCGTGGTGTTGGCCGCGATCGTGGCCCTCGTGATCATGGCCATGCAGGGGACACAGCAATACTTCTATTCGGTCAATGAAGTGCTCGACCCGGCATCAGGGGCGGCTGCCAAGAACCTGCGAGTCACCGGCGCCGTGATCGGCGACACCATCCAGGTCGACTCGAAGACTCTGCAGATCTCGTTCGAGATCGCCAACGTGCCGACCGATGAGACGGCCATTCAGGCCGGCGGCGGATTGGCCGCCGTGCTGCACACGGCCGCCAGCGATCCAAACGCCAAACGGCTGCGCGTGGTGTACGTCGGCCCGCGGCCCGATCTGCTCAAGAACGAGGCCCAGGCCATCGTCGTCGGCAAACTCGGCGCGGACGGCGTGTTCTATGCCGATGAGCTGCTGCTCAAGTGCCCGACCCGCTATGAACAAGCGCCGGGCGGGGCCGCCACGCCGGCCGAGGCGCAACCGTGATCGCCTACCTGGGGTTCGGCGCCCTCGCGCTCGGGCTGGGGCTGGCCGTGGCGGCCACGGTGCTGGCCCTGCTCAGCGGGCCACGCCAGCGGCCCGAGTGGCTGACGCTCGCGCATCAGGCCGCGCTGCTGACCTGGCCCGCCGTGACTCTGGCCGCGATCTGTCTGATCAGCCTGCTCGTCACCGATCACTACGAGATCGGCTACGTCGCCGAGGTGACCAGCCGCGCGATGCCCCTGTACCTCAAGGTCACGGCCTGGTGGGGCGGGCAGGCCGGCAGTCTGCTCTTCTGGAGCTGGCTGATGGCGACCTTCGCCGGCTCGGCGCTGCTCCGCAAGTGGGATCAGGATCGCGAGTTGATGCCGTACGCGATCGCCGTGATGATGATCACCCTCGGCTTCTTCGTCGGGTTGATCCTGTTCTTCGAGAACCCCTTCGCGCCGCTCTGGGTCACAGCGACGGGTGAGACCATCAAGGCCATGCTGCAGCCCGGGGGCGCCTTTCCGTTCACGGCGTCGGACGGGCGCGGCCTCAACCCGCTCCTGCGTCATCCCGGCATGGTCATCCACCCGCCCATGCTGTACACGGGCTTCGTCAGCTTCGTCGTGCCGTACGCGTTCGCGATCGCGGCGCTTGTCGCGCGCCGAACGGACGACGCCTGGATCCGCACCACGCGGCGCTGGACGTTGATCGGCTGGCTCTTCCTGTCGCTCGGCCTGATCCTGGGCGGGCGCTGGGCCTACGACGTACTCGGCTGGGGCGGCTACTGGGGCTGGGATCCGGTCGAGAACGCCGCGTTTCTGCCGTGGCTGACCGGCACCGCTTTTCTGCATTCCGTCATGATCCAGGAAAAGCGCGGCATGCTCAAGAAATGGAACATGGTGCTGATCATCCTGACCTATGCGCTGGTGATCTTCGGCACCTTCCTCACCCGCTCGGGCGTGCTCTCGTCGGTGCACGCGTTCGCGCAAAGCGCCATCGGGCCGTCGTTCTTTGTATTCATCGGCCTGACCTTCGTGGTCTCGCTGACGCTGTTGTTCCGAGAGTGGGACCATCTCTCGGCCGAGCATTCGTTGACCGATCTGCTCTCGCGCGAGAGCGCCTTCCTGCTCAATAACGTGCTCTTCCTCGGCATCGCGGCCTCGGTCTTCTGGGGCACGGTCTTCCCCATGATCTCCGAGCTCGTGACGGGGCAGAAGATCAGCGTCGGTCCGCCGTACTACAACCAGGTGACCGGTCCGCAGTTCCTGGCGCTTGTGGCGTTGATGGGCATCGGGCCTTTGCTGTCGTGGCGGACCATGGCGCCGCGGCGTCTGTTCGAGGTCCTGCGCGTGCCGGGCGCCGTCGCGGCCGTTGTCGTGATCGCGCTGGCGATCGCCGGGATGCGCGACCTGATCGCGCTCGTGGCATTCGGCGCCGCGTCGCTGTCGACGGCCACCACGATCACCGAGTTCGCGCGGGGCGTGCTCGCCCGGATGCGCGCCAACGGCGAGCCGGTCTGGACGGCGCTGCTCACGCTGGCGGCGCGCAATCGCCGACGCTATGGCGGCTACGTCATCCATCTCGGCGTCCTGGTCATGACCGCCGGCATCATCGCGTCCAACCTGTTTCAGCAGGAGACCCAGGGCCAGGTACAGCGCGGCGGACAACTGACCATCGGCCGCTATGTGATGGTCTACGACGACCTGCAACAGTTCACGACAGCCGACGATCGCGAGGTGACGCGCGCCAGTATCAGCGTCTACCGCGACGGTCAGCTGATCGAGGCGTTGCACCCGCGTGTGGATTACTTCCTGAGCAGCGAGCAATCGATGACCATCCCCGGCGTGCGCAGCGCGCTCGAAGATGACTTTTATGTGCTGCTCACGGCCTGGGATAGCTCGGGGAGCGGCGCCGCCACGTTCAAGATCTACGTCAATCCGCTGGTCAACTGGGTCTGGGCCGGCGGCCTGATCTTCATCCTCGGCACGCTCGTGGCCGCCTGGCCCGACGCGCGTGAGCCGCGCAAGCTGGCGCTGGCCGCGCGTCCGGCCCCGGCCATCGGAGATTGACCGATGCGCACGCGTCTTCTGATCCTGCTGGGCCTGTGTCTTGGCCTGCTGCTTCTCGTCCGCCCGGCCGCGGCGCAAGACGGCCAACCGTCGGACGACGACGTCAACCGCGTCGCCAAACAGCTCTACTGCCCGGTGTGCGAAAACATCCCGCTCGACGTGTGCGGCACGGTCGCCTGCGCGCAGTGGCGCGAGACCATCCGCGAGAAGTTGGCCCAGGGCTGGACCGATCAGCAGATCGTCGACGACTTCGTCACGCGCTACGGTGAGCGTGTGCTGGCGCGCCCGTCGACCAACGGCCTCACCCTGTTCATCTGGGTGCTGCCGCCGCTCGTCGTCGTCGGCGGCGCGGCCGCGTGGTGGTGGTTCCTCAGGCGCAGGCCCGCGGCCCCGGCGGCGCTGGCCGGCGCGACGCAGGCGGCGCAACGCGATCCGTACGTCGAACGGATGGAGCAGGAGTTCCGCAAGACGCGGAGAACGCGAGGCGCGCCATGACCGAACTCACGACATCAAACACCGCGCCGCTGCCGGCGGCAACCCCGACGCGTCGCGGCCGACGCTGGTGGCAGATCGCGATCTGGGGCGCGCTGGCCGGCCTGCTCGCCCTCGTGGCGTTTCGCATGAGCCGCAGCGGCCCGTTGGCGGCCGGCCCGGTCGGGGCGGGCGAGCGCGCGCCCGACTTTGCATTGACGTCGTTTGACGGCGCGTCGACCTACACGCTGGCGCAGCTCGGAGGCCAGGTGGTGGTCGTGAACTTCTGGGCCTCGTGGTGTGGGCCGTGCGAGCAGGAGGCGGCCGAACTCGAACAGACCTGGCAGGCGTATCGTGAGCGCGGCGTGCTCTTTCTGGGCGTCGACTACGCCGACTTCGAGAAGGACGCGGCCGTGTTCATCCAGCGCTTCGGCGTCACCTATCCGAACGGCGCCGACCTCGGCACGCGGATCGCGCAGGCGTACCGCATCCAGGGCGTGCCCGAGACCTACATTATCGACAAGACCGGCATGCTCGCGCGTGTGATCATCGGGCCGACCACCCAGACCGATCTGGCTGCCGTGCTCGACCCGCTTCTGGATCAATGACCATGGATGTTGTCATCGTTGCCGTCGGCGCCGCAGTCCTGGGCGTCATCGTCTTCCTGGCTGCGCGCTCGCTGCGGCGACGGGCCGGTCAGGTCGACCGTCCCGTCAGCGAGCGCGCGGCCCTGATCGCCGAACGCGACGCCGTGCTGAGCGCGCTCGGCGAACTCGAAGCCGATCACGTCGCCGGCAAGCTCACGCCCGAAGACTTCGCCGAGCAGCGCGGCGCCCTCATGACCCGCGGCGCCGCGATCCTGCGTCAGCTCGATACGGCGCCGGAAGCGCCGGATCCGGTCGTCGCCGGCGCGGACGCGATCGAGGCCGCCATCGCCGAACGGCGGCGCCGCCTGGCGCAAGCCGGGGCCAACGGCTCGTCCTTGCCGCTCCCAGCGCCGAACGGCGCGACGATCGACGTCGCGGTCAGCCGACCCGATGATCCGCTCGAGGCTGCCATCCAGAGTCGCCGCCGGTCGCGCGCCGCGCGAAACGAAACGCAATCTGGCGCGGCAGCCCCGGTAGCCGCAGGGCACGCCTGTGCGCACTGCGGCACCCGCGCCGAGCCTGGAGATCGTTTCTGCGGCACGTGCGGGCAGGCGTTGCCGCAGCCGCGCGTCTGTGCGCATTGCGGCGAGTCCACCGCGCCCGAGGACAAGTTCTGCGCCCGCTGCGGCTCGCGTCTGCCGGAGAGCGCCTGATGACATCGCTTATGACTCCCATCAACCGCGCTCTCCGCTCCCGCGCGCTCGCGCTCCCCGCGCTTGCGCTCTTCGCCCTCGCGCTCACCGCCTGCTCACTGGCCGGCGACGTGACGCCGCCGCCGGGTGTGGATACCGGCGTGCGACCCGCCGCGCCGCAGGCCGCGATGCCGGGCGCAGCGACCGTGTCGGTCAGCGCGGATAGCTTTCCGTCCGCGGCGCCCTCGACGGTGCAGGGGGCAACGGTCTATGCCGCGCACTGCGAGTCGTGCCACGGCGCGACCGGCCGGGGCGACGGCGAGAAGGCGGCGCAGGTGATGACGCAGCGCACGGAGCCCATGCCCGACTTCTCCACGCCGGACCGTCTTGGCGCGCGTACACCGGGCGAGATGTATCAAACCGTCACGCAGGGTCGGCTCGACAAGTTCATGCCGCCGTTCGCCGACGTGTTGACCGAGGCCGAGCGCTGGAGCGCCATCGCGTACCTCTACACGCTCAGCGCGCCGACGACGCAGCTCGAGAGCGGGCAGGCCGTGTTCGCGGCGCAATGCGCCGACTGCCATGCGCCCGGCCAAACGACCGGCGATCCCAAAGCGACCGACTTCGCCGATCAGGCCTACATGGCCGGCCATTCGCAGGCCGCGCTGATCGCGGCGATGGCCGCTCACCAGCCGCCCCTGGAAACGCCCTTGACCGCTGCCGACACGCAGGCCGTTCTGGCTTATGCGCGCACACTCTCCTTCAGCACGGCGCAGACGTCGGCTGCCGAAACGAGCGTGGGCGCGCCGGCCGCGTCCGAGACGGGCGCCGTCAGCGGCAGCGTATCCAACGGCACGCAGGGCGCGGCATTGCCTCAGGACCTCGCGGTTATTCTGCGCGGCTACGACAATTTCAGCCAGGCCGTGATGCTGACCACGACGGTCGGGGCCGACGGTGCCTTTGCCTTCAAGGACGTGCCCGTCGTGGCCGGGCGGCAGTTCATGCTGACGACCGATCACGCCGGTCTGTCCTACAGCTCCGATATCTTCAACTTCGAAGCGAGCCGGGCGGTGTCGGGTCTGGCCCTGACCGTGTACGACGGCACGACCGACGTGTCGGCGCTCCGGATCGAACGCATGCACATCTCCGCGACCCGGAGCGCGGTCGGTGGGCAGGTCGACGTCAGCGAGCTGGTGCTCTTCACCAACCTCGGCGACCGCACCGTCACGAGCGCCAGCGGGCCCGTGATCGACGTGCCGCTGCCCGCCGGCGCGACGAGCGTCGTGGTGCAGGGGCTGGTCGAAGGCAGCGACTACACGCGCACGGCGGACGGCATCGGTCTGCTGTGGCCGGTGCGGCCCGGGCCGAGTGCCGCGCAGCTCACGGTCACGTTTCAACTGCCGGCCGACGCGGCCGCGGCGTTCAGCCAGCCGGTCAAGTACCCCGTCCAGGCGCTCGACGTGATGGTCGCCGACACGCTGACGGTCTCCGGCGGCGGCCTGCAGGATGCCGGTCTGCAGACGCTGCAGGACGTCACCGTGCACGCTTATGCGGCGAGCGATATCGCCGCCGGCGATTCTGTCGCGTTCAGCCTGTCGGCGCCGGCCGGCGCCATCAGCGTGGCGGGCGCTTCGGGCATCGACCCGCTCGTGATCGCCGTCGGCGCTGCGGGCGTTCTGTTAGCGGCCGGCGTGGGCGTGTGGTGGTGGCGCCGCCGCGGCCCGACACAGCCCAGGGCCTCCGACGATACGTTCGAGGAACTACTTCAGGCCATCGCTGACCTGGATGACGACTTCGCCGACGGCGTCGTTCAGCCGCAGATCTATCATCGCCGCCGCGCGCAACTCAAGGCGCAGCTGGTCGCTCTCCGGTGAGAAGTCACCGACGCGGGTCGCACACCGCGTTTCGTTCAATCTTCTGCTGGCTGACCGGTGACGCGACTCGCGACATTCGCGGCAAGAATCTGCCCCGACGGCTTCCCCGAGTCGAATCCGACAAACACCCGCGCAGCACAAAACAGACCGGCGCCTATAATGGTGATCAGGTTCTGCACTGCGGAGGTGAGCGATGCGTTGGCGTCTCCTCGCGATTCTGTCCATGCTGGTGACGGGGTGTGGATCCGCCGCCAACACCGCGACCCAGGCGGGCACGGATACGCCCGCAGCCATCCCCACCATGACGGCCCTGCCCGGGCCGACCGCGTTGGCCGAAGGCCTGACGACCCGGCTGGCGACGCCTGACCCATCCGAAGACTGCCCCGATCACTACCCCTGGTTCTTCGAGAACAAGGCATCCGAATGCGCGCAGACAGTGCTCAACACCTGGGCGGCGCTGCAGCGCTTCGAGCACGGTGCGATGGTCTGGTTCCAGGAAGGCGGGCTGACGTACATCCTCGTCGATGACGGGTCGCTGTTCAAGCCCTACGACGTCGCCGTCGACACGGGCGACTCGTATCTGCCTGGCCTCGCGCCCGATCTGGCGGCGCCCGCCGGTCGTGTGATCCCTAAAGGCGGCTTCGAGAAGTTCTGGCGCGGGCGCGTGCCTGGTTACGACTGGGTGCAGCCGCAGCTCGGTTGGGCGCTGTCGGACGAGATCGGCTACTCGGCGCTCTGGCAGTGCAACACGGCCGAACTCGACGCCGCACGGTGCTACTTCACCGGCCCGAACGACGAGGTCATCGTGCTCGCCAAGGGTAGCGCGCAATACTGGAACTACTGGCAACTCGCCGTGCGCTGAGCCGCTTGAGACCGCGGGCTATCGCGCCGTATTCGCGGGACCGAACGTTGCGACGAATGTCTACGACTTGGCGCGGACCATCCACTTTCGTGCCAAGACGCCGCATTTCGTGCAGGTCGTGACCAGGCTTTGGCTCTGAGCTTTCGAGGCGATTGCCCTGTCCGTGATGGCGCCGGCAGGGCAATCGCCTCGTGCTTTCCGTTCGAAATATCTGCCCCGAATGACGCGAGTTTGCGAATGGATCGTGCGATACGGTCATTCGCGCAAGTCGCGGCGAAATCCGTTATCCCCACATGTGAGTTCGATTGCCCCGCCATCACGGACGCCTGGCTCGCACGGGTATAATCCGCGCATCCACATCCGATTTCAGGAGCAAACACCATGACTCGAGCGGGCCTGATTGGTGCCGTTGTCATCTTTCTATTCGCGGCAATGATTTCCGGGTTCGGACCGGCATTGGCGGTGACCTGTTGTGTCATACCCATCGGCCTGGGAGCCGGCTACCTGTCGGCGTTTTGGGATCGGCCGCAACAGATGGGTGACGCCGTCCGCAAAGGCGCTCTTGGCGGTGCCATCAGCGGCATCGGCGTGATCTTGGGTCACGTGGCCGGGGCGATTCTCGCGATCGTCTTTCGATCCGAGCAACTGGCCGCATTCAGCCGCGAGTTCTCACGGTCCTTGGGCGTTGACGCGAGCGGCACAAGCGAAATGTATACCTACGCTGGAATCGTGATTGGTCAGGGGTGTATCGGGCTGATCGGCCTGGTTTTGATCGTTGGCCTCGGTGCGCTTGGCGGATTGATTTGGTGGCAGGTCACAGGCAAGAACCAGGGCGGCGCGGTCGCGGCCTGAACTCCCGGTTCTCCCCTCAAAAACAAAACGGGAGTCCAGGTGGACTCCCGTTTTGTTTGCGTGCCTGTGTTCAGCGACCGCGTCGGGCCGCGATCACCTGGCCTAATAGGTGCCCGTACACGAAATTGAAAAACGGCACGGTGAAGAAGACGCCCAGGCCGCAGGCGATCACACCGATCATCGCAGCCAACCAGGCGCCGACCAACGCCACCACCCCGAGGATCACGTATTGCCCGGCTCTGGCCCGGAACTCGGCGAACACGGCGGCAGGCTGAATGGCCGCGCCGACGCGGCCGGTGATTACATATTCGCTCAAGGCGGCCGGTACGAACAAACCGCAGCTCAAGGCCAGCACGAAGACGATGCATTGCACGCCGATGAGCACCGTGTTGACGGTCCCCTCGTCGATGGTCCCGCCGGACGCGGCGAGCAGACCGACGCCGAGACCGTAGCCGCACAGAAGCAGCAGCAGCGCCGGCGCCATGAGCACAAGGCCGATGACGGTCGCGCCCAGGCCCTTTTTGAAGTAGCCGCCCAGCTGGTCCCAGGGCGGGAGCGTGGCGCCGCCACCTTGCGATACGTCTTCCGCGATCGCCAGCGTATGGCCGGCCGGGATGAAGTTCGCGATGGGGATGATCGACAGCACGCCGCCGATCAGGGTCTTGCGGATCCATTCCGGATCGCGCTGCGGGTACGTCAGGGCCGAACCGAAATCCATGGTCTCCTCCGGGTGGTGATTGGATTGGCGCCTGAGTATAGTCGTTGGGCCGGGACCGACAACAAGAACGCCCCAATCCGTCGGATTGGGGCGTTCGCGTCAGCGTGTGTCGAAGTCGATTACTGGTCGGTGGCGCCTGCTCGGCTGCGCGAGACCTGATAGGCCTCACCGGCGAGGTAGGACGATATCCATGTGGCGTAGGCCAGGCCGACGAGCGTGCCGACGCCGCACCCGATGACGCCCAACGCCGGCAAGAACACGAAGGCCACGACGTTGATGATCAGCACGATCAGGTACATGCCCGGCTGACGGCGGATATCGGCCCAGATCGTGCCCAGCTGGAAGGCCGCGCCGAAACGGTTCTCGACCGCCAACCGCCCGGTTGCCGCGATCAACGTGAGCCCCGCTACCAGGCCGTAGCCGATCACCAGGACGTTGAAGCACAGCGACACGACCAGCCCCGCGCTGCGCAATCCTTCGCTTGGCCCGTTCGCGGTCATGACCAGATCCACGCCATAGTTGGCGCCGGCGAGCAAGGCCCCGAACAGCGCCAGAGGCAGCATGTAGACGATCACGACGATCAGCCACAGGATTCCGCGTCGGAAGAAGGTGCCGACGTTCGACCAGTCGGGCAGGGCGTTGACGTCGTCGCGGTAGACGCGGCTGGCGATTTCCTGCCCATAGCCGGCCACAAGCACCTGGCCGATCACCGGGATCAGATTAACGACGCTGGCGATCGCCAGTTTGACGATCCAACCGCGTTCCCGTCGTGGAAAACCGATCGCCTGACCATATTCCATCTGCATAACGTCACCGGTCTCCCTGTCCAGCGCTAGGCTGCGCTGACTATACGGTCATTCGTAGGCGTTGACAAGGAATGTTGGGTGAGAAAAACAGGGCGTGCAGAAGCGCAAGACAGTGTGGGGTCAGTCGCTCTCGCGCTCCCCGCTCCCGTGCTCCCCGCGCGCTACTTCGGTTCACCCGTCGCTGTGTCGACGCCCACATCCAGCACGCCGCTGGCCACGCGGGCGCGGGCGGCATCGAGGTCGCGCTGATCGAGCGGCGTGATCAGGCCGTTGGGGTCATGCCAGGGGCCGAGCGTCAGCCCGCCGCGCTCGATCGACATCGGCTGCACGCCGGTCGCGGCGGCGCCGGCGGCGTAATCGCGCAGCGCCTGGGCGAGCGCGGCGACAGCGTCGACGCGGACGTCGACGAGGGCCTTGTCGGGCCAGGCGGTCGTGTCGGCCCCGAAGGCCGCCGTCATGTCGGTGTCGGCGCCGAGCACAAGAATGCCGTTCTGCGCCAGGGCCTGCAACATCGCGCCGGCCGCCGGCGCTGGCGCCACAAAGATCACGTCCGAACCATAGGTCGCGAATTGCGCGCCCTGCGTCGCCGCCAGCGCGGCATCGGAGAGTTCGGGGAGGTCGAACTGGTCGATCAAACAGGTCGGGCAACTGTAGCGCACGCCGCTCAGGAATCCGTTGCGGTACGACAGCGTCTGCACGTCGGTGCCGGCGCTGACGACGCCCACCTGGCGCGCCTCGGTGGCCCAGCCGGCCGCCAGCCCGAGCAGGAAGCCCGCCTGGTCCCAACGGACCTGGGTCGTGTCGAGGGCGAGCCCTTCTTCGACGACGGAAGTGCCCAGGTTCACAACGTACCGGGCCTGAGCCTGGCCGGCGTCGGCGGCGCGGGAAGCGTCAGCCACCAGCAGCACCTCGACACCGCGCAGCGCGGCGCCCGACTCGCCCGATCCGAGCGTCAGGCCCAGGTCGGCCGCGGCCGTCGCAATCGTGGGCGGGATTGGCTCGCCGCCGAGATAACCGACCTGCGGCGCCGGCGTGGTGGCGGTCGCCACCGGGGTGAGCACGACAGGCGTCGGCGCGATCGGCGTGCCCCCGAGCGCGACCGACGCGGTGGGCAGCGTGGTCGGCGCCGGCGTGGCGGTCGGCGCGGCCTGACAGGCCGTCAATGCGGCGACGCACATCAACCCGACCGTCAGACGGCGGGCGAGGAGGGTGGAGCGTGATACCGGCATGTCGCGTTGGGCCTCGAGCCTGACGGAGCGCGACACTCAGTCGCTCTCCGCGTCCCAGGTGCGCGTGGTTTTCGACGGCGGGGCAGACGGGGCCTCGTCGTCGGGCTCCGCCTCGGTCTTCTCGGCGTACGGGTCGTCGTCGAGGCCGATGACCTCGCGCTGCTGCGCGCCGGCCTTGGCCGGGCCGACCACGCCCTTCTCCTCGAGCACGTCGATCAGGCGCGCGGCGCGCGTGTAACCGATACGCAACCGCCGCTGCAGAAGCGAGATCGAAGCCTTCTTCATCTCGCGCACGGCCTTGATCGCCTCTTCGAGGAGCTCGTCTTCGCCGTCGGGCTTGGCCAGCGGTTCGCCGAACTGGCTTGGATCCCACAATGGCCGCTGCGGCGCGCCGCCGGTCTGAGCCGTGCCCGTCGCCGCCGTCGCGCCCGGGTCGCGCAACGCCGCCGGGATCGGCGCGCTGGTCGGGCTCGGCATCGCGGCCGGGGTCTCGCCCGGCGGAAGGTCTTCGTCGAAGCCGCGCGCGTTCTTCCAGAAGCGCACAAGCCGCCCGAGTTCGGTGTCGCTGACGTACGCGCCTTGCGAGCGCACCGGGGCGGGCGCGTCCGGGCTCTGGAAGAGCATGTCGCCGCGACCGAGCAGCGCCTCGGCGCCCGGCTGGTCGAGGATGACGCGCGAGTCGACGCCCGACGCGACGGCAAAGGCGATGCGTGCCGGGAAGTTGGCCTTGATCAGACCCGTCACCACGTCGACAGACGGGCGCTGCGTCGCCAGGATCAGATGGATGCCGGTGGCGCGCGCGAGCTGCGCGAGACGCGTGATGATGCGCTCGGTCTCGTCGGGCGCCAGCATCATCAGGTCCGCCAACTCGTCGATGATGATGACCAGATACGGGAGTTTCTTCTCGCCCGACGTCGCCGCCCGCGCGTTGAAGTCGGCGATGTTGCGCACGCCGGTCTTTTGGAACTTGCGGTAGCGCTCGTCCATCTCGCGCGTGACCCACTGCAGCGCGGCCACCACGCGCTCGATCTCGGCGATGACCGGCATGATCAGATGCGGCACGCCGTTGTAGCCGGTGAGCTCGACGCGCTTCGGGTCGACCATCAATATCTTGCAGTCGTCCGGCGTGTTTTGTATCAGCAAGCAGGCGATGATGCCGTTGACGCACACCGACTTGCCCGAGCCGGTCGTGCCGGCGATGAGCAGGTGCGGCATCTGCGTCAGGTCGGCCGCGATCGGGCCCCCCGACACGTCCTGACCGAGCGCGATGCGCAGCGTGCCCTTCAGCTTCTTGGTGAAGCGCTCGGACTCCATCACGTCGCGCAACGCGACAAGCGACGATTGTTCGTTCGGGACCTCGATGCCGACGTAGCCCTTGCCGGGCACCGGGGCCTCGATGCGGATCGACTTGGCCGAGAGCGCCAACGCCAGGTCGTTGGCCAGCGACGTGATCTTGTTGACCTTGACCTTGGTCTTCTTGCCGCCGCGGCTCTCGATAAAGTCGGGCTCGACGCCGAATTGCGTGATCGTCGGGCCGCGATTGATCTCGACCACGCGCACCGGCGCGCCAAACGAGGCCAGAGTGCCCTCGATGATCTGCACGCGCTTGCGATCGTAGTCGTCGTCGGCCGAGCTCTCGCTGCCGTGCTCGAGGATGTCCTCGATGTGCGGCAGCTCCCACTTCTGCTCGGCGCCGATCACCAACGGCTGGTCGAACGACGGGCTCGCCGCGACCGGCGCGACGGTGGCCGGGGTCGGGGCCGCCGGCTCGGGTTTGGCGGGCTTGGCCGGCTTCAGACGCGGCGCGGCCTCGGCTTTGGGCGTCGGCGCGGGTTTGGGTTCGGCGACCGGCTTGGGCTGCCCGCCGGCGCCGCGTGTCGGCCGATTGATCGGGATCTCGCGACCGTCATCCAGCTCGAGCTCGCCCTGGACGGCGGGCCCACCCTCGCCCCGGTCGAACAAGCCCGAGATGCGTTCGGCGATCTCGGGCAGCGACAGCCCGAGCGTGAACACAACGGCCACGATCCACCAGGCGATCAGGACCACGCCCGCGCCCAGCAGACCCACGGCCTCGGACATCGCCGAGAGCAGGAAGGCGCCGATGAAGCCGCCGCCCTCGCCGGCCTGCGCGAGACGCAGCGCAGCCGTGCGATCGCCGTTGATGGCGAAGAGGTGCAGCGTGATCAGAAAGCCGAAGTACAGCATGACGATGCCGCCCAGCCGCTCGAATTCGACACGGGGCAGACGGTCGCCGTATTTGCGCAGCACGATCCAGCCGCCGACGACGATAAAGGCGACCGGCAGGCCGAAGCGCCCGGCCCCGGCCAGCTGGCTCATGACGTTCAGGATGGCGGCCAGCGGCGCCGCGTTGTCGCTGCTGAACAGGCTCAGCAGCGTGATGACGCCGAGCACGACCAGCGCGATCCCGACGATGTCGAGTTTGCGATCGAGGGACATGCCCGCAGGCGGGGGTGGGGCGGCGGCCGCCGCGGCTTTGCCGCGTCCACCACTCTTGGCGCGGCTGGTGCGCCCGCCGCTCTTGCCCCGGGTGCCCTTGGCCGGCTCAGGTTTGCGGAATAAGTTGCCCAGGAAGCTCATAATCCAGTCGATCCGGCGGAGGCATAGCGCGAAAACCGGGGTGCCGCGGCGTCGGGCTTTGCCCCGAGCCTCGGAGCACCCCGGACCTGCAGCGCCGCGCTTCGGTCGCCGGCATGATATCGAAAAGTCATTATAGCGCAGGCAGCCCTGATTGCATATTTGTTCTATTGAAGAAGGGTCGGACGTCGTATTCAGCCGGGTCAACCGCGGGCCAACGGGGAATCGGGCAGAAAACAGGGCGTTCCACGGGTCGGAGCGCGGCCCCGTTCCAACCTGTGGAGCACCCCGTTTTCGACCCTTTTTTCCAGGTGAGTTTGGAAAACCTCAGGCGTGTGGCATGATAGGACGACACGCGGCATGGACTTCAATCCTTCGAAACAACGCGGGCTGCTATGGGCGGCCGGTCTGGCGGCGCCTTTGCTGGCGATCCTGTTTGTCGGGATCTTGCTGGCGGTGGCCGAGCCGGCGACGGCCCTGAACCTCGCCGGCGTCGCGCTGCTGTTGATGACGCTGCCGCCGTTGGGTTGGCTGATGTACCGCACCGTCGGGTTGATCGGCGCCCGGTACCGCGTCGCTTCGGGCGCGCTCGAAGTGGTCTGGGGCAGTCGACGCGAGGTGATCCCGCTGCGCGACATCGAGGAAGCGCACCCGGCGTCGTTGTTCACCGGCGAACTCACGATCCGCGGCAACAACTGGCCGGGCTGCGTGGTCAGCCGTTTCGAGCACCCGCAGCTGGGTCTGGTCGAAGTGCTGGCGGCCTCGCCCGAGCGCCGCGACCTGGTGTTGATCGGCTACCCGGGCGGGTGGCTGGCGCTTTCACCGAAGGACGCGCCGGGTTTCCTGCAGGCGCTCTCGGGGCGACGACTGGCCGAGCCGCGCGCCGGCGCGTCGATGGTGCCCGCGCGGGTGGGGCGGTCGCTGCTGCGCGATCGTTTGGGTCTCGGGCTGCTGGTGGCCGGGTTTGTGGCGCTGGCGGCGCTGATCCTGTATCTGATGGTGATCTGGCCGCAGCTGCCGCCGGTCCTGGCGTTGCGCTTCAACGCCGACGGGACGCCCGAGCGGTTCGGTGCGCCCGCCGGTCTCTTCATCCTTCCGGCGATCGGCGCCGTCGCTTTTGTGCTCAACGCGCTGTATGGCGCGATCTTGCACAGCCGCCCCGCGGATCGCTCGGCCGCGTACGTCATGTTGTCGGCGTCGATCGCCATCCAGGCACTGGTCTGGGTCGCGACGTTCTACGTGTTGTTCGCCGGCGCGAGCCCGTGAGCCACGCGGTCTTCCTAACATCAGACGACAGCGTCCTTGAGAAAGAACCGGGCCAGCTCGCGCGCCACGCGTTTTGGATCGCCCTGATCCGGCGCGAAGTGGTCGAGCCCCGGCAGGATCTGGATCGTCGCGCCCGGCTTGACCTGGGCCAGGCGTTCGGCCGTGCGGCGCGCGGTCGCGTCACTTTTGCCGCCGACCATCAGGTGCAGGTCGGCCGCCATGTCGGCGTAGCGTGGATAGGTGTTGTCGAGCCGGCCCACCTCGGTGTGTTCCGCCAGGTTCTCGGCCAGCAGACCCAGCCGGCGGGTCCGCTCTTCCTTCGACATGACGAAACCGATGACGGTCTTCATCCACCAGCGCGGGGCGACCCGCGCGATGTCGGGCCCCAGCGCCCGGATGAACGTGATGAACGCATCGAGTGAACGACCGCCCTGCAGGTATCGCCGATACTCCGGGATCCAATCGACCGGGATCGAGCCATCGATGGATACGCCGGGCTCATACACGGCCACCCGCGACCAGGAACTCGTTCGACGGGCTGCCTCGAGCGCGATGAGCCCGCCGTAACTGTGTCCGAACGCAAAGGCCGTGCCGGTCACCGTCCGCACGGCGTCCAGATCCTCGCACTCGCGATCGATCGAGTAAGCCGGACCCTGCGGACCGCTGCCGCCACGACCGCGGCGCTCGAGGACGTGGACGGTGAACGTCTCACTCAACGCCGCCGCGAGCGCCGCGTAGTCGGCCCCCGTCGACAGGGCGCCCGGGATGATCACCACGCCTGGCCCCACACCGGATGTGTGATAGTTGAGCGCGGTTCCATCGGTCGAGGTCACGGTGCAGGTCCGGGCGGGGAGGGCGGTGGCGATTGCGGTCATCAAGGTCTCCAAAGCGGGCGAGTTCGATGCGTGCCAGGATAGGGTCGAGCGCGCATTGGAGCGTGACGCACAGCCATCAAACGGCTAACAGAAGCCGGACCTCAGTCGTAGAAGCGTGCCGTCAGTGTGCACGGCAAGGTGTCGGTCTGGTTTGCGCGGTACGACGGCCGTGCGGATTCCTTTGCCACGGATTCTGTAACTATTCAGCCGCCAACAGGAATCCATGGCGAAAAACGGGGAGGGCCCAGGGGGCGGGGCTTCGCCGGTTTTCGCCAGACTCGTGGCAAGAATCCCTGCCTGACACCGCGTGCTTGCACATCTCGTCGCGCGCGATTGGCGAAATGAAACATATGTGCTATAATCTGACGGCTCTGGTCGGCTCAATCGGCCGACCGCGTGCGTCTTATCCCGACACTTGCCCGACAATTGATCCAACATGCCGCGCCGAACGGGTGAGCCGTGGCGCGCGGTCGGCGGGCGCCTCGCATGTGCCTCGTTGATTCGGGTTGGGTGGTTGCCTTCAAGGAGCGGTTCCATGGCGAGCGCTGAATCTGCGATCCAGGTCGACGGATTGGGCAAGACCTATCAGGTGTCGGAACGCGAGGGCGGTTTCGGCGCTGCCGTGCGCAGCTTCTTCGTGCGCAAGTTCAAGTCGGTCGAGGCCGTGCAGTCGATCGGCTTTCGCATTCAGCCGGGCGAGGTGGTCGGTTTTTTGGGGCCGAACGGCGCGGGCAAGACCACGACGCTCAAGATGCTCTCGGGTCTGTTGCATCCGACGACCGGCCGGGCCACGGTGTTGGGCTTCACGCCCTGGGAGCGCCGGTCCGAATACCTGCGGGCGATGACTCTGGTGATGGGCCAGCGCAACCGACTGTCGTGGGACATCCCGGCCGCTGATTCGTTTCTACTCAACCAGGCCGTCTACCGGCTGAGCGACGCGGACTATGCGTCGGCGTTGGCAGAGCTCGACGAGCTGCTCGAACTGGGCGACATCGTGCGCAAGCCGGTGCGCAACCTCTCGCTCGGCGAGCGCATGAAGTGCGAGCTGGCGGCCGGTCTCCTGCACCGGCCCAAGGTGCTCTTTCTCGACGAGCCCACGATCGGCCTCGACATCACGGCGCAGGCACGCATCCGCGGCTTCTTGCAAGAGTACAACAAACGCACCGGCGCCACGATCCTGCTGACCTCGCACTATATGGCGGACGTCACCGCGTTGTGCGAGCGCGTCATCCTGATCCATCACGGCAAGTTGAAATACGACGGCGGTCTCACCGATCTGTCGCGGCAGATCGCACCCTACAAGCTGATCGGCGTGACGTTCGGCGATGCCGTCGATCACGACCTCAGCGGATACGGCATGCCGGTGACCGTGACGGAGGACGGCGAGAAGAAATACATCCAGGTCGACGCCGGCTCCGTGACCGGCATCACCGGGCGCCTGCTGGCCGATCTGCCGATCCATGACATCGTCATCGCTGACCCGCCGATCGAAGACGTGATCGAGAACGCCTTCAAGGCCTGATCGTCGACGACCTATTGGAGGAACGCCCATGCTTCGCATCTTCCAACGTCTGTGGCAGGTCAACTGGTCCGAGCAGTGGCAGTACCGCGCCAACCTGATCATGTACCTGCTGTTCTGGCTGGTGTCGCCCGTGGTGTATCTCGCAGTGTGGACGACGGTCGCCGGCGCGCAGGGCACCGTGCGGGGCCTGTCGGCCAACGACTTCGTCGTGTACTACCTGACGCTGCTGATCGTCGATCAACTGACCAGCGAGGTCACGATCCACTACTTCGGCTACAAGGTGCAGGATGGCTCGCTGTCGAGCGAACTGATCCGCCCGATCCATCCGTTGTTGACCAACACGTTGATGTCGAACCTGGCGTTCAAGGTCCTGATCCTGGGCGGCATGGTCCCGGTCTGGGGCGTGCTTTGGCTGTTGTTCCAGCCTGACTTTTCGATGGTGACGTGGGGCAACGTCCTTCTTGCCGCGCCGGCGATCGTGCTCGGCTTCGCCCTGAACTTCTTGATGGGCGCGGCGCTCACCTGCATGGCCTTCTGGACGACGCGGGTCTGGTCGTTGGCCGAGTTCTACTGGGCCATCGTCAGCCTGTTCTCGGGCCAGTTCGTGCCGCTGACGCTGATGCCCGACGCCGTGCAGGCCGTCGCCGGATACTTGCCGTTCCAGTTGTTTCGGTACTTCCCGATCCAGCTCATCCTCGGTCGCCTGACGACCGAAGAGATCGTGCGCGGCTACGTCGTCGGCGTGGTCTGGCTGATCGCCGCGGGGGTGCTGTTCAACTGGGTCTGGCGCGAAGGGGTCAAGCGCTATTCGGCGGTGGGGGCCTGAGCATGCACGCCTTCAAGTTGATCTCGACTTTTCTCAAGGTCAATCTGCAGATGTCGTTCGCCTATCGGGTCGACACACTCATCAACATCCTGCTCAACCTGTTCTGGCTCGGGTGGGAGTTGATCACGCTGCAGATCATCTTCAGCAACACGACCACGCTTGGTGGCTGGTCGTTTGGCGACATGATCGTGCTGCTGGCCGTGTTCAAGATGATCAACTTGCTCATGGCGGCCTTGATCTGGCCCAACACCGAGCGCTTCAACACAAGCGTCCGCGACGGCTCGCTCGATTACATGCTGCTGCAACCGGTGAGCAGCCTCTTCCTGGTCAGCTTCTCGCGCATCACGATCTGGCGGTTGTGGGATCTTGTGTTGTCGGTGATCCTGATGGTCGTCGGCATCAACCTGTCAGGCGTCGGGACCACGCCGGGCCAGTTCGCGGTCTTCCTGCTGCTGTTGTTCTCGGGTGGCGTCGTGTTGTTCAGCCTGTGGATCGTGCTGATCGCGTTGACGTTCTGGTTCACGAAATTCGACAACAACGTCACGATCCTGCAGGCCCTGCTCGACGCCGGCCGCTACCCCGCCACGGTGTACCCGTTCTGGCTGCGGGCGCTGATCACGTACATCGTCCCGATCGCGCTGGCGACGACCATCCCCGTACAAGCGCTGCGCGGCGAGTTGAGCGCCGGCCCTATCGCGCTCTATCTGGCGGTGGCTGCCGCCGCCTTTCTGATCGCACGGCAGGTCTGGCACGCCGGCGTCCGCAGGTACAGCGGGGCGAGCAGCTGAGTGTCGATGTTGGCTATGTCGCCTGTCATCGTCGAAGGGTCGGCTGCCTGGCCGAATAGGAAACTGGGCAAGAAACGGTGTGTGCCCGGGGTCGGGGCGTTTCTTGCCTCGCCTACCCTCTGAGCTGATTGGTCATGCGAAGGACCGAATGATGGCCAGGAGTTTCGGCGCGGCTCGATGAGGGCCGCAAGACAGGCCAATCGTCATCCGACCGCGATCGTCGTCAAATGACCGAGCGCACGGTCTCGACGTGCAACGGCATCTCCGGATCCTGGCGGCGTGTGATCCAGCGCACGGCAGCGCGCACGGCCCGGGAGGCCAGGAAGCCGGGCGTGAGCACCCGCACGCTCAGGCCGGTGCGGCCGTCGGTGGCCGACGACGCGATCCACAACGCGCGCTCAGCCGGCACCTCGGGCGGGTTGCCCAGGAAGCGCACGACGCTCTTGAGCGGGTTGAGTTGCTCCTCGTAGCCGGCCACGGCCTGCACCTGGCTGAGCATCTCGGTCGTGACCAGACCCGGGTTGAAGGCGTACACGCCAACGCCGCTGTCGGCGTATTCCTTGGCCAGCGCCGTCGTGAAGGCGCGCACCCAGGTCTTGCTGCTGGCGTAGGCGTTCTGCAGCGGCACGGGCTGGTTGTCGCCACGACCGAGCAGATTGATCAACTTGCCATGTTTCTGCGGAACGAAGTGGCGCAGCGCCGTCACCGACCCGTTGTACACCCCGATGATGTTTGTGTTGACCGTGCGCAGGAAGTCGTCGGAGGGCAGGTGGGCGGTCGGGCCGTACGGTGCCGAGAGCCCGGCGTTGTTGACCCAGACATCCAGGCGCCCGAAGACGGTCAGCCCATGCGCAGCCAGGGCCTGCACCTGCGCCAGGTCGGCGACGTCGCACGCAAACCCCGTCGCGCGTCGACCTTGCGCCTGCAACCCTTGAACGGCCGCGTCCACGGATTTTTGCGAGCGCGAGGCGATCACCACGGCCGCGCCCTCACGCGTGTACGCCTCGGCGATTGCCAGGCCGAGGCCACGGCTTCCGCCGGTGATGACAGCGACTTTGTCTTGAAGGATCGGCATACAGGCTCCTGAGTTCCAGATCCGTTGAGTCTAGCGCAGGCGGGGCGGGGCGGCGCAACTGGAGCGCTTCCTGCCGAAGGTTGGGCAGCGAGCAGCGCCCCAGGTGCGCCGCCGTCAGCGCCGTGAAAAGATGTAGCGCGCCACAGCCAGACCGAAGCGCGTCATGCGCAGGATCGAAATCGACAGATGAACAGCCAGTCAGGCGCCAGGTTTGGATGGCCACGATTGGCCGGGATCAGGTATCCGCAGGTGTGCCTCCTACCCCATCCATCGCGTGACACAGACAGTGCCGTGGGCTGGCGCCATTCATTTTTCGTACCGGTGTGGTTTCTGTCGCGAGAGGTCGACCTTCATGACACAGCGATCGGCGTACGGACCACGGTCTCAAGCGCGACAATCGCACCCCCGGGTGTGTGGTGCCGTCCATCAACTCCTGGTCAGCACCCGAACATTCATGAAATGCTAAGCCCTGGTTTTTATTTTAGTGATACAAAATATCAGCAATGCAAAACAGTGAGCAGTTCGAAATTTTCATAACGAGACCGGAGTTGACCTGAATGCCCGACTCCACCGCACTCAAGCACGCATTACGTCAATGGGGCGAGGCCTACATGGGCACCGCCTGGCGGGAAACGGGGCATTTCATCCGGCAGCGCGGGCTCTCCAACGCCCAGTTCAGCCTGATGATGACCATCCACTACCGGGGCGAGGCCAAGATCACGGACATGGCCGACATCCTGGGCGTGAGCGCCGCGTATGCCAGCCAGATGATCGACAAGATGGTACTGGGCGGCTTTCTCAGCCGCACCGAGGACCCTCATGACCGGCGCATCAATCGCGTCGCGCTCAGCCCTGAAGGTCGAGCGCTGACCGAGGCGGCCATCGACGTGCGGAGCGGGTGGCTCGAGGTGCTGGCCGAATCGGTGCCCCTGGAGGATCAGGCCGCCGCGACGCGGCTGCTCACCCAACTGACACAGGCGATCCGGCCGGCCGGACCACGCGGCGAGCCAAAGGCGCGCTGCAAAAACGAAGGAGATGTTGCATGACGACGCAAACCCGCCCGCCGCGCGTGACGGGCTTCGCCAAGGCCATGATGGGGTTTCAAGCTTTCATGTTGCGCCGCAACTGGATGGGCGCGCTTGGCGACGAGGTGATGGTGATCACGGTCGCGGGCCGTACGTCCGGGCGGCGGTACAGCACGCCCATCGGCTATCTCCGCGACGGCGACACGATCGTGGCGCTGTCGCAGGGCAGCCAGTGGGTCCGCAATGCCGTGGCCGCGCCCGAGGTGTTGCTCGAGATCAAGGGCCAGAAACTGCGCGCCAAGGCCGCGCGGCTCACTGACCCGGCCGAGCGCGAGCGCGTGTTTGCGCTGTACCAGCAGCAACGCCGCGCGAACTTCACACGCTATTTCGGCGTGTCGCCCGATTCAGCGCCGGAGGCCCTGGCCGCCGCGCTGGCGACGCGCGAGTTCGTCCGTTTCACGCCACTGAAGTAGGACCACGCTCCAAGAGGTAAACCGCGCCCATACCGGCGCCCAAAGGATGGATATGACGACTGAACAAACGGCTCGCACGCCGTCTCCCGCGGAGACGGCCTTCTATAACCGTCGCTGGCTGGCCCTTGTGTTGTTGGCCAGCAGCCTCGGCCTGATCGTGATCGACAGCACCATCGTCAACATCGCGTTCCCGACCATTCGCTCGACGTTTGGCGCGTCGTTCGCCGACGCCGAATGGGTCAACTCGATCTATTCGCTTGTCTTCGGCTCGGCCCTGATCACCTTCGGCAAGCTCGGCGACATGTACGGCCGCCGGAATCTCTTCGTGGTCGGCGCGCTTGTGTTTCTGTTCGGCTCGCTGGGCTCCGGGCTGGCCGGCTCGATCGAGATGATGATCTTCTTCCGCGGCGTCCAGGGGCTGGGCGGCGCGATGCTCTCGCCCTCGACGTTGTCGATCATCTCGTCGACGTTCAAGGGCCGCGAACGCGGCATCGCCTTCGGCGTCTGGGGCGCGACGGCCGGCGTGGCCGGCGTGCTCGGACCGCTGCTGGGCGGCTGGCTCATCGAATACGGCACGACCGCGTTTGGCGAGCCGTGGCGGCTGGCCTTCCTGATCAACGTGCCGGTCGGCATCATCGCCGTGGCTGGAGCCTTCTGGGCCATCCGCGAGACGCGCGACGCGGCGGTGCGGCATCGCATCGACGTGCTCGGCATCGTGCTGGCCTCGCTCGGTCTGGGCGCGATCGTGTTCGGCGCGATCGAGGGCCAGACGTACGGTTGGTGGGAGGCCAAACAGGTCTTCACGCTCGGCGGTCTGCGCTACCCGAACGTCGCCGACGCGGCAGCGATCCCGGCCGGCACGCTCAGCTTCATCCCCGCGACCTTCGCGCTCGGTCTGCTGCTGATGGCGCTCTTCGTCCTCTGGCAGATCGTCCAGGAGCGTCGCGGCGGCGAGCCGCTGCTCGAGATCAGCCTGTTCAATTACACCAGCTTTCGCTGGGGTCTGTTGACGGTCGGCGTGGTGGCGCTGGGCGAGTTCGGCATCATCCTGGTGCTCTCGATCTTCTTCCAGCTCGCCAAGGGTCTGGGCGCTTTCGAGACTGGTCTACAGCTCCTGCCGTTCGCGATCGCGATCATGGTGGCTGCGCCGGTCGCCGGCACGCTGTCGTCGCGTTTCGGCGGAAAGTGGGTGGTCACGTCGGGCATGGTGCTCGAGACGATCGGCCTGGTCTGGATGAGCCGCGTGATCTCGCCTGACGTCAGCACGCTGGCGTTGTCGATCCCGCTGGCGATCTACGGCGTCGGCATCGGTCTCGCGATCGCGCAGCTTTCGAACATCGTGCTCTCCGACGTCCCGGTCGAGCGCATCGGCGCGGCCTCGGGCGCGAACAATACTATCCGGCAGGTCGGCGCCTCGCTCGGCATCGCCGTGATCGGCGCCGTGCTCTTCGGCACCTTCGCGGCCGAGGCCAAACCGCGCATCGACGCGAGCACGGCCTTCGCCGACTTCGGCGCGCGCGTGGCCGCCAACCCGAACCTGAACCAGGGCGAAAAGCTGATCGGGCAGGGGATCGCCCAATTCGGCGATCAGGTCAAGGCCCAGATCAAGGCCGGGCTCGACGCCAACGAGGGCTTCGACGGCGGCGACGCCGATCTGATTGGCACGGCGCTGGAGAACCTCCCGTCGCAGGCGGTTGTCGGGCTGAAGATGGCGGGCCTCGACGTGACGGATCCGACCGTGGTCGCACAGATCAAGACCGACCTCGGGCCGGATGCCGCACTCTTGTCGGCCGATATCCAGCACGCGCTGGCCGAGGGCTTCGCGGTCGCGGCTCGGGCCGACGCCCTGCTGGCCGCGGTCTTCGTCGGCCTGGGCGCGTTGGCGTCGTTGCTGCTCCCGGGCAGCAAGCCGGAGGCGCAACGCGCGGAGGCTGCCCTGGCCGCGCACTGAGACCGGATCGCGACCGGACGAGTTCTCCCGATCGCGTCCATCTTGTACGCACATTTTCGTTCGACAGTGACGATCGCACGATGAAGCGGGTGCGCTGCCAGGACGCGGCGTGAGACGCCGATACCTGGTCGCGCACCCCTCCTTGTCACTACATTCCGGATGTTTCAGTCTTACTAAGGGAGGGAACCGAACCATGACGATGGGTCGACCCGGGGGGCGGCGCGGCAAAGCGCCAGGCCTCAGCAACAAAGGTCTGCAACGCTCGATCGCCTATCTGCAACAGCAGGGGCGCCGCGCGGTGCTGCCGTACACGTTTCTGATCATCGCGACGCTGTCACAGCTGGCTGTGCCGCGTCTGGTGCGCGACATCATCGACGCCGTGACCAACGGCTATGTCGCCGGGCAGGTGCTCGAGGCCTGGGACAAGATCCCGGCCGCCTTCCAATCCGCAGCGGTCACGAAGCTGCTCGAGACCTTCTCGCTGCCGTCCACCTGGACGCAGGATCAGCTCCTCGCCGAGATGCACGCGCGCTTTGATGGCGCGCCGCAGGCGCTGCTCAACGCCGCGATCGCGATCGTGATCTTCGCGGCGCTGCGCGGCGTGTTTGCGTTCCTGCAGACGTTCTGGGCCGAACGCAACTCGCAGGGCGTGGCCTACGACCTGCGCAACGACCTGTACGCCAAGATCCAGCGCCTGTCGTTCTCGTACTATGACCAGAACCAGACCGGGCAGCTGATGATCCGCGCCACTGACGACGTCGAGAAGGTGCGGCTCTTCCTCGGGCAGGGCCTGGTGCAGCTGGTCGGCGCGATCGTGCTCCTGACCGGCACGCTGATCGTGCTCTTCACGACCAACGTCGCCCTGGCCTGGACCGCGATCTGGATCCTGCCGGTGGCGATGGTGCTGTTCATGGTCTTTGGCATGCTCAGCCAACCGCTGTTCGGCAAGGTGCAGGCGCGGCTTTCGGCGCTCAACACGTTGCTGCAGGAGAACCTGGCCGGCATTCGCGTGGTTCAGGCCTTCGCGCGTGAGAAGCAGGAACAGGCGAAATTCAAGACCGCGGCCGACGCGCTGCTGAGCCAGCAGATCACGCTGTCGCGGTTGTTCACGTTCCTGTTCCCGTTGATCTTCCTGATCGCCAACCTGGGCCAGGCCTCGGTCCTGTACTTCGGCGGCCAGCAGATCATCACCGGCACGCTGACGCTCGGCCAGTACCAGGAGTTCTCGCTCTATCTGGTCTATCTGTTCTTCCCGATCGCGCAGCTCGGCTTCATCATCACACAGCTGGGGCAGGCCGGCGCCTCGGCCGAACGCATCTTCGAGATCCTCGACGCCAAGAGCGACGTGGTCGACAAGCCCGAGGCGATCACGCTACCCGACGTCAGGGGCGAGGTGAGCTTCGAGAGCGTCACCTTCAAGTACTTCGGCGGCGGCGAGCCGGTGTTGAAGGACGTGACCTTCACGGCCGAGCCGGGCCAGACCATCGCGTTGCTCGGCGCGACGGGTTCGGGCAAGACCACGATCATCAACCTGCTGCCGCGTTTCTACGACCCGACGCAGGGTCGCATCCGCATCGACGGCCACGACCTGCGCGACGTCAAGCTCGACACGCTCCGCGCGCAGATCGGCATCGTGCTGCAGGAGACCACGCTCTTCACCGGCACGATCCGCGACAACATCGCCTTTGGCAAGCCCGACGCCACGCTCGACGAGGTGATCGCGGCAGCCCAGGCCGCGGCCGCCCACGACTTCATCACGAGCTTCCCGCTCGGCTACGACACGCCGGTCGGCGAACGCGGCACGACGCTCTCGGGCGGGCAGAAGCAGCGCATCGCCATCGCGCGCGCGCTGCTGCTCGACCCGCGCATCCTGATCCTCGACGACAGCACCTCGAGCGTCGACCTCGCGACCGAGGCCGTGATCCAGGGCGCGCTCGACCGCCTGATGGTCGGGCGCACGTCGTTCGTGATCGCACAACGGATCAGCACGGTCATGCACGCCGACCAGATCCTGGTGCTCGACAAGGGCCAGATCGTGGCGCGCGGCACGCATGCCGAGCTGCTCGAAGACAGCCCGATCTATGCCGAGATCTACAACTCACAGCTCGTCGGCTCGTCGGCCGGTCACCTGGTCGGCGCGTCGAGCGATTAAGCGGCCAGCCGACCAACGACCAGCAGACTAGCCGACTACTCCGGAGGGCATATGTTCGGTGGACCCGACGGCCTGCGCCGTCAATTCAGTCAGGATCAACTCAAGCCGCGCGACCTGCGCTACACGCTCGGGCGGTTTCTCGAATACTTCGGCCACGAATGGCCGCTGCTCGTGCTGGTCGCCTTCCTGGTCGTCGCCTCGACCTGGACCCAGGTGACCAACCCCGAGCTGACCGGCCAGGTGGTCGACTGCTACATCACGCCCGCGCTCGGCGCGTCAAGCGGGGGCAGCTTTACGGGCGCGCCGGGCGCGAGCGCGACCACGACGCTGGCCGAGAACTGCTGGCTGCCGTCTGATCGCGCCAACGGCGACGTCACCCGCGACGTGCTTCGGAGCGCGATCTATCTGGGCACGACCCCGCCCACGGCTGCCGATCTGCTTACGCTCAGCGCCGACGACCGGGTCGCCGGGCTGGCCCGCGTGATCGGCGTGGTGCTTGTGTTGTTCGTCGCCGGCGCGCTGCTGACCGGTCTGTCGTTCTTCGTGATGAGCTGGGCCGGCCAGCGCGTGCTGCGCGACCTGCGCGTCGATCTGTTCAAGCACATGCACCGGCTCTCGATCGGCTACTACACCGAGCACGAAGCCGGCGATCTGATGGGCCGCATCACAAACGACAGCAGCGCCATCGAGCAGGCTTTCGGCTTCGCGATCATCAACGTCTTCAGCGGCGCGCTGCTCCTGGTGTGGACGGCGTACAACATGCTCGTCAAGAGCGTGCCGTTTGCGCTGCTGAGCATGTCGGTGCTGCCGTTAATGGCCTGGGCCACCGCGTACTTCTCGGATCAGGCGCGCAAGGCCTATCGGTCGAGCCGGGCCGAGATGGGCAGCGTCAACGCCGAGCTACAGGAGGGTCTGTCGGCGGTGCGCGAGGTGCAGGCCTTCAACCGCGCCGAGGAGAACATCGAACAGTTCAAGGCGACCAACGCCGCCAACCGCGACGCCAACGTCCGGGCTGTGTCGTTCACGTCGGCGCTGGCGCCGGCGCTCGAGGCGCTCGGCTACGTGGCGCTGGCCGTGGTCACCGGGGTGGGCGGGTACTTCCTCCTCAAGGGTCAGGATCTGACCATCCTGGGCTTCACCACGGCCGTGTCGCTTGGCGTCGTGGTCACGTACCTGGCCTACGTCCAGCGCTTCAATCAACCGATCCAGCAGATCGCTGTGTTGTGGACCAACATCCAGAACGCGATCGCCGGCGGCGAGCGTATCTTCGGCCTGCTCGAAACCGAGTCGACCATCGCCGACAAGCCGGGCGCGCAGCCGATGCCGCCGATCACGGGCAAGGTCGAGCTGGTGGGCGCGCGCGCCGAGTACAAGCAGGGCGTGCCGGTGCTCAGGGGCGTCACGCTGACAGCCGAGCCCGGGCAGACCATCGCCATCGTCGGCCCGACCGGCGCTGGCAAGACCACGATCATCAATCTGCTGCCGCGCTTCTGGGATGTGACGGGCGGGGCGGTCAAGATCGACGGCGTCGACGTCCGCGATGTCACGCTCGAGTCGCTGCGCCGACAGATCGGCATCGTGTTGCAGGACTCGTTCTTGTTCAGCACCACTGTGATGGAGAACATCCGCTTCGGCCGACCGGACGCCACCGATGCGGAGGTCATCGCGGCCGCGAAGCTCGCGCGCGCCGATCAATTCATCGAGCGCCTGCCCGAGGGCTATCAGACCGTGCTGGGCGAGCGCGGCGGCGGGCTGAGCCAGGGCCAGCGCCAGCTGCTCTCGATCGCGCGCGCCGCGCTGGCGAATCCGCGCATCCTGATCCTCGACGAAGCCACGTCGAGCGTCGACACGCGCACCGAGCGCCTGATCCAACGCGCGTTCGACGAGTTGCTGCGTGGCCGGACGGCCTTCGTCATCGCCCACCGTCTGAGCACGATCCGCAATGCCGACGAGATCCTGGTGCTCAAGGCCGGCGAGATCATCGAGCGCGGCAAGTTCGACGCGCTGATGGCGCAGCGGGGCTTCTTCTACGACCTTTATATGAGTCAGTTCCGGGCGCAGGAGGCGGCCGGGCCGAGCGCGGCGGGCCTCAACGGCGCCACAGCACCGGCGTAGGATTCTAACCTTCGACCTGACAGGTCGACTCGCGTTTCGCGGGAAAACAAGACGAAAAGAAAATCGACACGGCGTCTATTTTCGCGGAAATTCTAACCAAACGGGTCGGCATACCTGCCGGCCCGTTTTTTGCATCCAGGCTTTTGAGTAGACTTGTCTTGTCGGCCGGGCAAGGGCTCGGAGGAGAGTAGATCATGCGTCAACCCGATCGCCGCACGCTGACCCTCGTGGTCGCCTCAGTCGGCCTGACCGCCGCGCTGGTCGCCAGCGTCTGGGTCCCGACGCCCGCCGTGGCCCAGAACGCCGCGACCCCGACCGGCACGGCGACCCCGACGGCCACGGCCACGCTGACCCGCACCCCACGCCCCACCGCCGCACCCACGTTCACGGCCACGCTCACCCCCGGGCCCAACCAGTACGTGGTGCAGCCCGGCGATTACCTGGCCAAGATCGCGACCCAGTTCGGCGTCTCGGTCAAGCGGCTCAAGGACGCGAACAACCTGACGGCCGACTTCATCTACCCCGGCCAGGTGCTCGCGATCCCGCCGCGATCGACGGTGGCCAACCCGACCCGCACGACGACGGCGCTGCCGCCGGGGGCGCGGACGCACGTGGTCAAGGCCGGCGATCAGCTCATCAAGATCGCCCGGACCTACGCGGTGCCGGTCAACCAGCTGCTGGTCGCGAACGGCCTGACCACCGATCAACTGCGCGTCGGGCAGGTGCTCTTCATCCCGACCGCCGCGCCCACAGCCACCAAGGCGCCACCGACGGCGATCCCGGCCGGCTGGGTGGCGTATCGGGTTCAAGAGGGCGATCGGATCCAACGCATCGCGATCTGGTACGGTGTCACCTGGGCCTCGATCATCACGGCCAACAACCTCGACGGCTACGGCACGATCCACGTCGGCCAGGTCTTGGCGATCCCGAACCCGCCGCGCAAGCCCGTGATCTACGTCGTGCAGGAAGGCGACACGCTCGAAGGGTTGAGCGAGCGCTTCCAGATCAGCATCGATTTCATCCGGATCGCCAACTACAACTTCAAGGGCGATACCCTGTACGCCGGCCTCAACCTCATCATCCCGATGCGGCCCGAGATGATCCCCTGAACCCACGACACGGCGGTCGGGGCCGCTCCCGACCGCCGTGTTTCTTCGCCACCCGCAACACAACCGGCTCGATTTTCGTGCACCTTGGCCACGTTTGGCCGAGGTCGTTCCGCTATAATTTCCGGGTCAGCACGTGAAGGATTTCACGAGGCGGCCACGAACGACACCGCCGGCCGCGATTGACCGGCCATAAACCGGGTGTCCCAGGACGATCGGGGCACCCTTTTTTGCCAGTCTGCCGGCGAGCCGGCAGAAACCAAAAGGGACAGGTATGACCGTGAATTTGCCCTATGGGCGCGTGTTCAACTTCAACGCCGGCCCCGCGGCGATGCCGGTGTCGGTGCTCGAGCAGGTGCAGGCCGAATTGTTGAATTTCCGCGGCACCGGCATGTCGGTGATGGAGATGAGCCATCGCTCGAAGGCATTCGAGGCGATCCTGCATGAGGCCGAGGCCGATCTGCGCGCGCTGTATGGGATCGGCGCGGACTATGCCGTGATCTTCATGCAGGGTGGGGCGTCGCTGCAGTTTTCGGCGATCCCGTTCAACCTGCGCGGCGCCGGCCAATCGGCCGATTACCTCGTCACCGGTTCGTGGTCCAAGGCGGCCTTCAAGGAGGCCAAACGCCATGGCGCGGCGCGCGCCGCGTTCGACGGCGCCGGCACCGATTACGTCCATGTGCCGCGCAACGGCGAGGCGAAGGTCGATCCGCAGGCCGCATACGTCTACATCTGCAGCAACGAAACCGTCAACGGCCTGACCTATCAGGAGTTCCCGCATGTGCCGGCGGCCGTGCCGCTGGTCTGCGATGCCTCGTCCGAGTTCGTCAGCCGACCGCTCGACGTCTCGCGTTACGGCCTGCTGTACGGCGGCGCGCAGAAGAACGCGGGCCCGGCCGGCGTGACGGTCGTCATCGTCCGCCGGGACCTGCTTGCGCGCACGCCCGCGACGTTGCCGCCCATGCTCGACTACAAATTGCTCAGCGAGCACACGTCGCTTTACAACACGCCGCCGTGCTTCGGCATCTACGTCACCGGGTTGGTGTTCAAGTGGATTCTGAAACAGGGCGGCCTGCCCGCGATCGCGGCTCACAACCGACAGAAGGCCGCGAACGTGTATGCGGCGATCGATCAAAGCGGCGGCTTCTACAAGGGCCACGCGCTCCCCGATAGCCGCTCGGACATGAACGTGACGTTCCGGCTGCCCGACGAGGCACTCGAGGATCAGTTCGTCAAGCTGGCGAAGGCCGAAGGGATGGAGGGCTTGAAGGGCCACCGCTCGGTCGGCGGGATCCGCGCGTCGCTCTACAACGCGGTGCCGCTCGAGGCCACGACCACGCTGGCGGAATTCATGGCGGAGTTCTTGCGAAAGAATGGCTGAGGCCGGCGGGGATGAGGAGTCCGTGAGCAGGGATCAGACGTCAGGCTTCAGTGTCGCTGCCGCGCGAGATCGCGGTAGCGCGAACCGACTCCTGACGCCTGACTCCTGACGCCTATCTCACAAACTGATCCACGTAGTCGCTGCCCAGCCCGACGCGGGCATAGTGGGCGCGGCACATGTCGATCTTGGTGAACACGTCTTCGTAGCCGGTGGCGTTGCCGGCCTCGTCGACGTAGTACATACAACCCGAGATGTTGAAGAACGTGATCATCTCGTCGTCGGTGTCGACCACGAGGGTGTGCGTCTCGCCTGGGGGCTCGAACACATAGCTGCCGGCCGTGGCACGCCACGTGTGTTCGAGGTAGCGCCAGGTGCCCTTGATCACGTAGCCGTGCACCGGCGCGGGGTGACGATGACGGCTGACCACGCCGGCGCGTCTGACCCGCAGCAGGTTGCACCAGTGCCCGACCACGGTGTTGAGCAGCAACGGTCGGAACCAGACGTTGGCCGCCTGCGGCACCCAGATGCGCTCGTCTTCGGGCACGGCCGGCGAGACCACGACCTCGAGTGGCGAGAGCGGATGCGCGGACGGGTTCTTCGAGCGCGGGATCGGATGGGCGGGGAGCATCGGACCTCCTTCGACTCAAACGGTGAGATAGCCGCCGTCGACCGGCAGCACGACGCCTGTGACGAAACCGGCAGCGTCTGAACACAAGAAGAGCGCGGCGCCCACCAGGTCCTGCGGGGTGCCCCAGCGGCCCATGGGGGTGCGCGCGAGCAGGGCCGCGCTGCGGGCCGGGTCCTCCTGCAGCGGTCGGGTCAGCTCGGTCGTGATCCAGCCCGGTGCCAGGGCGTTGACCCGGATGCCGTCCGGCGCCCAGGCCGCGGCGAGCGCCTTGGTGAGCTGCGCGATGCCGCCTTTGCTGGCGGTGTAGGCGGGCACCTGCGGACCGCCGACGAAGCTGAGCATCGAGGCCAGGTTGAGCACGGCGCCGTGTCGCGTCGCGAGGGCGGGGCGTGCGGCGAGGCAGACGCGCATCGTCCCGATCAGATTGACCTGGATGACGCGCTCGAAGCCGTCGATCTCGTATTCGCGGCCGCCGCGCAGGATGATGCCGGCGGCGTTGACCAGCACGTCGAGCTCGGGTAGGGCGCCGACCACGCGGGCCACGTCCGCGTCGTGGGTGACGTCCAGCGGCGTCACGGTCAGACCGGAGCGGACCGGCGTCGCGGCGACTTCGGCCTCCGTCGCGCCGGTGACGGTCACAGCGTAGCCCTGCTCGACGAAGCCGTGGGCGAGCGCCAGCCCGATCCCGCCGGTGCCGCCCGTGATCAGGGCCGAGCGCGTAGTGGATGGCATGGGTCGTATTTTACAGGCAAGGGTGCTGCAGGAGACGCTGCCAGCCGGTGCGAGGTAACCCTCTCGGCACCCCGGGCCTGAAGCCACAGGATTACAATCCAAACCGATGTCGCACAAAATCCTTATCTCCGACGGCCTCTCGCAGGCCGGTATCGATCTGCTCAAAGCCGCTGCCGACGTGACCGTCGATTCCAAGATCACGCCCGAGGCGCTGCTCGCTGCGCTGCCCGACTACGAGGCGCTCATCGTCCGTTCGCGCACCAAAGTGACGACCCAGGTGATCGCGGCCGGGCGCAAACTCAAGGTGATCGGCCGGGCCGGCGTCGGCGTCGACAACATCGACGTGGCGTCGGCGCTGTCGGCCGGGGTCACGGTCGTCAATAGCCCGCTCGCGGCCACGCTCGCCGTGGCGGAGCTGACGCTTGGTCTCATGCTCGACCTGGCGCGCCGCACGCCGACGGCCGACGCGTCGATGAAGCAGGGCAAGTGGGAGAAGAGCGCGTTCATGGGCGACGAGCTGGCCGGCAAGACGCTCGGCCTGATCGGTTTCGGCCGGATCGGGGCCGAGGTGGCCCGCCGCGCGCGCGCGTTCGACATGACCATCGTCGCGCATGACCCCTATCTGAGCGACGGCCAGATCCGCGATCGCGGCGCCGAGCCGGCGTCGCTCGAATCGCTGCTGGCATGGTCGGACTACGTCTCGATGCACCTGCCGTTGACCGAGGGCACGCGCAACCTGTTCAACCCCCAGCGCCTGGCGCAGATGAAGAAGGGCGCGCGTCTGTTGTGCCTGGCTCGTGGCGGCGTGATCGACGAGGCCGCGCTGGTCGCCGCGCTCGATTCCGGGCATCTCGCCGGCGCCGCGCTCGACGTGTTCGCGGCCGAGCCGCCCGCGCCGGGGTCGATCGCCGAGCACCCGCGCGTCATCGCCACGCCGCATATCGGCGCGCAGACGCGCGAGGGCCAGGACCGGGCCGGGCTGGCCATCGCCGAGGAGGTCCTGGCGGTGCTGCAGGGCCGTGAGCCGCGTTTTCGGGTACTGGCAAACGATTAGGCTATAATCCCCCTGTAATTTGGCAAAAAGCGGGGTGCTCCCAGGGCCGGGGCTCTGCCCCGGCTCTGGG
>JBGAJV010000010.1:0-112385 GCA_044224715.1 Anaerolineales bacterium | reverse complement strand
CAACGAGCGCATCATCGAGATGTGGACCAAGGCCCGCGACGAGGTCGCCAAGGCCGTGCGCGCCAACCTCGACCCGGCCGGCTCGCTCGCCATGATGGCCAACTCCGGCGCCACAAAGGGCGGTTTCGGCCCGATCTCGCAGCTGGCCGGCATGCGCGGCCTGATGGCCGACCCGAGCGGCCGCATCATCCCGCTGCCGATCCGGTCGAACTTCCGCGAGGGCCTGACGACGCTCGAGTACTTCATCTCGACGCACGGCGCCCGCAAGGGTCTGGCCGACACCGCGCTCCGCACGGCCGACGCCGGTTACCTGACCCGCCGCCTTGTCGACGTCGCGCAGGACCAGATCGTCAACACGCTCGACTGCGGCACCGAGGGCGGCATCTGGGTCAGGCGCAAGGATGACGTCGCCGGGCAGTCGTTCTACGAGCGCATCATCGGCCGCGTGGCCGGGCGCGACATCGTCGACCCGAAGACCGAAGAGGTCATCGTGGCGCACAACGCCCTGATCGACGAGGCCGAGGCGCATCGCATCCAGGCCTCGGAGCTGGCCGAGATCTTCGTCCGCAGCCCGCTGACCTGCGGATGCGAACTGGGCATCTGCCAGCGCTGCTACGGCCGCGACCTGGGCCGCGGCGCGCTGGTCGAGATCGGCGTGGCAGTCGGCATCCTGGCCGCGCAGTCGATCGGCGAGCCGGGCACGCAGCTGACGCTGCGCACGTTCCACACCGGCGGTGTGGCTGCGGGCGGCGACATCACGACCGGTCTCCCGCGCGTCGAAGAACTCTTCGAGAGCCGCAAGAAGCCCAAGGGCGAAGCGGTGATCACCGAGATCGACGGCGTGGTCGAGATCGTGCGCTCGGAGAAGGCCGGCGGCCCGATCTTCGTGAAGGTGGTCGACGCGGCCACCATGCACGACGAGTACGAGGTGCCGGGCAACTTCAGCGTTAAGGTCGAGAACGGCGCGGCCGTGAACGCCGGCGATCTGCTGGCCGGTCGTGGCGAGCAGGAGATCAAGGCCTCGCACGGCGGCAAGGTCAAGGTCAAGGAACGCTCGATCGTGGTGAGCTACGAGCGCCGCGAGGAGCAGGAGTACGAGGTCCCGGCGTCGATGCGCCTGCTGGTCATCGACGGCCAGCGCGTGCAGGCCGGCGCGTCGCTCACCGAAGGCGCGCTCAACCCGCACCGCATCCTGCGCATCCTGGGCCGCGAGGCCTGCGAGCTGTACCTGCTGACCGAGATCCAGAAGGTGTACCGCCAGCAGGGCCAGAACATCAACGACAAGCACTTCGAGGTGATCATCCGCAAGATGCTCTCGAAGGTGCAGATCACGCGCCCCGGCGACACGCTCTACCTGCCGGGCGAGCTGATCGACCGCCTGCGCCTGCAGCGCGAGAACGGCGCGCTCCTGGCCGACGGCAAGAACCCGGCCACCGGCGCCCCGGTCCTGCTCGGCGTGACCAAGGCCTCGCTGTCGACCGACTCGTTCCTGAGCGCGGCCTCCTTCCAGCACACGATCAAGGTGCTGGCCGGCGCCGCGATCGAAGGCAAGGTCGACCCGCTGTACGGCCTAAAGGAAAACGTGATCATCGGCAAGCTGATCCCGGCCGGCACGGGCTTCTGGATGTACAACACGCGTCCGGAAGAGGCCGCTATCCCGGCCCCGGTCGAGGGCGACGGCGAGGTCGTCGAGGGCGAAGCGCCCGCGGCGCCGCCGGAGCTGCCGACGGCTGGCGATTGACGCCACGCGACGCTGTCAGAAACGAAACGAGCCGGGCATCGCCCGGCTCGTTTCGTTTCTGACAGCGTCGCTCATTCCACGGACACGAACTCACGTCGGATCGCGGCGGCGGAGACCGTCAGGGTCTCGCGAAGTTGTTCGATCAGCGTCGGCGCGTCGGCCAGACGGCCGTCGCGGGCCGTCTGTTCGAGCGTGGCAGCCAGTGTCTGCGTCCGTTTGAGGCCGAGGTTGCTGCTGCTGCCCTTGAGGCTGTGCGCCACGGCCCGCAGCCGGGCGGCGTCGCCCTGGGACATACAGGTCTCGAGCTCGGTGACGATGTTGGGCAGCGAGTCGACGAACTGGCTCGCGATCTGCGCCACGATGTCGTGACCATACTCCTCGGCCATCTCGCGCAGACCGTTCATCGGGTCGGCGGCCAACGGGCTTGTGCCGTTCGAGCTCCCATTGGCGGGCGGCTGCAGGGCTGGGAGCGGCACGTTGAGCTCGCCACGGTGTTCCCAGCGCGCGAAGGCCGCGCGCAGATCCTTCACCTGGAGCGGTTTGGAGAGATAGTCGTTCATGCCGGCTTCCAGACAGGCTTCGCGGTCGCCCGGCAGCGCGTTCGCGGTCAGGGCGATGATGTAGGGCTGTCGCTCGGGCGGGAGTTCGGCCCGGATGCGGCGGGTGGCGCTCAAACCGTCGAGCTCCGGCATCTGCATGTCCATCAGCACCACGTCATAGTTCAGGCGCGCCGTGGCTGCCAGGGCCTCGAGCCCGTTGGCCGCCAGATCGGCCGAATAACCGAGCTTCTCCAGCATCAGCAGCGCCAGCTTCTGGTTGATCGCGTTATCCTCGACCAGGAGCACGCGGCCGAGCGCTTCACCGGCACGCGCCGGCGGCACGGTTGCGACGTTGACCGGCACCGTGATCGTCTGACCGGAACCGCCGGCGAGCGCGTGCTCGACGATCTCGCGCAGCGCGGCCGAGCGGACCGGCTTGTTCAGCCAGAGCGCGTCGGCGGGCATGCTCTGGCTGAGCATGAGCGGCGTCAGCAGGATCACGGGCGCCGGCGGGTCGCTGCGGGTCAGCAACGCCTGTCGCAGCGCGCCGGCGTCGTCGCCGAGTGTCTCGAGGTCGGTGATCACCAGGTCGAACACCCGCTCGGCCTGGATGAGTTCGCAGGCCTCGGTTACGCTGTCGGAAGGGGAGGGGCGCATGCCCCAGCCGCGCAAGGTCAGCGCGAGCGATTGGCGCGTGAACCCGTGGCGCTCGATCAGCAGCACCCGACGTCCGCTGGTCGGGCCGACGGGCTCCTCGACCGTCTCGCCCGGATCGGCGATCGGCGCCTCGAGCGTGAAAAGGAAGCGGGTGCCCTCGCCGGGCACGCCGTCGCTCTCGACCCAGATCCGGCCGCCCATGGCTTCGACCAGCGACCGCGAGATCGCCAGACCGAGGCCCGTGCCGCCAAAGCGACGCGTGATCGTCGCGTCGACCTGGCTGAAGGCCCGGAACAAACGGCTCTGAAGGTGAGGCGCGATGCCGAGGCCGGTGTCGCGCACGGTGAAGATGAGTTTCTCGGTGGCGCCGGCCGCGCGGTTCTCCGCCATGTCGAGCGAGGCTCGCCGCACGTGCAGCGTGATCTCGCCGACCTCGGTGAACTTCACGGCGTTGTTCAGCAGATTGGCCAGCACCTGGCGCAGGCGCGTCTCGTCGCCGATCAACCGCGCGGGCACGTCGGGCTCGACCAGCACCGCCAGTTCCAGGTTCTTCTCGGCCGCGCGCATCGATACCAGATCGATCACGCCCTCGGCCAACTGGCGGATCGAGAACGGGCGTTGCTCGAGTTCGAGCTTGCCGGCCTCGATCTTCGAGAAGTCGAGCAGGTCGTTGATCAGGTTGAGCAACACCTCGCTGCTGCTGCGGATCGTCTGGACCAGGCCGAGCTGTTGCGCGTTGAGCGGTGACTCGAGCAGCAGGCTGGTCATGCCCGTCACGCCGTTCATGGGCGTGCGGATCTCGTGGCTCATGGTCGCCAGGAACTGGCTCTTGGCCAGGTTGGCGGCTTCGGCCGTCTCGCGGGCCAGCCGGTTCTGCTCGAACAGACGCGCGTTCTCGAACGCGGCGGCGGCGTGCGCGGCCAACTGCTCGGCGAGTTGTAGGTCCTCGGTCTGGTAGGCGCGCGGGTTCTGGCTGTGGACGACGAAGGCGCCCAGCACCTTCTGCCCGATGCGCAGCGGCACGGCCATCGCCGAGCGGACGGGCCCGCCCTCGGTCTCCATGAACTCGCGACCCAGGCCGATCATGAACGCTTGGGCGTTGTCGTCGATCATGAACGGCGCCCCGGCGACGATCACACGCCCGAGCACGCCGGCGCCGATCTCGCGCGTGCGGCTGGGCAGACGCGTGCCGTTCGCCTCGATGTAGATGACTTCGTGCGTCATGCCGTTGTCGGCCGTGAGCGCGATAGCGATGCCGCACACGTCGAGCACGGCGGCCAGGGTCTGGTGGATGGCCAGACAGACCTGTTCGCGATCGATCGACGTGCTGATCGCCTGACTGCCGGCGTAGAGGCGGGCGCGGCGCTCCGAAGAAGCGCGTTGCGCCGCGTAGAGATTGGCGTTCTCGAAAGCCGTGGCCGCCTGGCTGGCGACCGCTTCGAGCCAGGCCGCGTCCTCGGCCGTGTACGGCCGATCTTTCTCGCCCGACTGGAGCGTGATGGCGCCGACGACGACGCTGCCGAGTTTGATCGGCACGGCCAGCAGGGCCTCGATCGGCGACTCGTTCTCCGCGGCCGGCATGTGCTCGCCGTCGGGTGTGAAGATCATGGCCTGGTTGTCACGCAGCAGCGCGAGCACGTTTTCGTTCCGGACATACGTCTGGCCCGTGACGATGACGCGTCCGAGGAAGCCCGCCTCGGCCGGGCGGCGCACCTTGGGGCCCAGGCGGTCGTCAACGCGCAGATAGACGATGTCGTGCTCGGTTCGATCGGGCGTGAGCAGGGCGATGGCGATGAAGTCGGCCTTGATGACCTGACGCAGCGACCGGTCGATCGCCTGACAGATCTGGTCGAGGTCGATGCTCGCGCCGATCTCGCGGGTGATGCGATAGAGCACATCGCGCCTGTCGGCCTCGGCCTTCTGCATGGCATACAGCCGGGCGTTCTCAAAGGCCGTGGCGGCCTGGTTGGCGACCAATTCGAGCAGTTCGAGATCTTCAGAGCCGAAGGCGCTGTTGGGCTGCATGCCCTGCAACGTGATGGCGCCAAGGTTGACGGCGCCGACGCGGATGGGCAGTGCGACCAGCGCCCGAACCTTGTCGCGGGCCACGTCCGGGTCGCCGGGCAGGAAATCGTGCGAATTGACCTCGCTCAGCAACGCGTTCGAATCGCTGTTGCGCAGGATGACGCGTCCTTGAGTGATGACGTGGCCCAACAGGCCGGTTCCGGCCGGGTACGTGCGGGGTCCGCGCGTGCGCTCCTGGTGTCGCGCATAGACCACCGTGTGGGTCGCCTGATCGACATCCTGAAGCGCGATGGCGATGAAGTCGAAGGCGATCACCTGGCGTAGCGCCGCGTCGAGGGTCGTGCAGATCTGCTCCGGGTCCACGCTGGCGTTGATGTCGCGGCTGATGCGGTACATCAGCTCACGTCGCGCCGTGGCCTGACGTTGCTCCTCGTACAGACGGGCGTTCTCGATCGCGATCGCGACCTGGGCCGCGAATGTGCGCACCAGCCGCTCGTGTTCGGCCGTGAAGATCCCCGGCAGGGTGTGGTCGATGGCGAGCATGCCGATGATGTGATCACGCACGAGCAGCGGCACGCCGAGCCAGGAACGGATGTGTTTGGCGTTGGCCGTCTCGCGGAAGATCGGGTAGTGCGCGCCGACGTCTTCCAGACGCACCGGCTTGCGGGTCGCGATCACGACGGCGTTCGGGTTCTCGCCCGGCACCGGGATGCGAAAGCCGATGACGTCCTCGGTGGGCGGCCAGCCGCGCGCGCCGACGATCTCGAGCGCGTCATCACGGAGGATCTGCACCGAGGCTGTCTCGTAACCGACGACGCGCTGAAGGCCGTCCAGGATGCGCTCGATCGCGACGTCCTGGCTCAACGAGGCCGAGACCGCCAGGCCCGCGTCGTACAGAAGCTCCGACTCCGCCAACCGTTGACGGGTCTCGCCGTACAGCCGCGCGTTCTCGACGGCTGATGCAACCAGATTGGCCAACAACTCGGCAAGGTCGCGATCGTCGTCGTTGTAGCTGCTCGGCCAGTTGGCCTGGAACGACAGCATGCCGATGATCCGATCGCCGAGCCGCAGCGGCGTAGCGAGCACGGCCCGGCGCTGCACCGCGGCATCGCCGGCCAGGAAGTACGAGCCGATCAGCCGTTTGACCTCGGGCTCGCTGATGTCCGGGAACAGCACGGTCTCGCCCGAGCGGATGATGTACGTCGCCAGCCGGGTCTCGCTCAATTCCACGGTCACGACGGGCAGCACGGCTCCGGCTTCGAAGACGTAGTCGTAGCGGACGGTGTGCCCGTCCGACTGCAGCGTGGCCAGGATGCAGGTGTCGACCGGCATGATCTGCGCGACGGCTTCCTGAACCGTGCGCCCGATCTCGGCCAGCGTGGCGGTGGCCGTGAGCCTGTGGCTCAGCCGGTAGAGCAGCTCGCGGCGCGTGACGGCCGCGACTGTGTCGCGATGCAACCTGGCGTTCTGAATAAGGATGCCCGCCTGACGCGCGAACACGGTCAGCACGCTGACGTCGTCGTCCGAGAAGACATGCCCGGCATGGCTGTCCGCGACCGCGATCGTCCCGAGCACCTTGCCGCGTGAATCGAACATGGGGGCCATGATGAGGGCGCGCAGCGAGGGGCGGATCTCACTCAGCGAGTCGGCCAGGGCTTGATAGTCGGGCACCTGCACGGCCCGACCTTCGGCAAACACACGCGCCGTCAACCCGTGCGTGATGGGCACGCGATACCCGATCGGCATCGTGTCGGGGACGCGGTCGCGCCCGACGACCTCGAGCGACGCCCCGTCCGGCGTGATCAACGCCAGGGCGGCCGAGTCGCCGCGCAACAGATCGGCCGCATGCCGCGGGAGGCTTGCGATCAATTGCTCCAGGTCGAGCAGGACCGATGACTCCACCAGGATCTGATTGAGCGCCTCGAGGTTCCGCGCACGGTCCCCGGCGGCGATCTCCGCCCGCCGACGCTCGTTGATCTCGGTGGCCGTCGCGGCGCGTAGACGCGCATTCGTCGCGCCGAGACCGAGTTTCTCGGCGACCATCACCAGCACGTCGGCGTCTGCGGGCGTCAGGGTGCGGGGCGGGCAAACGGAGAGGCTGACCGCTCCGATCATCTGCTCGGCGTCGCGGATCGGGACGAACACCTCGTTCGCCGCGGCGTCCGGCTCGCGCGGGTCGGCGGCACCCAGGCGCAGCATGGGCTGCGACGACAGCTCGGCGACGTCCGGCGTCTCGGCGGCCCGGGCTGTCAGCGCTTCGCCCTGCTCATGGAGCAGGACGAGTTCGGTTCCATGCGCCGCGAAAACCGATATCTGGCAATACGCAAACAGATCGAGCACCGCCGTCACGACTTCGCGCACAAGATCGACATACGCCAGATCGCGCGAAAGGATCTCGCGACAGCGGGCCGCCAGTTCGAGCTCGGCGACGTTGCGGCCCAGCGTGCGATTGGTCTGAGCCAACTCCTCGGTCCGCTGCGAGACTTGCTGTTCGAGGTTGGTATGCAACTGCAGGTGATCGATCCCGGTCGCCATCTGCCGGCCACAGGCCAGAAGCGAATCGACGACCTCGGCCTCGATCTGACCCGGGTCCGCGAGCAGCAGGCCGACCAGGCGTTCCTTGGCGATCAGCGGGATGACGATGAGTTGGGTGGCAGCAAAGACCTCCAGGGCGGCTTGCGCCTCCGGCTCGAGGTTGGCGTGATCGCGCCGGAGTCTGGCCGGCTCGCGGGCGGCGCCCATCGTGTTGAGGAAACGCGCGATCGCGTCGTCCAGACGCTCGAAGTCGAGCGCGCGCACGGTGCCGACGCTGTCGCAAACCCAGGCTTGCGCGATCCAGTGGCCGTTGGCGTCCAGGATGTACAACCACGCGCGTTGATACGCCAGATGATCCACCATGGCCGACAGGCTCGTGGCGGCCAACTCGGTTGTCGTCTCGGCGCCGTTGATAGCGCGACTGACTTCCTGGAGTAGGCGGACGTCGTTGAGCTTCGCTTGCAGGTCGACGTTTTTGACCTGCAGTTCGGTCGCCGTGCGCTCGAGCGCGTGCATCTGGAGCTCGATCGATTTTTCGAGTTCTGACTGCGCGTTTTGGCCATAGCGCTGGTTCTGGCTCACCTGACGTTGGTGGGCGAACAGCAGCCAGATCGCCGTGGGGATCGCCAGCCCATAGCCCCAGACTTCGCCAGGACGCGTGACGGCCAATGTGACGCCGCCGATCAGGACGCCGACGGCAATCAGGTTCAAGATTGTCGGCACCCACCGGGATTTCCGGTTTGTCCAGGTCACGACCCACTCGCCGTAATCGTCGCCTTGGGTCAGATCTCGCGTGACTTCCAGATCCGCCAGAGGTTGATTGGCATGCAGACGCGGGATCTGGACCAGCAACCCGGACACGATATCCTGAACGATGACCGCCAGCCGTTGGCGCACGGCGTGGTTCAGCGACGCGACCTTGCTGAGCGCTTTCAGCCGGATCACGACCTGGTTGTTCGAGCGAGGGTGACACTCAAGATCGGCCGGACTGAAGAAGTGAACGAAAGCCGGCAGCGCCGCATAGACGTGGCTGATCGATAGACCCGAATAGAGCACCCAACCGGCCGGGAGCCCCATGTCGCCGACCCAGTTGTAGGCGAAGCCGTCGTCGCGCAATATCTCCTGGCAATAGGTCACCGCAAAGGTGAAGAACTCGAGGGAGTAGCCCAGACCCGCCGTCGCCAGGCTGTCAGCTGACACGTGGTAGGCCGGATCGATGATGGCCGCGTTGAGCCGCTCGACCAGCGCCTCCTGAGCCTTGCCGCCCGCCTCACGGATCTCCGCCTGTGCATCCGGAGCCTGCGCGGCCGAACCATAGCGTTCGCGTGCCAACCGCTCGGCGCGATGTCGGAGATACGTGAAAAGGAGCCTGATCGCGTCGCCACGTAGGTCCGCGATGGGGCGCCCGTTGGCGGTGAAGCCAAAGGGGCGTTCGGTCATGTGGGACGGTAGCGGATGCAGCGAGGAGACAGACCGGTAGCCGCTCTCGTCCATGAGATTAGCGCGCGTCATAACGAATAGATTGTATGAGGGAAAGCCTAACCAACGCCCAAACCTTACGATGAGTTTGGCGTAAATTCACCCTTCCTTTACGCATTTCTAACTATGCGCCAACATGCGTGGCGACCAGGGGGATCCGAAATAACGAAACGCCAACCTGACGCCGTCAGGCGTCAGGTTGGCGTTTCGGATCAGGCGCGAGCTGAGGGATCAGGGCGTGGCGTCTTCGAGCGCCACGAGGTTGTTCCAGGTCAACGGATTCGCCAGTTGCGCGCCGGCCACGCTGACGACCTGGCTTTCCTGTTCGGCCGTGCCCGGCGTGTCGTCGTCGTTGATCGCCAGGATGAGCGCGAACTCGCGGCCGACACTGGGTGATGTACCCAGGACGCTCCACGGCACGGTGAACTCGAGGTTGTAGCCGGTCTCGGTTCGTTTGGCCGCGACACCCACATCCTGGTTGAGCGGGCGCCGGAACTGATCCGGCAACCAGAAGTACGCGTTCGGGCCGCTCGTGCCGCCGGCGAGGTCGCCCGGCGAAACACCGATCTGGTATTCGCGTCCGCTCAAAATCGACGCGCGTTCGCCTGGGCCCGTGCTCAACCAGACCTCGATGCTGTCGCCCTTGAAGAGCGACTCGCCTGACGACTGTTGCACGAACACGTCATCCTGAACCCGGACGGCGAAATACAACCGGGCGTCATCCCAGACGACGTTCCACGATGCCGAGGCATCGGTCGTGCCGGTCCAGTTGTCGGCCCCGAACCCGATCCGGCTGGCCGGGTACACCAGGGCCGGCCATTCGCCAAGATCGCCGTTGATCTGCGGCGTCTGCTCGCCGACGCGGACGACACCCGTGATCGGGCCGCTGGGGCCGGCGGTGACGGAGGCCTGTCCGGGCCCGGGTGTGGGGGTCGGGCGCACGATCGACGTGGAGGGCTTGAGGCACGGGTCGTAATCGGCGCCCAGGATGACGCGATATGGCGAGGCCGCTGCCGGGTCGGGCTGCGCGATGACGTGGTCGTCGCTGATCTTGAAGATACGTTGCAGGTCGGCGCGGATCGAGCCCTTGGGGCTCGACGTGAAGTCGTAAAGCACCGTGTTGGCGTAGTCGGTGCGATCGCTTTGACCTTCCACCGGGATGATGCCCGACCACTGCAGGTTGTCGACGGCCAGCGCCGTGTAGTCGCCGAACCGCGTCCCATTCCACACTTCGACGGCCGGGCCGCTGCGCGACAGGCTATTCCCGGGTGGCGGGAGGAACGCCTCCTGAAGCAAGGCCGTGATCGCGCCGCGATCGGGCAGCAGCACCGCGGCGCCGCCCGGAGTCGTCCAGCTCCAAACCTGGTCGCGGCCGACGAACCGCGACTTGATCCGGCTCGGGTCGAGCTGCGCCGCCATCGGAACGAACTGCAGGATGTCACCGATGCCGAGGTCGGTATCGACGATCTGGATGTATTGGGCGTACAGCTCCGGCACCTTGGGCAGCATGCCCAGCTGGAGGCCCTTTTCGAACAACGCGCGCAACACCTGATGCTGACGTCGCGACCGGTCGAAGTCGCTCGACCGCTTGCGCGAACGCGCATACCACAGCGCGTAGTCGCCGTCCATCTGCACCAGGCCCACCGGCACCGTGTACAGCTCCCAGTTGTCGGCGTTTTGAGCGTCGAGCGCGGCGTCTTTCAAGCGCCAATCCTGCATGGGGCAACTCACCGGCACCTCGACTCCGCCCAGCACGTTGACGACCTGCTTGAAGCCGTCGAAGTCGATGCGCGCCCACCCGTGGATCGGGATGCCGAAGTTGTACAGGATGGTCTGCTCGAGCAAGGCGACGCCGCCGCCCGGATACCCGATCGCGTCGCCGTGGGCAGCGGCGGTGTTCAGCCGGTTCATCGTCCAGCCAGGGATATACACGAACAGATCGCGCGGGAGGGTCAACATCGTCACCGCGTTCGCGGTCTTGTTGATCGACACCACGATCATGACGTCGGTCCGATAGGTGCCCGAGTTGCGGCTTGTGTCGCGGCCCAACAGCAGGATGTTGTAGACGCCCTCGTCGAGGAAGAGCTGGGGCATCGGCTCCGGGATCGGCGTGACCAGTTCTGCGCCCGGGTCCGGAGCGACGGCGCCCAGGGTCGGGTCGATACCAGGTCGCGCCGTCGGCGTGATGGTGCCTGGCGCCGCCGGCGTTTCACCGGGCGTCGACGTTTCGCCGTTGACCACCGGGGCCGGCGATGTCTCACCAGGCCTCGGCGACAACGTTGGACCAAACGGCAGGGTCCAGGTCGGGACCGAGGTACGCGGCAGGCTGGGGCGGGTCGGTTCGGGCAGCGACACACAGCTCGTCAGGAGCGCGACGGAGATAACAATCGGGAACACGCGAACAGTAAGAAGGCGACGTTTCATGACCTGGTTACAACGAAATCCGGCACGACGGAGTTCCATCGTCCCGGTTCTCTTGACACTCCTGATGCGCCGACCATTGTAGCCCGGGTCTGGGCCGGCCCCAAACGGCCCGAAGGTCCGGTGCCCGAGCGAGCTGACGGCACGTCCTGGCCGTTCGTGACCCGGGAGGCCCGATATTCCCAATATTAAGGTTGGCCGTGAATTGCGCGAATCTCACGAATTCCGCCGAAACGAACGAGGTGGACGCACGGGTCTCGATTGGCGGCAGGGGCGCAATTCGCGGCAAAAACTCGCTTTGGTCAACGGCGAAGCGCTGACTCCCGGCCGACCTGCCGACTTGTCTGGCACTTTTCTTGCTTTACAATCCCGTCATGGGTCAACCGACACTGTTTGAAGGCAAACTGAGCCTCGTATTCTGGACGCCGAACTCGGTTAGCGAGACCAGCATCGGCCAGCTGGCGGACACCATCAAGAACGGCGCGCCCAACATCACCGGGCTGATGGTCAAGACCAACAACGGGTCGCTCTGGCAGGGCGGGATCGACTCCAGCAAACCCGACCTGGCGATCAATTCCGCGGCCGACGTGCGCCGTTGGGTGGACACGCTCGGGGCACGCGGCCTGGAGTTTCATGCCTGGGGCGTCGTCCGCGGGTTGAACGCCGCCGCCGAGATTGACCGCTTCGTCGAGATCGCCCAAGTGGCGGGGGTCAAATCGATCACGATCGACCTCGAACCCGGCGACTTCTACTTCGTGGGCACCGAGGCCGTGGCGCGCACCATCGCCACCGGCATCCGCCAGCGTCTGGGCGCCAATGCCCATGTGGGCTTGATCTTTGACTATCGTGGCACCCGGCCGCAGCAGTTGTGGGTGCAATCGGTCTGGTTCCCCGAGATCGACAGCATGCACCCGATGGTCTACCACTACCATTTCGGGCAAAGCGCGCAGACGGCGCTGCAAAACTGCTACAACGCGATCGGCAGCTGGGGCAGGCCGGTGCATCCGATGTTGCAGGGCTACTCCCCGGGCGGCAGCATCGGTCTTTACCCGGCCAGCGACATCCCGGTGACGGCCGGGATCGCGGTCAACAATTTCAAGGCCAAGGGCCTGTCGTGGTACCGCTACGGCAAGGGCCTGAGCAACCCCGATGACGGCCTCGGCGCCGCCGATCTGAGCCAACTCGCCAAGGTGCCGCGCCCGACCGGCTCGCCGGTCGTGACCCCGCCCCCGGCGACCCCGCCGGTCGTCGTGCGCCCGCCGATGCCCGCCGATTCGCCGGCGCGCGAGATCATCATCGACCCGAACAACGAGCGCACCGGCGAGTTCTCGATCCACTACTACGACGATCCGGCCAAGCTCAGCCTGGGCTGGAACGTGGCCGTCGACAATCAGGGCCGGCCGTACGCTTACCGCGACGCGGTTTACAACAACCAGACCCTGTACGTCACCTACCAGCCGCGCGTGCTCGGACGGGGCAAGTACACGCTCGAGGCGTACATCCCGCACGACAACGCGTATGCGCCGGACGTGCATTACATCGTCGTCGACTACCCGAACGGCCAGCGCCGCGAGACCACGTGCGTGCTGAATCAGGCCGTCTACAGCGACGAGTGGGCGCCGCTGCGCGGGACCGTGGTCAACGGCGTTCCCAATCAGCCGATGGTCGAGCAGTTCGACCTCACGCCCACCCAGCCCGACTCGGGCCGCGTCAACATCGCCGACATCACCTTCGTCAACCCGAGTACGCACCCGAGCGGCCACTTCGAATTGACCTTCGGCGCCCTGCGCTGGCGCCCGGTGACGGCTGTCGCCCCGGTGCAGGTCGTGACGGGGCTCGACTCCCCGGTCGGCACGGACACCGAGCGTGCAGGCGTGATCGGCGAGGGCCGGCGCACCGGCGGCGGTTACATGTACTGGGTCGGCAAGTGGTTCGACGTCAACCCCATCGGCTCGCGCTACTGGCTCGGCAACAAGTGGGCCATCCATACCGGCTCGGACCTCAACCTCGATGGCGGCTCCGTGACGGCGGATAAGGACGCGCCGGTGTACGCCATCGGCGACGGCAAGGTGTTGTGGGCCCGCCGGCTCAGCTCGGGCTGGGGCAACGTCATCGTGATCGAACACGCCGTGCCGGGCGAGAGCCGCGTGGTCTGGGCGCGCTACGGGCACCTGACCGACCTGACCGTGACCGAGGGCCAAGACGTGCGCCGCGGTCAGCGGATCGCGGCCATTGGCGAGTACGCGCCGAACAACTACCACCTGCACTTCGACATCGCGCTCGACCCGATCCTCAAGACCTCGCCCGGCCATTGGCCCGGCGACAACCTGCCGGGCGTGCTGGCCGTGTACACCGATCCGCTGGCGTTCATCAAGAAGTACCACACGACCCGGTGAACCGCGAGAGCGGGGAGCGCGGGAGCGGGGAGCGTTCGCACCCACGCTCCTGCGCTCCACGTTACAATGAGGGCATGTCCACCGATACCCTCCTCGATCGATTCCTGCGCTACGTCCAGATCTACACCACAAGCGATCATGCCTCGGAGAGCACGCCGAGCTCGCCGCAGCAATGGGATCTGTTGCGCGTGCTGCGCGACGAGTTGACTGCGCTCGGCGCGGCCGATGTGACGTTGACCGACCTCGGCTGTGTGCTGGCCACCGTCCCCGCGAACGTCGCGACCGATCTGCCGACGGTGGCGTTCATGGCCCATGTCGACACGGCGCCCGATTTCTCCGGTGAAGGCGTCAAGCCGATCGTCCATCGCGCCTACGACGGCGGTCGCATCGTGCTGCCCGACGACTCGAGCCAGGTGCTCGACCCGGCTGTCGATCCCTGGCTGACGCGCGTGGTCGGCCACGACATCGTCAGCGCGAGCGGCACGACGCTGCTCGGCGCCGACGACAAGGCCGGCGTCGCCATCGTGATGACCCTGGTCGCGCATCTGCTGGCGCATCCCGAGATCCAGCACGGCCCGATCCGCGTGTGCTTCAACCCAGACGAGGAGATCGGGCGAGGCGTCGACGGGCTCGACCTCAAGCAGTATGGCGCCGACGTCGCTTACACGTTCGACGGCGAGTTCCCCGGCGAGGTGAATTGGGAGACCTTCTCGGGCGACAGCGGCCACGTCGTAATCGAGGGCGTTTCGACGCACCCCGGCACGGCCAAGAAATACGGCATGGTGAACGCGCTTGTGTTGGCCGGCAAGCTGCTGGCGTCGCTCCCGCGCGAGGGCATGAGCCCCGAGACGACCGAGTTGCGCGAAGGCTATTTGCATCCGGTGCGGCTGGCGGGCAACACCGCGCGGTGCGAGGTCGATTTCATCCTGCGCGACTTCGACAACGACAAGCTCGCCGCGATCGGCGCCCGGCTGCGTGGGCTGTGCGAGGGGCTGCAAGCATCGGAACCGCGCGCCACGATCAGCTGCACGATCACACCGAGCTATCGCAACATGGGCTACTGGCTGCGCGACGACATGCGCCCGGTCGAGTTCGCCCGCGAGGCGATGCGCGCCGTCGGTCTGACGCCGGAGTCGCCGGCGATCCGCGGCGGCACGGATGGTTCGCGCCTGACCGAACGCGGCCTGCCCACGCCGAACCTGTTCACCGGCGGCCATAACCCGCACGGCCCGCTCGAGTGGGCCTCGGTGCAGGACATGGAGAAGGCAGTGCAGGTCGGTGTGCGTCTGGCTCAGCTGTGGGCGGAGCAGGGCGCGTCGTATCCCCGGCGGTTCAGCAAATAGCTCAGGGCGAGGAGCGCAGAGGCGCGGAAGCGCAGGAGCGGGAAGCGGGAGAGCGAACGCTCGCCGCTCTCGCGCTTCGGCGCTCTCCCGCTCCCTCCGTCCCATGCGTGTCGCCCTGATCAGCCAGTCGTATCCGCCGATGATCTCGGGCGCCGCCGAGGTCGTCAACCGACTCGCGCGGGGGCTGACGCTGCGCGGCCATGACGTGCTCGTGATCGCGGCGGCGCCGACGGCCCGGGCGCCGCGCACCGTGGCGACCGGCGCCGATGGCGTGGCGCTGGCGTTGCTTCGCTCGCTGCCGAACCCCTTTCGCGTCGGCCAGCGGTTCACACTCGCATCCGAAGCGAGCATCGCGCCGATCCTCGACTCCTTCGCCCCAGAGGTCGTGCACGCGCATGACCCCGGCCCGCTGGGCCTCTCGGGGCTGCGCTGGGCGCGGCGCCGGGGCGTGCGCTGCGTGTACACGGCGCATCAACTCCCCTGGTTCCTGTCGGCATCGGCGCCGCCCGGTCTGCGCGCGGCGGCCCGTGCCACCGAGGCACCGGCCTGGCGCCTGCTGAGCCGCTTGTGCGCGCAGTGCGATGTCGTCGTTGCCCCGAGCGCCACGATCGCGGCGTTGATGGCGACGCACGGGATCACGGCCCGCGTGATCGGCAACGGAATCGATCTCGATCGGTTTCGACCCGCGACCGGTCAACCCGGCGAATCCGAGGCCCTGCGGCGGCGTTTTGGGCTCCATCCCGATCTGCCCATCGCGCTGCACGTCGGTCGACTGGATCGCGACAAACAGCCCGCGCGTGCCCTCGAGGCCATCGCCTGCGCGCTGCGCCAGACGCCAGGCCAGGCGTTGGTGGTCGGCGACGGAACCGAACGCAGCCGGCTCGAGCGGCAGACGCGTGGCTGGTCGCTGGCGCTTCCGACGCGCTTCACCGGCTATCTCACCGACGACCTCCCGGCCGTGTACCGCCTGGCGCGCGTCGTCGTCAGCGCGTCCGAGGTGGAGATCCAGAGCACCGTCGCGCTCGAGACCGCTGCCAGCGGTCGACCGCTCGTGGCCATCGACGTCGGTTCGATGGCCGAGTTGGTCCGGCATACCGACACCGGCTGGCTGGCCCGCCCCGGCGATCTGGCAGGGTTGTGCGCTGGCGTCGCGCGCTTTCTGTCAGACGCCGCCCTGGCCGAGTCGGCCGGGGCGCAGGCCAGGCGGCTGGCCGAAGAACACCGACTTGACGCGACATTTGCCGCTCACGAACGGGCGTATCGAGGCGGCTGACCGTCAGGTCGTTCGGCCCGGCGGTCGCGTTTTCGATTGACTATTCAGCCGCGGAGGGTTGATGTGGCGAAAAACGGGTGCGTCATGAGTCGCGGCGAAGCCGCGACTCATGACGCACCCGTTTTTCGCCAAACTCCCGGCGTGCCTGCGGTATAATGCCTACTTGTGTCCGGGTGGGTCCGGCGCGGCAAAGACCGATGAACCCCGTCAGGGCCGGAAGGCAGCAGCGGTAAGTCGTAACCTTTGGGTGCCGCCGGGTTGCCTGCCCGGACATGCTTTTAACCCAGCGTGACAACCCCACGATTCCTACTGACCGCCGGTCTGCTTGCGACCCTGGTCGCCTGCAGCGCGGCCCCGACGCCCACGCCGAACCCGGCGGACGTCATCGTCGTCGCCGATGGGACCGCGCGCCGTGTGACGGCGACGACGCCCGATCAGGCCCTTGCCGCCGCCGGCGTGGCCCTTGGGCCGGCCGATCGCGTCTCCGTCGACGGCGCCCCGTGGACCGCTGGCGCGACCGGGGCGGCCCAGGCCAACGTGATCACGGTGTATCGCGCCAGAACGGCAACCATCCAGGAGACGACGCAGCCGGGCGTCGCCATCACGACGGCCGCCGGAACCGTCGGCGCGGCCCTTTGGGACGCGGGTTATCAGCTCCGACAGGCTGATCGGGTCGTGCCGCCGCTCGACACGCCGCTCAGCGCCGGCCTGGTCATCACGGTCCTGCGCGCCACGCCGTTGACGATCCAGGTCGACGGGACCACGGTGCGCACGCTGTCAGCCGGCGCATCGGTGGTCGAGGCCCTGGCCGCCGCCGGCATCGGGTTGACCGGCGCCGACTTCACCCTACCTTCCGCCGATGGACCGTTGCCGGCCGACGGTCAGATCCGCGTCGTGCGCGTCGACGAGGAGATCGTGGCGACGCAGACCGTCGAGCGCGCCGATTCGATCTATCAGGCGCTCGGGGACCAACCGATCGACACGCGTCAGCTGATCGATCCCGGCGCGGACGGCGTGCGCCGAACATACACGCGCGTGCGGTATGAGGATGGGTTCGAAGTCGCGCGGGTCACCGAGGCCGAGTTCGTGGCGCAGACACCGCGGCCGCGCGTCGTCGGCTACGGCACGCAGATCACGGTGCAGACTGTGTCGACGCCCGATGGTGCGATCGAGTTCTGGCGCAGCTACGACGTCTACGCCACGTCGTACTCGCCATCGCGCGCGGGTGTGCCACGCACGTCGCGGACGTTCGGCATCACGCGCTCGGGGCAGCCGCTGGTCAAGGGCCTGGTGGCGGTGGACCCACGCTATATCCCACTCGGCACGCGCATGTACATTCCGGGCTACGGCTTCGCCGTCGCCGCCGACACGGGCGGGGGGGTCAAAGGGCGTTTCATCGACCTCGGCTACTCGGACAACGATTATCAAAGCTGGGCCCGCGTGGTCACCGTGTATTTCCTCACACCGACGCCGCCGGCGGGCTCCATCGTCTGGCTGATCCCGCAGTCGATCCCATGAGCGTCCCCCTCCCGCCGCTGCAGGTGCCCGAGTTGCTACGCCGTCACGGTCTGCGCGCGCGCAAGTCGCTCGGCCAGAACTTCCTGGTCGACGAGGGCGCGTTGGCCCGTATCGCGGCCGCCGCGGCGTTGACGGGTGACGACGTGGTCCTCGAGATCGGTCCTGGGCTGGGGTCGCTGACCCGTCATCTGGCTGTCGCGGCGCGCCGGGTCGTCGCGGTCGAGCTGGATCAGACCCTGTTGCCCGCGCTGGACGAGGTCGTCGGCGGATACCCGAACGTTCAGGTCGTGCACGGCGACATCTTGAAGCTCGATCCGACCGTCGTCGTGCAGGATCACGCGTCCGATCGCTACAAGGTCGTCGCGAACATCCCCTACTACATCACGTCGGCCGTGATCCGGCACCTGCTCGAGGCCGCGGCCCGGCCATCCGTGATCGTGCTGACCATCCAGCGCGAGGTCGCGGAACGGATCTGCGCCAAAGCGGGCGATCTGAGCCTGCTGGCCGTGAGCGTGCAGGCGTACGCGCGCGCCGAACTGGTCGGGCGCATCCCGGCCGGCGCCTTCCATCCGCGGCCCGAGGTCGACTCGGCCATCGTTCGGCTGATGGCGCTCGACGCGCCGGTGTTTGGCGACCTCGACGCGGACCGTTTCTTTCGCGTGGTTAAGTCGGGCTTCAGCCAGAAGCGCAAGCAACTGCGCAATGCGTTGAGCACCGGCCTAAGCCGACCCGCCTCAGCGGTCGACGGCTGGCTCACGGCTTGCGCGATCGATCCCAAGCGGCGTGCCGAGACCCTGACGTTGGCCGAATGGACGACACTGGCGCGCAGCCAGGAGCGATGACGGCGTCGAATTCCAGCCAGGGCTTGTCGCGGAGCCAGCGCACCTGGGGTGCGTTGACCGATGCGCGTCACGCGTTCCGCGAATCGGCTCAATTGCGCATGAACCGGTTCGGGCTCATTGGACGCAACCCGGCGCAGGCGTGCAAAGCCTTGGACTGCGATCGCTCGGGGAGGCGTGGTTTTTCGCGGGACGAACCGGTTGTAAAATGCTCAGACTCGGGGCGATGGCGGAATTGGCAGACGCCGCGGACTTAAAATCCGCTGTGGTGATCCCACGTGAGAGTTCGATCCTCTCTCGCCCCACACGTTACTAGACAAACAGGGCCTCACGGGCCCTGTGTTGCTTTTCGTCAAAAGAGCACGGAGGCCAATTCGGCCCGATAGCGCTGGGTCAACGGATCGCCGTCGCCGAGCAACACGAAGATGGCCAGCATGACCTTGCGTGGCGCGCCGTTGCGGTATCGCTTCTTGGCGCGCAGCACATCGAGTAGACCATCGAAGCAGGCCTCCCACAGACCGCGGGCGAAAAGCCGCGCCGCCTGATGGTATTGGGCGTCGAGCGGATCATCGTCGATGGGGGGCTCGGTCGGTTCGACCTCGCACAGCACCTCGGCCAGATCGCGAAAGTCCTCCGCTCGCACCGCCTCATCCGAGCGTGGAAACTCGTCGAGGATGTCGAGGGCCTCGCAACCGCGGCCCACGGCTGCCAACGCCTGGACCAGGCCAAGCGCCGCCGCGCCATTGGTGTCGTCCAGCGTGTGCGCCTCGCGGAAGGCGGCCTCGGCCTCCTGCCACTTGCGCGTGGCCAACAGGCTTTGACCGAAAGCCAGCGCCTGATCGGCCGGCGAGGGCGCCAGTTTGCGTACGAACTCGCGCACGCGCGGCTCAGGCTGCGCGCCCGTGAACTCGGCGACGACCTGTCCGTCTCGGAAGGCCTTGACGGCCGGGATCCCACGCACGCCGTACTCGGCCGACACGCGGCTGGCCTGATCAACGTTGACTTTGGCGAGCACCCAGCCTCCGCCACCCTCGGCCGCGAGCTTTTCGAGGATCGGGCCAAGCGTGCGGCACGGCGCGCACCAGGGCGCCCAGAAGTCCACGACGACCGGCACCTGATGCGACCGCGCCAGGACATCCTCGGAAAACGAAGATTCCGTGACGTCGATGATGTGCGGTGAGTCGTGCATGCCGGACATTGTAGCCTGAAGCGGGGAGCGCGGGGGCGCCTGAGAAGGCAATCAGCAATCAGAAATCAGAAATCAATCGGCTTCCTGGATGCTGAACGTGAGCGGAAAGCCGGCCTGACGGGCGACGGCGTGGGCCCGGCCGACCGAGTCCTTGGCGGTTTCGCGCGGCAGGGTGCAGACGTAGGCCTGGCCGCGGTAGTGGGCGGTGAGCATGATGCCCTCGGCCTTGATCGGGCCGACGCCGAAGATGGTGCGCAGGACCACAACGACGAATTCCATCGGGGTGACGTCGTCGTTGTGGATGATGACGTGGACGTCGCCGCCTGTATCGTCGGCCACGACCCAGTCGAGGTCGCGTTCGACGGCGATATCGGGCTCAGCCAGCGGTGCCTCAGGCGCGCCGGTCATGGCTCACTTCTCACCACGCAGACGCGGGTCAAAAGCGTCGCGCAGCCCGTCGCCGATGAGGTTGAAGGCCGCCACTGTCAGGAAGATCGCGATGCCCGGAAAGAGCGACAGCCACAAATGCGTGGTGATGAACTTGCGGCCCTCGCTGATCATGACGCCCCATTCGGGGATCGGCGGCTGGGCGCCGAAGCCGATGAAGCTCAGCCCGGCGGCCGACAGGATCGCGCCGCCCATGTCGAAGCTGGCCTGAACGAGCAGCGGCGCAAGCATGTTGGGGAGCACATGCCTGAACAGGATGACGGGCGTCGAGGCGCCCAGGCCGCGCGCGGCCTCGACATACAGGCGTTCGCGCAGCGACAGCGTTTGGCCGCGCACCAACCGGGCGTAGACCGGCCAGGTGACCATCGTGATCGCGATCATGGCGTTGTTCAGGCTGGGGCCGAGCGCGCCGGCGATCGCCATCGCCAGGATCAGGGCCGGGAAGGCCAGGAAGATGTCGGTGATGCGCATCAGCACTTCGTCGACCCAACCGCGCTGAAAGCCGGCCCACAGGCCGACGACGATGCCGATCGTGGCGGACCCCAACACGACGCCGATGCCGACCGTGAGCGAGATGCGCGCGCCGTACAGGATGCGCGTGTAGATGTCACGACCGAGCTGATCGGTGCCGAGCCAGTGCTCGGCCGACGGCGGCTTGAGGCGATGGGCCAGGTCCTGCGTTTGCGGAAGCGTGGGCGACAGCACGTTGGCGAAGATCGCCGAAAGCGCGAAGCCGATCAACAACACCAGCCCGGCGAGCGTCAACGGGCTGCGCAGCGAAGCCGGCAGACGACGTCCGGAACGCGGCGCGACGGGTTCGGCTTCGAGGGTTTGAGCGTCAAGCATAGCGCACGCGTGGGTCGAGCCAGTGATACCCCAGGTCGACCAGCAGATTGGCCAGCGGATAGATGATGGCGGCCAGCAACGTCACCCCCATGACCGCAGGAAAGTCGAGGCTGAGGGCCGAGAACGTGGCGTAGCGACCCAGACCCGGCCAGCTGAAGATCGTCTCGGTCAGCACGGCGCCGGAGAGCAGGCTGCCAAAGGTCACGCCGATGATCGTCAGAGTCGGGATGAGCGCGTTACGCAGGCCGTGTTTGAGGACCACGGCCGACTGGCGTAGGCCCTTGGCGCGGGCCGCTGTCATGTAATCCTGGCGCAGCACCTCGAGCATGCTCGAGCGTGTCATGCGCGCGATCACGGCGGTCGAGAAGTACCCGAGTGTGAAGGCCGGCAGGATCAGGTGGTACAGGCTGCTGCCGAGCTTCTCCAGGTCGCCCGCGATCAGGCTGTCGATCACGAACAGGCCGGTCAGCGTCGGCGGCGGATCCAGGAACTGATCGATGCGCCCACCGGCGGGCAGCCAGCCCAACTGGCCGTACAGGATGCCGATCAGGATGAGACCGAGCCAGAAGATCGGCAGCGAGCCGCCGGCCAGCGAAAACAGTCGAATGAAATGATCGGGCAAACGATTGCGTTCGAGCGCGGACCAGATGCCGGCCGGGATGCCGATGACCAGCGACACCAGCAGGGCCGCCAGCGACAGCTCGATCGTCGCGGGCACGAAATCCTTCAGGTCGTCGAGCACCGGGCGCCGTGTGCGGATGCTGCGCCCGAGATCGCCGTGGAGCAGGCCGTCGACGTATACAAGGTATTGCGTCGTCAGGGGCTGATCCAACCCGTATTCGGCCCGGAACTTGGCGATCTGCTCATCGGTGGCATGGTCGCCCAGGGCGACCACGACCGGGTCGGCGGGCACGAGATGCGAGACCGCGAAGGTGATGATTGATACGCCGAACATCACCACGACCAGCCCCAGCAGACGACGGATCAGAAACGAGACGATGTTCATAAAGAACGACGGCAGACGGCACAGCGCGAGAGCGGTGAGCGCGCGAGCGAATGACGCTGGGCGGGTCTTGGCATGCCCAGCGTCATTCGTCCAGTTCGTTCGCTCCTCGCTCCCGCGCTTGCGCGGTTACTTACTGACCGTCCACAGGTCTGCGTAGCCCATCGGGTTCCACGCGAACCCCTGCACGTTCGAGCGCAGACCGAAAAGCTGCGTCACCTGGTAGAGCACCGCGTACGGGCCGTTGTGCAGCACGTACTCCGTGATCTCCTTGTACGCCGCCGTGCGTTCGGCCGGGTCGGTGATGACCGCCGCCGCCGCCGCCTGCGCCTTGATCGCGTCGTCCCAGGCGTTGCGGTACGCGATCGACTTCGCGTCGATGTTCGTGAACGGCCCGACGTTCGCATCCGGGTCCGGGAAGTCGGGGCCCCACAGCACGAGCACGAGTTGGCCCTGCTGAGCGCGATAGGAGTCGAGCAACTCGGCGAACGTCACCTGCTTGATGTTGACGTTGACGCCGATCTCGGCCCAGTCAGCCTGCAGCTTCGCGGCCAGGTCGGCCCAGGCGACGCCGCCCGGGGCCGTGTCGGCCGGGACGAGCATTTCGATGTCGAAGCCATCGGGCACGCCCGCCTCGGCGAGCAGCGCCTTGGCCGCCTCGACGTCCTTCTGGAACGGTGCGTCGTCATTGTAGCCGAGCAGACCGGCCGGGATGATCGTCTGGACCTTCTTGCCGTTGCCGGAGATCAGGCCGTTGATGATCCCGTCGTAGTCGATGGCCGTGCGGAGCGCTTCGCGCACCTGCGGCTTGTCGAGCGGCGCGACCGTGGCGTTCATGCCGACGTAGAACAGCAACAGGCTGTCGCCGCTCGACGTGTCCAGGCCGTCCTTGTCCGCGATCGCGGCGAGCTGCTCGGGGCTGAGGTTCTGGGCGATGTCGACGTCGCCCTGCTCGAGCTGGATCTGCTGATTGGCCGACTCGGGCACGTGCTTGAGTAGGATGCTGGCCAGCTTGGGCGCGTCGCCGCCGTAGTTCGGGTTGGCAGTGAGCAGGACCTCGACGCCGGGTTCCCAGTGGTCGATCGCGTACGGGCCGCTGGCCGCGGAGTGATCCAAAAGCCAACCTGACCCGTAATCGCCGTCGACCTCATGCGTCTTGACCTCGGTCGAGTCGACGATGCCGCCGATGGTGTACGTCAGGATCGACAGCAACGATTGCGGGCTGGCGGTCTTGGGCTGGCTGATCACCACGGTCTGGGCGTCGGGGGCCGTGATGCCCTCGGACGTCAGCTGGGCGATGTCGGTGAACAGGAACGACGGCGACTTCTGGAGCGCCAGGACGCGCTGGAAGGAGTACACGACGTCTTCGGAGGTCACCGGGTTGCCGCTGGCGAAGGTCACGCCCTGCCGCAGCTTGAAGGTCACCTGCCACGTGTCGCCGGCGTCGGTGACTTCCCAGCTCTCCGCGAGGCCGGGTTTCAGGGTGCTCAGGTCGGAGCCTTCGAACTTCACCAGGGTTTCGTACACCTGATGGACCACCAGGATGCCGCTGAACTCATACACCACGGCCGGGTCGAGCGAGATCAGGTCGTCGATGTTCGCGGCGTAGACGAGCGTCGAGTCGGCGCCGCTCGGCGCCTCGGTGGCCGCGGGGGCTTCCGTGGCGGCCGGCGCCTCAGTGGCCGCAGGGGCTTCGGTCGCGGCCGGCGCTTCGGACGTCGGCGCCGCGGTGGTGGCAGCCGGGCCGCAGGCCGATGCGACGATCGACATCAGCGCGAGACCGGCCATCCAGGGCCTCAACTTCTGTATCAACATCCTCTCCTCCTTGGAATCGGTGCGAGACCTGCGTTTGGGTCACAGATATCGCTTGAACAGGGGTGAAACGGCGGAAGCGACGCAAAGCGGCGACGTTTATCGCTTCCGCTCTGTACGTTCCAGGCGCAGGTCGACGTGATTACAGCCCGCGCTTGGGGTGCGCGGGTCGCGACGTCGCCAACAAGGCCGTGCGGCCTCTTCCAGGAACATGGGCTGGATTATAGATTCTCGCGATTTGGCGTGTCAACAATGGAAAACACCCACGGCCCTTGGGCGTTCAACCATTGAATCGCCGCCCGAATTCCGGTATAATCGTCGGGCGTTTGGCGGTGTAGCTCAGTGGCAGAGCAGGGGACTCATAAGCCCTTGGTCGGTAGTTCAAATCTACTCGCCGCCACCTTTCACGCCCCCGGCACAATTCTTGGCCGGGGGCGTTTCGTTTTTCGCGCCTTGGCCCTGATCAAGATCTGACGATAGGGGTCACCTTCGTCCAATGACATAACTCACTGCGTCGGCTTCGAGGTCCGATGTTTACTTTCGGTTAGTTACGCAAACCATCAGTCCCTGGCGGTCATTGGGGTCAGGTCGTTGCCGGACATTCGTCGTCCGGGATGACCTCCACGGCGCCGTCGTGCTGATGGTGATGGGATGGCCCGGCCGGATGGTGGATCCCCGATCCGTCGCCTGGCTGGGCAATGATAGCGATACAGCTTCAGGCATGCGAACGCCCAGCTCCGATGCGGTAACACCGCACAACGGCGAGGCGTCCTCCGGCGACATTGGAGGCACGTGGCATGATATCTACAGGTGCTCTGAGCCGAAATGTTATTTTCAGGACGTTTGGCGAGTCGATGTTGAAGACCGTCGCACGGGCGACCGTGGAGGTCAGCTGCGCTTCAGGCGAAATCCTGTTTGAGTGCAATCAACCGGCTCAGGCGTTCTACCTCCTGCTCAGCGGGACCCTCGAGCTGTGGCTCGTGACCACGGATCGAAACGGAAACGGGACCGCCCACTTCTCCCCGTCGGGCGAGGTTCGCGCGGGCGAGGTCGCGGGCATCTCGGCCCTGATACCGCCATACATCTACACAGCGACGGGTCAGGCCACAAAGCCCAGCAACCTGTTGAAAATCGATGCACACGTGCTGCGCAGCCTCGCCGCCGAGGACCCACGCTTTGACTCCGCGCTGATGCATATCGTCGCCGAGGCGACCATGGCTCGGTTGACCGATGCGCGAACGCAGTTGCTGGCTTACCGTGGGGCCGGCAGTCCAAGGAATGGCGCGGGGAGAGTAAGCTAGCGGGCAAGACACCGGGAGTGCGAACGACGACTTGGGAAGACACCGGGAGTGCGAACGACGACTTGGGAAGACACCGGGAGTGCGAACGACGAGTCTCAAGGTTACAGACTCGTCGTTCGCACCCCGGGTGTCTTGACTCCTACCCGAGCGGGTTCCACAGCCAGGCGAGGGTCAGCGCGACTGCGACGACCAGCACGCCGAGCGCGACAAAGAAGACGCTCAGCTCGGTCGTCTCATGGCGCGTGATCAGATGGGTGGGGAGGCCGTTGAACACGTCCTGCAGTTCCTGGGCGCTTGTGGCGGCGTAGTATTCGCCGCCGGTCATCTCCGACACCTGCTTGAGCGTGTCCTCATCGATGCCGCGGCGGAAACCGCCGCCGCCACCGCCGCCAAACGGGTCATTGCCGAAGCCCGGGGCGCCGAAACCACCCCCAAAGTTGCCCACGAACCCATCGCCGCAATCCATCGGGGATTGATTGTTCGAGGTGCCGTAGCCGATCGTATACACGCGTAGCCCGCGATCCACGGCCTGCTGCGCCGCGTCGAGCGGCGTCGGGCCGGAGTTGCTCACGCCGTCGGTCAGGACCACGATGATGTCGGGCGCATAGGCGCCGTGCGCGACGGGCGTCGCGATCGGCACTTCGCCCGCCCCGGTGCTCGGCGCCACGCTCGTGTCGATCTCGGCGATGGTGTCGATCGACTTGAGGATGGCGGCGCCGATGGCCGTCCGACGCGCCGGGATCAGGCTGTTGATCGCATCCTCGAGCAACTCTTGATCGGTGGTGGGCGCCTGCACCAGCTCGGCCAGCCCCGCAAACGCCACGATCGCGATCTGTGTCGTCGAACCCTGGTTGTCGACGAAGGCGCGCGCGGCGGCCTTGGCGGCCTCGAGTCGATTGGGCGAGATGTCGGTCGAGCACATGCTGCGCGACACGTCCATGGCCAGTACGATCGTCGTGCGACCGGCCGGCACGCTGATCACGGCAACGGGCCGGGCCGCGGCGATCGACAGAGTCGCCAGCGCCGTCAGGAAAAGCGCAAACGGAAGATGCCGCCGCCAGAGCGATTGCTTTCCGACGGCGGGCCGCACCAGCGACAGACTCGAGAAGCGCACCGCGTAGCGCCGCCGCCGTCTTAGGATCCAGACATACACGGCGATCAACAGCGGCACAAGCGCCAGGAGCAGCAGCGATGTGGGCCAAAGCAGATCCATCATTCAAGTCCTCAAGAACCCCCGGGAGGGCCGACGCTGAAAGCCGATGCGCGTCGGCACGTGAACGCGTCGCGCGGCGCTCCCGCGTTCTCCGCCAACTCGCTCTCCCGCCGCGTCAGGGCAGTCGACTGAACCACCACAACGAGACGGCTCCGCCGACGAGCAGCAGGGCGATGCCCAGCCCGGCCAGCAGGGACGTGACTTCGAGCGACTGCTCGCGCACGACCAGTTGCGGCTGGAGGCCGCTGTAGATGGTCTGCAGTTGCTCCTCGTCGGCCGCGTTGAAGTACTGGCCGCCGGTCAAGTCCGACATTTGCTTCAGCAGTTCCTCATTGAGTTGCGTGAAAACCGTGAAGCCGTTGACGGTCAGGGTCGTGCCGGCCGCGCTGCCGATCCCGATCGTGTAGATGCGCACGCCGCGATCGGCCGCGGCCTGCGCCACCTCCAACGGCTCGGGCCGGGCGTTGTTCTCGCCGTCGCTGAGCAACACGATCACGGCCGGGGCGAAGGTGCCGGCCGGCACAGGCGTCGGCGTGGCCGGCGGCTCGGGCGTCAGGTTGCTGAGCTGGCGCGGCTGCTGCGACTCGGGCGCGAAGATCGCCTCGAGCGCCGCAGCGAGGCCGCCGCCGATCGACGTGCCCCGGTTGGGGGCCAGCCGTTGGATGGCGGCGAGCACGGCGGCCTGGTCGTCAGTGGGGACCTGCACCGCGAGACCGCCGTCGCTGAAGGCGACGACGCCGATCTGCACCGTGGCCGGCTGGCCCTGGACGAAGGTCGTCGCCGCGGCCTTGGCCGCCTCCATGCGGTTGGGCTCGAAATCCTCGGCGGCCATGCTGCCGCTGACGTCGAAGACCAGCATGACCGTGCCTTCGACCCGCGGCAGGCTCACCACGGCCTGCGGCCGCGCCAGCGCAAAGACCAGGGCGGTCAGGCCGAACAGGAAGAAGACGGCCGGCACATGCCGACGCCAGCCCAGCCCGGCGCCGGCCGCCGTCTGCATCAGACCCAGGGTGCCGTAGCGTGCCGCGGTTCGCTGCCGGCGACGTTGAAGCTGGACGTAGAGGCCGATCCCGAGCGGGATCAGGATCAGGGCCGCCAGCATAAAGGGCCAGATGAACGACATGGCTCAGCGCCCCCGGTTCTCGCGCAGCGAGGCGAAGCGCACGATGGCCCGCACCAGATCCTCCTCGGTCGAGAGCGTCAGGCCGTCGACGCCGGCGCGCTTGAACGCCTCCGTCAACGCGCTCTCGCGTTGACGGGCGGCCTCGGCAAACCTTTGCCGGAAGCCGCGGTCATGGGTGTCGACGTAGAGCTGCTCGCCGGTTTCGGCGTCTTCCAGCAGCAGCGGCCCGACGTCGGGCAACTCCACCTCGCGCGGATCGAACAGACGCACGGCCAGCACCTCATGGCGGCGGTTGAGCAAAGCCAGCTTGCGCTCCCAACCGGGCGTGCTGATGAAGTCCGAGACCACGAAGATCAACGAACGCCGCTTGACCGTCGCGAGGCCGGCCTCGAGCAGATCGCCCAGATCGGTGAACGGCGCGCGCGCGCGGCGCTGGTGTTGGAGCAGTTCGTGGATCAGCCGCAGCACGTGCAGGCGGCCGCCGCGAGCCGGGAGGACGCGGTCGACGTCGCCCGAAAACAGGATCGTGCCGACACGGTTACCGTGGCGCGTCAACAACCGCGCCGTGGACGCAACGAAGTCGATCAGCTGGTTGCGTTTCTGCGTGCGGAGCGTGCCGAAATCGACCGATGGGCTGAGATCGAGGAGGTACCAGGCCGTGATCTCGCGATCCTCGGTGTATTGACGGACGTACGGCGTGTCCATCCGCGCCGTGACGTTCCAGTCGATATAGCGGATGTCGTCCTCGGGTTGATACTCGCGCAGATCGGCGAAGTCGACGCCGTAGCCATAGAACAGGCTACGGTAGTCGCCCTGAAGCAGGCCATCCAGACGGCGCACGACCTGCCAGTCGAGGCGCTGCAGGATGCGCTCGGCCGTCGGCGTGACTTCAAGCAACGCGGGCGTTGGTGTGCTCATGCAACGGCACCACGGGAACCGCGATCCGGCCGAGCAGCTTCTTGAGCAGGTCGTCGGCGGAAACGTTGTCGGAGAGCGCCTCGTACGACAGCACGAGACGGTGGCGCAGGACGTCGTACGCCATGTCCAGCACGTCCTCGGGCAGCACGTACGAGCGCCCGCGCACGAACGCCAGCGCGCGCCCTGTCAGGATCAGGTTGATCGATGCGCGCGGGCTTGCGCCAAAGGTCAGGTAGTGGGCGATGTCCTTCAGACCGACGGCCGCGGGATCGCGCGTCGCGCTCACCAGCTTGACGGCGTACTCGATCAGGGCTGGATCGACGTAGACCTTGTCGGCCTCTGTCTGCAGCGCCAGCAGTTGTTCCGTCGTCAACACTTTTTGAACGGCCTGCAACGCGCCCGTCATGCGTTCGACGATCACGAACTCCTCGGTCGGGCTCGGGTAGCCGATCAGGACCTTGAGCATGAAGCGGTCGACCTGGGCCTCGGGCAGGGGGTAGGTGCCCTCGGTCTCGATCGGGTTCTGCGTGGCGAGCACCAGGAAGGGGTTGGGCACCTTGAAGGTCTCGCGCCCGATCGTCACCTGGCGCTCCTGCATGACCTCGAGCAGCGCGCTCTGCACCTTGGCCGGCGCGCGGTTGATCTCGTCGGCCAGCAACAGGTTGGTGAACACGGGCCCGAGCGAGGTGTTGAACTCGCCGGTTTTCTGGTTGTAGATGCGCGTGCCCACCAGGTCGGCCGGCACGAGATCCGGCGTGAACTGGATGCGCTTGAACTCGCCGCCGATCGACTCGGCCAGGGTCTTGATCGCCATGGTCTTGGCCAGACCGGGCACGCCCTCGACCAGGATGTGGCCGCGCGCCAGCAGCGCCACCACCATGCGCTCGAGCAGATGATCCTGTCCGACGATCACCTTCTTCACTTCATACAACACGCGCTCCATCGGCGTCCGGTTTTTCGACTCCTGGCTTCGATCCATGTGTGGCTCCTGCAGGGTTGACCGTGGTCGGTTCACCGACGACCACGGTAAGGCGTTTCAGGGATTCCCAGCGCGCCACGGAGGCGCTGTTCGCCGTCGACTAGTAAGGCGGCAAGCCGGCCGCACCGCCGGCGACGTTGATCGGCACGGCGAAACCGATGCCGATGAAAACTTCCTGCTCGGTGGGATTAATGATGCCGGTGACGATCCCGACCACCTGACCCGCCCGGTTGAGCAGCGGCCCGCCCGAATTGCCCGGGTTGACCGCGGCGTCGATCTGGATCATGCCCTCGATCGGGGCGGCGTCTTCGCGCTCGAACACGCGATTGAAACCGGAGATGACGCCGGCGCTCATCGAGCTGTACAGACCAAAGGGATTGCCGACCACGTAAGCGTCATCGCCGACGTTGAGCGCGCCCGGGCTGCCGAGCACGGCCGGGTAGATCTGGGCTGGCGGCGCCGTGGCCTGCAGCACGGCGATGTCGTTCTCGGGCTGGCTGGCCACGATCTCGGCCGGCGACTGTGTGCCGTCGGCAAACGTCACGGTGACCGTGGCCGCGCCGTCGACCACGTGCAGGCTGGTGAGGATGTCGCCGGCCGCGTCGACGACCACGCCGCTGCCGAGCGTGTCCGAGTCATTGCCCGTGGTGTCGCGGTGGGTTTGGATCAGGACCAGCGACGGGCGGATGACCGCGTAGACCTGCGCGGCCTGCGCCGGCGGCGGGGTCGCGGACGCCATCGCCGAGGCGATCGCGTCGTTGACGTCGCGCGGGGTCAGTTGGGCCGGCGGCGGGAAGACGACGTTGTAGAGCGCCAGCCCGGCGAAGGCGATCAGCGCGCCTAACCCGTACGGCAGGGCGCGACGCACGAGACGCAACGCCGTGCGCAGACGCGGATGCTGGAACGGGCGCGACCACCAACGAGTGGGTGCCGGGGTGAGGTCAGCCAAGCAGGTCCCTCGCGCGTAAACCGGATGCGGCGGATCGACGCGGCGGGCGGCGCCGCCGCGGTTGTTGGGCTCAGGAGTCGATGCCCCGGTTGTATGCGAGCAAGGTAAATCTGCTCTGAGAAGCTGATTTAGGTCGGATCACCGCACGCGGCCGCGCGCCGCCACCGGCCAGATCACGTCGACCCGCCCGCCGCGCAGGCCGATCAACTCGTCGGCGAGGTTCACGACCGGGCAGCAATGATTCGGGATCACGGTGACGATCTCGCCGATGTCGGGCCGCCGCGCGCACGCCGAGAAATCGACGTGGCCGTGCTCCTCGGACAGCGCCGCGATGCGCGCCTCGGGGTACTCACGGATGTACCCGTAGCCGTCGAGGCCAAGCGTGTCGCTCGAAAGCACCTTGCTGCCGCAATCGAGGATGCCGCGGTCGTTTGTGGGCCGGCTGACGACCGTCGCCACGACGCCGAAGGCGCAGTGCTCGAGCGGCACGGCGCCGGCGATCATCAGATTGCGGTCGCCGAACAGGTACATGCCGGCGCGATGTTCGGTCAACTCGCGATGCGTGTGGGCCTGCCACATGCCGGCCGAGCCGCCGCCGCTGACGCGTTCGATCGTCAGGTCGCCGCCCAGAAGCGAACGCACCGCCGCTACGTAGTCGTCCAGCTCCGGGCAGTTGGGGTAGGTCATCAGCCCGCCGAAACGCAGCCCAGGGAGCCGGGCGATCGCTCGAGCGAGATCGGCCGCCGCCTGCGGTGACTGCACGCCGCAGCGTCGCGCGCCGAGGTCGCATTCGACGAGCACTGTCAGCTCGAGCCCGGATCCGGCCAGGCCCTCCGAAAGCCCGCGCGCGACGATCTGCGAGTCGACCGTGACGCTCACCGTGGCGTCGGCCATCAGCGCGCGCAGGCGCTCGATCTTGGCCGGGCCCACCAGGTTGTAGGGCAGGAAGATGTCGCTGAGCCCGGCCGCCGCCATGACCTCGGCCTCGCCAAGCTTCTGGCACGTAATGCCGACGGCGCCGAGCGCCATTTGCCGCTGCGCGATGACCGGGATCTTGTGCGTTTTGACGTGCGGGCGGTTGGCGATGCTGTGCGCGTCCAGATAGTGCTGAAGCCGAGCCAGGTTCGACTCCATCAGGTCCAAGTCGACGGCAAGATAGGGCGTGTCTGGAAGACTCATCGGTGTGTTTCCCATGCAATCCCAATGATCGGCGTCTAGGATGGAAACATCCTAGCGCATTTCGAGCCAAAATCATGCCGCCGCGTTCCCGTCGCAAACCAACGTTCAAACCTTCACTCCGCTGGATGTATGCCCTGGCAGGCATCATCGTCCTGGCCGCACTCGGCGGGGGCGGTTTCCTCGCCGCCGCACACATGGAGGACGACGACGCCTTCTGCGCGTCGTGCCACACCGAGCCCGAGACGACCTTCGTCGGCCGGGCGCAGGCCGGCGCTCCGATCGATCTGGCATCTTTCCACACCACGGCCGATACCCCGACGAAGTGCATCGACTGCCACTCCGGTGTCGGCGTGTCCGGCCGCGCCGCCGCGATGACGCTTGGCGCGTTCGATCTGGTCGCCTACCTCTCCGGCAAGGCCGAACAGCCCGCGCCGTTGAAGAATCCGATTTCGGACGCGAACTGCATCAAGTGCCACCAGGACGTGCCCGCGACGCGCAGCTTCGACCGTCACTTCCATAAGTTCCTGGCGCAATGGCAGGCGATGGACCCGAAGAACGCCGCGACGTGCGTCAGCTGCCACACGGGCCATGCCACAGACGGCGATGCGTCGCTGGGCTTCCTCAACGAAGCTCACACGGTGGCGGTCTGCCAACGCTGTCATAACGCAGCCGGCGAAGACGTCCATTGAGACGGCCGCAGGATCGCGCGAAAAAAGACACCGCGGGCGGGAACGACGAGTCTCAAGGATCGCCTTCGGAGCATCACATGCCCAATCCCCACGTGTTCTTCAGTCATGATGGCGGCGTCGATGACTACCTGTCGATCCTGCTGTTGATGGCGATGCCCGATGTCGACGTGCTCGGCATCGCCGTGACCGAGGCCGATTGCTTCGCCGAGCCGGCCGTCAGCGCCACCCGCAAGATCCTGGATCTGATGGGGCGTAGCGATGTGACGGTCTCGCTCAGCTCGGCGCGCGGCGTGAACCCGTTCCCGCGCGACTTCCGGTTGAGCTCGTATCAACTCGATCTGTTCCCGATCCTCAACACGCGCCCGACGTTGACGACGCCGCTGGCTCAGGAAGACGCCCAGCACGTCATCGTCTCGGCGCTGCGCGCGGCGCCGGCGCCCGTCACGTTTCTTGAGACCGGGCCGCTCACGACGCTGGCGCAGGCCCTGGCCCTCGACCCTTCGATCGCGGCCAAGATCGAACGGGTCGTTTGGATGGGCGGCGCGCTCAACGTCCCGGGCAACGTCGCCTGGCGCTATGAGCCCGGCCACGACGGCAGCGCCGAATGGAACGTGTTCTGGGATCCGATCAGCGCGGCCAAGATCTGGGCGACCGATCTGCCGCTGGTGATCTGCCCGCTCGACATCACGAACGACACGCCGATCACGCCCGAGTTCATCCGCGCGCTGAGCCGGCAGCGCCACTATCCGATCTCGGATCTGGCCGGGCTGTGCTACTCGCTTGTGGCGTATCGCCCGTACTACTGCTGGGACGTGCTCACCACCGCTTATGTTGGTCGACCCGATCTGTTTACGCTGCGCGCCTGGGAGACCGAGCTGATCGCCACGGGGCCCAGCCAGGGGCGCACCGCCGTCAAGCCGGGCGGGCGCGTCGTTCAGGCGCTCGACACGGTCGACAAGGACGCGTTCTTCGCCTACTTCCTCGAGCAAATGGCGCGCTGACGCGCAGGAGCCACGCATGAGCAACGGCAAGGTCACGGTCATCGGCAGCTTCGCGGTGGGGTTGACGTTGCGCGCGGATCGCTTCCCGGTCAAGGGCGAGACCCTGGTCGGGCGCGACTTCGACCAGGGCCCGGGCGGCAAGGGCAGCAACCAGGCGGTGCAGATCGCGCGGCTCGACGGCGACGTCGAGTTCGTCGGCGTGATCGGCACCGACTCGTTCGGCGACATGGCCGTGCGTCTGTATGCCGACGAGGGCGTCGGCACGACATATCTGACGCGCACGTCCGAGCGCAACACCGGGCTCGGGTTCATCGTGCTCAACGCCGAGGGCGACAACTTCATCATCCTCGACCCCGGTGCCAACGCGCTGTTCTCGCCGGCCCATGTCGACCGGGCCGGTGATCGACTGCGCGAGAGCCGGGTCGTGCTGGCGCAGCTCGAGATCCCGCTGGCGACGGCCGTGCACGGCCTGCGAGCCGGTCGTCGCGCCGGCGCGATCGCGATCCTGAACCCGGCGCCGGCCGTCCCGGTTCCGCCGGAGGCCTTCGCCGACATCGACATCGTCACGCCCAATCACGGCGAGCTGCGCGTGATGCTCGGCCGACGGCCCGACGATCCGATCGACTCGAAGGACCTGTGCGCCGAGCTGCTCCGTCTCGGCGTGCGCACGATCGTGCTCACGCAGGGCGAACAGGGCGCTCTGATCGTGCGCGCCGACGGCACCCAGCACGTCTCGTCGTACCACGTCGACGTGGTCGACACGACCGGCGCCGGCGACGCGTTCAGCGGCACGCTGGCTGCCTCGCTCGCCGGCGGCGCGACGCTCGAAGCCGCGGTGCGTCGGGCCGTCGGCGCCGGCGCGCTCGCCTGCACCAAGCTTGGCGTCGTGCCCTCGCTGCCGACGCAAGCCGAGTTGGCTGCCTTGATCGACTGAAAAGTGCTTTGCCGCGCATCCAACGGGAAGAGGATTTGGCCGCTGGTCTCGCAGATGACGCAGATGATCAGAACCAATCTGTGTCATCTGCGAAATCGTCGGCAATAATCCCGTCGAGAACATCAAAATAACCCGAGGTATCCATGATGAGCCGACCCACACTTACTCCACGCGAACGCGTCCTCACGGCGCTCAGACATGAGACGCCGGATCGCGTGCCCGTCGACTTCCTGGCGACGCCCGAGATCTGGGACCGCCTCAACGCGCACCTGAACCTCGACACGACCGGGATCGGCCCGGTCGAGTTCTTCGACCCGGCGCGCGAGGCGCTGCTGCGGCATTTCGAGATCGATTGCCGTGTGCTGTCGTACGACCAGTTCTGCACGCCGCCCGAGAGTCTGATCCACCCCGGCGCGCACGTCGATTGGTGGATCTCGATGAACCGCTCGACGCCCAACCGGATGTGGCGGCAGGTCAACCCCGACGACACCTTCAACGACATCTGGAGCACGCACAGCTACAAGATGGAGACGGCCGTCGGCGCGTACGAGGGCTTCAAGACCTGGCCGCTCAGCCAGGCGACATCGGTCGAGGATCTCAAACGCCATCCGTGGCCGGAGCCCGATTGGTGGGATTTCTCGCCGGTGCCGACGATCATGCAGGCGCTCGACGCACACACGCCGTACCATTTCCGGTTCCGCATCGGGTCGATCTTCGAGCTCGGCTGGCAGTTGCGCGGGCTCGAAGAGTTCATGATCGACCTCGCCAGCCGACCTGCGCTGCCGATGTACATCATGGATCGCATGACCGAGATCCTGCTCGAGAACCTGCGCCGACTGCTCGACGTCGCCGGCGATCGGCTCGACATGGTGTACTTCTACGACGACATCGCCACGCAACAGTCCCTGTTGATCTCGAAGAAGATGTGGCGCCAGTACGTGCGCCCGCATCACGTCCAGTTGATCGAGCTCGCCCACAAGTACGGCAAGCCCGTCATGTATCACACGGACGGCGCGATCCGCCAGATGCTGCCCGAGTTGATCGATATGGGCGTCGACCTGCTCAATCCGCTGCAGCCCGACGCGAAGGACATGGACCTCGACGCGATCAAGACCGAGTTCGGGGGCAAGCTGGCCTTCCACGGCGGCGTCGACATCATGCGCACGCTGCCAAAGGGCACGCCGCAGCAGGTGCAGGCCGAGGTGCGCGAGCGCGTCAAGCAGCTGGGCCCGGGCGGCGGCTATATCCTGTGCAGCTCGCACCACATCCAGCCCGACACGCCGATCGCCAACGTGATCGCCATGTACGATCCGGCCCTGCGGGTTCTCCAGGCCTGACGGAGAGGCCGAGCCGGGCGTTCGTTTTTTGAGAGTCGCTGCTCAGCCAGCAGGAAGTTGGGCGAAAAACGGGATAGGCCCAGGGTCGAGGCTTCGCCCCGACCCTGGGCCTATCCCGTTTTTCGCCTTGTTTCCCGTTGACGGTTGAACCGTTACGCCAACTCGTGACATTTGTGGCACGAAGCCCTGCCTGACCCTGCCTTCGATTTCCGAGATAATAGGGGGATGCCCGCCACGCTCTGGATCGGCCCCGCCGCCAGCGGCAAGACCCAGGTCTGTGTCGAGCGCGTCCGTGAGTTGACGCGTTCGGCGCCGTTCACCCCCACCTGGGCGCTGCTCCCCGACGGTCATCAGACCGCCGCCTTTCGGAGACGCCTCTTGACGGCCGGCGGCGCCTTCGGCGTGCGCGTCGGCACGTTCGACGACCTGTACACCGAAGTGCTGGCGCTGGCCGATCGCCCCCTTGCGATCGCGCCGGAGCCTGTGCTGCATCGCCTGATCCAATCCGTCCTCGATCAACTTGCCGATGAAGGTTGGTTGCGACACTACGGCGCGATCCGCCGGCGCCCCGGCCTGACGCTCGCGCTCAACGACTTGTTCGCCGAACTCAAGCGATCGCGGGTCGATCCGGCCCGTCTGGCCGACGTCGTGGCGGAGTCGGGTCCGCGTTTGATCGAACTGGCGACCGCGTATGCGCGCTATCAGGACGCGTTGATCCGCACCGATTGGGCCGACGCCGAGGGCCGGGGCTGGCTGGCGATCGAGGCGCTGCAACGCCACGAGCACGTGTGCGTCGGCTGGCATGTCGTGGTCGACGGGTTCGACTCGTTCACGGCCACGCAGCGCGAGATGCTCAAGGTCCTGGACGTGCGCGCCGGTTCGCTGGCGCTGACGCTGATGGGCGAGGGCGACCTCTCGCGCAGCGCCTATCGCCGCTTCCGCACGACGCGCGACGCGCTGGTCGCCGAGGGTCTGGCGCTGACGACCCGGACCCTCCCGACGCGGCAGAGCCGCCCGACACAACTACGGCGCCTGGCAGATCTGCTCTTTGTGCCTTCGGCTGACGCCTCCACCGCGCCGAGCCCTGTGTCGGTGCACACACCGCAGCCCGCGGTCTCGTTGCTCGAAGCCCAGAGCCAGGCGCTCGAAGCCCGCGAGGCTCTGCGCTGGCTCAAGGCCCGCCACCTGCGCGACGACGTGGCGCTCTCGGGCTGCGCCGTGATCGCGCGGGACCTGACGCCCTACGCGCCGTATCTGGCCGAGGCCGCGCGCGAATTCGACCTGCCGCTGGCGATCGCCGCTGGCGCCGCTTTGGAGACCAACCCGGCCGTCGCGGCCTTTCTGATCGCGGTCGGGCTGCCGGTCAACGAATGGGCACGACGCCCCGTGCTCGATCTGGTGCGCTCGCCGTACGTCGATCTGAGCGGCTTCGGTCTTACGCGCCACGACGCGGCCCGCCTCGACGCCGCCTCGCGCGCGGGGCAGGTGATCGCGGGTCTCGCCCAGTGGCGCGAGGCGTTCGACATCCTCGCCGAGGACCCGGGCGCCGTGCGGGACTTCGCCGAGCTTGACGCCGAGGACGCGCCGCCGAGCCTGCCCCGCGGCGACGCCGCCCGCGCGCTTGGTGACGGACTGCTGGCGCTGCTGGCGCGGGTGACGCCGCTACCCGTCGCGAGCCTGCGCGACCACGTCGTCTGGGCCGAGGATCTGATCGACGCGTTGCGGATCGAGACCGCGCTGCTGCAGAACGCCGAGACGCGTCCGCGCGACCATGCGGCGTTCGAGGGCCTGCGCGCGATCTTCGCTGCTCTCATCTTGAGCGACGACGTCTTTGGCCGCGCGCGCACGTTGACGTTCGCCGAGTTCTACGCCGAGCTTCGCGGCGCGGTCGCTGCGGCGCGGTATCGCACCGAACCTCGTCAGACCGATGCGATCACGGCCATGGATCTGCGTCTCGCGCGCGGTGTGCCTTACGAGGCCGTCGCCGTGCTGGGTTTGGCCGAGGGACTTTTCCCTGCGCCGCTCACCGAAGATCCCTTCCTTTCCGACGAAGAACGCGCCGGTCTGCAGGAGCAAGGTCTGCGGCTCGAGCCGCGTCTGCGCAGCGACCAGCAATCGCTGTTCTACGAGGCGGTGACCCGCGCCGATCGTTTCCTGCTGCTGACTCGCCCATACCTGGCTGAAGACGGTGAAGCCTGGCAGCCGTCGCCGTTCTGGCAGGCCGCGCGCGGGTTGTTCGACATCCCAGTCGCGCGCGTGCGCCAGGGCGACTCGCGGCCGTGGGTCGAAGCTGCCTCGATGGTCGAAGCGCTGGAGGACGTCGCCGCGATCGACCCGGTCGGGGCCGATCTCGCCGAGCGATTGTCACTGCTGCGCCACCAGCGCGCCGTGTTGACTGCCCGGCTGGCCCCCGATAACGGCAGCCCGTACGACGGGGATCTGCGGAGCCAGGCCGCGCGTTTCGCCGATCGCTTCGGCCCGACGCACACCTGGAGCCCAAGCCGTCTCGAAACTTACGGCGCCTGTGGTTACCGGTTCTTCGTCGCATCGGCGCTTGGCCTCGAGCCGCGCGATCCGCCGCAGCTCGGGTTGGACGCGGCCCAGATCGGCACGCTCCTGCATGCCATCCTCGAACGCGTGTACACGGCGGCCGGGACGACCGAGGTCGAGGCCGTCGTCGCGGCTCTGCCCACCGTGGCCGCGCCGTTGTTCGCGAGCGCGCCGCGCGATCTGGGGTTTCGCCCTACAAGCCTCTGGGCGCGGCAACAGGCCGAGCTCCTGGCCTGGCTCGAGGGTTCGATTCGCGGGCTCGATGCGGCTGCCGATGGGTTCGCCCCGGTCGCGTTCGAACAGCGCTTCGCGCGTCTGACCCTCGACACGCCCAAGGGCGCCGTGCGCGTGCGCGGCGTGATCGATCGGGTCGATCGCAACGCCGCCGGCGAGATCCGCGTGATCGACTACAAGACCGGCGCGAGCCATCTCGATCCGCAGGCCTTGCTCGACGGCACTCGGCTGCAGCTTCCGCTGTACGCGGCCGCCGCGCAAGACCTTGCGCTGGGCGAGCCCGTCGACGGGTTGTACTGGGCGCTGCGGCGGGGCGAGGCCGGGCGTTTGCGGCTGGCCGACTTCGCGTTCACCGACGACGCCGGTCGTGATCACCGCGGCGTGGCCGGCGCCATTGGCTTGGCCGCGACCCATATCGCGCGTTCGGTGGCGGGGATCCGCTCCGGGCGTTTCGTGCCGGAGCCGCCGCGAGACGGCTGCCCCGCCTATTGCCCGGCAGCCGCGTTCTGCTGGCGCTACAGGCCGGAGCGCTGACCATGCAAGCCCTGATCGACTTCTTCAAACTACAGGACGCGCAACGCGAAGCGGCCCTGGCCCGCGGCGTCGACGTCGCTGTCATGGCCGGCGCCGGCTCCGGCAAGACGCGCACGCTCGCGGCCCGCTTCATCACGTTGCTCGGCGAGAATCATCGTCCGCGCGCGCTGGCGGCGATCACGTTCACCGAGAAGGCGGCGCGCGAGATGCGCAACCGCATCCGCTCCGAGATCGCGGCCTGGCGCGACGGTCCGTGTCCGCCCGATGCCCGCGCGTATTGGGCCGACGTCGAGGCTGAGATCGACACGGCTCGCATCGGCACGATCCATGGGCTGTGCGCGGCCATCCTGCGCGCGCATCCGGCCGAGGCCGGGATCGACCCGCGCTTCGCCGTGCTGGATGAGGGCGACGCGCTGCAACTGCGCGATCGGGTCGCCGACCGCGCGGCGCAATGGGCTGGCGAGCAACCCCGGTTCGGGCCGCTGTTCGACGCCTTTGGCGGCGAGGGCCTGCAGGCCGTGCTCGTCACGTTGCTCGAGAATCGGCTCGACGCGGACCTGGTCCTGACCCGGCCCGATGCGGCAAGGGCCTGGGAGGCGACGGCGCTGCGCGAGGCGCGCGCGTTCGTCACCACGCTTGGCGATCCGATCGTCGAGCTGCGCGCGCTTCAGAGCGACGGGCGGCTGAAGGCCGACGCCGGCGACAAACTGTTGCCGCAGACGCTTGCGTTTATCGCGGCGTGGGACCAGGCCGAGGCGGCGTTGGCGGGCGGGGCGCTCTGGCCCTTGCTCGGCGCGTTGTATGCCGTGCGCCGCGAGTGCGGCGGCAGCGCCGGGAGCAAGACCAGCCGCGCGCGCGCCGCCTTGCGAGCCGTCAAAGAGGCTTACGATGCCCGCCTGAACGGGTGGCTCGGTGGCGCGCAAAAGGCTGACCCGCCGCCCGACCCGCAGGCCGAGGGCGCGCTCGGCGCGTTGCTGACGTTGCTGGCCGAAGTCTACGTTCAGGCGACGACGGCCTATCTGGCGGAGAAGGACATCCGACAGACGCTGGACTTCGATGACCTCGAACTGAAGGCGACCGAGCTGCTGCGCCGTGATTCTATTCGCGCGCGCTGGCAGAGCCAGATCGACTCGCTCCTGATCGACGAGTTCCAGGACACGAACGGTCGCCAGCGCGAGATCGTCGAGGCGCTGGCGGGCGCCGCGGAGGATCGCCGCGGCCGGCTCTTCATCGTCGGCGACGCCAAACAAAGCATCTATCGGTTCCGCGGCGCGGACGTCAGCGTCTTTCGCGATCTGGGCGTCGACATCGTCGGTCGCGGCGGCCTCGCGCTCGCGCTCGATCGCACGTACCGCGCGCATGCCCCGCTTGTAGCCGCGATCAACGACCTGACGGGGGTCGTGCTCGACGGCGTCGCGCCCGGGTCGTCGCGCATCCCGTTTGCGCCGCTGCGCGCGGGGCGGTCGAGTGGACCGCGGCTTGCGGGACCGCATATTCGTTTCGTCGCCGCGCAGGGCGAGACCGGCGTTGAGGGCCGCGCGCTCGCGGCGGCGGCATTGGCGCGCGAACTAGCCGACCTGCACAACTCCGGCGTGCGCTGGGACGAGATCGCGCTGTTGTTCCGGGCGTCGACGGGCTTTCCGTATTACGAAGCGGCCCTGGAGACCGCCGGGATCCCGTTCGTCACCATCGCGGGTCGCGGTTTCTTTGATCGCCCGGAGATCCGCGACCTGGTCAACGTGCTCGCCGCCATCGCGGATCCCTGGGATGACCTGGCCCTGACGGGCGCCTTGCGGTCGCCGATGTTCGGCCTGAGTGACGCCGCGCTCTATGCGCTGCGCTGGCCCTTGGATCGATCGGGGCCGATCGCGCCATGGGCCGCGCTCCAGGGCGACCTCGGCGCGCTCGACCCGGCCGAAGCGGCTCGGGCCAGGCGCGCTGCCGCGATCCTGACGGGTCTGCAGGCCGCCGTCGATCGCGTGTCGGTGGCCGAACTGATCAAGCGTCTGCTCGATGAAACCCAGTACGTCGCCGCGCTGGCCGGCCTGCCCGGCGGCGCGCGTCTACGCCGCAACCTCGACAAGCTGCTGGCCGACGCCCATGAGAGCGGAAAGACCCAGTTGACCGACTTCCTCGATCAGGTCACATCGTTGCGCGACGTCGGGGCGCGCGAGGGTGAGGCGCCCAGCGACGCGGGCGGCGCGGTGCGGTTGCTCACGGTCCACAAGGCCAAGGGGCTCGAGTTCCCGGTGGTCGTCCTGGCCGATGCGGGCTACAGCCCGCGCACGGTCGGCGGGCCGCTGGTGCTGACGCGCGAGCTCGGCCCGGCTCTGGCGCCGCCGCGCTTGAAGACACGCGGCCTGGCCTACCGCCTGGCCATGCACCTCTCGGCCGCGCATGAGGACGCCGAGGAGGCGCGGCTGCTCTACGTGGCGGCCACGCGCGCGCAGGAAGTGCTGCTGGTGTCGGGCCATCTGGCCAAGCGCGGCACGACCTGGCTCACCACGCTTGGCGCCGCTGCCGGCCTCGACCTGGACGCGCTCGCTGTTCAGCCCGGCCAGCCGAAGACGACCACGCTGCCGTGCGGCGAGCCGGTTTCCGGCGTCGTGTGCGCCACGGTCGATCTGACGGCCGCCGACCCGCTGCAGCCCGAGATTGGGATGTCATCGACGCCGGTCGTCCCGCTCACGGCGCCGGTGCGGCGCGCCGGCGACACCCGCAAGACCGGGGATCGTAAGGCTCGGGGCGAGTCCGAGGAGCGCTCGCACCGCACCACCCGGCGTCTGGCCCACGTCGATGGCACCATCGTCGGGAACCTGGTGCACGAAGCGGTGCGGCGCTGGCGATTCCCCGGCGACGTCGGCTTCAACGAATTGTTGGCGGCCTCCGCCCGTGCCGCCCGTTTGATCGATACCGAGCAGGTCCAGCCGCATCTTGAGCGGGCGGCCGAGCTGCTCGAGCGCTTGCGGGCCGATCCGGCGTGGGTTGATCTCAACGCCGCGCATCGCGACGGCCAGCTCTATCACGAAGTGCCTTACGCCCAAACGGGTGTCGGCGCCGGTGTGATCGACGTGCTGTATCAAGATGCGCTGGGGCAGTGGCAGATCGTCGACTTCAAGACCGATTCCCTGGCCAGTCTCGACGACGGGGCCGATCTGATCCGTGACGACTACGGACCGCAGCTCACGGGCTATGTCGACGCCGTCGCTCGACTGCTGGGCCGACCGGCCACGGCCCACTTGTGTTGGTTGGACGTGGCCGGCGCGGTCGCCTGGCAGACGATCTCGGTTGATCCGGCTTGAGCCCACAGCCCTGGCCTCGACTCGACAGGGCCGGCCCTGCGTGTTATTTGCGTCTCTGGTGTGTGCGTCTCAAGTGGCCGTCCAGCCGCCGTCGGCGGCGATGGCCTGACCGTTGATGAAGCGCGACTCGTCGGATGCCAGGGACAGGGCCATGTGGGCGATGTCGTGCGGCTTGAGCGTCGCGGGCATCGTGTTGTAGAACACCTGCAGCCGCGCCGACGCGACCGGGTCCATCTTGGTCGGGTCGATGCTGGCATGATGTTCGTCTCGACGCCGCCGGGGCAGATCGCGTTCCAGCGGACGCCCTTTTCCGCATAAAGCCAGGCCGTGTTCTTCGTCAGCCCGATCAGCGCGTGCTTGGAGGTCGTGGACACCACGCCCGCCGCCGCGCCGCTCAACCCGGCGACCGAAGCCGTGTTGACCATCGAACCGCCGCCCTGTTCGACCATGATCGGGAGCGCGCGCCGCGTGAGGTACAGCGGGCCGTTGAGGTTGATCCCAAGGACGCGTTCCCACATGTCGTCGGTCCCGTCGCCGTGTCCACGATTTCCCCGGCATCGGCCTTGACCGCGCCGTTGCCCTGGACGCCCGTGATCTCGCCCCCGTTGCCGCGGACAGCGCCGCCTACGATCGCCGCCTGATGCGCTGAGACCGGGCAACCTCGGCCTCCCGCCGCGCGTCTGCCCAACACTGCCTGCCGCAACGTTGGTGTCGGGTTTGGATTTTCCGGAATCCTTATGGAATTTCCACACGAGTCGTCCCATTATTTGGGCGTCGCCAGTCCATGACCCCTTGCCCGAATGTTCTGGCCAAGTGTCGTGCGACAGGGCGTCGCCGCAGCGGCGGTTGAGGCCGAGCGCCATCGGCGCGCGGAGAAAGGAGCCGACGATGAGCCCCAGCGGTCCGGATCGAGCCAACCAGTATCGGGTGAACGCCCAGAACCTGGCCTTGCGTCGCGAGTTCCTGCGACTGTCGCAAGGCGACCTGCGCATCCTGGCGCGGCTGCAGGGTTGGGCCGAACGGCAGTCGCCGGGGATCGCCAGGGCTTTCTACGATCACCAGTTCAGTTTCTCCGAGACACGCGCCTTCTTCGATCGTTATGCGGCGCAGCACGGTTGGCCATTGGCCCGGCTGCGCGAACACCTGGAGATGGCGCAGGCCAATTACCTGCGCGAGATCTTCGTCGAAGCCAGCAAACCCGAGCCTTTCGGCATACCCTATTTCGAAAAGCGGCTCAAGGTCGGCGCGTTGCACAACGCGATCGACCTGCCGTTGAAGTGGTACGTGGGCAGCTATACCCTGTACCTCGATCTGGTCCGCGAGCGCCTGGCGCGCTCCTACCCGCTTCAGGCCGGCTTTCGATCGCGGGCAGAACGTGCCCTGGGCGCGATCTTCAACTTCGACATGCAGGCCATCGCGGAAGCGTTCTTCAACGACGTGCTCGAGTCCTTCGGCGTCGATCTGCAACAGGTGTATGTCACCGAGACGCGCTACGATGTGTCGGACTTCTACGCCGAGATCAAGAAGTCGCTGCAAGAGGCGCTCTTCGAGATGGCGCGGACGAGCCGCGAACTGGCCGGCGCCAGCCGCAACCTCGACCTCGCCGCGAGCCAGGCCGGCCAGGCCACGAGTCAGATCGCGACGGCGATGGGCCAGCTGGCGATCGGCGCCTCCGATCAGGCGACCGGGGTGGGGCGCACCGCGACGTCGGTCGATCAGATCCATCGCGCGCTCGATGGCGTCGCCCGTGGCGCGCACGACCAGGCGAACGCGGCCTCGAAGGCTTCGCACGCGACGACCCAGCTGACGCAGGCGATCCGGCAGGTGGCGGAGAGCGCCCACGCCGGCGCCGACGATGCCGAACAGGCGTCGCGTGTGGCGGCCACGGGTGCCGCCGCGGTGACGGCGCAGACCGAGAGCATGCGCGCGATCCAATCCAGCGTCGACGCGGCCGCGCGCCAGATCCGCGACCTCGGATCACACTCCGACCAGATCGGCACGATCGTGGCGACCATCGACGAGATCGCGAGCCAGACCAATCTGCTGGCGCTCAACGCCGCGATCGAGGCGGCGCGCGCGGGCGAGCACGGACGCGGTTTCGCGGTCGTCGCCGACGAGGTTCGGAAACTGGCGGAGCGCTCTGGCGTCGCCGCGCGCGAGATCGCCGGGCTGATCAACGTGATCCGCTCGATCGTGGCGGAATCCGTCAAGGTGATGGAGCGCAGCGCCACCGAGGTCCAGGCTGGCAGCGCGCGCGCCACCGAGGCCAGCGCCGCGCTCGAAGACATCCTCGCCGCGGCCCGCGCGGTGAGTGCGCAGGTCAGCACAATCTCTGGCGCGACCCGCGAGATGACGGCTTCGGCAAACGACCTGACCCTGTCGGTCGAATCGGTCAGCGCCGTGGTCGAGGAGAACTCGGCGGCGATCAAGGAGATGGCGGCCAACGGCGCCGAGGTGTCGCAGGCCGTCGAACATTTCGCGGCGCTCAGCGAGGAGAACAGCGCCACGGTGGAGCAGGTTTCCGCCGCATCCGAGGAGATGAGCGCGCAGGTCCACGAGGTGAGCGATTCGGCCAAGGCGCTGGCTGATATGGCGTCGCGGCTGCAGGCTGTGGTTGGGCGCTTTAGGACGGATGCCGCGGTCGAACCCGGGCCGGCGAACGATCAGACCCGCTCGGTCCGAGCGACCCATACGGCCGCAGCGCAACCCGTGCGGCATTGATCGTCGCCGACTCGGCCGACCGGAGTTTTTGTCGCACGGCGGCGTGCTGCATGAACGGGGATCCGCCTCGACCCTACAGCCGCCGCTTTTTGATCTGTCCGTGTTAAAGCGCTCAAGCGCGAGGTCGGGAGGTTGTGCGCCCGGGCTTGTCGCGCTTGACGCCGATCGGGGCGACCCGGTTGAGGAGCAGCTCGGCCTCGCCGGTCTCCGGGTTCGACTCGACGACGCCCTCGAGCACAAACGGACCCGGGCCGGTCGAAAACGCGGCCCTGTGCCGCTCATAGACTTCATTAGCGATCACGCAATCGATCATGCCTTCCAGGTCCTCGGCGACCATATAGTAGACGCGCTCGCCCTGGGCGTTGCGCGAGCGGCGCCAGGTCTGACGCATGGCCGCCACCCGCACGGTCTCGCCCAGGCGCGCCGACGCCTGCACGGTCGACAGGGCCTCGCCATAGCGGTCGGCGGCCAGCTCGAGCGGGTGCGCGCTGACGGCAGCGCCCAGGATCTCCTCTTCATCGTCCACGCGTTCGGCGAGCGTCCGCGCGTCGTCGCCGGCGTCGCCGCCTGACAGATCGAACAACCCCGGTTGACCGGCGAGCCAACCGCCCGCCAGTCGCTCCTGTGCGCGCTGCGGGTTTGCGAGGCCGGCGAAGGCGTCGACGCGCGCGAGGTTGGCGGCCTCGCCCGGGCGCGGGTCGACGCGCGTGAGGAAGTCGTCCAGCGACGTGAAGGGGCGGCCCCGCTCGATGGCCGAGATCGTGCGTTGGGTCAGGTCGCGCACTTGATCGAGCCCCATGTACAACACGGGCTGGCCCGCCTGCGCGACGACCGAGAACTCGTGTCGGCTGAAGTTGACGTGCGGCGGGCGAAGCCTGAGCCCGAGCCGGCGCGCCTCGGTGAGATAGACGCGTTGCGAGTAGTAGCCGCCCCAGTTCGCCATCACGGCCGCCATGAACAGGGCGGGGTGATGCGTCTTGCACCAGGCTGAACGCCAGGCCGCCACCGCGTAGGACGCGGCATGCGCTTTCGGAAATCCGTAACCGGCGAACGCGGCCATCATGTCCCAGATGCGTCCGGCGACGTCCGGCGCGATCCCCGACACCTGCTCAGCGCCGGCCAGGAAGCGCTCGCGCAAAGTGCGCATCTTCTCGCCGGGGTCGAAGTGGCTCATCGCCCGCCGCAGCAGGTCGGCGTCGGCGAGCGACAGACCGGCCAGTTCATGGGCGATCCGCAGCACCTGCTCCTGATACAGGATGACGCCCAGGGTTTCGTCGAGCACCGGAGCCAGCGCCGGATGAATGTGCGCGACGGTCTCGCGGCCCAGATGACGCCGGACGTAGGCATCGCGGAGCCCGCCCTGGATCGGCCCGGGCCGGAAGAGCGCCAGCGCGGCCAGCACGTCGCCGATGGTCCGCGCCTGCAGATCGCGCAGCGTGTTACGCATGCCCCCAGATTCGATCTGGAAGCAGCCGATCGTGCGGCCGCTGCGGATCAACTCGGACGTGGCCGCATCCTCGGTCGGGATCGCGTCGAGCATGGCGATCATCGGGGCCGGCCCGCCGGCCACCGGCGCCGCGTCGGGCGGGATCAGGGTTTCGGCCACGTCCGCGACGACGGTCAGCCCACGGATGCCGAGCAAGTCCATCTTGATCAGACCCAGCCGCTCGATCCCATCCAGGTCGAACTGCGTGATCGTGATCCCTTTGCTCGCGAGGTTCACGGGGCACAGGTCGCGGATCGGTCTCGGCGCGATCACGACGCCGCCCGGGTGGATCGAAAGGTGGTCGGGCTGCCCGACGAGCGCTTCGGCGTGAGCGAGCATGCGCCGATAACGCGGCTCCGACGATCGCTGGCGCAGGGCATCGTACGGCCCGCCGCCGTTGCGAACGCGGCGCGGCCCGAACCCGCGATAGGGCACCTCGTCGATCAGGTCGTCGGCGTCGATCTCGAACGCCTTGGCGACCTCGCGCAGCGCCGAGCGCTCCTGGAGGCAATTGATGGTGGCGACCATGGCCACGCGATCGGCGCCGTAATGCTCGAAGACATGGGCGATCACGCGATCGCGGCGACGCGAGCACAGGTCGGTGTCGATGTCGGGCGGCGTGGCGCGGGCCGGATTGAGGAAGCGCTCGAAGTACAGGTTGAGCGCCAGTGGGTCGGGCGTGGTGATGTCGAGACAATGCGCGACAAGCGACGACGACGCAGAGCCGCGCGAGGCGCTGGGCACGCCGGCGCGCCGCGCGTAGGCGATCACCTCCTGCATCACCAGGAAGATCGGCGCGAACCCCTTCGTCGAGATGACCGCCAGTTCGTGCTCGAGCCGGGTGCGGACCGACACCGGAAGCACGCCGTCGGCGCCATAGAGCCGAAGGGCGCCCGTCTCGGCCTCGCGTCGCAGCACGGCCTCGGCGTCGAGGCCGTCCGGCAGATCGAGCGCCGGAAACAGCTGCCGGCCTTTCTCCAGGCGCAGCGTGCAGCGCGCGGCGATCTCGTCGGCGTCGGTCAGCCCGTCGAGCTCGGCGAAGCGGTCCCACAACTCGGCGGCCGACGGGAGAAAGGCCGCCGGCGGCGCCAGATGCTCGGCGGTCAGGGTCTCGCGCGGGCGATTGATGCGGATCGCGGCCAGCGTGCGTTGCAGGTCTTCCTGATCGGGCTCGAGGTAGTAGACCGGCTGGCCGCCCACGATCGGCACGCCGATCCGCTGCGCCTGCGCGATGGCCGGCCCGGCCGTGGCCAGGGCATCCGGTGTCGCTCGATCGAGGAGCAGATACAGTCGATCGCCGAACCACGTGTGCAACGTCGCCAGCCATTCCGCGACGTCGGTCACGCAAGCCGGATCGAGCAGGCAAAGCAGGCCGGCGGTGTGGTCTTGCAGGGCCACACGCGGCAGACCCTGCTCGAGATCGCGATCCGGCCGGGTCTGGGCCAACGAGCTCAAACGGCACAGGCTCGCCCAACCGACGTCGTCCATGGCGAGCAGGCACAGACGCGCCGGCGCCCCGCGATCGGCTGGGTCGCGCTGGACGTGCAGCTCCAGTCCCAGCAGCGGCTGCACCCCGAGGTCGAGGCAGGCGTCGTGAAACTCCAGCGCGCCGGTCAGCCCGTGATGATCGGCCAGGAGCACGGCGGTGTAGCCGGCCTGCGCCGCGGCCTCGACGAGCGCCTTTGGTGCGGGCAGGCCGCGCAGGAACGAGTACCACGAATGCGCGCGCAACAGAGTGGGCATTAGAACGCCCATTCTACTTGATCCCAGGACGGGTGCTGTGCCTGCTCAGGTTGGATGCGTCTCGGCGCCGCACATCGGGGTGAAGCCGGTTGTGGCGTCACCTCGTCGTTCGCCCAGTTTCCCGCTTGCTGGGCAATGATAGTTTCGCGGAGGAACTTGCGTCGCTCCAATTCGGGAGCGATGGCGTGGCGCGGGCCATCACGCCTGTGCCGCCATGCCCATCGACCCACAGATCAAACGCGTCTGCAGCACGCGGCCCATCGCGGCAGGTCATCGGCTACGCGCGGCCGGCTGGGGTCGGGCGGCGCCGGGTCGCTGTCTCGTTGGGCCACAAGGCAAGCGCGCCGGCGCCAATTCGATATGTCAAATAAGAAGCGCGGCCCGCGCCGCGCTTCCTGCCGGTGTCATGATGATCGTCAGCCGAGTGTCACTTGCGGCGCTTTCGTTTTGGCGTGACGGTTGTGCGGACAAGTTTGCGTTCAACGGCGCGCCGGACGCCATAGATTTCGCGCTCTTTCTCGGCCCGCAACTTGCGGGCGAGCGTCAGGGCGCGTGCGGCGCCGTGCTTGACGATCGAGATCGACGTGCGCTGCAGAACGCCCGGCCGCGGCGACCAACTGACGTCATAGGCCGGTTGGCCGTCCTTGAGAATCTTGCGGATCCCGGTGTAGCCGGTGTTGCTGCGGCGGGTGATGCCGGTGATGTTCCGATCGGTGCGTGGCTTGCCGAGCGCCTTCTCGGTGACGTTGCGATAGTCGATCGCGGCCTTAAGCGCCTTGCGCTTTCCGCCGTTGACGCCGTCGCTGAAGAACTTGCGCATGTGTTGGCCGTGCCAGCTGACGCGCACGAACCACCCGACGGCGCGGGCCGAATCGATGCGCGAGATGCCTTTGTAATGGGGGGCGGCGGCTTTGGATGCGGACGTCCGGCGTTGTCGGGCTGATGTTTTCTTGGGCGGCATGATGCTCCTTGGATTTTGCGCGTGCGGGGGATTTGTCGGGTGTGGCCCGGCAGAGCGTACGCCACAGATCTTGGGCATTATACCTTACTCGATGTAGCGATTGGTTGGATGGCATACGGGGGCCTGTATTCTTTTGTTGGGTACACCACGACACGAAAATCAGAGAGCCAACAGAAGACTACAGCGTGACAATCGGCGAGGATCATGACGGCCGTGGTCGAAACCTGCCATGTCCGTTTTGTGCGCAAACCGGTGCTTGTTGTGTGAAACGAGGAGAATAGAGCGATGCGTATTTCGAATTATTTGGTCCGGATTGGTGGTGCCCTTCTCTGTGTCGCGCTGACAACGGGCTGTAATCCCCCGACGCCCGAGCCGACGGCGACCCCGACGCCCGAGCCGACGGCCACGGCGACGGACACGCCTGAGCCGACCGACACGCCCGAGCCGACGGCGACGCCCACCGAAACCCCGAAGCCGACCGCCACCGCCACGCCGAACGCCAAAGCCACGGCGGCTGCGCGCGTGACCGCAACGGTCGAAGCGGCATTGCCCAAGATCAACGATGTCCTCGAGGACTACGGTTTTAGCACCGATCGGGGCCACCTCGGCTACATGCACGGACCGATCAAGATCACGGTCGATACATACGACGAGAACAATCACCAGACCGACTACCCGGACGCGAAGTTCCACAACTTCGTGCTGCACACCGATGTGACCTGGAACACGTCTTCGGGCCTGGCCGGGTGTTACCTCGTGTACCGCGCCGACGGCGATCTGTACAAGGGCAAGCAATACCGGATGATCATGATCCGGCTGCAGGGTCTGCCGCTGTGGGGTGTCGGCGCCTTCAGCAACGGCCGCGGCGATGCGCTGCTGGACGATGTCTACCTGCCCGACGGCCGCCTTGAAGACACCCAGGGGAGTACGAACAAGATCGTCATCATCGCCGAGGACACCAAATTCACGTACTACGCCAACGGCGAACGACTGGGGACGGTCGTCAACAGCAAGTACAGCGAGGGCGCGATCGCGTTTGGCGCCCTGCAGGAATCGGGCACGACCTCTTGCGAATACGAAAACATCTGGGTCTGGTCGCTGGATGAGGAGCCGAAATGAAATTGCTCGATACACTTCACCGTCTGGGACGCGCCGGGCTGCTGGCGGTCGCGTTGGCCCTGATCGTCGTGTTGCCGGCCTTTGCCGATACGTCATACACGGTGCAGCCCGGTGATAACCTGTCGCGGATCGCGGCGCGGTTCAACGTCACCGTGGAGGCCATCGTCCAGGCCAACCAACTCAAGGATCCGAACGCCATCCGCGTCGGACAGACCTTGATCATCCCCGACGGCCAGCCGGCGGCTGCGCCGGCCGCCGGCGGCGCAGCGACGAGCTACACGGTCAAATCCGGCGACTCGGTGGCGCGCATCGCGCGCAAGTTCAACGTATCGATGGAGGAGTTGATCCGGGTCAACAACCTGACCTCCACCGTGCTTCAGATCGGCCAGGTGTTGATCATCCCGGGCTCGGCGCCGGCCGCCAGCGCGCCGAGCGACTCGGTCTACAACCGCATCAGCGGCACCGACGCGTTCGTCGCCAAGGTGCGCGCCGGGTTGGATTGGCTGCAGGCCAACGACGCCGACGCCTACAACCGGGTCAACACGTATATCACGATCATCCGGACCAGCCCGTATTCCGACCGGGCCCAGGCGGCGCCGATGCGTGGCGGCGGGTGCTACGTCCGGGCGCTGGCATATGCCGAGATGCCCGACCGCATGGTGGCCACGATGCTGTTTCACGAGGCCACGCACTGCATGCAGTTCGCGACGGTAGGGGACATCCTGCCCAAGCCGGCCGAGGTCGATGCCTATACTCAGCAGATCGCGTTCATGGAGCGCCACGGCTTTCCGGCCGAGGAGATCGAGTTCTACAAGCGCGTGCTGGCGTATTACCAGAGCCTGCCCGACGACGCGACCCGCGTTCCGCCGCCGGACTTCTAGAACGAAGAAGAGCGCGAAACCGCCCGACGCATGCGTCGGGCGGTTTCGTTTTGGCGGCGGGACAACTATTACGATCAGACCGCGGCGTGACGGGTCAGGCCGTCGAGGGGCATGTGCAGTTCAACCCGTGTGCCGCTCGCGGGCCGGCTTTCGAGGTCGAGGCCGCCGCCGGCCACCGCCATCAGCGTGGTGTGCAGCGTCAGGCCATGTTGGGTGCCGGCGGTCGGGCCGGCGAGGGCCACGCCGACCCCGTCATCGGCGATGGTCAGGCGGACCCGGCGCGCGCCGCTCGGGCCCGGCCCGGCGGCCGGCGTGACATCGGCCGAGATCGTCACTGCGAGTCGGCGTTTGGCGTCGCCGCCGCGGCCGTGGCGCGCCGCGTTACGCAGGGCCTCGCGCCCCGCGAAGTACAGGGTTTCGGCTGCGAAATCGGGCAGCGATGCGGCGGCGCGTTCGACATCCGGCGACGTCTCCCAGGCTACGCGATCGAAGGCGCCCTTCAATTCGACGTCGACCACCTGATGCAGGGCGCCGAAGAACCCATGGCGCCGCACCTCCGGGGCCGAGGCGTTCGGCATCGCGCGAACGAGATCCGAGAGCGCGTGATGCACGCCGGCGAGCTCCTGAAGTCCGGGTCTGAGCGCGCCGGGGTCGTTGAGCGTGAGCATCGCGGCATGCAGTCGCGGCAGGATCTCGTCGTGGAGTTCGCGACGCAGCCGTTGGTCGAGCACCTGGCCTTCGGCGAGCCGACGTTGTTGCAGCGCGATCAGACGATGCGTCAGTCCGGCGTTGATCAGCGCGTCCAGCAAACGCTCGCCGCCGGCGCGCGCGACCTCGATATCCTCCTGGGCGTACAGGCCGCCGTCGGCTTTGGGCCCAAGCATCAACACGCCGATCGGCCCGCGCTCGCTCCACAGCGGCACGGCCCAGACAAGCCCATCCCATTCGGTCGGGTCGAGCGACGTTCCCAGTGCGCCGGCGACCTCGAGCGCCGCGCGCAGTCGGGCGAGGTCGAGGGCGGGCGGCGGCGCCGTCGAGGCCGGGTACTGCAGCGCTTGCCCGGCCAGCGGGGCGAGCGGCCCCTGCGGGATCACCAACGCGCGGGTGGCGCCGATGCTGTCGCGACAGAGCGCGGTCAGCAAGGCCGGCGCGTTGACGCCCAGCGTCGACGCGTCGGCGTCAGCATCGCTGGCGACGCGCGGTCGGCCGGGCGAGCGCATCCAGGACAGCGCGTCCGCCGTCAAAGGCCGCAACAGGCTCACGGTTCGCTCGCGCTCGATGAACGAGCGCCAGCTGACCAGGGCATAGAACGTGATCAGGATCCCGAGCGTCAGTAGCACGACGTACACGGGCTCCGAACGGCGCACGAGGGCGAGGGCGACCGGCGGGCTGATACCCGCGCACAAGACCACGGCGCGTCGCCAGTAGCGCCGCAGACCGCGGCGCGGCAGGCTGCGACCGGTGAAGACCTCGTACTCGGCGAGCGCCTGACCGATGACGAGACCGATCATGCCGATCAACGCCGCGGCCAGGATGTCGAGACCGACCAGCCACAGATACGTCTGCGCCCGACTCGCGAAATCCTCGACCCGGCTGAACGACTGCGTCGCGGCCTGTAGCCCGAAGCTCGCCACAAGCCCGACCGCGATCAGCAACACCGAGGCCGCCAGCAACCACGGTTGGGCGCGTCGGCGCGCGGGCGCGGCGGTGGCTCGCGTGGCGGGGCCAGGGCGCAGGAGCGCGTCCAGCGCGGCGCCGAGGCTGAGTACGCCGTACAGCGGATAGATCCAGCCGAAGCGCGTCATCTGGGCCGCGCGATCGGGAGTCGACAGTTCCAGGTTGAGGGCCTGGGTCAGCGTGGGCAGGGCTTTGCCGAAAGCCAGCAGCGCAAGCAGAAGGATCAGCAGCACGGCGATCGCCAGGGCCAGCGGCGTGTGGCGTCTGCGCAGCGCCGAGGTGGGGGCGGTCCAAAATCCGGCATACCACAGCACGACGCCGTACCAGGCAGCGGGCAGCGCGACGACCGCGTAGTACGAAACCTGCCACAGGATTTCGAGCCCGGGGGCGCTGTGGAGCGGCTGGCCGACGATGGCCGAATGGCTGACGAAGAAAGCGGCTGCGACGAGCAGGCTCGCCCCGGCCGCGACGGCGCCCGGTGTGCGCGGTTGCGCCGTCAGCAGCACAGTCAACCCGAGCCAGGCGAGCAGCCCGGTGTTGAACAGCGAGACCGTCAGAACAAGCCAGTCGATCGGCAGGATGCCCGTCATGGCGGCGTCAGGCGTCGACGACCCACTCGCCGCGCTCGTTCATGACGCGCGGCGTGCCGTCGGCATCCCAAAGCATCAGTCGGTTGCGGCTGGCGATCAGCGCCGCGCGCGTGCGCGCTGCCTTCTCGTCGGTGGTGCTGATGTCAAGGCCCCAGGCCGCGTAGATCTGACCGTTGACACGGCTGATCGTGCGTTTGTCCTTGAACCCCAGACGCGCTGCGATCTGCTCGTTGGTCTGCCCCTGCGCGATCAGACGCGCGACTTGTTGCTCGTTCGGCTCGAGCAGGGCGAAGGGCGAGTTCTCGTCCTGATGCCGCACTTCCTGCACGCGCGCCTCGATCTCGGGATCGATGAAGCTGCGCCCGGCGGCGGCGTCGCGCAGGAGCGGCACGATCATGTCGGGCAGCAGGTAGTTCGACTTGCGCACGTAGGCGTAGTGGCTGAGGATGCCCGAGGCGCGAAAGGCGCGATAGTACGCGTCGTCGTCCTGGATGGAGTAAAAGACGACGGGCAGACGCGGAAACTCACGCCGGATGGCGACCGCGGCCTCGATCCCGTTCATCGGGCCGGCCAGCTGCACGTCCATAAGGATCGCCTCGGGCGGCGTCGCCAGACACAACGCCAGGGCGTCTTCACCGGTGCGCGCCGTGTCGAGGACGCGCACCTGGCCCGTGGCGGCGAGCCCCAATTTGAGCGCGGGGCGGAGTTTGTCATTATCTTCGACCAGGAGCAGGGTCAACATGGCTTGACTGTACTACAAACCGGAATGTGATCGCTCGGCCCAAGCGGGACGTGTGCTCGGTCGATGCGTCAGACGCTTCCAGAGTGAGGCCCCATCTTGTACACCGATGGCGTGGAGCGGTCTGGATTGGTTACCGCCCGTGTCGTGACGATCCGGGATTTCCGTGAATTGGGCTGTCCGGTCGAAACCGGCCTGGCCGTGTGCTTGCGTATTACGGCACGGGCAGCGTACTCGGGCAGCCCCAGCAACGCCAGCAGGCCCACCGTCACGGCGTGGAAGGGCAGACGCCAGCCCGGGTCGACGATCTCGGGCAACTCGGTCACCGCGGCGTCACCCGGGATCCAGCGGCTGCTGGTCTTGGCCCACACGATGAACGCGTCGCCGATCGGGAGCAAGCCGAGCGCATAGTGCTTGTGGCCGCCAAGCGAGAGCGGGAGCCCGACGGCCTCGGTCGCCGGGATCAGGGCGTCGCGCACGGCGACGTCGTCGTTGACCTGCGCGGCGGCCAGAGCGACCATCGTGGCCGAGGCGCTGAAACCGAACAGCAGCGGCCCCGAGTCGACGTCCCCGTCGGCGAGCCAGGCCGCTTGTCCGGGCGCCTCGACCACGCCGGGCACGCCCAGGAACGGCTGCACAAACTTGGCGCGATAGAGCTGATAGAACGCCGCGCCGCGACCCGGATCGATCTCGGTGAGATACCGCGCGGTCAGACTCTGCGACGTGCCGCGCGGGCCTTCGAGCGAACGACCCGTGCCGGGTTCGGTCCGATGCGCCAGAAGCCCGCCGTCAGGCGTCGATAGGTCGCGCACCTGATCCAGCCAACGCGCGATGGTCGCGGCATACCGGGGCGCCGCCACTTTGTCGTGTAGGCGTAGCGCCGCGACCGCGACCACGCTGTCGACGGGCCAGGCCTGACCCGGATAACTCTCGAGATACGGAGATGGGGCAGCGTCAAAGGCAGCCGCCAGTGTCGCCAGTTCCGCCTCGTAGGCGGCTCGTTCGTCGACGGGCCGCAGAGCGTCCGGCTGCATCAGCTGGATGCCGCCGTCGAGCCAGCTGCGCCAGCCCAGATAGAAGACGCCATACGTTGGGACCAGATCGGCCGAGAACGGCGCGCGCCCGGCCGGCGTGTCGAGACGCGCGCTGGCCCACCGCGCCTCGTCCAGCGCCTCGAGCCAGAGCGGCTCGCCGGGCGCCGCCCGCAGACCGACCTCGACCCAGCTCAGCCCATACAACACATGGGCAAAAAAGAAGCCCTCGGGGAAGAGCTCCTGCATGGCGTCGCCGGCGCCGGACTTGAGCTGGACGCGGAGGCCGCGCAGTTCGGCGACGACGTCGGCGCCGAGCATGGGGCGCGTGTAGGTGGCGCCGGGCCCGTGGTACAGACGGGCATTGAGCACGATCAGGCCGACCGCGATCGCGATGGCGAGGATCCGATAGGCGGTGAGTGCGAGCCGCGCGACTTGGCGCATCGCCCGACAGTAAGGCTTTCGGCTGGCGCGTACAAGCACCCGGGTGCGCATCCGGGATGCCTCGAGCGGTGTCGCCCGTCGGAGGAAACTGCCACACTGGCGACCGTTCCACGAAGCGCATTCGCTTCGACCGCAACCGCACAGTTCGAGGAGAACGGCATGTCTCGATTGATTCTCGCGGGTTCCGGCGGGCTGGTCCCCGTCCTGACCCGAGCCTTGTCCGCGGCCTGCCTGGCTTTCGGAAGCGCCGGCATGCTCGCGCTGACGGGCGCCCGGCTCGAGCCTTTGAGTGTATGGGCCGGCTGTGTGGCCGCGGCGCTGGCTTCGACGGCGTTGGATGTCTGGGGGCTGCGGCCGACGGTCACGGCACTGGGTGTGGCCGGTGTGGTGCTCCTCGTCCCACAGGTCTGGAGCGAAGCTGCGCGCGATGTCTGGCTGGGCGCCGGGCTTGGGGCGGGCGTGGCGGCAGCGGCTTTCGGGCTTTGGCGCGCCGAAGGCACAACGCGCTGGCGGGCCGGTCTTGTCGCCCAAGTGGCGCTCATCGCGATCGGCATGCAGCTCGGGTATCGCGCGCGCACGCCCGTCGCCCTGCTGGCGGTGCCCGGCGCCGACAAGCTGCTTCATGCCGGGTTGATCGGGGCCGCGGCGTTCTGGACGAACCTGGCGCTGGATGGTCGGCGCTGGCGTCTCGGGCGTTTCGATGTGCCCGTGGCGATCGCGCTGCCGCTGGCGCTGGCCGCGATCGAGGAACTGGCGCAGGGTCTGACGCCGTGGCGCAGCCAGGATTTGACCGATCTGCTCGCGGACGCGCTTGGCCTGGCGGCCTTCTGGCTGCTGAGTGAATGTATCCGCCATTGGCCGCGATCGGCGGGCTCAGGAGGTTGACATGTCGCTCTCGTTTGGTGGCAAGCTGATCGTGGCCGCTTCAGCGATGGTGCTGGGCGCTGTCGTCGGTCTCGTGGATGCCGTTCAAACCACGCTCGAGCTGCCGGCCGCGTTGCTGCTCGCTTCGGGCGTGCTGTTGGGCGCGCTGAATCCGCGTCTCGCCTGGGTGTGGGCGGCCGTGATGGGGTTGTGCCTCGTGTCGGCGCGCGCCGTCGCCGATCTCTTTGACACGCCGTCGCCGTACACGTCGGCGCTGCTGCCGCTGATCCTTCTGCCGCTGGGCGTGGCGGTGTTCGGGATCCTGGCCGGCACGGTGCTGCGCCGCCTGACGCCGGATGCGCGCTGACCGCGGCGCCGTCAGGGCGTCACGATGCAGATCGGATATGGCCAGGGAGAGAGCTCGGTCGTCGGGTCGACGCAGTCGACGAAGTGCCAGGCCGGGTCGGCCGCAACCGAATCGGCCAGGGCCTGCGACTGCGGATTGACCACATGGATCAGGATCACGCCGACATGATCCGCGCGCAACCGATCCGCAAAGCCCGGATCGGCGAACGGGGTCGGATGCGCCGCCAGCCAGGCCTGCCAGTCGGCGGCATGGGCCGGGAGGACGCTGCTTGTTCCCGAAAGCGCGGCGCGGCCATGAAACAACGTGGCGGTCAGCGTTTGCGGTTTGATGCGCAGCTCGACGTGATCGCCGGTCGCGGCGAAGAGGTCCGCCACGACCGCGTCGGGGGCCGTGTTGGCGCTGACCCAGGCGAAGACCGGATGGGGCGTGAGCGGGTAGGGCACGCCGTACGTCGGCGCCGGCCACCACTCGATCGCCAACGCGACGATCAGAACCCCGGTCAGCCACCGCCGGCGGCTGCGGGTCGCGGCCCAGACGGCCAGCAGGTACAGGCCGATGCCGCCGACCAGCGCATAGCGCGCCGAGATCCGCGCGCCCTCCCAATAGGGCACGAACATCAGCGGCACGATCGCGGGCAACGGGATCGCGCGGGCGTAGACGTCGGGTGGCGCCGTCTCGGCAAAGAGCCCCGGCTTGACGGCGTGCCCCACGGTCCAGATCGCGGTGTTAAGCATGCGCACAACCGGATGTTCGATCTGAATCAGCTGATCATCCCAACGCAGATACGGTCCGAGTGAGAGCGCCATCCCGACGAACGTCAACGCGCACACCGGCCACCAGTTCCGCTCGCGCCGCGCCAGGGCGAATCCAACCAGACCAAGCCCGAAGGCGACGGGCCCAAGGCTGAGCGTGCCCGACTCGCTTGGCGCCCCGTGATAGGCCCACGTGTTGAGCGAGCGTGCCAGTTCGAGCGGATGCCGCGCGAACGGGACGAGCATGGCGTTGACGCTCGCGCCCCAGCCGGAGAGCTGCGCCAGATCGAAGGTCGCGGCGCCGGCCTGCGACGAAGCGGCCTGAAACCAGAGCAGGTACGGCAGGCTGACCGCAAACGCGACCACGTCCATGAGCGCAAAGGCGCGCACGAGTTGGCCGCGGTCATCGCTCCGGCTCAGCACGACGCCGAGCACCCAGGCGCCGAGCGTGACAGCGCCAAGCCAGGCGAAGTACAACGAACACGTGACGGCATAGCCCCAGAGCAGGCCGCCGAACACGGCCCACACCCAGGCGCGCGGGCCGGTCGAGCGCCCGCGTTCGAAGCACTCGATCAACCACGGCAACAGTCCGGCGCCGAGCAGGATATTGGGCTGGCCGCCGAGGCGCATCCACCGGTAGCCCCAAAACGTGACGAACAGGGCGACGGCGATGGCCCACGGCCGATCGACGAAGCGTCTGGCGAGACGATAGGTGCCGAAGTACGTCAGCGCGAAGGCTACCCACAGGCTGAGCGTATAAGCCAGCGCCGGGCCGCCGATTGACACAAACGGCATGAAGGCGATGAAGAGCCCGGGGCCGTGCGCGAGCGTGCCGACTTGCCAGCCGTCGGGCGCGAAGATGCCGGGGTAGACGTCGAGCGGATGCGCGCGCAGGATGAGCGCGTCGTAATACCACTGGAGGCCCCAGGTGACCTCGAGCACGTCGCCGTAGCCCATCGGGCTGCGGCCCGGGTCGTTGGGCAACTGATGGACAGGATCCCACACGCGCCAGGCCCACACGGCCATGAGCAACAGCGCCGCCAGCGGTGCGAGACGGAACGCCCAGGCGCGCCAGGTCGGTGGCGAGGCGGTCGCTTGGGTCTGAGGCAACGGGGAAGTCGACATGGGGTGAAACTGCCTCACGATTATAGCGGGCGATGTCCTGGGCCTTCGCGGCGCCCGTGATCGTGCCTACTGGTCGCAGCAGTTGGCGTGTGCACGAGGCGGTTGTCAGGCTCGGGATCTGGCCGCTGATGGCGCGGATTTCGCTGAAGCGAACGGGATCGATGCCGGCAGGGCTCCAATCGTTCAAATCCCCGTCAACAGCGCAATCTGCGGCAAGACGCGCTGACGACCCGCTCAGACACACGCGTTGGCTTAGCAGTGCGCGGCGGCGATGTTACACTCTAGCTATCCCCGAAATCCACGTTTGAATGGTCAAGGAGAGCTCCGATGCGCGCGATCCAGGTCACTGTGTGCGGCGGACCCGAACAACTACAACTGGCCGAGCGAGAGTCTCGTCAGCCCGGCGAGGGCGAGATCGCGGTCGACGTCGCCGCGAGCGGCGTGAACTTCATTGATGTCTATCATCGCGAGGGTCGCTATCCGATGCAGCTGCCCTTCGTCCCCGGGCTCGAGGGCGCCGGCACCGTCACGGCGATCGGGTCGGGCGTGACCGACGTCAAGGTGGGCGATCGCGTCGCCTGGGCCACGGCTCAGGGCAGCTATGCCGCCCAGCATGTCTTCGCCGCCGCGGTGGCACTCCCCGTGCCGACCGAGATGGACCTGAAGGTCGCCGCGGCGCTCCCGTTGCAGGCCATGACCGTCCACATGCTCGTCACCGACGTCTGGCACCTGGTCGCCGGCCAGACCGCACTGGTGCACGCGGCCGCGGGCGGGGTCGGGTTGCTGCTGTGCGCGGCGGCCAAGCACCTCGGCGCGCGCGTGATCGGTACGACGTCGACGCCCGAGAAGGCCGCGCTGGCGCGCGCCGCCGGCGCCGACGACGTGATCCTCTACACCGAGGTCGATTTCGAGGCCGAGGTGAAACGCCTGACCGACGGCCGCGGCGTCGACGTGGTCTACGACTCGGTCGGCAAGACGACGTTCGAGAAAAGCCTGAACTGCTTGCGCTCGCGCGGCATGCTCGTGCTGTTCGGCGGATCGAGCGGGCCAGCGCCGAGCATCGACCCGATCGTGCTCATGCAGAAGGGTTCGATCTTCCTCACGCGCCCGACGTTGTTCCACTACACGGCCACGACGTCGGAGCGGCGGGCGCGCTGGGCCGGCGTGCTCGATTGGTGGCGAGCCGGCGCGATCAAGGCGACCATCGGCGCCGCCTATCCGCTGGCCGAGGCGGCTCAGGCGCATCGCGACCTCGAGGCACGCAAGACCACGGGCAAACTCATCCTTGTGCCGTAGGCCGGGCGATACAATTCGCCCACATCCCGTGACCCGAGGAGACCCATGACGCTCAAGATCGGCGACCCCGCCCCGGATTTCACCCTGCCGGATCAGGACGGCCAGCCCGTGCGGCTGTCGGACCTGCGGGGCCGGCAGGTGATCGTGTACTTCTATCCGAAGGACGACACACCCGGCTGCACAACCCAGGCCTGCGGCTTTCGCGACGCGCAGCCCAGGATCTCGGATGCCAACGCCGTCGTGCTCGGCATCAGCCCGGACAACGCCAAGAGCCACGTCAAATTCCGCACCAAGCAGAAGCTGCCTTTCACGTTGCTGTCGGATGAGGATCACGCGGTGGCGGAGGCCTATGGCGTGTGGGGCGAGCGCTCGCTGTACGGACACAAGTTCATGGGGATCATCCGCAGCCACTTCGTCGTCGATGCCAACGGCATCCTCAGCGACGTGCAGGTCAAGGTCAGCCCGAAAGACAGCGTGGCCCGCGCATTGGCCGCCGTCACCGGTGGTTGAGCCGCACCAGAATCGAAAGCGGCCGGGGCTGCCCCGGCCGCTTTTTCGTTTCGGCAGGTCGTCAACCGATCACGGGCCGCGGCATGACGAAGACCGGGCCGAGCGTGACGTACTCGTCGCCGCCGAGGCGCCCGATGGCCTGCAGACTCGTCGGTTCCGCCGTGCCGTTGGGACGCAGCACGCCCTCGGCCACGTGGAAACGCACGACCTGGCCGAGGACCATGGTGTAGCTGGTGTCCGGCACGGGCACGAGCCCACTGAGCCGACACTCGAGGGCCGCACGGGCCTGCGCCACGCGGGGCGCAGCGACGACGTCGCCGGGCGCCATCGACAGCCCGGCGCGTTCGAACTCGCTGTCGCCGTAAGCCCAATCGCCTGAGCTCAGGTTCATGGCCCCGGCCAGTTCCTGGCTGACCAGGTTCACCACGAACTCGCCGGTCGCCTCGATGTTGCGCAGGGTGTCTTTGGGCGTGCCGCGCCGACGCCCGATCGACACCATGACGGTCGGCGGCTGATCGCCGACCGCGTTGAAGAACGAGAACGGCGCGAGGTTGACGCTGCCGTCGGAGCCGCGGGTGCTGACCCACGCGATGGGGCGGGGCACGACCAGGCTCGACAACAGGCGGTAGGCGCTGGGTGGCTGCAGTTGCCCCGGGTCGATCGTCACGCCGCTCATGGCCGCGCCGCCGTGAGCGTGGCCATGCGTAACGGCGGCGCGACGCGTTCGATCTGGTCGCGAGCCGGCTCGAGCCACGGCGGGAGCATCAGCCGCGTCCCAAGAGTCGCGCAAGGCTCGTCGACCGTGAAGCCCGGGCCGGCCGTCGCCAGTTCGACGATATGGCCGTCGGGGTCCTGGGTGTAGATGCTCTTGAAATAGATCCTGTCCATCACCGCCGACACGCGCAGACCGGCCTTGAGCAGTCGCTCGCGGAAGGCGAGTTGTGTCTCGTCGTCGGCGACGGCCAGGGCGAAATGATGGGTCTGGCCGGGGCCCATGCGCGCGGCGCGCACCTTGCGCGGGTCGCGCTCGAAATACGTGATCAGCGTGCCGGGTCGACCGTCGTCGACGCCCCAATACCAGTGGGCCGAGGTCGGATCGTCGAAGTTCGAAGTCTTCTTGACCCGCTGCATGCCGAGCAGTTCGCCGTAGAACGCGTCGGTGCGGGCGATGTCGGCGCCGATCGCCGTGATATGGTGCAGGCCGCGGTCGAGCGCCATGTCGGGCGTGATCTCGGGCACCGGCTCGAGCCACGTGAGCGCCGCGATGGCGGCTTCGTCGCGATTGCGCACGATCATGTCGGCCGGCGGCGCCTGATACGTGGTGCCGAGCGTCTCGGTCGGCTCGTCGACGGTGAAGCCGGGGCCGGCCGTGGCGATCTCGAGGATCTGGCCGTCCGGGTCTTGAAAGTAGATCGACGTGAAGTAGTGCCGATCGAGCGGGCCGGAGACCGGAACGCCGAGGTCGATGAGACGGCGCTTCCACTTCAGCAGCCCGTTGCTGTCGGCTACGGCGAGCGCCAGGTGATGCGTGCCGCCCACGCCCCAGCGCCCACGCGGCGCGCCGGGCCATTCGAAGAACGTGATGGCGCTGCCCGGCCGACCCTCGGTGTCGCCGTAGTAGAGGTGATAACTCCCGGGATCGTCGAAGTTCACGGTCTGCTTGACCAGCCGCAGACCGAGCACGCCCGTGTAGAACGCGGCGTTGCGCCGCACGTCGGCGGTGATGAGGGTGATGTGGTGCAATCCCAGGACGTTCATTCAGACCTCCAAACCACAGCGCGTGACGTCGGCAGCATACGAATCGTAGCGCTGTGTAAACAAAAGCGGGGTCGGGACATGGCCCCGACCCCGCTTGCTTCAGACCGTGTGTCGGCGCCGAAGATCAGGCGGCCTGCGCGTCGGGCTGCTTGACCAGCTCGGCCTCGATCGCGATCGAGATGTCGTCGCCCACCAGCACGCCGCCGGTCTCGAGGGCCACGTTCCAGGTCAGACCCCAGTCCTTGCGGTTGACCTTGGTCGACGCGCTGAAGCCGGCGCTCGTGGTGCCCCACGGGCTCTTGGCCTGGCCGGCGTAATCGACGTCGAGGACGACCGGGCGGCTGACGCCGCGGATGGTCAGATCGCCCGTGACCTTGGCGCTGTTCGCCGACAGCTTTTCGACCTTGGTGCTCTTGAAGGTGATGGCCGGGAACTTCTCGACATCGAAGAAATCGCCCGACTTCAGGTGGCCGTCGCGCTTCTCGTCCTTGGTGTCGATGCTGGCGACGTCGATCGAGACATCAATCGACGAGCTGGCCGGATCGGCCTCGTTGAAGTCGATCGTGCCGCTGAACTTGTTGAACTTGCCGCGCACCGTCGAGATCATCATGTGCTTGACGGCGAAGTTGATTTCCGAATGGCTCAGGTCGAGGTTCCAGGTCATGGTGCAGGTCTCCTTGGGTGTTTGCTGTGTACGGGAAGACCATAGCATCCGGGGCATCAACACGCCGTGAACACGAGCGTAAACACGGGGGGCCGAAGGTGCGCGGGAGCGGGGGAGCGGGGGAACGAGTAGCGCGGGTGCGACTATCTACTGCGCGGCCGTGTGGTCGCTCTCCGCTCTCGTGCTCCCAGCGCTCCCCGCATTCGCGCTCTCCGCCCCCGCAATCTGTTCCAGCAGCTTACGCCGTCCGCCGGCCCGGGCGACCGCACGGGCTTCGGCCAGACGCGCCGCGGCCTCGGCGGGCGGCAGCAACGGGGCCAACCAGATCCGGATCTGGGCGGCCAGATGCTGCGTGCCGATCGCGTCGGCCTGGGCCAGGGCCGTGGAGAGCCGGTGGATCGCGGTCGCGTTCTCGCCGCGGCGCAGGGCCACCAGGCCCAGATTGGCGTTCAGGCCCGCGATGCGTTCGGCCATGCCGACGGCCTCGGCCTGCGCCAGCCCGAGCCCGAACGAGAACGCCGCGTCCGCCAGGTCGCCGGCAGCCAGCTGCAGTTCACCGCGTGTGGAGTACAGATAGGGCACGACGCTGAGCAGACCGCGGTCCTCGGCGAGGCGCAAGCCGCGTTGGATATGGGCCTCGGCCTCTTGTAGAGCGGCCGGATCGCCCGTGAGGTGCAGGTGATAGGCGAGGTTGTTGTGGCTCAGCGCCTCCCACATGGGCAGGTCGCCGTCTTCCTCGGCGACGCGCAGCGACTCGCGATAGAACGCGAGCGCGGCCGTCAGATCGCCCTGTTGCGCCGCCAATCCGCCGCGCTCGAACAGGGTCTGCGCCAGGAAAGCCGGGTCGTTTCCGGCGCAATCGCCGACAAGCGCCGCGGCGCGCTGGAGATGGGCGGCCGCCGCCGATAGGTCCGACCCCTCGACCGACAGGGCCGTGCCCCACAGCAATTCGGCCTGGGCGCGTTGCGTGGAAGACAGCGTCGCGTCGGCGGCGAGTTCGCCCGCCAGTGTCACGGCGTCGGCATACCGCGCCCGCATGAAGTAGGCGCGGGCCAGCTCGATGCGCAGCGGCGCCAGTCGCTCGGGCTCTTTCTCGAGCGCGATCGCGCGGCGATAGGTCTCCACCGTCAGCGCCGCCTGGCCGCTGTTGAGTTGCGCCTGCGCCAGGGCCGAGAGGATCGCGACCTGCTCGGTCGTCGATCGGTTGCCGGCCAGCGCGTGCTCGTAGTGTTCGATCGCCTGGGCCCAGGCCGCCAATCGGGTCGCGCGTTGGCCGGCGCGGAAGGCATACGGCGCGGCGCGGTCGAAGGCGCCGCCCTCGCGGAAATGCCAGGCGAGCAGCGCGGGCAATTCCTCATCGTGGTCGCGGCCGAGTTGTTCGAGGGCCTCGGCCACGCGCCGATGCATCATGCGGTGCCGGGTCTCGCCGATATCGCGATACGCCGCTTCCATCGTCAACGTGTGATCGAAGCGAAAGACCTCGGCTGTTTCCGGCGTGCCGGGTCGCCCCGGGCTGTGGATCAGACCCGTCGCCCGCAGCTCGTCGAGCGCGTCGAGGCCGGCCACTTCCGACAGACCGGCGGCGCGCCAGACCACCTCGGCATCGAACTCGCGGCCCGCGGCCACCGCTGCGTCGAGGACGCGCCGGGCGCCGTCGGACAGCCGGGCCAGCCGAGAGAGGATCAGGCTGGACACAGATTGCGGCAGCGCCGGCCCGGTGCTGAGCGCATCCAGGTTGACGACGCCATCGGCCCGCAGCGTGTTGCTGCGCCGCAGATCGTGGATCAGCTCGGTGAGGATGTAGGGATTGCCCTCGGAGTTGCGCACGAGCCATTGCCCGAGCGGCGCCGCAAAGGTCGCGCTCAGGCCGCGGGCGAAACGGTCGATCTCGGTGGGCTCGAGCCGGTCGAGGCGCACGGCGATCAATCGGTTCTCGCGGCTCAATCCGCGCGTCAGCTGTCCGAGCCCGGTGCTGACGCCATGCGACCGCGCCGTGGCGACCACGGTCACCGCCTGTCCGTCGGCGCCGGCGCGGCGGATCAAGTAGCCGACGAAGGCCAGCGTCGCCGTGTCGGCCCAGTGCAGGTCGTCGAGCACGAGGAGACCCGGCGCGGCTTGCAGCAACGCCAGCGCAACGCGATAGAGCGCCTCGCGGACCCGCGACTCCTCGGTGGCGGCGCTGCCTGGGAACGCGAACTCGGGCCCAGCCAGCTCGGGTAACAGCCTTGCGGCTTCCTGGCGCCAGACCGGGGCCAGACCGGTCAGCCGGCTTGCGCCGCCCGAGATCTGCGAAAGCCCGGCGCGCAGGGCTTCGATGATCGGCGCATACGGCACGCCGCTCTCGAGTTCGTAGGCCGCGCCGACCCAAGGGCTCAACCCGTGTTGCTCAGCAAAGTGCAGCGCGAGCCGGGTTTTGCCGATGCCGGGTTCGCCCTCGATGACGACGAGCGCGCTGCGGCCGACGGCGGCTTCCAGGTCCTGCAACTCGCGCTGCCGGCCGACGAACGGCAGATCTTCGAGCGTCTCGCGAACGGGGGAGTGCGCCGCGATCGACGTTGCCGGGCGGGGCGCCTGCCAGCGGTCGTTGATGATGGCGTCGTAGAGGGCCCTGGTCTCAGCCATGGGCGAGACCCCCAGCTCCTCGTCGAGCAAACGCCTCAGCTGGTCGTAGCGGCGGATGGCGCCCGGGCGGTCGCCGGCCAGCATATGGAGGCGCAGCGCCTCGCGCTGGACGTCCTCCTGGAGCGGGTCGAGCGCCAGCGCGCGGTCGATGGCCGCCAGCGCCTCGGCATACTGCTCGGCGACGGCGTGGTGGGCGCTGAGTTGCGTGAAGCCGCGCACGGCCAGCCGGCGCAAACGCTCGCGTTCGATCAAGGCCCACGAGTCGAACTCCGGCGCGCCGCTGAGCGCGAAGCCCTCAAGGAAGTCCCCGCGGTACAGACGCAGCGCGGAGGCGAGCGCGTCGGGGCCGCCGGCCAGGCCGGCTTCGAAGGCGCGGACGTCGACGACCACGCCCTCCGCGAGTCTCAGCCCGTTGGCCTCGTCGACGAGGTGCGGCCCGAGCTCGCGGCGCAGACCATGCAGCAACGTGCGCAGGTTCTGTTGGGCGACGGCGCGTTCTTTGTCGGGCCAGATCAAGCCGAGCAGCACGTCACGCGCGACGGGCCCGTCATGGGCGCCGACGAAAAACAAGAGCGCCCGGGCCTGGCGTCTCTTGAGCGTGACGACGCGGCCCGAGCGAGTGAGGGTGGGGGCGCCCAGCAGTTGCAGCGCGCAGGCCGGCGCGGACGGGTCGATCGAAGACAAGCCGGCTCCCGCCTTATTCTTCTTCTTCCGTGGTCTCTTCTTCGGGTTCGGTGTCGGCCCGGCGCCGCGGAACCAGCCCGGTCTTGGTCAGCACGAACTCGGTGCGGCCGCGGCGGAAGCGCATGCCCGGCCGGAAATGGCCTTCGGCCAGCGCGCTCATGATCTGTTTCTCGCTGAACTTGCGTCCCTCGAGCGACAGGCCATGCGAGTCGAAGGTCACGATGAATTGATCTGCCATGTTCACTGCCCGGTCGGTGAGGATACGCCGTCGCGGCCTTCAAGCAGCGGCGGCGGCGAATCAGTATACCCAGTTCAGGTCTATCACGCCAATCTTAATTCGCCATTTACTGACTTGACGTGTCGTTATCGCTATAGTTCCAGCACGTTCGCCGGTCTATAAGGATATCGTTTGGACGCGTGCCGAGACCTCCGATGACCGATTTTGCTCAACCTCTCCCCGCTGCGACCTTCCAAAGCCCGCTTGCGCGCGTCCGCCGCGACACGACCACCGACTCTTCAGGCACCGATCTCCAGCAGGCTTTCAGCGCGCTGTTGGCGGCGCAAAGCACGAACGGCGAGCTCGGCGGGGCCGATGCCCTCATGTCGATGCTGCTGCTCAAGCTGGTCGAGCGCCTCGACGGCGGGACGACGACCGCCACGGACGGGCAAGGCTACGTCAATCAGTTCGACGCCGAGGTCAGCGTCGGCGGTGATGGGCGCAACGCGGACTGCGGCCCGGCCTCTCTGGTGATGGCGCTCAACGCCGTCGGGCTGTCGATGGGCGCCGGGCTGACCAGCGGCGAATCCATGGTTCTGGCGCGCAAGCGGATGGTCAACGACACCACGCGCGACGGCGTCGATGCCGCCGGCCGTTTCCTCGGCAGCGAGCACAACAACTACACAAGCCTGAGCGAAGTGCGTCGCGGCGCTCAATCGGCGTCGGCGCGCACGCAAGTCCTGGCTCCGACGACGTCCAGCGTCCGCGAGGCCTTGCTGGCCGGCGCGTCCGTGGTCGTCAGCGGCACGTTCGCGGGCAAGGTCCCGCCGTGGACGGGCGACCGCGGCACCGACAACACGTCGGCCCCGGGCGGCGCCACGGCGCATATCGTGGCTGTCACGGGCTACGATCGCTACACGGGCCAGTTCAAGGTGCAGGACCCCGCGCGTCGTTCGACCGTGATGGTGTCGGCCGAAGCGCTCGAGACTTTCATGCGCGGGAACGCCGGCGCGCTCGCGATCTACAACCCGCGCCAGACGACGACCCCGGGCTGGTGAACGACGGATCGTTCCAGTCTGGTAAATGAGAACACGACGCGGTCCGAGAGGGCCGCGTTTTGTGTTCCTCAGACCGGGTTGCGGCGCATGATCGCCGGGCCCCACTCGGACCGAAAACGCCGGATCCAGCCTGTGACGCGCGCGATACGCCGGAAGTACAGCGGCATGGCCGACGCGTCGTGGACCTCGACGAATCCGAAGGGGACGTAGAAGCCGCGTAGCTGTGGGCGACAGGTCAGGTAGATCGCGCCGACCTCCGTGGCCAGCAAGTGCTCGATCAGCATCCGCGCGATGCCTTTGCCGCGCTGGGCCTCGACCACGGCGATCGACGCCAGTTCGCGGCTGCCATCGCCATGTGGCTTGATCTGCCCCATCCCGACGATGGGCCCGGCCTCGCCGAGCGTGGCGACCGTGAAGCGCCGCCAGTCGATGCCGAGCGGGTTCAGGTCGCTGCTGCGGACGAGTCGCCGGATGATCGGTTCGTCTTCGATCCGAGCGGCGCGGAGGGCGATGGCCTCAGGGGAAGGTGTAGACATCGGGTAACGCGACCGACTCCCCGCCACCGTCAAGCGGAACGCGTGCGCCGGTCTCGCGCAGATACCAGCCGATCACGAGGTGATACGGTCCTGCCCCCAGACCCGCGGGCAGCGGGATGGGGTGTGGGTCGATGACGTCGACGTTCGGGCGCCAGGTCGACGTCGGCGCGGTGCCCTGGCGCGGATCACCGTCGCCGCCCGCGACTTGAAAGCCGTCGGCTGCGAGCAGGTGCACGAACACCGTGTAGTCGCGCGCGATCGCGGCGTCGGTCCGCCAGAACAACGTGAGGTGCAGCCGATCGGCGACACGTTCGACTCTGTAGCCGGTGAGGCGCATCCCCGCGTCGAAGTCTGCGTCGAGCGGTTGCCGGGCGGCCATGGCGCCGCGCGGCGTGTCGTAGACCCTGACGTGTTGACCCGCCACAACGTTTTCGTCGATCAGTTCGCAACAGCCGTCGAGTTCCTGGCCCGCGAAGCCCTCAGGGTCCCAGGCCGGATTGGGCGAAAACAGCAAGAACACTCGATTGTGCCCGGCCTGAACCCGGGCCAACTGATCGGCGGCCGCCGCCAGCGCCGCAACGCGCGTGTCGGCATGACCGGTGTCTTGTGCCGGAAGCGCGTCCGGTGGCGCGTTCTCGAGCGGCACCCGACCGGCCAGATAGATCTCGAGGGCCGGGTCGGGCAGGTTCATCCACACGATGTCGTTCGGCCCGGCTCGCGCGGCCAGCGCATCGGCCAGACCGCGCCAATCGGCGGCCTTGACGAACGCCGGGTCGTACCAGACGTTCCAGACGCAGGCGAGCGAGGCCACGGCGACCCCTGCCAGCGATACACCCGCAAACCAGCGCGTGCGTGCGCCGCCCGCCAGGCGCTCCAGACCCGTTTGCAGGCCCGCGGCGGCGATCAGCAGAGAGCCGATCAGGCCAGTGATGACGTAGTGTTCGGAATAGCTTGGGCGCCAGGCGTTCAACGACCCGAGGGCGATCGGCGTCGCCGGGCCGAGCGCGAGCAGCCAGATCAGACGAACCCGATCGCGACGGCTCACGATCAGGCCGACGATCATGAGCACGGCCAGCCCGATCGCCCCAGGCCCGATCCAGCCATCGGGCGCGCCGGCCCAGTGCCCGCCGGTGCTGTAGGCGGTCAGGGTTCGCCAGGTGACTTCCGTTGCGCTCAGTTGATGGAGCCAGCTTTTTTCGTGGCCGCTCAGCAACGGCCAGACATAGACTGCCCACGGCAGGAAGGCCGCCGCTGCGATGCCGTAGGCGACGATAGCGCGGTGCCAGGTCATGCGGATGCGCGGTGACATTCCGACGGCGACCGCCAGCGCGCCCAGCGGCAGCGCGGCGAAGTAGTGCAGGTTCATCGCGAGCCAGGCCGCGCCGGCGCTCGCGAGCCACCACCGCCAGGTGGGCTGGTGCAAACCCTCCCACGCGCACCAGGCCGCGCCGAGACACCAGAACGCAAGGCTCGAAAACGACCGCAGGTCTTGCGCGTACCAGACCAGAAACGGCTGCACGGCGACCCAGGCGGTTGCCAGGAGCGCCGCCCGACGGCCGATCAGCGCCCGGCCCAACCGGTAGGTCAACGCGACGACGAGCACGCCACAGAGCACCGATGGCCAGCGCGCGGCCACTTCGCTTTGGCCAGCGATCGCCGTCCAAAAGCGCAGAAACAGAAACTGCAGCGGAGGGTTGGGCTCCGAGACCGCCACCGCCGCGAACAGAGTCGACAGCGGCAGCTGCGCGAGACGGATACTGAAGGCCTCGTCGCCGCGAAAGCTGGCGAGCCCGACGTTGGCTGCTCGAACGAGACAGGCCACGGCCATCAGGGCCAGCGCCAGTCCGGACGATCCACGCCAGCGGCCGTCTGGCGCCTTCATGCCCGGTTGGCTCGCAGACTGCGGAACGCGTCGCGCGCCGCGAGACCAAGAGCGATGAGCGCGGCCAGCCCGGACAGACCCAGCGAAGGCGACCGTTCCGCGGGCGTGTAGGTCAGTTCGATGAGAGAGTCGCCGGCCGGGACGGCAAGGCCCAAGAGGGCGCCGTCGCTGACCTCGACCTCGGCGGGTCGGCCGTCGATCAGCGCCTGCCACCCCGGCGCGAAGGCTTCGCTGACGGTCAACACGGCCGGCGCGGTCGTGGTCAGTTGAAGCGTGATGCGGCCCGGCGCGTCCGCGAGGACGGTGACCGACTCGCCCCCGGTGGCCGGGCCGACGTTGGGGCTCGAACCGACCCACCAGGCCGTGTCGTACAGGTTCTGCGCCTGCGACAGTTGATCCAGCACAACTTGCGTCGACGCGGCCGAGATCACGACATGGCTGAGCCAGGCCCGGCGGGGTTCGGTCGAGAGCCGCCAGGTGCGGATCCCGGCCTCCGGCTGGGTCGCGATGACCTGAGCGCCGGCGTCCTCGATCGAATCGCGGCGCGTGATGAGATACGAGACCCCGAGGAGCTGCCACTGAACGCGCTCGGGAAGACGTTCGTGGAACTGCGCGTACGCGGTCAGTTTGATCGGCGTCCGGCCATCGATATGCCGAAAGCCATACAGACACCCGGCGTGACCGGGGAGGCCGGCATCATCGTTGACGCGAAAGAAAGCGTTCGGCGCGACGTCGCGTGCTTCGAGGATCGGCTCGAGGAGCACGCTGGGCGGCGTCGGGTCATAAGCGGCCACGACGTTGAGCGGCCGGTTCGCGGCGTACAGCTCGGTGACGACCGCGGCAAGCGCCAAAAGCGGCAGCAGCGCGCGCGCCGAGCGCATCCAGTACGTGCGCAGCAGCCAGAAGGCCAGCGCCAGGCTCGCGCCCAGCCACATGACGCCGACGCGGTCGGGCAGGGCGCGCCAATCGGTGCGGTCGAGGTCGAGGCGGGCAACCAGCACGCCACCCAAGGCGAGCAAGCCGACACCGATCCATAGCGCGACATTGGTCCACGTGCTGTGGCGTAACGCGCGGTGCGCACCACGGGTCAGTGGACCGAACGCATCGTCGGCGCCATACGCCGCCAACGTCGCCAGGGCAAAGCTGACCCAGATCGCCACGCGCTCCTGGCCGCGGAACAGGCTCCAACCCGGCACGAGGTTGAACACGGCGCCGGTCCAGCCGGCGCGCTCGCCAAAACCGAGGACCAGCCCGACGACAACGATCGCAAGCCAGAAACGGCGCGTCGCGTCGGCGCGCCTCAGCCCATAGATCGCCAGGCTCAGGGGCAGCAGACCGACGAACAACGGATGCCAATGGCTGACGACGCCGGTGAGGACCAGCTGCAGCAGATCGACGAACGGGAATCCGCCGCTGGCATCGACGTACGCGATCCTGGCGCGCGTCGACGCCTGGCTGAACGTGATGGTCGGCGTCAGTTGTGCCAGACAAAGCGCGATGATGAACCCGCCCAGCGCGATCGTCATCGCCGCGGACCAGCCGTTGCCGCGGCGTATCTGCCGCAGACGCAGGATCCAGTACAGGCCGCTCAACAGCCCGACGAACAGAAACGTTTGCGGGTGACCGGCATAGAAGGCCAGAGCGGCTGCCAACGCGACGAGCGCGAGGTCGCCCGCGCGACCGTGGCGCGCCAATCGATCCAACGCCCAGAGCACATACGGCAGCCAGGTCGCCGTCATCAGCACAGCCGACTGGAGTGGGGCGTATCCCATGGCGTAACCGCCGTAGGCGAAGACGACGGCGCCGAACGCGGCCGCGCCACGCCTGAGACGCAGCCCGCGCAGCCAGCCATAGGTGCCAAACGACAGCAACAGATAGTGCGCCGCGATCTCGGCCGTCAATGCCCCCAGAGGAAAGTGGCCATAGCCTTGGAGGCGCAGGAGCGCGAACGCGATCCACTTCGGGGGATAGAACAACTGGGCTTGGGGGTCGCCGCCGAGCGGGTAGCCCGACCACAGGCAGTCGGACCAATCGGCCCAGCGGCCCGCCACAAAAGCGACGTACGTCTGTTGATGAAACCCGAGGAAGGTCTCGGTGAAATCGCCGGGCTCGTAGGCGATGCGGTCGCGCTCATCCGGCGCCGCGAAACGCCAGAAGAACAACGCCCCTGCGAGCGTCAGAGCGATGATCGGCCAGAGACGACCCGCCCACATGCGGGCCCGCGCACGGGTCATGCGTTAGCGGCTGGCAACAACTCGAGAAAGATCTGCTCAAGCGTCTGAGCGTTGGCCTTGCCCTGGCTCTTGCGCATCGCCTGGCCGACGAACCACTTCAACAACGCCGGCTTCTTCCGATAGGCGTCGATCTGCTGCGCGTTCTCGTCGAGCACCGACTGCGCCAGCGCGCGCAAGGCATCTGAGCCCGAGATCTGCGCCAGACCCTCCGCCGCGATGATGTCGGCCGGCGTGCGACCGGAAGCGATCACCTTCGAGATCAGGCTTGTGCCGGTGGCGCGGTTGATCGTGCCCGCGTCGACGAGCTTGATCGTCTCGGCCAGATGCTCGGGCCGGAACACGAGTTCGGCCGGCGATGCGCCGCTCTCGTTCAGCACGCGCAGCACGTCATTCATCATCCAGTTGGCCACGGACTTGGGGTTGCCGCCGAGTTGAACGGCCGTCTCGTAGTAGTCCGACAGCGAGCGCTCGTCGGTCAGGATCGTCGCGTCGTAGTCGTTCAGCTGGTAATCCGCGACGAACCGCGCGCGGCGAGCCAGCGGGAGCTCGGGCAGCGTCGCCAGCACCGACTGCTTCCACTCGGGGTTCAGCAACGCCGAGAGCAGATCGGGCTCGCGGAAGTAGCTGTAGTCGGCCTCGGTTTCCTTCGAACGCATCTTGCGCAGCGTTTGGGTCTCGTCGTCCCAATCCAACGTCCAGGCCGACACGCGTCGCCCGGCCTCGACCTCGCCGATCTGACGCGCGATCTCGGCCTCGATGGCGTTGCGCACGGCGTCGATCGAGTTCACGTTCTTGATCTCGGTCTTGGGGTTGAGCACCGTCTCCCCGGCTTCGCGGATCGAGACATTGGCGTCGCAGCGCAGGTGGCCGCGTTCGAGGTTCGCATCCGAGACGTCGAGCCAGCGCAACAACTGACGCAGATGCACCAGGAACTGCGCGGCCTCTTCGGCCGAGCGCAGGTCGGGGCCGGTGACCATCTCGATCAGCGGGACGCCGCAGCGGTTCATGTCGATCTGACGCACGCCGCTGGACGGGTTGTTGCGCGTCTTGCCGGCATCTTCCTCGAGATGCGCCTTCGTGATCGACACCGACAGCGTGCGACCGTCGGGCATCGGGACGTCGAAGCGCCCGCCTTGGACGACGGCCTGATCGTATTGCGTGATCTGATAGCCCTTCGGCAGGTCGGGGTAGAAGTAATTCTTGCGATCGAAGAAGCTCTCGTCGCACACCGTGGCGCCGATCGCGGCGCCCAGCAGCATGGCCTTCTCGACCGCGGCGCGGTTCAGCACCGGGAGCACACCGGGCAGACCGCAGCACACGGGACAGATATTGGTGTTGGGTTGCGCGCCCCAGCTATCGGCCAGACAGCCACAGAAGATCTTGGTGCGGGTGTTCAGCTGGATGTGGATCTCCAGCCCGATGACGGCTTCGTAAGATGGCATAGGCCGATTGTACTCGCTCCATTGGCCGGTGTCGTCTGCGCCGCTCGCATCACCGCTTACGGCGCCGCGACCTGGACTTCGGTCAGCACCAGGGCCCGATCGGCCGGCTCGGACCCATCGGGCAACGTGATCGGCACCCGCTCGCCGGTGACCGGATCGTACAGCCCCCAGAGCACCTGATACCGGCCGGCCGGCGCATCTGGCGAAAGCGTCAACACCACCGTGTCGCGGACGACTTCGCCTGCGATCCACGACGGCGCCGGGTTGTTGCCGGCCCTGGGCGGGGCGTCGGCCTGCGCGATCAGACCGCCATCGAGGCTATACACATGGACGAACTGCGTCAGCTCGCGATCGGCCGGCTGCAGTGCGCGATACGCCACGGTCAAGGTCAGCACGCCGCCGGGTTTCAGGGTTGCGCCGGCGCCGGAGAGTTCGGAGCCGATGAACCGCGCGACGTCGCCCACGACCGCATCGCGTGGGATAGCGACCCGTGTCGAGTCGGAGGCGAACAGTCGGATCTCGCCGATCGTGGCGACGTCGCCGACGGGCTGGCCCGTGTTGTCCAATACCCGCAGATAGGCGCCCGTGGCCGGATCGAACACCCTCACGGTCACCGGGTAGCGGCCCCCGGCAGCGGCGTCATCCAGGTCGATCTGCTGACGATCGACGATCAACGTGCCCGGTGGAACGCTGCGCGGCCAGCCCTGCAGACCGGCGAGCGGGTAGGTGGAGTAAGACAGCCGCTCGCCCTGACGCGTCATCACGATCGGTGTGCTGTCGAGTCGTTCGGGAAGGAGCCAATTCCGCGCGCGCCAGATCAGCCGCAGGACGAGCGCTTCCTCGGTCGTGACGACGGGCGCCGCCTCACCCAGCGCAAGATCGCCTTCCGGCGTTTCGAGGATGGCGGCGACAAGATCCAGGTCATGTTCGAAGCTGATCCGCGTGGACCCGCCGGCGAGCGATGCCCCCGGCGTCGAAATCGCGACACCGGTCCGCGCGACCGTGGTCGGCTCACAGGCCGTCGCCCGTTCTGCTTCGGCTTGCGCGCACACGGCGAGACGATACGTGCCGGCCGGCAGTTCGCCCGGCAGGCGGATCTCGGCGCGATCGTCGGCCACGGTGCCAGCGGGCCACGCCTGGCTGTGGGCGTGATCGAACCACGGCCGACCGCGTGTCTCGGCGACGATGACACCATCGGCGTCTTTGAGCACCCAGCGCAGCCTGACATCGGGCCCGGCTGTGCGCACGAACCACACGGCGCGCACCATGAGGCGATCCGGCGTGGCTTGCGTGGTCGTCACGTCGAGCAGGTCGAACGGCGCGCCGGAGACCGCGAGCGGCGTCGCGTCGACCGATTGCACGTCCGCCCGACCGAGCGGTCCCATCCACAGCCCGAGGCCCATCAGCACCAGTGTTGCGGCTGCCGAGGACCAACACCGACGCCATCCGAGCAGAACGGCGACGCAGGCGGCCGCCGCCGTCGTGATCCAGGCCCCCAGCTGCTGAGGCAACGAGCCGACGAAAGCCACGCGGACCTCGTGTTCGCCCGCAGGGATTTGTGCCGTGACGAGGCCAAGCGGCGACGCGGCCTGAACGTCGACGGCGGCATCGTCGACCCAGATCGACCAACCCGGGAAGAAGAAGTCCGCCGTGTGGAGGATCCAGGCCTCCGGTGAGTCGACGCGCAGACGGTACTCGGTCGGGCCGATGGCCGTGAGCACCGCGGTCGCGGCGACGTCTCCCGACGCGGCCGGGTTGGCCAACCCGCCGGAGAGGTCGACCCAGCGCGGCAGGAAATCCGGGTAGGCCGACGCGGCCGGCATCGGGCCCGTCGCTTCGGCATTGGCGATCTGCGCAAGCCCGGCTTCCGTCGTTGACTCGAGCCACGGCGGCGCGAGCGTCGCCCATGGCGAAGCCGTCACCACGAGGAGCGCCATCAGGGCGACTCCCAGCGGACGGGGCTCCACGAAGCGCGGCAGCCGCATCAACCCGATCGCCGTCAGCGCCGCGATCGACAGATACAGGTAGGTCTGCGTGCGCGACGGCGCCTGGACCACATCGATCACGCCGCCGAGCGCCCAGAGCGGTCGTGTGACGTCAAGTTGCAGCGCGGCCACGCCGATCACGACCAGGATGTGCGCGACGAGTTCGCGGTTCAGGCGCCGTCGCCAAAGCGCCACGCCGGCGATGGCGAGGAGCAGGTGCGGCAGGCTCAGGCCGAAGCGTAGGCCGGATGTGATGCGCTCGTACGGGTAGGTGGGCGCGGTCCAAATCCAATCGCCAAGCTGCAAGAAGGCCTCGGCGCCGACCTGTTGCGCGGCCTGATACGCCGTCGTGCCTACGGCGCCGCGCTCGAAGACCAACGCCACCCAGAACATGGCGCTGAACGCAAGGGCCGTCAGGCCGGTGCCGAGGACCCAGAGCCAACGGCGCGTGGGCTTTCCGGCCTGGACGAGCGCCATCAGGACCACGAACGTTGGAGCGAGCAGCAGCGAGATCGTGTGGCTGAAGATGACGCCGGTCAGCAACAGGGCCGCGGCCGGCGCATAGCGGAGCGGGTCTTTGGTCGTGGCGACGCGACGGAACACCCACAAGACCCAGGGCAGCAGCGCTTGCGCCGCCAGCTCGGCGATGGCGCCGCGGACGTACACGTTGATCAGCATGTACGGCGCGTAGACATAGACGACGGCGCCGACCAGGGCCGCCACTCGGCGCGTCGATCCGGCACCGTGGTCGGGGCCATAGGCGTCGGCGAGGTCGCGGCACAGGCGCCAGGCGCCGATCGCCGCCGTCGCGAGCAGCACGGCCGCGACGGCCTGAAAGGCCGCGGCGCCGTCAAGACCGAGGCGGCGGGCCAACACGCCGAGGTAGTAGACCGCGGGTGCATAGAAGTTGAACAGCGGATATCCGTACCCGCTCATCAACTCCGGCGACCAGCGCGGAAGAGCCTGGCCGCCGGCCAGGCTCTGATCCAACAGGACGAAGCGGAGGATGTGGGGCGCCGTGTCGTAGCCACGCGTGAGCTGGCTCAGAAATGGCGCCACTGCCGGCAGGGCCAACAGCACGGCAAGCACAGCGTCGAGTCGATCGTGATGCTGACGCGCCCTCACGATCCAATCCGGCCAGCCCATGCGGCGACGACTTTCTGCACGGCGCGCCGACCTGCGGCGCGTCAGTGTGCCAGCGCCGACGATGTCGACAAAAAGACGCCGGCCCAGATCTGATAGACGCCGAAGCCCGCGAGGATCAGCGTCGTGGCGACGTTGATCATCATCTGCGACCGTTCGTTGAGTCGGCGCGTCGTGCCGACCGTCAGGACGAACACGGTCAGCCCGGCGATCAGGCCGAGGCCGAACCCGATCAGATAGGCCCAACCCAGCCAGGGATCCTGGTTGTATCCGGCGCGAAAGATCGGCCCGGCGATGGTGAACCAGAAGATGTACGGGCCGGGGCTCAACCCGTTCATCAGCACGGCTTTGACGAAGCTCTGCCCCGCCTGACGCGCATCGGGCGCGCCGACCGGCGGCCGCCGCAAGTGCGTGTACGACTCGTAGGCCAGGTACAACAGCACGATGCCGCCGCCGATCTGTAGCGTCCGCAGCGCCCACTCCGGCAGGAACGCGAGCGTGAACAACACAAGGGCGATGATCGGGACGTCGCTGACGAGCGGCGCCAGGACCAGCGGCAGCGTATGCCGTGGGCCAAATCGGACGGACTGGGCCAGAAGATAGGCCTGAAGCGGCCCGGGCGCGATCGCGACCGCAAGCCCGAGACTGATGCCTTGTACGATGTAAAACTCCACGATGCTCTCGCTCTCCGGACGGCTCGGCTGAGCCTTAGTTGCTATCCAGCTCGGCCAGGACCGGCGGTCGGCGACTGCGCCACGCGGCGGCGGCCGTCTCGGTCTCAAAGGTGTGGGCGATGCGCAACAGGGTCGCCTCGTCCCAATCTGCTCCGAACAGTTGCACGCCAATCGGCAGACCCTGGTCGTCGAGGCCGCCGGGCATCGACAGGGCCGGCACACCGGCGTGGTTCGCGTTGACGGCGAGCAGGTCGGCGTACTGCATCAGCACCGAGTCGCCGTACATGGCCGCGAGTCTGAAAGCCGTGGTCGGCGTGGTCGGCGTCAACAACGCGTTGAGCCGGTACTGGCCGTTCGGATCGAAGATCGCCTCGAAGTCGCGGCGGATCAACGTGCGCACCCGCAACGCGCGTTGATAGTACCGGGCCTCATACGAAGCGCTGTTGACGTACGTGCCCATGAGCACGCGCAGTTTGGGTTGACGGCCGAACCCTTCGCCGCGCGACTTGCGATACATGTCGCGGAGATCGGCGATCGGCTGCGTCGTGCGATGGCCGTACTTGACGCCGTCGAACCGGTGGAGGTTCGACGCGGCCTCCACGCGCGAGATGACGAAGTAGGTCGGGATGCCGAATGACGTGTTGGGCATCGGGACGCCCTCGACGATCTCGGCGCCGGCCCGCGCCAACGCCTCGGCTGCGTCGCGGGTCGCCTGAACGATCTCCGCCGGGAGGTCCACGTCGCGGATCTCGCCCGTGGTCGGATCGGGGTAGCGGATCCGGAAGTAGTCGGGGCTCAGGCCGATGCGCAGCCCACGCACCCCGGCCGCGAGGTTGGCCGTGTAGTCCGGCACCGGCACGGCGGCTGCCGTCGCGTCGCGCGGATCGGCGCCGGCCATCGCCTGGAGACCCAACGCCGCGTCGCGCGCGTTCCGAGCCACCGGCCCGGGGCAGTCGAGCGAGGACCCGAAGGCGATCAGGCCATAGCGGCTGACGCGCCCATAGGTCGGCTTCATCCCGACCACGCCGCAGAACGCCGCCGGCTGTCGGATCGATCCGGCGGTGTCGGTGCCGATCGACAGCGCGGCCTCGCCGGCCGCGACGCTGGCGGCGCTTCCGCCCGAGGATCCACCGGGCACACAGGTTGCATCCCAGGGATTTCGCGTCGTGGGCTGGAAGGCAGAAGACTCGGTCGAGGACCCGTAGGCGTACTCGTCGAGGTTAACCTTGCCGATGACGATCGCGCCGGCCGCTTCCAGGCGTTCGACCGGCGTCGCGGTGTAGGGCGCGATGAAGTCTTCGAGCATGCGGCTGGCGGCCGTGGCCGGCGCGCCGGTGACACAGAAGACGTCTTTGACGCTTAGAGGCACGCCGGCCAGCGGTCCGGGATCTTCGCCGCGCGCGATCATGGCGTCGATCGCATCCGCCCGGGCGAGCGCCCGCTCGGCCTGCACCGAGATGTAAGCGTGGACGCGCCCGCCGTCGTCGGCCTTGACCGCGGCGGGGTTCGTGGTGGGTCGGTCGCCGTCCACGACAGCGATCCGGGCCAGCGTGGCCTCAACGACGGCTCGGGCCGTCAGGGTGCCGGCACGTACGCGTGAGGCGATCTCGTGGGCGGGCAGGTCGGGCAGGGAGTAGGGCATGGATCAAGAATCCGCTGTCGGCGGGTGTCCGCCGGGCCGAGTCGTGCGTATGATTCCGCCGGTTCAGAGGTCCTGATGCGGAATTTCGGGGACGATGAAGTATTCGCCGTCCGAGTCGGGTGCGCCGGCCAGGAGCGCCGTCGCCAGCGTGCTGGCCACGGGCACATCCTCGCGCAGCTCGGCGCGCACGCCGGGCGGGTAGGCTACGCCGCGCGCGGCTGGCGGCACATCGTCGGCGATGTCGATGCGCTCGAGCTCGCGAATGGCTTTGAGCTGCTGGTTCAATTCGTGGCGCAGGTACTGCGCCTCGTCGGGCGTCAATTCGAGCGCCGCGAGCTCGGCCAGTCGGTTGAAAAGCTCGGGCGTTATGGCTTCTTCCATGGATGGTTCCCTTCAGGTCTTGAGCGATTGTACTTGCGCCGCCGAAGGGCGTCAAAATCGACCCTCCCGGGGTCGTCCAGCGGTTCCAGGTTTCAGTTCGCCTTTACTGGCCCCTGGCGAACCGTTTCATATAATGGTTATGTTGGCCTTGACGGACTATGACCGAAATTGACGCTCACCCCCCCGATGCATCGACGGGCGCCGCGCCGACCGACGGGCTCGAACCCGCGCCGGCCGCGTCGGTCGACCGTACCATCGCCCCAGCCGTCGCGCCCGAGATCCTCGTGCAGTCGACCTTGCCGCCTGTCGGGGCGCCGCCGGTCGTGCGCGTCTCGCTCGAGGTGCCGCTCGGCGTCGCGGTCAGCATCCACATCGAGGCCCAGACCACGGCGGACCCGACCGCCGTCCGCCACGAAACAGTCCTGATCGGCCGGGCGGATGCGCCGATCCGTCTTCAGCCTTCCACCGAGCCGGTCGCCAGACTGACGGCGGCCGAACCGTCGGCCCGGGTGGCGGCGTTCGCGCCGCCGGCCGGCTCACCAGCGACCGGGGCCGCGGTCGAGCCGCAGCCGGCGCCGTTGGATGCGTCTCCGGTGATGCGCGGTCTGCGAGGCGCCTGGGCACGGTTCGCCGCTGACACGTTCCCGCTGACGCGCTGGAACCTGATCCTGCTTGGCGTCTTGCTGGGCGCGTATGCGTTGACACGTCTGATCGCGCTCGATCAGTTCCCGATCTACTTCTTCTCCGATGAAGCCAGCATCGCCCTGTTGGGCCGGTCCGTGGTCCAAAACGGCTTTGTCGACGGCGCCGGGCGCTTCCTGCCCATTTACTTCGAGGCCGCGCCGCAGCGGTTCACGCCGGTCATCACAGCCTACGCCCTGGGCCTGGCGACGAGCTGGTTCGGCAACAGCATCGCCGTCGTGCGCGGTACCTCGGCCCTGATCTCCGTCCTCGGCGTGCTGGCCGTAGCGCTGGCGGCGCATCGCGTCTTCAAGGCGCGGTTCTGGTGGGTGACCATCCTGGTCTTCACGCTGTCGCCGATCTGGCTCATCCACAGTCGCACCGGCTTCGAGGCGACGTCGACGGCGTCGTTCTACGCGGGCTTCCTGCTCTTCTATTTGTTGTATCGTGAGCGCTCGCCGTACTACGGTTTCCCGGCGCTCTTGTGCGGCGCGTTGACGTTCTACAGCTATTCGAACGCGCAGGCCGTGATGGCCGTGACTGGCGCGTTGTTGCTGGTCTCGGATCTTCGTTACCACTGGCGCCTCAGCCGCCGCGTGCAGATCGGCCTGGTCCTCTGGGGGCTGGCGCTCGCGTGGCCGCTGATCTCGTTCCAGCTCGATCATCAGGACGCGCTTGGCACGCATCTGCGCGCGGTCAATTCGTACCTGTTCTCGCAGGACCTCACCTGGAGCCAGAAGGCCTGGATGTACATCCAGCGCTACGCCTACGGTCTGAGCCCGCAGTACTGGTTCTGGCCGAACACCACGGACCTGGCGCGTCATCGCATCCCGGGTCAGGCGCAGCTGTTCGGGTGGGCGTTCCCGTTCTTCCTCCTGGGCGTGTGGGTCATCGCGCGGCACATCAAGTCGCCGACGCACCGCGCCGTCTTGCTGGCCGCCCTGGCCGCGCCGGCCGGCGCAGCCACGCTCGAGATCGGCGCGGCGCGGGTGATGACGTTCGTGCCGGTCGCGATCCTGTTGATCGCGCTCGGCGTCGATTGGCTGATCGCGCGGTTGCCGCGCCTGCAGACGCCGCGGATCGAGGGCCTGACCGCCGCGTTGACCGGCGTCGGCGGCCTCGCCCTTGTGGCATTGACCTTCCAATCCGCGCCGCTGTGGTTCTCGGATTACGGTCTGTATGGCATGCAGTACGGGGCCAAACAGATCTTCGTCGACGTGATCCCGGCGCTGCTCAAGGCCAATCCCGAAACGGTCGTCCTTGTTTCGTCGACGTGGGCCAACGGCACGGACCGCTACCGCGAGTTCTTCCTGACGGGTTCGACGTACGATCACGTGGCGATCCGCGGCATCGACTGGTATCAGAGCCGCTATGAGGCGTTAACGCCGAACCTGGTCTTTATCGGCACGCCGGCTGAATTGAGGTCCGCGCAGGACAGCGGCAAGTTCGAGCCGATCACGCCCGAGCAGACGCTGGCGTACCCTGACGGCACGCCCGGGTTCTACATCTTCCGCGCGGCCTACACCGCGCAGGCCACGGCGCTGTTCGCGGCCGAGGAGGAGGAGCGGAAGAAGCCCATCACCGAAGACGTCGAGCTCGATGGGCAGATGGTGAAGTTCACGCATTCCTTGTTCGACATGGGCTCGCCCGGCAACCTGCTCGACCACGACCCATTCACGCTGGCGCGCGGCATGGAGGCCAATCCCCTGCTGCTGCAGATCGACTTCCCGACGCCGCGCGAGATCACGGCCGTGTCGTTGACGACCGGCACGATGGACAAATTCACGATCACAGTTCGAGCCTACGCCACAGTGGATGGCAAGCCGGTCACCGTGACCCAGGAGTTCGTCAACGCCGGCGCCGACCCGACCTCGCGGTTGGAGCTGCCCGGCGTCGACGGCCCCGTGGCCCGGCTCGCGATCGAGATCCACGACGAGTTGTCCGGCGAGCGGGCGAATATCCATGTTCGAGAACTGGTCCTTGAGCCCTGAATCGCGCCGACCCTGGCTGACCGTTTTCGTCCCGGCGTACAACGAGCGCGCGGGCCTGGCGCAGAGCGTCTGGCGCGTGCTGGCCGTACTCGATCGCTTTGGCGTGGCCGCCGAGGTGTTGATCGTCGACGATGCCAGCACCGACGACACGGCCGCCGTGGCCGCCGCCATGTGCGCGCTCGATCCGCGCGTCAGCTGCATCACGCACCCGCACAACCTCGGGCTCGGCAGCGGACTGACCACGGCCATCACCCATGCCCACGGCGATTGGCTGATCCTTGTGCCGGCGGACCTGGCGATCGACCCGGTCGATCTGCGCCGGTACTTCGAGTCGGCGTCGAACGCCGATATCGTGGTCGGCGTGGCCGACGTCCACGTCGACTATTCGTGGTTCCGGCGGCTCGTCCACGCGGCCAACATCCGCGTGGTGCAGATCCTGTTCGGCATGCGCGAGCGCCAGTTCCAGTACATCTGCCTCTACCGCCTCGCCGTGCTGCGTTTGCTGACGATCGAGTACATCCGCAGCGCCTTCTTCCACGCCGAGGTGTTGATCAAGGCCAAGGCGATCGGCGCCCGGCTGGTCGAGGTCGACGTGCGCTACGTGCCCCGGATGACGGGCAAGGCGGGCGGGGCGCGCAGTTCGCTGATCCTGCGCACGTTGCGCGACATGGCTGCCTTTTGGCTGCGCGGCGGCGCCGCGATCGCGCGCCGTCAGGTCGCGCTGACCCGTCGCACGCTCACCTGATTGCGCGGTGGCGTGATCACAGCTACCGGCCAACGCGTGCCCAACGTCTCGAGCGGCCGGTATTCTTGTGTGCATGCGCGACACTCAAGCGGCATTTTGGCGCGGATCGCACGGACTTCGCCGACAGGAACACCTGGAGCCCCGCCGGCCTCGGTCCCGTTTCCTTCAGCGAAATCTGCGTCATCTGCGGCCAGACCCCGCGCCTGACAATTTACTCGCGCAGACGTTATCTTTTCGCACATCTTCCTATCAGATGCCTGTGCTACCCTTGCGCTTGGCATGTCCCCGGAACACAGTCGCCCACGCACCCTGACGCTGCTCGCGCTTGGCCTGTTCGCCGCAGCGGCTTTTCAGGCGGTGGGCGTCATCGGCAGCCTGCAACGCTGGACCGTCACGGCCGAGCTCGCGCTGTCGGTGCCACAGGCCTACATCCCCGTTCGCAACGGCCTGCTGACGCTGGTGTTTGGCGCCACAGCGCTCGGGCTATGGCGCCGCCGCGCCTGGGGCGTGCGTCTGGCCGTGATCGGCCTCCCGCTCGTCGCCGCCTGGGCGCCGCTCGAACGGCTGTGGCTGGCGCGGTCCGAGTTCGCGACCGTCAGCCTGCCGTGGACGCTCTTCTTCTCGGCGACCTGGCTCGCGCTGGCGCTCGGGATCGTTTGGCGGGCCGAACACCGACGGGCGTGAACGGCCCGGCTTCCTCCGGGTTCGTTCGTACCACCGCGGCCCTGTCGTGGCAAAACGCGAGGCGTTCTACTCGAGTTGCGTTTGCCCTGAGACTCCCCCAACGGCCCGGTATAATCCGCCGTATCTCATCCGTAATGCGGAACCAGGATCGCTCATGGACTCGATCTCCAAACTTCGCTCTCTGAAGGAACAGGCCAAGCAGGGCGGTGGGCCCGAGCGCGTTGCGGCGCATCACAAGCGCGGGCGTCTGACCGCCCGCGAACGCCTCGACCTCTTGCTCGATCGCGGCTCGTTCCGCGAGCTTGACCCGTTTGTGGTGCACCGCACCCAGGACTTCGGGCTCGACAAACAGAAATTCCTGGCCGACTCGTGCGTGACCGGTTGGGGCACAGTCGAGGGCCGGCTCGTCTACGTCTACTCCCAGGACTTCACGGTCTTCGGCGGCTCGCTCGGCGAGGTCCACGCGGCCAAGATCTGCAAGATCATGGACATGGCCATGAAGACCGGGGCGCCCGTGATCGGTCTCAACGATTCGGGCGGCGCCCGCATCCAGGAAGGCGTGGTCTCGCTCGGCGGTTACTCCGACATCTTCCTGCGCAACACGCTTGCTTCCGGCGTCGTGCCGCAGATCTCGGCCATCATGGGCCCAAGCGCCGGCGGCGCCGTGTACTCGCCCGCGCTGACCGACTTCATCTTCATGGTCAAGGACACGTCGTACATGTTCGTGACCGGGCCGGATGTGGTCAAGTCGGTGACGCACGAGGACGTGTCGTTCGAGGAACTGGGCGGGGCCAGCGTGCACGCGGCCCGCTCGGGCGTCTGCCACAAGGTCGCCCAGAACGAGTCGGATTGTCTGTACCTGCTCCGCAAGATGCTCAGCTACCTCCCGCAGAACAACATGGAGGATCCGCCCTTCGTCAAAACGACGGACGACCCGCTGCGCATGGAGGCCGCGCTCGACACGCTGGTGCCCGACAACCCGAACAAGCCCTACGACGTTCGCCAGGTGATCGGCCTGATCGTCGACAACGGCGACTTTTTCGAGATCCACGAGGAGTTCGCGCAGAATGTCGTGGTCGGTTTCGCGCGTCTGGGCGGCCACAGCGTGGGCATCGTCGCCAACCAGCCGATGGTGCTGGCCGGCGTGCTCGATATCGACGCCTCCGAGAAAGCCGCGCGTTTCGTGCGCTTCTGCGACTGTTTCAACATCCCGATCATCACGTTCGAAGACGTGCCCGGCTTCATGCCCGGCACCAAGCAGGAGCACGGCGGCATCATTCGCGCCGGCGCCAAGCTGCTGTACGCGTACTGCGAGGCGACTGTGCCGAAGCTGACCGTGATCACGCGCAAGGCCTACGGCGGCGCGTATTGCGTCATGAGCAGCAAGCACATCCGCGGCGACCTCAACCTCGCCTGGCCGACGGCCGAGATCGCCGTCATGGGCCCGGACGGCGCGGTCAGCATCATCTTCCGCAAGGAGCTTTCAGAAGCCGCCGACCCCGTCGCGCGCAAGGCCGAGCTGGTGCAGGAGTATCGCGAGAAGTTTGCGAACCCTTACGTCGCGGCCGGGCGCGGTTTCATCGACGATGTGATCGAGCCGCGCGAGACCCGCGCGCGCTTGATCAACGGCCTCGAGATCCTCGAGAACAAGCGCGACAGCAACCCGCAGAAGAAACACGGCAACATCCCGTTGTGACGCGCAACAAAACCGGGGCCAGGGCGGCGCTTTTCGCCGCCCTGGCCCCGTTTCTTGTCTGCTAGTCTCGATGTTGGCGCAGGAACTCGCGCGCCTTGCTGTGGGTGAGGGTGCGCAGCGCCGTGAGGCGGTCGGCCGGCGGGCGCGTCGAATCTTGGATGAGTCGGATGTAGCCCGTGGCCGTGTCGTTGTCGCGCAGCATGTCGAGGAACAGGGTGGCGCGCTCGCGCATGGCCTGCCCCTCGGAGCGCGCGGTCGGGGTCAGGAACTCGCTGATCACGGCCTGCACCGTGCCCTCGCACGAGTTGACGCAATCGTAGAGATCGCGCGGGCCATTTGGCACGCCGTGGACCAGGAGCGTCAGGTTGATCAGAAAGATCTTGATCAGGCCGCCGGCGTGCAGCAGATCCTCGCGATAAGGCCGCCGCTCCAGGCTGCCGACGTAGAGCATGTCGTTGATGTCGGCGTCGTGGAAACTGGCCGGGAGGCGCAGACCCACGATCTTGTCAGGCCGCGAAATGTCGACCAGCAGACCCGGGGTGATGTCGGGGTCGCGCAGACTGAGCTCGAAGAGCGTGCGTTTGTAATACGCGCCGAACTGGTGCCCGATCACGGTCGTCAACACCTCGAACTGATCTTCGCGGGCGAGGGCGGCGAAACCGAGCGTGGGATCGGCCACGACGATGTAGGCGCTGACCAGGTGATGGGCCGCGTCGTACACCGCCGAGTACGCATCCATATCCGGATCCAACCGGCGCCGCAACCCCAGCCAGAGCAGATCCAGCTGATACTCGCTCAGCCCGAGCAGCGTCCGGGCGCGATCACGGAAGGCCGACTGCGCCTGCGCCGGGGTGACGGCCTGCGGCAGCAACGTCGCCAGGTCGTCGCGCGGGATCCATTTGCCCAGGTCGTGGCTGAAGGTGCAGGCATCGAGCAGCAGGCTCTCACGCCGCGACATCAACACGGGCGCGCCGGGCGGGGTGGCGCGCACCAGTTCGTTGTAGTAGAGCCAGTGCGCCCGGTTGGAGACGTGACGCAAGTGATCGAGTTGCTCGTACTGGTCGGGCCGCACGGAGAGGTACGCGTTGGCTCGGGCCTGGACGGCCTCGACGAAGCCCAAAAGCGGGTCAGGGGCGACGTCTGTCATGGCGGCGCGATTGTACAGCGTTTCGCCGTCGCGCACAGTTTGCGAGGGTTGAAGCGTCTAAATTCGCCGGGAAAACGGACCGCGAAGCAGCGCTGGGCGCACGGAATCTCCATGGGAATCCGCATGCCCTTCGCCGCTTCGCGGTCTACTTCTGGCGTTTGGGCCGGGCTGTCCGAGCCGCGTAAAGCGCGAGTGAAGCCGCCACGGCGGCGTTGAGCGATTGCACATGCCCGACCATGGGCAGGTGCAGCAGGAAATCGCAGCGATCCCGCACCAGGCGGCGCAGGCCGCTGCCCTCGTTGCCGATCACCAGGCCGAGAGGGCGGTCAAGGTCGACGCGATCGATCGGCTGGCTGTCGGGGGCAAGATCGAGGCCTGCGAGCCACACGTCACGGTCGCTCAGGCGGCGCATGGCGTCGGCCAGGTTGGTCACCTGGGCCACTTGAAGGTGCTCGGCGCCGCCCGCCGCCGTGTTGACCACGGTCGGCGTGATCTCGCACCCGCGCCGCTCCTGGATGATGACGCCGTGCACGCCCATGGCATCGGCCGTGCGCAGGATGGCACCGACGTTCCGTGGGTCCTGCACGAGGTCAAGCAGCAGGATCAGCGGCGCTTCGTTGGCCCGCTCGGCGGCCGCGAAGATGTCCTCGAGGTCCGCGTACGGGTATGACCCGACCTCGAGTACGAGGTTCTGATGGCGCTCGCCGTGGACCAGCAGGTTCACGCTTTTCTTGTCGCTGTCCTCGATGCGAACGCCGCGCCGCTGGGCCTCGGCGATCAAGTCCTGCGCGTCGCGCAGATCGGCGTCGCGGGCGACGATCAGCCGATAGGCGCGGCGGCGCCCGGCGCGCAGGCATTCGCGAATGGCGTTGCGTTTGAAGAGGATTTCGTGTGGCACGGCTCGTATCCTGTCTGGGTGCTCAGGGTGTGATGCGGATGGCGTCAGCGCCGGTCGACGTGGCGAGACGCTCGCCCGTCACCGGGTCGTACAGCCCGACGGCCAACGTCAAACGACTGGCGTCGGCCACGGGCGAGATGACCAGGCCGTGGCGCGTCACGACGTCTTCGTCGACCGTCCAGCCCGACGTGCCGACGTCGGGGGCAAGATCGCTTTGGGCGACCAATTGTCCTCGGGCATCCAACACATGCACGAAGATCGTGTAGTCGCGATCGAGCGGGGCCGTGGTCGACCAGGTCAAGGTGATGCAGGCCGATCGCCCGTCGGCAAGACCCTGCGCCGGCACGACGATCGAGCGCAGGCTGGCGCCGTTCTCGAACCCGCCACCGGCCTGTGCGGGCGCCGCGCCCGTTTGCTCGACATAGAGGCTGGCCTGGACCGAACCGTACCACGTCCGTGTCGCCGGGCATCCCCACGATTCGATCTGGGCCAGCACCTGCTCGTGAAGCGCGATCTCCTCGGGTACGTTACCATCGGCGGCAAAGACGAGCCAGAACCGGTCGCCGCGAGCCAGCTCGGTCTGCATCCACTGGGAAACGTCGCGCCAGGGCGCCTGCTGGCCGTTTGGCAGATAGTCGATCAGTCCGTCTTCCACGAACGGCTCCAATCGCTCGACCATCCGGGGTTGGGTGATGATCAGGTCGGGCGGTTGTGGGTCCTGCGCCAGTTGTTCCACAAGCGGCTTGAGCGGTTCAACGTCCAAACGGGCCACATAGTATCGGCGCCACAGCTCGGGCAGGGCGAACAGTCCGATGGATGCCACACCGATCACGGCGACCGGCATCGCCCATCGGCTGACTTCCTGCGTCAGACGGGTCGCCCTCGGCCAAACCCGGGCCGCCGCCTCCAGCGTGATCAGGGCGAAGACGGCCGTGCGTAGCACGATGACCGCGGAGATGACCTGCGCGTCGTCCCGGTAGAGGATGATCGCGACCGGAAACTCGAGCATGAGCAAGAGATCCAACACCAGAATGTAAGGGATCCCGGAGCGAAACGGAAGCGCCAGCACCGTGAGCGCGACGATGTACGTGTTCCACTGCGGGCTATAGCCCTTGCTGACAAGCAGAAACGTTCCCAGCGAGAACAACGCGAACCACAGCCGCGTCTCCAGCCTGGACCAGTCGATGCGGCGTGTGGCGACCGTCAGATACCCGATCGCCATGGCCAGCGTGATCCAGAGGCCGGGCCAGCGGCTGGCTACTTCCGCAGCGGACGCCGCCGCGGGGTCGTTGCGCACCTGCAGCGGCGCGACGACGCCGTACCCGGCGTAGCCGTCCAGCAAGGCCCAGATGGTCTCCCACCCGCCGCGCCCAAACAGATTGATGAACCACGCGCTGACGTAGGCCGGCGACGACAGCCAAAGCGGACCGAACACGGCCAGTACCGCCGCGCCTGCCACGCCGACCGCCCATAGGCGCCTCCGCCAGGTCGGCAAACTCAGCACCGCCAATGGGATCAGAACAGCCGGGAAGACTTTGACGCAGAAGCCGATGCCCATGGCCAGGCCGGCGACTGTGGCGCGGTCGACAACGCAGGCATAAACCGCCAGCAGGAGAAAGAAAAGGGCTAACGGGTCGTACCAACCCAAATACGTCACCAGCGGCGTGAATGCCAGCGCCCAGGCCATGGCAGTCAGCAATCCGTTGGTCGGCCCCCAAACGCGGCGCGCTGTGGCGTACATCAGCCCGAGATTGCCGACGTCGAAGACGGCGAGCGCTACTCGGAGCAGGAAGTTGGGTACGAGGATTTGAGAGTCCCAGGCCGGGATCTTCAACGCCAGGGCGCCGACGACCTGCAAGAGCCAGGGCAGTATGGGGGGATACTCCAACCAGTAATCGCGGTATGGCGCCAGCCCGCCGTAATTGAGCCGGAGCATATCGAGGTAGGTCCAGCTATCCGGCGACCGGTCCACGATGTATCCACCGGGCCTGAGGTAGAACGCCGCCAGGAGGCGGGCCATGGCAAAGACCGCGGCAAGCGCGAAGAACGCCTTGTGATCCTGCCAGAAGACGCGGAGAGAGCCGGCACCGTTCGATGCGGGGCCGGCGGACCGACTGAATGATTTGGCCATAGAGGCGAGCGCGTGTGTCCGGCGGCGGACCCGGACGGTCGGGAAGGACGGTTCCGAGCGCAAGGGTCTCCGCTCCCTGTCGAAACTCTTTTGGGCATCGACAAGGGGCACGCGTGGCCCAAGTATAGCGGGTGTCGGCGCTCGGCCCGCGCCGTGCGGAACCAATCTCAACGGTTTTTCGCATGGCCGCGGATCCGGTCTGCGCGTACGATCGCGCCATGCCAAACTCGTTATCTGGACACCTGGGTTCGCTGCTTTTGGGCGTGGCTCTGACGGCGGCCACGCTCAAACCGATCACGGTCCGCGCCGCCGGCGTCGTCACCACGTGCACGGAGGCCGGCCTGCGCGCGGCCATCACGGCGGGCGGCCTGATCACGTTCAACTGCGGTGGCCCGGCGACGATCACGCTCGCCGCCCCCATCACGTTCACGACAAACACGACCCTCGACGGTGGCGGCGTGATCACGTTGTCGGGCAACAGCGCCACGGGTCTGCTGATCAGCAATAACAACCTCACCATCACGTTGCGCAACCTGACGTTGCGCGACGGCCGCAGCGCGGATCAGGGCGCCGGGTTCAAAGTCGGCTTCTACAACACACTGACGATCGACACGGTGATGTTCAGCCACAACGTCGCGCTCCGGGACGCGAACACCTGCGACGGAGGCGGCGCGCTCTTCATCGGTGGGGGCAGCACGGCGACCGTGGTCGACAGCGTCTTCGTCGGCAATCGCGCCAACAACGGCGGCGCGATCAACAGCCTGCGCACCGATCTGACCATTCAGTCCAGCACGTTCACGGGCAATCAGGCGATCCATACGGCTAACATCGACGCTCAGGGCGACTGCGGTGGCGGCGGCGCCGTGTATATCGACGGCGCGAACTCGTTCTCCAAGTCCAGCACGGTGTTGCTCCAGGGCAACACCTTCACCGGGAACCTCACAAACAATCACGGCGGCGCGATCTTCATCGGCGTATACGCCAACGAGTCGGTCACGGTCGATGCGAGCACGTTCGACGGCAATCGCGCAACCGTCAACACGCAGGGCGCGGCCGGGACGGGCGGCGGCATCTGGTTCGGGCGCGGAAATCCGGGTCAGGCGACGCCGCCGCTCACGCTCACCAACCTCGCGTTCCTGCGCAACCACGCCGACACGCAGGGCGGGGCGGTGTGGGTCGACGCTTCGGCGAACCTGACCAACGTGACGTTCTACGCCAACGACGCCGTCAACCCGGCGGCGCTGGCAGCCGACGACTGGCGACGCGGCAACGGCGGCGCGTTCGCCGAGAGTCTGCTCGGCGGCGAGCCGCCCATCAGCGTCGTCAATGTGACGTTTGCCAACAACGTGGCCGGGTTCAACGGCGGCGCCATCGCCGGAGATGCCCTGACGCTGCGCAACGTGCTGTTCAGCGCCAACACCGGCGGAAACCCCTGGGCCATCCAACAGCACTGCACGTCGGCGCTCACCAACCTGGGCGGCACGCTGCAGTACCCGAACCGCAACCCCAATCAGAATTACTGGAACGAGACCAATTGCGCCGCGTCGCTCACCATCGCGGATCCGCTGCTCGGCGGTTGGACGGCCGGCCCAGTGCCTGGCCTGCAGCCGGCGCCGAACAGCCCTGCCTTGAACGCCGGCGCCAACTGCCCGGCGACCGATCAGCGCGGCCTCGCGCGTCCGCAGGGCCCGGGCTGCGAAAGCGGCGCGATCGAGCTTGGCCTGACCGTGACGCCTTCCGCGTTTGGACCCGGCGACACGATCGTGACCGTGCACGGCGCCGGGTTCACGGCGAGCAGCGCGGTCACCTGGAACGGCCAGCCGCGCACGACGACCGTCGTCGATTCCGCGACGTTGCGCGCGACGCTGAACGCCGGCGACGTGTCGACACCCGGCGCTGCTGCCGTCAACGTCGCCAACACCGGCATCTGGACCCCGGTGTCGGTCGCGGTCTGGTCGCAGATCGACCGGCTGTGGTTGCCGAGCCTGAGGCGTTAGGCCAGAAGACGAGCGTGGAGGCCTGTTCGTCACGGCTCCAGGATCACGAAGTCGGCGCCGTCGGATGTGACGAGACGCGCGCCCGTGATCGGATCGTACAGGCCGATGCGGTATCGAGGCGAAGTCGCGACGGATGCGAGCGGGTGCTCGTCGATCACGTACTCGCCCGACACCCAGGAGGTGGTCGGCCGTTGGCCGGCCAGCGGCGGTGAATCGCTCTGGCTGAGGATCGTGTCGTCGGGCGCCAGGGCGTGCGCGAACACCGTATAGCTGACGTCGGTGTCCCCAAGCGACTTCCACACCAGCTCGATCCCGCCCTCGGCGGCTGACCAGCCGACGAGTTCGGCCACGTCGCCGAAACGTGCGCCGACGGCATGACCGACCGAAGGCGCGTCGAAGCGTCTCGCGGGCGCCGTCACCCGGGCGCGGCCGAGCGTCGCGAAGTCGCCCAACGGGGACCCGGCGGCGCGCAACTGGATCTCGACACGGTAGTCGCCGGCGGTGAGGTCGGCCGGGAGGCGCAGGGCCAGCGGCGCGCGCAGCGGGCAGCCCGGGCGCCAGTCGGTCGTCGGGTAATCGTCCCGCACGGGCGCCAGCTCTTGCTCGACGGCGATTGCCCCGACGGCATCGACGAGCCGCACGCGCGCCAGCGCCGCGACGGTCGGTTGGTCCACGAGCTCCCAGTACACGGTGAAACCGAGCCGGTCGCCGGCACCGGCCTCGGCCGTCACCCAATCCACGCCGCGCAACGTGATCGCGCCGAAGTCCGCGTCGAGCGTCGTCACGGGTTCGAGGCGCGGCGCGACCCGCGGACACGTGACGGCGACCGACCCGATGGTGATTGGTGCGGTGAGCGGCACGCCGTCGCTCTGACGGTAGACCGTCGTGGCCAATCGATAGGTGCCCGGCGGCGTGCCGGGATAGGGCGTGAGCGCATGCACGTCGCGCGCGTAGCTATCAAGCTGCCAGCGCGAGGTCGGGAACCCGGCCGGGTTCTGCGAATCGGATTGGCCGAAGAAGCGGCCAGCGTCGTCGCGCAGACTGAGCTGCACGCTGTAGTCCTCGGCGCTCGACATCAACGCGCGCCAATACAGGCTGACCACGAGCGTCGAGTCCGCCGGGATCGTGGTGGCGTCTTGCTCCAACCCGATCAGACGGAAGGCGGCGCCTAAGTCGAGGTTGAGCGGCGGCAGGCCTTGCACGGCGCCATCGACCAGACGGCTGCGCGCGAAGGGCGTGTCGGTAGTGAGAGTCAGTAATCGCGCCACGACCAGCCCGACGCCGATCGCGCCCAGGCTTGGCCACAGCCAGACAGACCCGCCCACGCCCGCTGTCTGAAGCGTCGCCGGTCGCCGCCGCCGACCCCACGCCGCCAGCCCGACCGCAAGGGCCAGCCCGGCTATCGACAGAGCGCCGCCGACCTGGCGGACAGGCGTCGTGCCAAAGTCCAGCACGACGTCGCTGCGGCCGGCGCTGACGGGCACGCGGATCAGGCCCTCCGGCGTGGTCGTGCCGAGCGCCACGTCGGCGCCGTTGACCGTCGCGCGCCAGCCCGGATAGTTGAACACGTTGAACACGGCGTCGAAGGCGATTGGGCTGTCGATCACGACGTGCTGGCGCGTGTATCCGGCGTCCTCGGCGAGCACGCGCGCGCCCGGCGGCAGCGTGGCCGGATCAAGCCGTCGGATCGGGGCGCCAGTGGCGTAGGCCGCGCTCAATCGATCGGCGTTCGGCAGTGCCTGAACACCGATCGGCAGATACTCGCCGGCTGTCGTCGTGCCGATGGTGCCTGTGCGGCGCTCCCAGTCTTGAATGTCGACAAGCGTCGGGTTTTCCGCGACGCTTGGATCGAGGCCGACGTAGGTCCAGGGCAGGGCATACACGATCACGCCCAGCGCCGCCAGCGGCAGCAGCCAGGGCGTCGCGTGGCGTGGACCGTTCGAGGCGGGATCCGCGCCGAGCAGACCGACCAGCAGACCCAGGAGCAGGCTCGCCGGGCCAAGCAGCCGTACCGGGAACTGGATCAGGCTCAACCCAGGCAGGCGTTCCCAGACCGTGACCGCGATCGGCAGGGTCAGGCCGGTGAGGAGGATCGCGCCGAAGGCCGCCGCGATCAGCGCGGCTCTCTGCCGACCCGAGGCGCGCGACACGGTCGTCAGAGCGACGAGCGCCAAAGCCACCTGTGGCCATCCCAGGGCGCGCGGCGTTTCGCCACCGATCAGGTGACGGTCAAAGGGCTGCGGCCAGGTGAAAACCTCGGTCAGTTGCAGGAAGTGGTAGTGGTAGTCGAGGACCGGTGGACTGTAGGCCCTCGCGATCTGGATCGCGCCGATCTCGCCGACGACCGGCGCCCAATACCAGGCCGAGACGACAAGCCCAAGCGCCAACGCGCCGAGGCAGGCTGCGGCGGATCGCCAGCGTTGGCCAGCGGGCGTCGCGACGCTCAGGGCGATGGTCAGCGCGACGGCGCATCCGCCGGCCAGCGCCGTCGACGGGTTGTGGACGAATGGAAAGATCGCGAGCAACAACGCCGTGCGCGCCAGGGCCCAGGCGTCAGGTGCTCGATGCAGATGCCAGATCGACCACAGTAACCAGGGCAGCAGCCCGAGCCCAAACGCCTCGGGCAGGGCGCCCCGATGCAGTGACATCAGGACGTACGGCGAGTACGCGTAGGCCAGCGCGGTTAGCACGCCGCCGCGATCTCCGAACAGCGCACGCCCCAGGGCGAAGGCGCCAGTCGCGCCCAAGACGTCGGCCAGCATAAAGGCCGCCAACGTCGCCGCGACGAACGACAGCCCGAGGTGGTGCAAACCGACGATCACATATTGAGCGCCGGGCCCGTAGACGTTGAAGACGGGGTAGCCGAACCCGAAGACGAGGTCCGCGGCCCAACGCGGATACCACTCGCCGTTCGCCAGCGCCCAATCGAGCTCGACCGCGCGAAAGACATGGACGGCCTGATCGGGGCCGCCGGGCAGCGCGGGCAGCCACCAGCGCGAGAGCGCGGGCAATAGCAGCGCAAGCGCCAGCCATAACCAGGTGGAACGCGACGACGCGCGACCATTGGACGATGGATCCGGGATCTTGCTCACAGCCACAACGGGATTATAGCGACGGCGCTTACGGCATCAGGATGACGAAGTCCTCGCCGGACGTCGTCGTCAGGCGGGCGCCGGTGTCCGCGTCGTAGAGGCCGACGCGGTAGCGGACAGGCGTCGTCGATAGGGGCAGTCGATATGGGTCACGGATGAACTCACCGGCCAACCACGACGTCGTGGGTCGCGCGCCGCCCACGGGCTGTGCGTCGACCTGGCCGATGATGGCGTCTGAGTCGTCGAGCGCGTGGACGAACACGACGAGGGGCCGCTCCGATGCTCCGAGCGCGTGCCAGACAAGGCTCAAGACCCCCTCCGACTCGGTCCATCCGACGAGCTCCGCCACGTCGCCGAACCGGGCCCCGACGGCGTGATCGACCGGCATCGCGTCGAAGGTCCGGTCGGGCGCGCGCACGTCCACGCTCCCGACGACCACCGGCGTGTTCAGGACCGTGTCGCCCTGTGTCAATTGGATGTCGACGGTGTAGCGGCCGGTGGCCGCATCGGCCGGGACTCGCAGCCCGAGCGCGCCGCGAACCGGGCAGCCGGGCTCCCATGCGCTGGTGGGGTAGTCGGCGCGCACGGGCGGCAGGTCGGCGCTGGTCAGCACGCGCCCCTGCGCGTCGAGCAGCCGGATGCGCGCCAGCAGATCCACATCGGTCTGTTGGCGCGCGTCCCAGTAGGCCGTGACACGCAACAGATCGCCGACGCCCGCTGTCGTCGCCGGTGCGTCGACCTGGGTCAAATCGATGGGGCCGAACGCGATGTCGAGCGACTGCCGTCGTGTGTCGATCTGTGCCTGGGTCGGGCACGTGACCGTCACTGTGCCGATCTGCGTCGGGCCGCTGACCGGTTGGCCGTCCTTCTGGCGATACACCATGGCCATGATGGCGTATGTGCCGGGCGGCGTCGCCGCATACGGCTTCAGGGTGTGTGCATCCGCCGCGTAACTTTCGAACGGCCAGAGCCGGGTCGGGCGATTGCCCGGGTTCTGCGTGTCAGACTGGGCGAAGAACGCGCCGGCCGCGTCGCGCAGGGTGACCTGTACGCTGTAGTCGTCGCGCTCCGGCAGGATCGGCCGCCAGTACAACGTAAGCTCGAGCGGCTGGTCGGCCGCGACCGTGCTGGTGCTCGCCGTGAACCCGCTGAGCCGGAGCGCTTCGCCGAAGTCGAGGACTGTCGGCTGCTGGGCCGATGGCGCCGCGCCGTCCGGCGCGCGCAGCCGCACGAACGGTGTGTCGACGGTTTGGCTCACGGCGCGCAGGCCCAGGACGGCCAGTGCGACGGCGGCGGCCGCGGCCCAGCCCCACGCCGGCAGCGTTACGCCGTCGGGGTCTTTGGAGATCGGCCGGCTTCGACCCGACGCCAGGCCGCGGACGGCGAGCGCCAACCACGCTAACAGGCTGACGGCCGTGATCGCGCCGCCAACGTCGCGCGGCGCGGTCGACCCGAAGTCGAGCACGATCGTCGATCGTCCGGCCGGGACCGGCAGGCTGATCAGGCCGGTCGGCGTCGTCGGCGTGAGCGCGACGTCGACGCCGTTGACGGTCGCCCACCAGCCGGGATAGTAGAAGACGTTGAACACGGCCGTGAAGGCCACGGGGCTATCAAGCACGACCTGCTGGCGCGTGTAGGCCGCCTCTTCGGACACGACCAGGGTCGTCGCGGGCAGCGACGCACGATCCAACCGCTTGATCGGTCCGCCGGCGGCGTAGGCGGCCTGCAGGGTCGTCGCATCGGGCAGTTGTTGCACCCAGATCGGGAGATACTCGCCGGCCGTGGTCGTTCCGATCGTGAGGGTTCGGCGCTCGCGATCCTGGATCTCGATCAGCGATGGGTTGGCCGACACGCTCGGATCCAGCGGGACGTACGTCCAGGGCAAACCGTACACCGTCAGCGCCGCGGCGGCGGCGACGATGACCCACGCGGAGCGCGGGTTTGGCCGAACCGAAGACGGGGAGTCGGCGACCAGACTTCCGCACACGACCGCGAGCAGCAAACTTCCGGGACCCAGCAGTCGCCATGGAAACTGGATCAGACGCAGCCCGGGTAGATGATCCCAGATCCAGACCGAGTCGGGCAGCGTGAGCGCGGCCAGGGCCACGGCCGCGAAGGCCGCGGCGATCAACAGAAAGCGGAGTGGGGCGGGCCGACGGGGCAGTCGGCTCAGGGCCAACCCCGCGAGGAGGAGCTGCGGCCAGCCCACCGCATGCGGGACGGCGAAGTTCAACAGGTATGGATCATACGCTTTTGGCCATGTCAACAACTCGCCGATCCGGACGAATTGAAAGTGATAATCGAGCAGCGGCGGGCTATAGGCGCGATCGATGTGGATCGCGCTGATCTCGAACGCGATCGGGAGCCAGACCCAGGCGCAGAGCGCCAGTCCAAGCGCCAGAGCGCCAGCGCTGAACAGGGCCGGGCGCAGTCGTCGGCCGCGCGGCGCGTTGACGCTCAACAGCACGATCATGAACACGGCGCAGGCCGACGCCACAGCCGTCGACGGATTGTGGGTGAACGGAAATAGAGCAAAGAGGATCGCCGTGCGCGCGACGGTCCAGGCGCCCGGCCGCTCGAAGAGGTCGAGGATCGACCACAGGAGCCACGGCAGCAATGCCAGACCGAACATCTCCTGCAGCGCGCCGCGTTGGAGGAACAACAGGGAGTAGGGGGCATACACCGCGGCCAGCGCGGTCAACACGCCGCCGCGGATGCCGAACAGGCGCCGCCCCAACGTGTACGCGCCGAGGCCGCCGACCACGTCGGCCAGCGCAAACGACGCCAGCGTGGCCTGCACGACCGACAACCCCAGCCGATGGAGCCCGACGATCACATAGTGAGCGGCCGGCCCGTGGACGCTGAACAGCGGATACCCGAACCCGAACACGAGGTCCGCCGCCCAACGCGGGTAGTTGGCGCCCTGCGAGAGCGCCCAATCCAGCTCGACGGCCCGGTACACGTGAATGTAGTGATCGTCGCCGGCCGGCAGGCCGCTCCACCACCAGCGCGAGAGCGCGGGCAGAAACAACAGCAGGCCGAGCCAGCGCCAATCCAGACGGCTCAGCCACGTTGACGCTTTGGATGTTGTTTCGGAGCGGGCGGACACAGCCCGATTATAGCGACGGGCATCGACGGCCCTCACGGCCGTCCGTAGTGGCCTGCCCATGCGGGCCCACCGCTTCGAGCTACGTGCTCGCTTGGCGGTGGAACACGCGAGCGCCTGGCACGATGGCGCTCGGGCAAACTTGAACGTCGCGGATTGCCGGGTCTGGGTGGTTCGTACCGATCCAGCACGTGACGGTCGCTGTGCCAGAGGGCAGCCCCAAACACAAACGGGCCAGGGCGCGTCAGCACCCTGGCCCGTTTGCATTGCGACCGTCAGTTGGCCAACTTCCAGGTGGTGCCGGCCTTGCCGTCTTCCAGCACCACGCCCAACGCCTTGAGTTGATCGCGGATCCGATCGGAGGCCGCGAAGTCCTTGCGCGCCCGTGCGTCCTTGCGCATCTCGATCAACAGCGCGACAAGCCCCGCCTCGCGCTCGGCAGACCCGCTGGCCGTCGCGTCGGCCTTCGGCAGGATCCCCAGCACGCCGCCGGCGAGTTCGTCGAACAACGCGACACACGCGCGCACATCAGCCGCCGCCGGCGGCTCGGCGCCGTTCAGCAGCGTGTTCGACAGACGCGCGAGCTCCTGCACAACGGTCAGCGCCACGGGCGCGTTGAGGTCGTCGTTCATGGCGTCGACGAACCGGCTGCGCAGATCCTCGATCGTTTTGGCGACCTCGGTCGTCGGCGCGCCGCCTTCGGCGGCTCGGTTCAACCATTGGCCGGCGGCCGTGTACGCGCCCGCGATCCGCTCCCACCCGCGTGTCGAGGCCTCGAGCGCGCCGTCGGAGTAGTCGATCGGGCCCGAGTAGTGGGCCGAGAGCATGAAGTAGCGGATCGCCTCGGCCCGGTTCTTGGACAAGGCCTGTTTAATGCGCACGACGTTGCCGAGGCTCTTGCTCATCTTGACGCCGTCAAGGGTCAACGAGCCGCTCAACAGCCAGTAGCGCGCAAAGGTCTTGCCGGTGGCCGCCTCGGCCTGCGCGATTTCGCACTCGTTGTGCGGGAAGATGTTCTCGCGCCCGCCGCCGTGGATGTCGAAGGTCTCGCCCAGGTACTTGGTGGCCATCGCCGAGCACTCGATATGCCAGCCCGGATAGCCCCAGCCCCATGGGCTCGGCCATTTGAGGATGTGCTCGGGCGGGGCGTTCTTCCACAGCGCGAAGTCCTCGGGGTTGCGCTTCTCCTCGCGCACGGCCTCGCGCGCGCCGGCCTCGGCGTCTTCGATGCGGCGGCCCGAGAGCTTGCCGTACTCGGGGAAGGCGCCCACGTCGAAGTAGACCGAGCCGTTGACCTCATATGCATGGCCGCTGGCGATCAGGGTCTTGATCATCTCGATCTGCTCGGGGATGTGGCCCGAGGCGCGCGGCGAGATGTCGGGGCGCCCGACGCCGAGCGCGTCCATGTCGGCGAAGTACTCGCGCATGTACGTCTCGACGACCTGCATCGGCTCGACTCGGTCCCGCGCCGCGCCTTTCAAGATCCGGTCCTCGCCGGTGTCGAGCAGGTGCCCGACGTCGGTGATGTTCTGGACGTAGCGCACGCGCAGGCCGCGATAGCGCAGATAGCGCACGAGCACGTCGAAGGCGATGTAGGTCTTGGCGTGCCCGATGTGCATGTAATCCTGCACGGTCGGTCCGCAGACATACAGGCTGACCTCGCCCGGCACAAGCGGCTCGAAGCGCTCTTTCTTGCGGGTCAGCACGTTCGTCAGAGTGAGTTCGGCTGTCATGTCACTTTCAGGATCGCCGGCGCCCGATGCGACGGCGTAGCATGCGACGGCTCGCGCCGGCGCTTATTTCGAATCGCGCCCGCCCGACGTCACGGCCGTCGGCTCGAGCCGGGCGAAGACCATGCGCCCCGCCGTCGTTTGGAAGATCTTGGTGACGACTACGTTGATGCTCTGGCCCATCTGGCGGCGGCCTTCGTCGACCACCACCATCGTGCCGTCGTCGAGGTACCCCACGCCCTGGTTGGGCTCCTTGCCGTCCTGGATGATGGTCACGCGCAGCGTCTCGCCCGGCAGGAAGACCACCTTGACCGCGTTGGCCAGCTCGTTGACGTTGAGGACCTTGACGCCCTGCAATTGCGCGACGTGGTTGAGGTTGTAGTCGTTGGTCAGGATGGCGCAGTTGAGCTTCTTGCCCAACGTCACGAGTTTGTCGTCGACCTCGCGCACGCCCGCGGGGTCGGCATCGATGAACTTGACCGGCACGCCGCCGTCTTTTTGAAGCTGATTGAGGACTTCGAGCCCGCGCCGGCCGCGGTTGCGCCGCAGGCTGTCGGAGGAGTCGGCGATGTGCTGCAGCTCGTTGAGGACGAACTTGGGCACCAGCAAGGTCCCGAGGATGAACCCGGTGCGGGCGATGTCCGCGATGCGACCATCGATGATGACGCTCGTGTCGACCAGCACGCCGGTCTCGCGTTCCTTGTCCTTCTCTTTGTCCTTTTCCTTGTCTTTTTCCTTGGCCTCGACGGCGCGTCCGGGCAGACGATTGCGGAACAGGCTGATGATGTCCTTCTGGCGCATCACGAAGACCTGTACGCCCAGCCACGACAACCCGATCGCGCTGACGAACGGCAGGATTCCGCTGAAGGGCTCTGGGAGCAGGGAGAGCGGGAACGACAACAGACCGGCGATGATCAGGCCGACGATCAGGCCGACCATGCCCATCAACAGCACCGAGATCGGCAGCTCGCTGACCCGCGACCTGACCCAGCGCATCGGCCGGGTCGTCAGATACGGCGTGATCGTCAGACCGGTGAGCGCGCCGACCGCGGCCACGGTGACCGACGTGAACGTCCGCCCTGTGTTGATATAAGGCGCCAGGGCATCGCCGCCGAACCACCCGAGGACCGCAAACCCGACCATCCCCAGGATGCGCAGACCGAACTCTACGCTGACCATGATGAGACCTCCGGCCAATTAACGCAAAACAGGCGAGCGACCGGATGACTCATCCGCACTCACCTGTTGTCGTTGTCACAAAGGCACTGCTGGAAACCACTGGGGCTTTTTGACCGATCGCCGCAGCGGCCGCCTCGAAAGGCGGGACCGAAGAATAAGGAATAAAGGCTCGGTCTGCTCAGCCGTGTTTGGATCGTGACCGTGACATGATGGCGGGTGTGAAAATGATGAAACCGGCCGCGACGCGAATAATGAATGAATGATCGCCGCGTTAGAAAGATTTTAACACTGCGACAACCCTAAGTCAATTTTATAGACCCCGATTGTACGCCCGGTACGGCTTTCTCACACGGCGCTTAGTTTGGCGTGTGCACGGGCGAAAAGCGGTGCGTCATTGTCAATCTTCGGTCTTCCGCCCCGGAATCAGCACCTTTTCGAGCGCATCCCGCACCGATCGGCACTGGATCACTTCCAGGCTGTCCGGCCACTTCTCGACCGATTTGCGCAGCGCCCGCGGCACTACGGCCCGGCGGAAGCCAAGTTGGTGCGCCTCGCGGAGCCGCAGCCCAAGCTGGCCCACGGCGCGCAACTCGCCCGACAGACCGATCTCGCCGATCAAGACGCAATCGGCCAGCACCGCCCGATCCAGCGCCGACGAGGCGATCGCGGCCGCGACCGCCAGGTCCGCTGCCGGTTCGTCGATCTTGAGCCCGCCGACCACGTTGACGAACACGTCGTGCTCGCCGAGCCGCACGCCGGCGCGGCGGCCGAGCACGGCGATGATCATCAGCAGACGATACAGATCGGCGCCGTTGGGGGTGCGCCGCGGGTTGCCCATCTGGTTGGGGCTGGTCAGCCCCTGCACCTCGACCAGGATCGGCCGCGTGCCTTCCATCGTGACGGCGATCGCCGATCCCGGCACGTTCACCATCCGCTCGGCCAGGAACACCTCGGAGGGGTTGCTGACCTCGAGCAGGCCGCTCCCCGCCATCTCGAACACGCCGACCTCGCTGGTCGCGCCGAACCGGTTCTTGGCCGCGCGCAGCAGACGATAGGCCTGATAGCGATCGCCCTCGAGCTGCAACACCGTGTCGACGATGTGCTCGAGCACGCGCGGCCCGGCCAGCGTGCCCTCCTTCGTCACATGCCCGATCAGGAAGACCGCGATGCCCGAAGTCTTCGCAAGCTCCTGTAGCCGGGCCGCACACTCGCGCACCTGGCTCACCGAGCCGGCCGTTGATTCAAGACCGGCGAGGTAGACGGTCTGGATCGAATCGATCACGAGCAGTTGCGGTTTGACCTGCTGCACATGTTCGAGGATGACGTCGAGATTGGTCTCGGTCAGCACGTACAGCTGATCCGACACGGCCGCCGCGTTCAGGCCCGCGTCCTCGCCGGCCTCGGCCGCCAGACGGTCGGCGCGCATCTTGATCTGGCGCTCCGACTCCTCGCCTGAGACGTACAGCACGGGCCCGATCGTCGCGACCATGTGCAACGTCATCTGCAGCAACAACGTCGATTTGCCGATGCCGGGGTCGCCGCCGATCAGCACGATCGAGCCCGGCACGACGCCGCCGCCGAGCACGCGTGAGAGCTCGCGGATCGGCACAGGCCAGCGGGCATCGGTCATGCCCTCGACGTCCGCCAGGCGCTGGGGAGTCGAGCGACCGACGCCGCCGATGCGCGCCACCCCGCCGGCCCGCGGGTTGACCACCTTGGCCGGCGCCGCCACCGTCTCCTCGACCATGCTGTTGAACTCCCCGCAGCCCGGGCATTTGCCCATCGGGCGGGGGGCGGTGCGGCCGCAGCTCTGGCAGACGTATTGCGTGCGGATCTTGCTCATGGGCGGAGATTATAACATCTGTTCTAGAGACCGGGAGTGCCCCGATGGCGGCGCGAAATTCGCGCCGCCATCGGGGCACTCCCGGTCTCTTTCCCCTCGCGTGATACGATGGTCATCCCTTATGGAAGCCTGGAGGTGACCATGCGCCCGTATCAGATCCCGGCCCTTGCGGCTTCGGCTCTGACCATCGCGACCCTGGCCTGTGCGTCGGTGGTCGCCACACCCGTGGTCGTCGCCCCGACCGGCGTGCCACCGTACGACGGAACCATGATCGCGACGGCCATCATCGAGCCCTCGCGGCCCCCGCTGCCGACCGCCGTGTCCGTGACCGACACGGCCGTGCCCGACGTCGCCTCGACGGCGACGACCGCGCCCGATGGCCCGGCGTCGATTGACCGCTTCTGGGAGGAGACGACGTCGACGACCGACGCCACGGACCCGGTCACGTATACGATCGAGCTCAACGTCCCGGTGCTGCGCGCGTCGGACCCGGCCGACGCCGCCACCGCGGGCTTCAACGCCGTGGTCCAGAAGAACGTCGACCAGTTGACGTCGGGCTTCGTGAGCGACCTCGAGCAATACCCGCCGGACCCGGCCTTCTCGGGCGGCATGGCGAGTTTCTTTCAGATCGGCGCGACGCGCTACGTGCTGAGCCCGCGCATCGTCAGTGTGCGCCTCGACATCGGCGGTTACGTGGCCGGGGCCGCGCATCCATACAGCTTCAGCCGCTCGATCAATTTCGATCTGCAGGCGAACCGCGAGGTGCACCTCTCGGATCTCTTCACCCCGGGCGTCGACTACCTGAAGTTGATCTCCGACTACTGCATCGCCGAACTCGAGAAGACCGATTTCTTCCTTGGTTTCGAAGCCGGCGCCGAGCCGACCGAGGCGAATTACCAGAACTGGAACCTGACGCCCGCTGGTTTGCAGATCACGTTCGATCCATACCAGGTCGGCCCCTACGCAGCGGGGCCGCAGCAGATCACGTTGCCCTATGCGACGCTGGCCGAGTGGCTCGATCACGCCGGGCCCGCCGCCGAGTTCGTGCCCTGAGACGGGCGTAACCGCGAAGACGCAAAGGGCGCGAAGACTCCATGACCGGAGTCCGCGCCCTTTGCGTCTTCGCGGTTTGTCTTCTGCGGCCTACCGAACCGCCCAGAGCGACGCGCCCAACTCCGTGGCCAACACCTCGACACCTGACGGGCGGAGCACGTCGATGTCGTAGGTGTCGTTGCCGTTTTGCACGAGGTAGTACACGTCGCTGCCGCGCCAGGCGAGCTCGACCACCGGCAGATCGAGCGAGCGCAGCGAGCCATCAGGCTCGACGATCTGGGCGTTCGCCACGACGTTGCGATGGCCGACCGCCAGCCGCGACCCATCCGGCGACCAGTTCAGCCACTGGATCTCGGGGATGGTGATTCCGCCGGGTCCCGGGTCGCTTGGCAGACGCTGCAGGGTCAGCGTGTTCAACGCGCCGGCGCTGTCGCGCACGCCGAAGGCCACGCGATCGCCGGTCGGCGCGACGCGGATCACGCCCCCAAAGACGAAGTTGCCGGGCACCAGGCCGAGCGGTTCCTCGATGCCGGCGGTGTTGACGCGGTGTAGCGTCGCGTGCGTGTCGGCAGCCATCGGATCGACCGACGGGATCGCCACGGTAAAGGCCGAGCCGTCGGCGCTCCAGACTGCCTCGGGTTTGTACGCATACTCGCTGTAGGTCAGGATCGGATCGAACTCGATGGCGGACGTGAGCGCGCCCGATGCCAGGTCGAGTACCGCGATCGTGTTTGCGCTCGACAACGCGACGTGGCCGCCGGTCGGGCTGATCGCGAACCGGCCGCCGGTGCCGCCGGGAGCGAGCTGTTGCAGCCCGCTGCCGTCGACGTTGACGCGCCACAGGTCGTTGTTCAGATATTCGCCGGGGCCCTGGATCCCGCCGCTCGGTACATAGCGCGTATCGAACAGCAGCGTCTGCGTGCCGGGCACGAAGGCCAACGCGCGCGCCGAGACCATGTCGCCCGGTTGGTTGCCGGGCAGGTTTGTGGCATTCGCGAGCGGCGTCGGCGCCAGCGCGCCGTTGGCCGCGTCGACGACGCGGATGCTGAACAGATCCGCCGGACCGTCCGGCACGCCGATGGTGTACGCGACCCAGGCGCCGTCGCTCGAGACCGCGGCCGCTTGCAGCGAGCCGCCGTCGATTTGAGTCAGCCGAACCTCTCCGCCGCCGTCGAGTCGGCAGTAGAGCTGACCGGCGCGGACGTATGCGACCTGACAGGTCGGCCCGACTGGAACGCTGGTCGGCGTCGGCGAGGGTGGGGCGCTTGTCGGTGTGGTGCTTGGCGCCTCGGTCGGCGCGGGCACGCTGGTCGGCGTGGCAATCGAAACCTCGGTGGGCTGAGGCACTGCCGTGGGCGGCGCCGGCGTCTGTGTCGGGATTCCGGTCAGACCGCAGGCCAACTGGGCGAGCAGCATCGGCAGCGCCCAAAACAGGGCGGGGGCGGAACGTTGATGCATGGGGTCAATCCTTTCGGCGCAACACGGCGCAGGCTCGCCGGACAGGGCCGAACGAGACGCGCGCGAGACTTTCAACATCGGGGCACATCGGGGCACTCCCGGTATCTGGTGACGTCGCGAACCGGCGCGTGGTTCCCACCGAACCAGTCGGAATTATCGCACCCCGCAAATAAAAAGGGCGCCTGATACTCAGGCGCCCTTCTCGTTACACGGGTTGGGATCAGGCCGCGGCCTCGGGGGCCGGCTCCGGAGCCGGCTCGGGCCGATCGACCCTCAAGACCACGTCGTCTTCGTTGACCACGACCTTGATCGTGTCGCCCGGCTGGAAGGTGCCGGAGAGCACGCCATCGGAGACGGCGTCTTCGATCTTGTTCTGCACCACGCGGCGCAGCGGGCGGGCGCCAAGGTCCGGGTCGTAGCCGATCTCGGCGATCTTGTCGCTGGCCTCGGGCGTCAGCTCAAGCTTCAATTCGTGCTCGGCCAGCCGCACCGACACCTTGGCCACTTCGAGCGCCACGATCTGCTTGATCTCGTCGCGGGTGAGCGGGCGGAAGATGATCGTGCCGTCGAGTCGGTTGAGGAACTCGGGCCGGAACACGCGCTTGAGCGCGTCGGTCAGCTTCTTGCGCAGCTCGTCGTAAGCCATCTCTTCGGAGACCTTCTCGTCGCGTTTGATCGCGAAGCCGAGCGAGGCCTGCCGCTTGATCATGTCGGCCCCGACGTTCGAGGTCATGATGATGATCGCGTTCTGGAAGTTGACCTTCTTGCCCTTGGCGTCCGAGAGGTGACCCTCCTCCATGATCTGGAGGAGCATGTTGTGCGCTTCGGGATGCGCCTTCTCGACCTCGTCGAAGACCACGATCGAGTATGGCCGACGGCGGATGGCCTCGGTCAGCTGGCCGGCCTCTTCGTAGCCGACGTAGCCGGGCGGGGCGCCCACCAACCGGGAGACGGTGTGCCGCTCCATGAACTCGCTCATGTCGAGCTGGATCACGGCGTCTTCGCTGCCGAACATGAACTCGGCCAGGGTCTTGGTCAGCTCGGTCTTGCCGACGCCGGTCGGGCCAAGGAACATGAAGCTGCCGATCGGGCGCTTCGGATCCTTCAACCCGGCGCGGGCGCGGCGCACGGCTTTCGAGATCGCCTCGATGGCCTCGTGCTGACCGATGATGCGCTCGTGCAGGGCCGGCTCCATCTTGAGCAGACGCGCGGTCTCCGCCTCGGTGATCTGCGTGACCGGGATCCCGGTCCACATACCCACGACCTCGGCGATGTCTTCCTCGAGCACCTGCGGGCTGCTCTCGCGATCCCACCCGGCGCGCATCTGGTCGATCTGGGCCTCGAGCTCGGCCTGGCGGTTGACCAGCTCCTGCGCGTCTTCCATGCGGTCTTCTTCGACGGCCAGTTGATGCTCCGAGCGCAGACCGCGCAGCTCGCCGACGGCGGCCTTGAACTTGCGGGCCTCGGGGCTCTTGTACATACGCACGCGCGACGAGGCCTCGTCGATCAGGTCGATGGCCTTGTCGGGCAGGAAGCGATCGGGCACATAGCGTGCCGAGAGCCGGGCGGCGGCGTCGATGGCGGCCTCGGTGATCACCAGCTTGTGGTGTTCCTCGTAGGCGCGCTTGACGCCGCGGAGGATCTCGATGGTCTCCTCGATCGAGGGCTCATCGACCTGCACGGGTTGGAAACGGCGCTCGAGCGCCGCGTCGCTTTCGATGTGCTTGCGGTACTCCTCGAGCGTGGTCGCGCCGATCACCTGCAGTTCGCCGCGGGCGAGGGCGGGCTTGAGGATGTTGGCCGCGTCCACCGACGAGCCGGCCGCGCCGGCGCCCACCAGCATGTGGACCTCGTCGATGAACAGGATGGCGTCGCTCTGCTTGAGCTCTTCGATGACGCGCTTCAGACGCTCCTCGAACTGGCCGCGGTACATGGTGCCGGCGACGAGCGAGCCGACGTCGAGCTGCAGCACGCGCTTGTCGAGCAGCGGCTCGGGCGTGTCGCCGAGCACGATGCGCTGCGCCAGGCCTTCGACGATCGCGGTCTTGCCGACGCCGGGCTCGCCGATCAGGGCCGGGTTGTTCTTGGTGCGGCGTGCCAGGATCTGGATGACGCGTTCGATCTCTTGCTCGCGGCCGACGACGGGGTCGAGCTTGTTCTCTTCGGCCAGCGCGGTCAGGTCCGTGGCGAGTTGATCCACCAGCGGGGTCTTGGCCTTTTCTTTCTTCTGGCGCGGCTCGCCGCTCGGCGCCACGGCCTGGCGCTCGGTCTTCGGCGACTGCTGCGCCGGCGGGTTCGATTGCTGGGTCGGGCTCTCCTGCAACACCCGGCGGGTCTGGCGCCGGATCTGCTCGGCCGAGACGCCGAGCTTCTTGAGCACGTCGATGGCGACGCCCTCGTTTTGGCGCACCAGCCCGAGCAGCAGGTGTTCGGTGCCGATGTAATGGTGGCCCATGCGACGAGCCTCGTCGACGGCCAGCTCGAGCACGCGCTTCGTGCCGGGCGAGAGGTCGATCTTGGCGGTCGGCGCGGTCTTGTTGGCGCCGGTCAGCCGCTCGACGATCTCCTGCACGCGACGCGTCTCGAGGCCCAGCTCGCGCAACACGCGGCTGGCCACCCCGCCTTCTTCCTTCATGAGACCCAGCAGCAGATGCTCCGTGCCGATGTAGGCGTGCTTCATCCGCTCGGCTTCTTCTTGCGCCAGGGCGAGCACACGCCGGGCCCGTTGCGTAAAGCGCTGCAATTTGTCAGACACAGGTGGTCTCCTCTCTCAGTGAATCGACGCTCGCTTTTCGCGAACCGCCGTTCACGCCAACCGCTTTGTATTCTATCAAACTACCCTGACGCCATCGCCACCCCAAACGGGCAGGTCGGGTCATGCCCGAAAGCGCGTATGCGCTGCACCGCTCCGGTCTTTTCGCGGCGGCGGCTGTGCACGACGACGCGCGTCAGGATCAGACGGTTCCAACACCCAGGTCGGACCATCCGCAAACCTTAATGCATGATTGTTGCCCGAAATGTACGCTTCTTCTATAAGATTCTCGTGAATGCTGGCAAAGAAGCCGGGAAAAAACCCGGCGCACCCGGTTGGGTTACCAGAAAAAGAAGAGGCCGGGGGGATGCCCGGCCTCTTGGCGTACCGTCAAACGGAGCGTGCCGCTCAACCCTCGCTGTCGTCGTTCGACATGGCGACTTCGTCGAGGTTCGAGGCCAGCTGCTCCCAGTCGGCATCGGCGTATTCGGCCGAGGCCGCGCGCTTGAGGCTAAGGCCGATGCGGCGCTTGTCCGGGTCGACCTTGAGCACGCGCAGGGTGACGCGTTGCCCCTCGCTGACCGCCGACTTGGGATGGTCGATGCGGGTATCGGCCAGCTCGGAGACGTGGATCAGGCCCTCGACGTCGTCCTCGCCGTCGATCTTGGCGAACGCGCCGAACTTGGTGAGCTTGGTGATCGTGCCCTGCACCAGCTGACCGGCCTTGTAGCGATCCTTGAGCACGGTCCACGGATCCTGCTCGCGGCGCTTGATCGAGAGACCGATGCGCTTGCGCTCGCGGTCGACGTTGAGCACCTCGACCTCGACCTCCTGGCCGACCTTGAGGACCTCGCTCGGGTGCTGCACGCGCTTCCACGAGATCTCGCTCAGGTGCACCAGGCCGTCGGCGCCGCCAATGTCGATGAACGCGCCGAAGTCGGCCAGGCTGATGACGTGGCCCTTGCGGACGTCACCGGGCTTGATCTCGGACAGCAGGCGTTCCTTCTGAGCCTCGCGCGACTCCTTGCTGGCGGCGCGCTCGGAAAGGATCAGGCGGTTGCGGCTGCGGTCGACTTCGATGACCTTGACCATCGCCGACTCGCCGATCATCTTGCCCCACTTTTGCTCGGGGGCCTCGATGCCTTCGGTGCGGCGGCGGCGCTGCTGGCTGACCTGCGAGGCCGGGATGAAGCCGCGCAGATTGCCGACCTTGACGATCAGGCCGCCCTTGTTGTAGCCCGCGACGAGGCCGTTGTAGACCTCCTGCGACTTCAACAGATCCTCGGCCAGCTGCCAGTCGCGCTCTTCCTTGGCCCGGACGAGCGACAGCACGATGTTCCCGTTGCGGTCTTCAGGGTCGACCACGTACACGGGGATCGTCTGGCCCACGGTCAATGCCTTGCGCGAAGCTTCGTCGACGGCGTCCAGCTCGCGGCCGGTGATGACGCCTTCCGATTTGGCGCCCACGTCGACAAGGATTTCGCTCGGTGTGATCCGTGCGATCACGCCGTCCCGGATCTCACCCCGGCCTGGCATGCTCAACCCGCTGTCGGCGTCCAGCAGGGACTGCATCGGATGCTCAGGCTCGGTGCCCTTGCCCTTGTTTTGCTCGGTCATGCTATACATCTTCTCCCAGTACGGACTAGCGGCCATTATATCGGCAAAACTGCAAATCCTGCAAACCCTGTTAGGCGGGAGCGCGAGGGAGCGGGAGCGCGAGAGCGCGGGAGCGATTTTCGATCGCCCAATGGCCAGATCGCCCAACCACCCAATTCTTCGGGCTATAATAGAAGTCAATCCCTATGCCAGCACAACTACCCTTTACAGCCATTGTCGGTCAGCAGCGCATGAAGAGCGCGCTGATCTTGAACGCCATTGATCCGCGCATCGGCGGCGTGCTCATCCGCGGCGAGCGCGGAACGGCCAAGTCGACGGCATCACGCGCGTTGTCGGCCCTGCTGCCCGAGATCGAGGTGTTCGCCGAGTCACCGTTCAACGACGACCCCAACGCGCCCGGCACCTGGTCGGATTGGGCCAAGGATCGCAAGGCCGCCGGTCAGGACATGAAGATCGTGCGCCGACGGATCGCGTTCGTCGATCTGCCGGTGAGCGCGACCGAAGACCGCGTCGTCGGCACGCTCGACATCGAGAAAGCCATCAAGCAGGGCGAGAAACACTTCGAGCCCGGCGTGCTCGCGGCGGCCAATCGCGGTCTGCTCTACATCGATGAAGTAAACTTGCTCGACGACCACGTCGTCGATCTGCTGCTCGACTCGGCCGCGATGGGCGTGAACGTCATCGAGCGCGAAGGCATCTCGTTCATGCACCCGGCCCGCTTCATCCTCGTCGGCACCATGAACCCCGAGGAGGGCGAGCTGCGCCCGCAGCTGCTCGACCGCTTCGCGTTCTCGGTCGAGATCCACGGCCTCAGCAATGCGCAGGAGCGCATGGCCGTGATGGAGCGCAACCTCGAGAACGACGCCGACTCCGATGCCTTTCAGGCGAAGTGGCTGCCGCGCGAGCACGCGCTCTCGGCCGAGATCGCCAAGGCCCGCGAGCTGGTCGACCGCGTGCAGTATTCGCGCCGCGACCTGTTCACGATCGCATCATTGACGGCTTCGATGAACGTCGACGGCCATCGCGCGGACCTGGTGATCCTCAAGGGCGCGCGCGCCCATGCCGCCTGGCGCGGCCGGACTCAGATCACGGAGCAAGACATCGCCGTGGCCGCCGAGCTGGCGTTGCCGCATCGCATCCGCCGCGGCCCGTTCAACCAGCAGGAGGCGAACCTGACCAACCTGCAGGATCGCATCGAACAGCTGGCCGGCGAATGGGACGGGCAGGGCGAAGAGCAACCTCAGAGCGCGGAGGATGCGTCGCCAGACGCAGCAAAAAAAAAGAGTCGCTGAGCAGCGAGTCTGAGAGCGGCACCGGGTCGGAGGAACAACCGACCCAGCCGCAGCTCCAGCCGCAGGCGAACCCCTTCGACCGCGAGCCCTCTCATTGGTGGGAGGGCGGGCAGAAGGTATCGACGGGTCAGGAGTTCCAGACCCGCAAGCTCGACACGCCCCTCGACAAGCTGACCCGCAAGCAGGGCGGTCGCCGGTCGCGCACCAAGACCGACCGCAAGCGCGGCCGCTACATTCAAGCGCGCCCGGCCGGCGGCAAGACCAACGACCTCGCCTTCGACGCCACCCTTCGCGCCGCGGCGCCGTTCCAGCGTGCGCGCGAAGAGGAGCGCGACGCGCGCAAAGTCGCCTTCTCGATCGAGATGAGCGATCTGCAGCGCAAAGTGCGGGTCAAGCGCGCGGCCAACCTGATCTTGTTCGTGGTCGACGCCTCCTGGTCGATGGCGGTGGCCGAGCGCATGCAGGCCACCAAGGGCGCGATCCTCTCGCTCCTCACCGATGCATACCAACGCCGCGACCGGGTCGGTCTGGTCGTCTTCCAAAAGAACCGCGCGACGCTCGTCCTGCAGCCGACCAATTCGGTGCAGCTGGCGCAGAGCGCGCTGGCCGATATCCCGGTCGGCGGCAAGACCCCGCTCTCGGCCGGGTTACAGCTGGCCTTCGACACCATCGTCCAGGAACAGCGCCTGCACCCGGACGTCATGCCGCTCATGATCCTGTTGACCGACGGGGCCGGCAACGTGTCGCTCACCCATTTGCCGCCGCAGCTCGAGGCCCATCGGATCGCCGAACAATTCAAGGAAAGGGCGATCCGGTCGGTGGTGGTCAACATGGAGCACGCCGCTTTCGATCAGGGCCTGGCCAAGAAACTGGCAGACGCCCTGGGTTGCGAGTGCTACACCCTGGCCGAGCTCAAGGCCGAAAACCTGTACCTGGCCGTCAAAGACGAGCTGAATCATTAGAAGAGCCGGAAAAGGCGAGCGCCAGGAGGGCGCGAGCGTCATCGCTCTCTGCTCGTGCGTTCCTGGCGCTCCCGCACCCGCTTTTCCTTGACTCGCGCCCCTGACCTGCGTACAATCCCCCTGTTTGGGCGGAAGTCTGTTATAATCTTCCGGCTCATGCGCCGACGTAGCTCAATCGGCAGAGCAACCGCCTTGTAAGCGGTAGGTTATGGGTTCAATTCCCATCGTCGGCTACGCCTTGACAGTTGAATAAGGGCGGTTACCCAAGCGGCCAAAGGGGACTGACTGTAAATCAGTTGGCAGAAGCCTTCGTAGGTTCAAATCCTGCACCGCCCACAGAAGCAATTGGCGATTGAGTGAATGGTGACTGGGCGATGGAGCAATCGCCCAATCATCGATCTTTCAATCACCCAATGGCTCGCCCAAGTAGCTCAGTTGGTAGAGCACACCCTTGGTAAGGGTGAGGTCACGAGTTCAATCCTCGTCTTGGGCTTAGATCGTAGTCGGCTAGTCGGCTAGTCTTGTAGTCGCCTAGTCAGGTGGGTCGACCAGCCGACTAGCAGACACATTGACTAGCCGACCAAGCAGAGCCGGAGGAAAGACATGTCGAAGGAGAAGTTCGACCGCAGCAAGCCGCACCTGAACATTGGGACGATCGGGCACATCGACCATGGGAAGACGTCGTTGACGGCGGCGATCACGAAGGTGCTGGCGCTGAAGAAGATGGCGGAGTACCGGGCGTACAACCAGATCGACAACGCGCCGGAAGAGCGCGAGCGCGGGATCACGATCAACAT